>NZ_QHJI01000005.1:0-742368 GCF_003947535.1 Amycolatopsis sp. WAC 04169 | reverse complement strand
TCGAGGTCGATGGCGTCTAGTCCACGCTTCTATCAAGTCAGGCCAGCCAGGCCCGGACCTTGATCACGCTGGACAGTTCTTTCACAAGCCAGCAAGGCAGTGGCTTTCTGAGTCACCACGCGACCAAGTCCGGACCCTAACCACTCACACGAACAGCGCAACCACCCTGACACTGAGAGTGGCTTTCGCGACCAGGTCGCGGCGGCTGAGCTCGCTGGGGTAAGTCAAACGTGGCGCCGGCTTCGCGATGCGGGCATTATGTCCGGTTCTCGCGGGGGTCGTGAGTGGCAAAGAGGGTTAGAACGATCATCGCCGCTCACGACCCTCGCTCAAAACGCCCAAATCGGACGCGGTTGGCGAGTTGGCGTCCTTTGTGGACGGTTGTGGGCGGGGTGGCACCATGCGCTGCGCTCGACCGCACTTATGGTCCGGTACGGCACGCAGGATTTGGCTCTTCGGTTCGGGCCAAAGAGCCGCCATCGTGAAGGGCATGGACAACGAAAGAAGAGGCGTGACGATCGGCGTACTGGGGGTGCTGATCGTCGGCGCGTCCGTGCCGGTGACGGGAATGCTCGACGGCTACCCCGTGATCACCGGGCAGGCCCTGCGGTACGCGCTGGCGGGAGTGCTCCTGCTGGCGTGGGCCCGGCTGAGCGGGCGCCCGTTGCCGTTGCCGGGCGCGCGCGATCTGCCGTCGCTGATCGCCCTCGCGGCGACCGGCATGATCGGGTTCCAGGCGTGCTTGCTGTTCGCGCAGCGCTACGCCGAGCCCGGCCTCGTCGCCGCCTTCCTCGGCGGCACGCCGCTCGTGCTCGCGCTCGCCGGCCCGCTGGCGAAGGGCAACCGGCCGTCGTGGGCGCCGGTGACCGGGGCGGTACTCGCCGGGCTCGGGATCGCCGTGCTCTCCGGCGGCGGCGCGGCGCGCTGGCAAGGGCTGGTGCTCGCCGCGCTGGCCATGGTGTGCGAAGCGCTCTTCACACTGCTCGCCGTCGGCGTGCTCGAAAGGCTCGGGCCGTTGGCGACCGCCACCTGGGGGTGTTTCGCCGCGGGGGCCGGTGGCGCGGTCGTCGGGACGATCGCCGACCCGTCCGGCGCCTGGGCCTGGCCGGACGGGCGTGAACTGATCGCGCTCGGCTACCTGACGGTCGTCGTCACCGCGATCGCGTTTCTCCTTTGGTACTCGGCGGTTTCCGCGCTGGGGGCGGACCGGGCCGGGGTGCTGGTCGGCCTGATGCCGGTCTCCGGGCTCGCCGTGTCACTCCTGCTGGGAATGCAGGATTTCCGCTTCTCGCAAGTGATCGGGGTGGCGCTGGTGTCCTCAGGCGTCGTGATCGGCCTGCGCCGCCGCCAGCTCGACGAGCTTGGCGCACTTGACGTCGAAATGCTTCACGACGTCGCCGGCGATGACCGCGACCATGACCGCGCGCATCGGCCCGCCGAGGGTGATCTCCTGGACGAACTCCGTCCCGCCGCCGACCGCGGTCAGCCGGAGCACGAGATCCATGGCGCCGAGGGGAATCGGCTGGCGAAGGGCGATCTCGCGGTCTTGGACCAGGGACGTGATCGTGAACGGCTCGGCGACTCGTGAATGCACGCGGCCGCGAAAACCGGTCGGTACGAGGAAACCGGTCGTCCCCGCCTCGGCAGGGCCGTGCAGTTCGGCGGAGCTGAGGTCGGGGTCCCAGTCGGGCCAACGACCGAAGTCGGCCAGCGAGGGCCAGAGCGCCGACGGCGGGCAGGGAAGGATTTCGCGGGAGGTTCTCGTCCAGGTCATACCCGGACGATATACGGAACTGTCAGTCTCGTAAACTGAGGTCATGGCGAGAGGCAGGCCGAGGGAAGAAGGAATCGACGACGCGGTCCGCGTGGCCGTGCGGGCACTGCTGACCGAAACCGGTTACCAGCGCTGCACGATCGACGCGGTCGCGGCGCGCGCGGGCGTCGGCAAGGCCGCGGTGTACCGGCGATGGCGGTCGAAGGCGGAGCTCGTGTTCGCCGCCGTGATCCATCCGGTCGAGCTCGAACCGCCGTCGGACACGGGCTCGCTGCGGGGCGACGTGGCGGCGGTCCTCGAAGTGATCCAGTCCTCTTTGGACGGTGCGGAACTGCGGCAGGCGTTGCCTTCGCTGCTCGCCGACGTGCGTGCGGATCCGGCGCTGGAAACGCGGTTCGGCGAGGTGTTCCTCGGTCGCGAACGCGGTTATCTGGTCCAGATGCTGGATCGGGCCGTCGCGAGAGGGGAACTCTCACGACGGCCCGATTCGGCTCTCGTGCACGCGATCCTGCTCGGTCCGGTGCTGACTTGGCTGCACCTGTTCACCGAGACACCGCCTTCGGGTGGGCTGGCGGCTTCGCTCGCCTCACCGCTTCACGCGGCTGTGGTCGCTCTCGGCGCTTAGCGGCCTCCGCGCGCCATGCGGAGGACGTCGAGTGCCTCGTCCAGCTGCGCTTCGGTGAGCTTGCCGTTCGCGACGTGACCGCGTTCGATCACGACCTCGCGGATCGTCTTCAGCTCCTTGAGCGCCTGCTTCGCGATGGCGGCGGCCTCTTCGTAGCCGATGTATTTGTTGAGCGGCGTCACGATCGACGGCGAGCCCTCGGCGTACTCGCGCGCGCGGTCGGCGTTCACCGTCACGCCCGCGAACACCTTGTCCGCCAGCAGCCGCGAGACCGCGGCGAGCAGCCGGGCCGATTCGAGCACGTTGCGCGCGATCACCGGCAGGTTCACGTTGAGCTGGAAGTTGCCCGCCGCGCCGGCGAAGGCCACCGCCGCGTCGTTCCCGATCACCTGGGCGACCACCTGCAGCGTCGCCTCGGGGATCACCGGGTTCACCTTGCCCGGCATGATCGACGAACCCGGCTGGAGATCCGGCAGCGCCAGTTCGGCGAGCCCGGTGCGCGGGCCGGATCCCAGCCAGCGCAGGTCGTTCGCGATCTTGTTCAGCGACACCGCGACCGTGCGCAGATGTCCGGACGTCTCGACGACGCTGTCCTGCGTCGCCTGCGCCTCGAAGTGGTCCCGCGCCTCGGTCAGCGGAAGGCCGGTCACCGAAGCCAGTTCCTGCGAGACCGCCGCGCCGAAGCCCTCGGGCGCGTTCAGCCCGGAGCCGACCGCGGTCCCGCCGATCGGCAGTTCGCCGAGCCGCGGCAGGCCCGACTTCAGCCGTTCGACCCCGAACCGGACCTGCGACGCCCACGCGCCTGCCTCCTGGCCGAAGGTGATCGGCACGGCGTCCATCAGGTGCGTGCGGCCGGACTTCACGATGTCCGCCCATTCGCCCGCGCGCGTCTCGATGGCGGCGGCCAGGTACTCCAGAGCGGGGATCACATCGGAGAGCACCGCTTCCGTCGCGGCGACGTGGATCGTCGTCGGGAAGGTGTCGTTGGAGGACTGCGAGGCGTTGACGTGGTCGTTCGGGTGCACGTCGCGGCCGAGCGCCTTCGACGCGAGCGTCGCGATGACCTCGTTGGCGTTCATGTTCGACGAGGTCCCGGAACCGGTCTGGAACACGTCGATCGGGAAGTGCGCGTCGTGCTTGCCCTCGGCGACCTCGTCCGCGACCTTCGCGAAGGCCTCGGCGACCTCGGCGTCCAGCACGCCGAGCCGCGCGTTGACCCGCGCCGCGGCGGCCTTCAGCAGGCCGAGCGCGCGGATCTGGGCGCGCTCCAGGCCCCGGCCGGAGATGGGGAAGTTCTCGACGGCGCGCTGCGTCTGCGCGCGGTAGAGGGCGTCGACGGGGACGCGCACCTCGCCCATGGTGTCGTGTTCGATCCGGTATTCCTGTTCAGCCATATCCCAAGTCTCGCGCAGCGCCTCCCGGCGCGCTCCGTGTCTTTCGGCACGCGAGGGCTAGGATCGAATGTGTTCTCGATCACGCCGCCCACCACCGGCCGGGAGAGTGCCGAATGAGCGAGTCCGCTGGGGAAACGTCGTACGACCTCGTCATCATCGGGGCCGGTCCGACAGGTCTTTTCGCCGCCTACTACGCGGGATTCCGCGGCCTTTCGATGGCCGTCGTGGATTCACTGCCGGAAGCGGGCGGCCAGGTCACCGCGATGTACCCGGAAAAGATGATCTACGACGTCGGCGGGTTCGCCGAAGTCCGCGGCCGCGACCTGGTGCGGGGTCTCCTCGACCAGGCGGCGCCGTTCAAACCCGTGTACCTGCTCGGACGCAAGGCCGAGAAACTCGAAAGCGTCGAAGGCAGCGTCATGATCACCCTCGACGGCGGGCAGGTCCTGCGGGCCGGCGCGGTGCTGATCACCGCCGGGATCGGCGAGTTCACCCCGCGGCCGCTGCCCGCGGGCGACGGCTGGCTCGGCCGGGGCATGGTCCATTTCGTGCCGTCGTTGAAGGCGCACGAAGGGCAGTACGTGGTCGTCGTCGGCGGCGGGGACTCGGCGTTCGACTGGGTGCTCGCGCTGCATCCGGTCGCCGCGAGCGTCACCCTCGTGCACCGGCGCGCGAAGTTCCGCGCGGCCGAGTCGATCGTGCGGCAGGCGCGCGAACTCGGCGTGCGGATCGTCACCGACGCCGAGGTCACCCGGTTCCTCGATCGTGACGGCGCGCTGGCCGAGGTCGAGATCCAGGTCAAGGGTGCCGAGCCCGAGGTGCTGCGCGCCGACACGGTGGTCGCCGCGCTCGGGTTCACCGCGGATCTCGGGCCGATCGAAAGCTGGGGGCTCCAGATCGATCACCGCGCGATCGCGGTCGACTCGACGATGGCGACCCCGCGGGAGCGGGTCTACGCGGCGGGCGACGTCGCGGCGTATCCGGGGAAGGTGAAGCTGATCGCGACCGGGTTCGGGGAAGCGGCGACGGCGGTGAACAACATCGCGGTCATGCTGGACCCGGAGGCGCATCTGTTCCCCGGTCACTCCAGCAACGCCGAGTAGCGCGTGCAATGAAAGGACCTTTCCTTGCGAAATTTGCAAGGAAAGGTCCTTTCATTGCACTCTCAGGCGGGCGGAGCGGGCGTGATCTTCTCCGCGATCCACTGCGCGTAAGCGACCACCGAAGTCGCGATCGACGGCGAGGTCGCGCACACCGGATCCGCGTTGCCCGGCCGGCTGATCGTGCCCAGCAGCACCCATTTCTCGTCGACCTTGGCGATCTCCGGCCCGCCGGAATCGCCGTAGCACGAACCGGTGTTCCCGCCCGGGCTGTCGGTGCACAACTCGACCGCGCCGTCGAACTTCGCGGTGCACCGCGTGCCTTCGACGATCTTCGTGTCCAGTTGCTGCAGCTTCGCGGGACCCTTGCCACAGCCCGAAGTCGGGCACGTCTGACCCCAACCGAGCAGCCGCGTCGGCGTCCCGGGCGCCACGACGGCACCGATCGCGATCGGCGCCGCCTTCACCGGGGCGGCCAGCCGCACCAGCGCGAGATCACCGCCCGCGTGCTCGGGTTCGGGGTTGTAGGACGGGTTCACGACGATCTCGGCAGGCTTCGCGATTTCGCCGCCTTGGGTGTTGTCGTTGCTGCCGATCCGCGCACCCAGATTCGCCGGGTTCTTGCCCTCGACGCAGTGCCCCGCCGTCACGAGCCAGTCCGCCGCGATCAGCGTCCCGGCGCAGAAAGCCTTGCCGGAGGCCGAATGCAGCGAAACGATGAACGGATAGGGCTCCTCGGCCTCTCTGCCGCCGACGAGGTCGCCCGCGCCCGAGGCCTGCCCGGCCGGCGTGAGGAGCATCGCCGCGAGCAGGACCACGAGCACGCGCTTGAGCACGGTTTCTCCTTACGGGAGCGGGGGAACGACGTCGTCTTCCAGGGTTTCGTCGAGGTGGCCGTCGAAGTTGACGGACGAGTACGAGCGGAGCTTGGTCAGCCGGTGGTAGCCGTCGATCATCCGGACCGTGCCGGACTTCGACCGCATCACGATCGACTGGGTCGTGGCGCCGCCCGCGCGGTAGTGCACGCCGCGCAGCAGGTCGCCGTCGGTGACGCCGGTGGCGCAGAAGAACACGTTGTCGCCGCGGACGAGGTCGTCGTTGCCGAGCACGCGGTCGAGGTCGTGGCCCGCGGCCAGCGCCTTCTCGCGCTCCGCGTCGTCCTTCGGCCACAGGCGGCCCTGCAGTTCGCCGCCGAGGCACTTCATCGCGCAGGCCGCGATGATGCCTTCGGGGGTGCCGCCGATGCCGAGCAGCATGTCGACGCCGGTGCTCGGCCGGGCCGCGGCGATCGCGCCCGCGACGTCGCCGTCGGAGATGAACCGGATCCGGGCGCCCGCCTCGCGGACCTCCTTGATCAGCTGCTCGTGGCGCGGCCGGTCGAGGATGCACACGGTGACGTCGGAGACGCTGGAGTTCTTGGCCTTCGCGACCCGGCGGATGTTCTCCGCGATCGGGGCGGCCAGGTCGACCTTGCCCGCGGCGTCCGGGCCGACGGCGAGCTTCTCCATGTAGAACACCGCGGACGGGTCGAACATCGCGCCGCGTTCGGCGACCGCGAGCACGGCCAGCGCGTTCGGCATGCCCTTGGCCATCAGGGTCGTCCCATCGACCGGGTCGACCGCGACGTCGCAGTCCGGCCCGTCGCCGTTGCCGACCTCTTCCCCGTTGAACAGCATCGGGGCTTCGTCCTTCTCGCCCTCGCCGATGACGACGACACCGCGCATCGACACGGTCGAGACCAGCTGGCGCATCGCGTCCACGGCGGCACCGTCCCCGCCGATCTTGTCCCCGCGGCCCACCCAGCGGCCCGCGGCCATCGCGGCGGCTTCGGTCACGCGGACCAGTTCCATCGCGAGGTTGCGATCGGGGGCTTCAGGGCGTCGAGAAGAGCTGGCGGACGAGGTGGGGGTGGGCATGCGGCCTCCCGGGTCAGGAACTCGGCGGGGTCCCAGTCTCTCAGATACCCACGGTGGTTCGGTGGCGCAGGAGCATGGTGAACGTCACTGACCGTCGCCGGCCTCGTCCTCGACGGACGACAGCGCGGCCTCGATCCGCTCGCGCGCGCCCTCGAGGTGGTGCTCGCAGACCTTCGCCAGCTGCTCGCCCTTCTCCCACAGGGCCAGCGACTGCTCCAGGGACAGCCCGCCCGCTTCGAGCTCGCGGACGACCTCGACCAGCTTGTCGCGGGCCTGTTCGTAGCCGAGTTCGGCGGTCTCGCTCACGCTGTGCTTCCTTCTACCGGACGTCGGTGCTTGCCGATACCCGCGCACACTACCGCGCCGGCCATGGCGTTGTCGTAACCCACGAAGGCGAGAGCGAACTCCTGGCCGTCACCCTCCGCGATCGCCGCGACCAGGTTCTCCTGGGCCCTCGCCACCCGTTTGCGGTGCACCGTGCCGTCCGCGAACCACCAGCGGGTGCCGACGTGCTCAGCCGTCGCTTCGGAGAGTTTTCGCAGCTGGGCGTCGAGACCCCGCTTGGTGGCGAAGTCGCATCCGGCCAGCAGCACCGTCCAGCACTCACCGGCCGCGCGGTCGGTCAGCAGCGCGTTGCGCAGTACCTCGGCGGCGTCGGCCCGTCTCGCGGCGTCGATGGTCAAAGGCAGGAAACTCGCCGTCAACGCCCCTCCTCCGGCTCTCCTGAGACGACGGCGCCGAGCGCGCCGTCGACCACGCGGACGCGCAGTTTCGCGCCGTCCACGACCTCGGAGACGGACCGGAGTACCTGAAGGTTGCCTTCGGAATCGGTGTACTGCACCACGGCGTAGCCGCGTTCGAGGGTCGCCGCCGGGCCGAGCGCGGTCAGCCGCGCGCGGGCGCTGGCGATCTCGGCCTGGTCCTTCGCGAGCAGCGTGAGCATCGCGCGCCGTCCGCGTTCGCGGTGGATCTCGACGTCGTCCGAGCGCCGCTGGATCGGCCCGAGCGGGTCGGCGAGCACGGGGCGGCTGCGCATCTGGTTCAGCAGCCTGACCTGCGTGTCCACCCAGCCGTGCAGGGCGCGGCGGCCGCGATCGCGCATCTGGCGGACACGCTGGGTCTCCTCGCGCACGTCGGGCACGATCCGCTTGCTGGCGTCGGTCGGCGTCGAGCAGCGGAGGTCGGCGACGTGGTCGAGCAGCGGGGTGTCGGGCTCGTGCCCGATGGCGCTGACCACCGGGGTCCCGGCGGCGGACACGGCGCGGCACAGCGCTTCGTCGGAGAACGGCAGCAGGTCTTCCACGCTGCCGCCGCCGCGGGCGATCACGATGACGTCGACGTCCGGGTCATGGTCCAATTTGGACAGTGCCTGGAGGATCTGCGGGACGGCCAGCGAACCCTGCACGGCGGTGTTGATCACCTTGAACGCGACATGCGGCCAGCGGGCCTGCGCGTTCACCAGGACGTCGCGTTCGGCGGCGGACGCGCGACCGGTGATCAGCCCGATTCCCTTGGGCAGGAACGGGATCTTGCGTTTGCGCTCGGGTGCGAACAGGCCCTCGGCGGCCAGCAGGCGTCGCAGCCGCTCGATCCGCGCGAGCAGCTCGCCGATGCCGACCGCGCGGATCTCGTTGGCGCGCAGGCTCAGCGAACCGCGGTTCATGAAGAACGTCGGCTTCGCGTGCACCACGACGCTCGCGCCTTCGCGCAGCGGCGGTTCGATCGTGCGCAGCAGGCCCATCGGGCAGGTCACCGACATCGAGACGTCCGCGGACGGGTCGCGCAGGGTCAGGAACGCGGTGTTGGTGCCCTGGCGGGCCGAGATCTGCGTGACCTGGCCCTCGACCCAGACCGCGCCGAGGCGGTTGATCCATTCGCCGACCTTGCGGGCGACCGTGCGGACCGGCCACGGGTTCTCGGCGGTGGTGGACGGGCCCGCCGCGGAAGTGGCTTCGGCGCTCACTGGCCTTCCGCGCCGTCGCCGTCGGCCTTCTTCACGTTCCCGATCCGCCGCGCGAGCATGCCGACGAACGACGCCCTGTCGGCGTTCGCCTTCTCATAGGTCAGCAGCTCTTCCAGCTGCGCGAGGTCGAACCGGCGCAGCCGGGCGCGCAGCTGCGGCAACGTGAGCGTGTCGTAGTCGTCGAGCCCGGCCGGACCGGAGGTCACGGGCGCGCTCGCGCTGTCGAACTCGCCGTCGGGGTGCTCCTCGGCGAGCGCGCGCTCCTCCTCGGCCCACGGGTCCTCGGTGAGCGCTTCGAGATCGCGGAGGTGGCCGTTGGTCTCCCCGCGTGGCTCGGGGACCTCGGCGTCTTCCCGCAGCGGGACGACGCACGAGTCGCGCTCGTACCGGCGTTCGCCCAGGTCCGGCGGGAGATCTTCGTCGAAGGTCGCCCAGCTGGGCGTGTCCTCGACCGGGCGAAGGCCCGACAGCACGTCGTCGCCCTTGATCGCGAGCTCGGTGACGTGCTGCTGGACGCGCATGGAGAACTGGAGCACCTGGCTGACCACCGTGACGGGGAGCCCGGTGAGCTGCTTGGGAAGTTCGCGAACCCGCTCGGCGGTGGTGACGGCGAGGCCCGCGGCGACCCGAAGGGGGAGCGGGAGAGGCTTCATGCGTCTAGCCTGCCGTATTCAGCCCATCCTGCCCAACCGAACGGGTGTGTCGGCTCACAGGACGTGACTCCCCGCACATACTTTGGAGGGGTTCCCTGGTCACCTGAACGTGAGTGCGAGGTGCCCCCGGGGCAGCCCGTACCCTGGGGGCATGAGTTCTGCGAGTCCCGGAATCACGCCCGCCGGCAGTCCGACGATCAGCGAGTCCGGTGTGCCGGCAGGTGGCAAACGTGTCCTGCTCGCCAAGCCTCGCGGCTACTGCGCGGGTGTCGACCGCGCGGTCATCGCCGTCGAAAAGGCACTCGAGCTCTACGGCGCACCTGTGTACGTGCGCAAGGAGATCGTGCACAACCGGCACGTCGTGGAGACCCTGCGCGAACGCGGGGTGATCTTCGTCGACGAGACCTCCGAGGTGCCCGAGGGTGAACTGGTGGTGTTCTCCGCGCACGGCGTCTCGCCCGCGGTGCACGCCGAGGCGGCCGAGCGCAACCTGCGGACCATCGACGCGACCTGCCCGCTCGTGACGAAGGTGCACAAGGAAGTCAACCGGTTCGCGAAGGACGACTACGACATCCTGCTGATCGGCCACGAAGGCCACGAAGAGGTCGAAGGCACCGCCGGCGAGGCTCCCGACAAGGTGCAGCTCGTCGACACCGCCGAGGACGTCGACAAGGTCCAGGTCCGCGACCCGTCGAAGGTCATCTGGCTTTCGCAGACCACCCTTTCGGTGGACGAGACCATGGAGCGCGTGGATCAGCTGCGGGACAAGTTCCCCGGCTTGGCCGACCCGCCCAGCGACGACATCTGCTACGCCACCACGAACCGCCAGGTCGCGGTCAAGGCCATGGCCGCCGAGTGCGACCTGGTGCTGGTGGTCGGCTCGACGAACTCGTCCAACTCGAAGCGGCTGGTCGAGGTCGCGCTGAAGGCGGGGGCGCGCGCGTCGCACCTGGTCGACTTCGCGCACGAGGTCGACGAAGCCTGGCTCGAAGGTGTCGAGACCGTCGGTGTCACCAGTGGTGCTTCGGTGCCGGACGTGCTGGTGATGGACCTGCTGGCGTGGCTGGCCGAACGCGGCTGGGACAGCGTCGACGAGGTCACCACGGCGAACGAGAAGATCGCGTTCGCGCTTCCGCACGAGCTGCGCAAGGCCGCGAAGGCCTGACGTTCCTTACGAGAAAGGGCCGTCCGAGGAAGTCCTCGGGCGGCCCTTTTCGCTGGTCAGCGCGCTAGGTGGGAGCAAAGGTCCCTTGCTTCAGCGCTCGTCGTCCCACGGTCGGCGGCGGGGCGGCTGCCCTCCGCGGCGCGGGTCGTCGGCACGCGGCGGGCGGCGGCGCGGGGCACCGGGGGCGCTTTCGCCACGAGGGTCGCGGCGGCGCGGTTCGCCGTCTTCCGGACGCGGCCGCCGGGGCTGACGTCCCGGGGGCGGCGGTTTGCGGGCACCGGGTTCGGCGTCGCGGCGGGGCCGGCGCTCGTCGTCGACCGGACGGCGACGGGGCGGGGCACCGTCTCGCGGCGCGGCGTCCCGGGGAGCACCGCGGCGGGAAGGCGGGGGCGGGGTCTGGCCGGTCCGGGATGCCGGACGGCCACGGCCGGGCGCGGCGGCCGCGGCGGGCTTGGCCTCGTCGCGACGTTCCGGTTTGGTGCCCGGCTTGACCTTCACCGGGGCCTCGGGATCGCGTTCGCGGTAGATCCGGAAGATGCCGATCGCCAAGGTGACGCCGGTGGTGATGGCCATCGTCGGGAAACCGTTGATCAGCGGCGTGCCGACGTCGAAGGCTCTCGAAAGAAGGTCCGTGCCCTTGCTGCCGTCCGAGGTCAGGAGGATGACCCCCGGGACGGTCACGGCGAGGACCAGGGGCGGCTGCACCATCGGGCCGAACAGCCCGCGGCGCTGGACGGCCACCACCGCGGCCACCGCGCTGGCCGCGTAGCAGGCCTTGAACAGCAGGCCCAGGTCCTTCTGCATCATCATGTCGACGAAGGCGCCAAGGATGGCTAGCCCGAAGCCCACCAGGACGGCCGCCCACCAGGGCAGCCCGCGCCTGGCGCCGACGAGCGGACGCTCGTCCCAGGCAACGGGGACGTCGTCGGCATCAGGATCGCTCTGGCGATCGCGAATCGCGGTCACAGGCTCCACCGTATATCCAAGCTGCGGGCATACCGCCAACAGGCGGTGTGTCTATCGCCTGGTAGTGGTCATTCCGGACCACCCGGACGGAGCGTCCGGATGCTTACCGGAGGTACTACGAGTAAGCGGGCGACAAGGTTGCCGGCGGGGGCGAAACGGAGCTCGCGATTCCGGAAGTCGCAGGTAGGGAGGTCCGGTGCGCATCCGGCTCGTGAGTGGTTAGGACGGTTCTAACCGTCCTAACCACTCACGAGGCCGGGAGTTCGTCCGCCTTCCTGATCAGCGGCACCGGGGCCGGGCTGCCCGCGGCGTCCGTCAGCGGCGAGACCGTGCTCCGGAAGCTCTCGAGCGCCTCCAGCTCCCGCCGTCGGGCCGAGATGAAACGCTGCAGATGGGTGCTCGACAGGTTCAGCGCGTCGACCGCGTTGCCGGCGGCCCGGTGTGCGGCCGCGGCGCCCGCCCGCACCTGCTCGACGTCCTCGACCAGCGCCCGTTCGGTCGCGGCGAACAGCGCGGCGGAGGCCAGTACGGCGAACCCCGTCGGCCCGCAGAGGAAGACCCGCCGGTCCAGCATCCAGCGCAGCAGTTCCGGGTCGGTGTCCAGCGCGGCCACCACGGCCGCGTCGGACGGGACGAACATGATCGTCCCGTAGATCGCGTCGGCCCAGCGTTGGTAGCCCTTGCCCGCGAGCTCGGCCGCCCGCGACCGGAGCTGCCGGACGTGGACGCGCAGCGCGTCCAGCCGTTCTTCGGGGTCGTCGGTCTCGACGGCCTCGGCCCAGCAGGCCATGCTCGCCTTCGCGTCGACGGGCACCGTCCGGCCGCCGCCGACCCGCAGCACCATGTCCGGTTTCGCGGCGCCACCGCCCGCCAGATCCGTCTGCAGCGTGAAGTGCAGCTCCTCGCGGAGCCCGAGCGCGCGTGCGGTCTCCAGGAGTACCTGCTCGCCCAGCTCGCCCCGGCCGCTGATCGAGGCGAACGCGACTTCGTACCGGCGCAGCGCGAGCTGCTGCTGATCCGCCTTCGCCCGCTCGGCCGCGACCTGTTTCGCCGCCGCGTCCGCCCGCCGCATGCCGTCGTTGTACAGCCGCCACAGCAGCGCGACGGCCGCGAGCAGCAGCAACGCGAGCACGACGGCCGCGGTGGTGATCACCGTCGCCACCGGTACCTCCCCTCCGGATCCGAGTCGGGGGACATCATGGCGGAAGCCACCGACAAAACCGGAGCGGCGCGGTCGCGCTCCGTATCTGACCTGCGCCGTCCCCGGCGTGTCGGAAAGCGCAGTGCCGCGAAGGGCGCGCCTCCGCTGTCCGGCCGGTGCGCGGCCCTACCTTGGGCTGCGTGAAGCTCCTGCACACCTCCGACTGGCATATCGGCCGCACCTTCCACGGCGCCGATCTGCTCGCCGAACAGGAAGCCGTGCTGAGTCATCTCGCCGAGCTCGTGGCCGCCGAGTCGGTCGACGTCGTGCTCGTTTCCGGCGACATCTACGACCGCGCGGTGCCCTCTGCGGAGGCCGTCCGCGTGGCCACGACGGCGCTGGGCCGGATCCGCCAGGCCGGGGCGAAGCTGGTGATGACCCCGGGCAACCACGATTCCGCGCCGCGGCTGGGCGCGTTCGCCGAATTCGCCGCGGCGGGCGGGCTGCACCTGCGTGCCACGATCGACGGGCTCGCCGAGCCGGTGCTGCTGCCCGACGAACACGGCGAGGTCGCCCTCTACGGGATCCCGTATCTGGAACCGGAGCCCGCGCGGCACGCTCTCGGTGTGCCGGAGGCCCGTGGCCACACCGGAGTCCTCACCGAAGCGATGCGGCGGATCCGGGAGGATCTCGCCGGGCGGCCGTCCGGGACGCGGTCGGTGGTGCTCGCGCACGCCTTCGTCACCGGTGGCGAGCCGACCGAATCCGAGCGGACCATCGCGGTCGGCGGCGTCGAGCAGGTGCCGGGTTCGGTGTTCGACGGCGTCGATTACGTCGCGCTCGGCCACCTGCACGGCCCGCAGACCCTCGCCGAGCACCTGCGCTATTCGGGCAGCCCGCTGGCGTACTCGTTTTCCGAGACACGCCAACGGAAATCGGTCTGGCTGGTGGAACTCGGCGCCGACGGGCTGGCCGAGGTCCGGCGCCACGAACTGCCGGTGCCGCGGCATCTCGCGATGCTGCGCGGCGAGCTGGCGGAGCTGCTTTCGGACCCGGAGCACGACGGACTCACCGAACACTTCCTCTCCTTCACGGTCACCGATCGGGTCCGCCCGATCGACGCGATGCGCAAGCTGCGCGAGCGGTTCCCGTACGCGGTGCACATGGACTGGCAGCCCGAAGGCGGGCACGACGGAGCCGCGCTGAAGTACGCCGAAGCCGTCCGCGGGCGGTCCGACGTCGAGATCACCCGCAGTTTCCTGGAGGACTGCCGGGGTTCCGCGCCGTCGGAGAGCGAGGAGCGGCTGGTGCTGGCGGCGCTGGGCGCGGCGGGCAGGGAGCGCGAAGTATGAGACTGCACCGGTTGGAGGTCGCCGCTTTCGGTCCGTACGCGGGCCGTGAGGTGGTGGACTTCGACGCGCTCGGCGCGGACGGGCTGTTCCTGCTGCATGGTGACACCGGCGCGGGCAAGACGACGCTGCTCGACGCGATCGCGTTCGCCTTGTTCGGCACCGTTCCCGGCGCTCGCGGCGAGGTCAAACGGCTGCGCTGCGACCTCGCCGAGCCGGACCAGGTCACCGAAGTCGTCCTCGAACTGACCGTGCAGGGCCAGCGGATGCGGATCGCGCGCAACCCCGAGTACCAGCGGCCCAAGCGCCGGGGCGAGGGGATGACCGTCCAGCAGGCGAAGGCGGTGCTGAGCTGGGTCGGCACGGTGCCCGCCGGCCACGTGGCCGAGGGCATCACGCGGATCGACGAGGTCGCGCGCACGGTCGAGCGGCTCATCGGCATGACGCACGAGCAGTTCTTCCAGGTGGTCTTGTTGCCGCAAGGCGAATTCGCGCGCTTCCTGCGCGCGAACACCGCCGAGCGCGAAGAGCTTCTGGAGCGCCTGTTCGGCACCGAGCGCTTCTCCGACGTCGAGGACTGGTTCGCGAATCTGCGCGCCGAACGCGGTCGCGAGTTGCAGGCCCGGCAGCAGTCGCTGCGGGAATGGGTCGCACGGTTCGCCCAGGTCGCGGGGCAGGAAGCACCCGAAGAGGGGCAGGCCGAGTGGGTCGGCGAGGTGCTCGCCGAGTCGGCGCGCCGTGTCGGCGAGGCGCAGGAACGCGACACGAAGGCTCGTACGGCGGCCAAGAAGGCCGAGGCCGTCTGGCAGGAGAACCGGTCCACCGCCGAGCGGATCCGCCGCGTGCGCACCGCGTACACGCGGCTTTCGGTGATCGCCGAGCAGGCGGACCAGCGGGCGGAGTGGGCGGAAGAGGTCGAGGCGGCCCATCGCGCGGCGGGGGTGGTCGCGGAGGCCGATCTCCTCGACCGCAGGCTGGACCAGCTCGCGGAGGCCGAAGCCGCCGAGGCTCTCCGCGCCCAGGAGGTTCCGGATGCTGCGGACAGTTCCGCCGCGGAGCTGCGCGCTCGGGCGGGCGGTCTGCGTGAAGAGGCGGGGGCGCTCGCCGAGCTCGTGGCGGAAAGCGAGCAACAGCACCAGGATCTGGCTCGGCGCGAGCAGCTGACCGCGGTCGCCGCCAAGGCGGAGAAGCAGGCCGAGGAGTTCGCCGCCGAGTTGGGGGCCGCGCCGGAGAAGGTCGCGGCTTTGCGTGCGGAAGCGGCCGCTGCCGCCGAGGCCGAAGCGAAGCTCGACGGCGCTCGCGCCCGTGTCGACGAGTTGACCGCGCTGGCCCGCGACGCCGACGAGATGCCTCGGGTGAAGCAGGCCGTCGAGCGGGCGCGTGTGGCGGTCAGCGAGGCCGTGGACGGTCATCAGCAGGCGCGGCAGCATCGTCTCGATCTGCGGGAGCGGCGTCTCGAAGGGATGGCGGCCGAACTCGCGGCCGGTCTCCACGCGGGCGAGGACTGCCCGGTCTGCGGGTCGACGGACCATCCGTCGCCGGCGACGCATACCGGTGGCCTGGTCGATCCCGAAGACGAACGCCGCGCCGAAGTCGCGGAGCAACAGGCGCATACGCGGCGCGAGAAGGCGAAAGCCGCGTTGCAGGAGGCCGAAAACCGCCTGACCGTGCTGATCGAGCGGTTGGGCGAGCACACCGCCGAGACCCTGCGGGCCGGGCTCGGCGAGGCGCGCGCTCTGGTCGCCACGCTGTCGGAAGCCGCTCGCCGAAGGCCTGATCTCGACACTCGGATCGGTGCCCTGGAACGGAAGATCGAGCAGCTGACCGAACAGCGCGGCGCGGCCGAGCGTCGTGCCGTCGAGATCGCGACCGAGGTGCGCGGCCTGGCGGAACGGCTGACCGAACGCGAGCGGCGATTGGAGAGCGCACGCGGGGAGTTCGCCGACGTCGCCGCCCGGCGACGGCATCTGCTCGGCTTCGCGACCCGCCTCGACGCGCTCGCCGAAGCGCGGCTGAGCGTCGCTGGTGCCCGAGAACGGCGTGACGAGCAGGCGAAACTGGTCAAGGAAGCGTTGCGGGCCAAGGGATTCGCCGATCTCGACGAGATGCGCGCCGCGGCGCGGCCGGAAGAGCAGATCACGAAACTGGAGGCCAGCCTCGCCGACGCGAAGGTGATGGAGCGGGCCGCCCGCGAGGAGCTGGCGCAGCCCGACCTGTTCGGCATCTCGCCGGAGGACGAGATCGACGTCGGTGCTTCGGCGGACGCGGCGCAGGACACGCGAGGCGAGGCCGAGCAGGCGCTCGTGGCGCTGCGAGCGGCCACGTCACGGCACGCCGACCTGACGAAACTGGCCGAGCGGATGACGTCGTTGATGGCGGATCTGGCGCCGGTCGAAGAGCGGTACCTGGAACTGAAGGCGCTCGCCGAGGTGGTCAACGGGCGCGGCCAGAACGCGCGGAAGATGTCGCTGCGTTCTTATGTGCTGGCCGCGCGGCTGGAGGAGGTCGCGGTCGCGGCGACCGCGCGCCTGCGGACGATGAGCCAGGGGCGTTACTCCTTCGTGCACTCCGACGCGGCCGGGGCGCGGGGCACCCGCGGTGGCCTCGGGCTCGACGTGCTCGACGACTACTCCGGCACCATCCGGCCCGCGAAGACGCTGTCCGGCGGCGAGTCCTTCCTCGCGTCGCTCTCGCTGGCCCTGGGCCTCGCCGACGTCGTCGCCGCCGAAACCGGCGGAGCGCTGCTGGACACGCTGTTCATCGACGAGGGCTTCGGCACGCTGGACGCCGAGACGCTCGACATCGTCATGAACATCCTCGACGAGCTTCGCGCGGGTGGGCGAGTGGTCGGGCTGGTGTCGCATGTGGAGGAGCTGCGGCAGCGGATCCCGACGCGGCTACGCGTGCGGAAGGCGCGTACGGGCTCTTCGGTGGAGATCCACGCCGCCTGACCCGCCCTCCCGCGCGCTAGGAAAGGCTCTTTCCTTGCAAAATTTGCAAGGAAAGAGCCTTTCATTGCATGGCCGGGCGCGAGATCAGGCCGCTTCGTGGGTCAGCAGCCACTGCTTCGCCGGAACGCCCCACCGGAAGTTCCCCACGCCGCCGCCGGTCCGCACCACCCGGTGACACGGCACGAACAGCGCCGCAGCGTTCTTCGCGCACGCCGACGCGGCCGCTCGCACCGCCGCCGGATTCCCAGCCAGCGCCGCGTACTCCGCGTAGCTCACCGGCTCACCTGCGGGCACCTTCCGCAGGATTTCCCAAGCGTGCTCTCGGAAAGCGCCGGACCGCTGCCGCACCTCGATGTCGGCGACGGCGTCCAGGTCGCCGTCGTGGTACCGGCGGATCGCGGTGCTCACCGGCCCCAAGTCCCGTCGCTCCTTCACCTCGCCGGGGGCGAGCGAAGGCGAGATCAGCGGCGTCAGTTCGGCGACGTCACCGGTCCAGCCCGAGGCGAGCACGGCCCCGTCGCCCGCCACCACGGCGGTGAACGGGCCGATCTTCGTGTCCATTGTGGACCAATACGCGATGCTCATCGATTTCCTTTCAAGCGCGCAGAAGGTACATTCCGGCGTACGAGGACCAGGGCTGCCAGGCCCGTCCGCGTTCGGCCAGCGTCTTTTCGTCGTCGGTGATGCCCAGCGCGGCCGCTCCACGGCGCAGCGCCGGGTCACCGGTCAGCAGGACGTCCGGCGCGCCGAGTACGCGCATCAGGACGTAGTCCGCGATCTCCGGCCCGATTCCCGGAAGTTCCAGCAGCTCCGCCCGCAACTCCAGGGGATCGCGGCCGACGTGGACCGAAACCTCGTCCGCCAGCGCGCGGGCCGCCGCGGCCACCCGTTCCGGGCCGTGTTCGGCGACCTGGGCAGCCGTCGGGAACAGCGTGGTCAGCCCTTCGAGTGACTCGTCGCAGCTGGGCACGCGTTCGCCGAGGCTCTCGGCGAGCGCGGCCGTCTCGGCGGGGGAGAGCATCGCGCGCAGCACGAGCTCGTCGCCGTCGACAGCGCCGGGCACCCGGATGCCGGGGATTGCTTCGACCAGCGGCGCGAGGGCAGGGTCGGCGCGGAGCACCCGCGCGACCGCCTCGGGGTCGGCGTCGAGATCGAGCAGGCGCCGCACCCTGGCCACCGCGCTGCTCAGGTCGCGCAGGTCGGTGAGCCGCAGGTCGCAGCGGACGTGGTCGTCCTTCGCCGTCAGCCACACCACGCCGGAGCCGTGCGCGAGCCGCAGCGTGCGGCCGTAGCCGGTCACGCCGGAATCGTCGCGCGTCACGTGCTCGACGCCGGGGACGGCCCGGTCGGCCAGGAAGTCCAGCACCCCGGCCGCGTCGAACGGCTTCCGGAACGGCAGCCGCAGGCTCAGCCGGGTCCCGGTCGGCAGCTCCTCGGCCTTACGGCGACGCAGGGCCGCCGTCCGAAGCTGCGAAGGCGTCGTCGCGAAGACCTCTCGGATCGTCTCGTTGAACTGGCGGACGCTGGAGAACCCGGCCGCGAACGCGACGTCGGTCAGCGGGAGCCCGGACATCTCGATCAGCAGCCGCGCCGAATGCGCGCGGTGTGCCCTGGCCAGCGCCAGCGGACCGGCGCCGAGCTCCGCGGTGAGGACGCGCCCGAGCTGGCGTTCGGAATAGCCGAGCCGCCGCGCGAGCCCGGGGACGCCGTCGCGTTCGACGGTGCCGTCCGAGATGAGCCGCATCGCCCGTGCGGCGAGGTCGGCCCGGATGTCCCAGTCGGGCGAGCCGGGGACCGCGTCGGGCAGGCAGCGTCGGCAGGCGCGGAAGCCGTGGGACTGGGCGGCCGCCGACGTCGGGTAGAAGCGGACGTTCTGCTGCTTCGGCGTCGACGCTGGGCAGGACGGGCGGCAGTAGATCCCGGTGGTGGAGACGGCCATGATGAACTGGCCGTCGAACCGGGAATCACGGGCGGCGACGGCGCGGTAACACCGTTCGGCGTCCCGCCACACGGCCCGCTCGGCCAGGGTCTGCTCGGTCATGACATCGATCGTGCCACCAGGTCGGAGGCGCGGCTGGCGGAAATCCGACACGGCGATCAAGGCCTCGGCGGATGGGGCGGCGGGCGGCACGTAGACTTCTGGCCCGTGAGTCTCACCCTCGGCATCGTCGGCCTGCCCAACGTCGGCAAGTCCACCCTGTTCAACGCGCTGACCCGCAACGACGTGCTCGCGGCGAACTACCCGTTCGCGACGATCGAGCCCAACGTCGGCGTCGTCCCGCTGCCGGACCCGCGGCTGGACAAGCTCGCCGAGGTCTTCGGGTCCGAGCGGACCGTGCCCGCCGTCGTGTCCTTTGTGGATATCGCGGGCATCGTGAAGGGCGCCTCCGAGGGGGCGGGGCTCGGGAACAAGTTCCTCGCGAACATCCGCGAGGCCAACGCGATCTGCCAGGTCATCCGCGTGTTCGACGACCCGGACGTGATCCACGTCGACGGCCGGATCGACCCGGGCAGCGACATCGAGACGATCAACACCGAGCTGATCCTCGCCGACCTGCAGACCTTGGAGAAGGCGCTGCCGCGGCTGGAGAAGGAAGCGCGGACCAAGAAGGAGAACAAGCCCGCGCTCGACAACGCGGTCAAGGCCAAGGAGATCCTCGACGCCGGGCGCACGCTCTTCCAGGCGCAGAAGGAGGTCGACTTCGAGGCGCTGCGCGAGCTGAGCCTGCTCACCACGAAGCCGTTCCTCTACGTCTTCAACGCCGACGAAGGCATCCTCACCGACGAGTCGCGCCGCGAGGAGCTGGCCAAGCTGGTCGCCCCGGCCGACGCGGTGTTCCTCGACGCCAAGGTCGAAGCCGAACTGCTCGAACTGGACGACGAGGAGTCCGTGCGCGAGCTGCTGGAGTCCGTCGGCCAGCACGAGCCGGGCCTCTACTCCCTCGCGCGCGCCGGTTTCCACACCCTCGGCCTGCAGACGTACCTGACCGCCGGCCCCAAGGAGTCGCGCGCCTGGACGATCCCGCAGGGCGCGACCGCCCCGCAGGCCGCGGGCGTCATCCACACCGACTTCGAGCGCGGCTTCATCAAGGCCGAGGTCGTCTCGTTCGACGATCTGATCGAGAACGGCTCGATGGCGGCCGCCCGGTCCGCGGGCAAGGTGCGCATGGAGGGCAAGGACTACGTGATGGCGGACGGCGACGTGGTCGAGTTCCGGTTCAACGTCTGATCATGCCCCGTGACGTCTCGTTCATCGATCGCTGGGGCGTGCAGATCGAGGACGACATCTCCGTCGAGGCCTTCGGCGCCCTGCTCGACGCGCTGAACGACGATGATGCCGAGCACGTCGTCGTCGACATCAACGACAGCGACGACTGGTTCGTCGAGTTCACCCGCCGCTCTGTCAGTTTCCAGCAGGCAGAACGCGGCGGGGAAGTCGTCGGGACCCTTGACTACGCCGACCGCGACGAGGCGCTCGCGATCGCCAAGGAGTTCATCGACGGCGACTTCGAGGCTCTTCGCGCACGCGCCTGGAAATCCGACGGGTGAATCACACGCCGTAGCGGTCCTGGAACATCTTCGCGGGTGCCTCGCCGTGCCGCGCCGTGTAGGCCGCCACGATCTCGTCCGCCACGTCCTCACCGGCCTGGAGACGGACCAGATACGGCACCACCCAGTGCAGATCCGCCTCGTCGAACTGCTCCGCCCAGTACGGACTGAGCCCGGTCCGCGACTCGTCGAGCACTGCGGAGATCGGAACCTGCCCTCCCGCGTTCACCGCATGCGGGCCCACTGAGATCGAGACGCGGGAAGCCGCCCCTGCGAGGTGCACGGCCACCTCCATGGGGTGCGGGTGGCGGCCGGGCGCCGTGCGTGCGATCACGAGGAACCGCAAGGGCCCCCGTTTCGTCTTCTTCATGCGGCCATTCGAGCACGCCGCCACGGACCGAGGACGAACCGCATGACGAGCCCCGCTCTCTCCCCGCTCGCCGGTGCCCTGGCGCGCACGGACTTCGCGGAGAGCTGGTACCGCTGGTGCGATGCCCGGCGCGACTGGGCGGCCGAGGCGACGGGTACCTACGACGAAGACTCCCTGCTGACCGCGAGCGGCGGTTTCGCCGCCCTCCCCGCGAGTGAGTTCATGCGGGCGTATCGCGTGGCCGGCGCCGAGGTCTCGCGGGGCTCGACAGGCCGTCGGTCGTTCACCGTGGAGGTCGCCGCCGGAGACGTCGTGTGCGTCCTGACGGTCCAACTCGGGCGTGGACTCAACTCCCAGGAGTGTCGCCTGGCCGTGTTCGCGGACGGTGAGCGGCAGGGGGAGCCCGAGATGTTGCACACGCTGGCGCTGGCCATCCGCCGTTCCCGGGGCGAGCCGGATCCGGAGCCGCCTTACCCTCGGCCGATCATCGGCAGCCGCAGTCAGCTGGAGGTCGTGTCGCGCGAGATCGTCGACGTTCTCGGCCAGGTCGCCCGGGGCTGGACGTCATGACCGAGGTGCTCCGAAGCCGCCTACCAGGCCAGAAAGCAAGGACGACGATGAGGCCACTGACCTTCAGTGATGACAAGGACAACGAGGAGAAGTGGGTTCCGGGCGGTGCCCGGTCCGCCCCCGACGCGTTCCGCGAATTCGTCGATCGGCACCGTGCCGAGGACAACGCGTCCTTCCGCATCGAGGACGAGGAGCACGAAGAGGCGCTGCTGCTCATGTTCGACGCCGGCACCATCTGCCGGATCAAGGGCGCACAGGATTCGCAGGTCGATTACCGCCTCGTCACCAACGGCGGCGACTACCGGAGCCAGGTGGCGAACTTCGTCCGCGGCGGTTTGACCGCTCTCGACCGCGGCGGGCCGTGGTTGCCGGACGTCGCCGCCCTCGACCGGGCGAGGCTCCGCTTCGAGTTCGACGGGTCCGTGTTGCGACGGACCCATCCGCGCGAGCTGCGCCGCCGCCTGGAGATCCTGACCGTCATCGACGGGCACGAGCCGACGACGGTCGACGGGGTCACGCACTACGGCTTCGGCAACGGCGGCGGTGACACGGTCAACGCCTGGTTCACCGCCGACGGGCGCGGCCTGGTGACGACGTTCGACCACACCGGCGCGCTCAACTTCTACGAGGACCCGCAGGCGCAGGCAGCCCTGTACGACGGCGTGCCGGCGGACCTCCTCGCCATGGTGAAGGACGCGCCCGAGACGGAAACGACGCTCGAGGTCGGCGGCCTGGTGGCCGCCAGCGGCGTCTTCACCTTCTCGGGCCCCTGTGCCATGGCGGAAGGACTGGTGTCCCGGCTGCAGGAGGCACAGCTGGGCATCACGGAAACGGGGGTCGGCTGGCTCCTGGAAGGCCTTCTCTCACTGGAGGACTTCACCCCCGCCGCGGTTGCGGAGGAAGTGGCGTGGTGGAGCGCCGAGGAAATCGAGAAGGGGTTCGTCGCGGGCGCTCAGGAACAGCCCGCCCCGTTCGATCAGGAGACGGTGGATCGCTTCTGCAGGATCTGGGCCGACTCCGGGTACAACGACCGCTGGGACGTGCACTACGTCCTGTTCGACGGCGACACGGGCGAGGCCAGGGACGAGCTCCTGGCCTTGGTCCGGACACTCGGACTCGAACGCGTCGATGCCCCGCCCGGAGCCCCCGACGGCGAAGTGTGGGTGCGCACCGATCCCCGGATCGACGCCGAACTCGAGCGCTGGTCGTAACCCGTCAGGGCAGGCCCGGACCTGTCGCCCGGCGGTTCGGATGAACACGGACAGGGTTTCCTGGTTTTGTTCTTCGTGCTGTTTCACGGCGGCGAGATCCGGAGCTTGGTGCAAGGCCTGAGCCGCGCGTGATCGGCCGCCGCCCCGCGTTTGTCCGATTCGGTGTGCGCGGCTCGCAACTCGTCGTCCGGTGCCGAGCGCTGCTTGAGGAACCACTTCGCGATCACGCCAAGGTGCCGGAGATCGCGACCACACTGGTCAGCACACCGTTCATGGCCGGGGATCGTAGGATCTCCGCGGTCGCACAGGAACCGGATCCGAGGAGAACAGTGCCGAACGACGCCACCGTCGATCTCATCGGATCGTTGGCCCACGCGATGGGACCGGTCGACGGATGGGAATCACTGGCGATGATCCTGGAATTCGGGGAAGGGTTCCGCAGTGCGTACGGATACGCGTACTCGCCCGGAGCCGCCATCACGCCCGTGGCCTGCGAGTGGCCGAGGATCGAAGCCGCGGTGGACGCGTACCTGGGCGGCTACTACCGGCCCGGCGACAAGTTGCCGGTGAAGATCCTCGTGCAGTTCGATCGCACGTCCGGGAAGTACGAGGTGACGTTCGAGGACACCGACGAGGACCGCTGGGCCGTGAAGCCGAAGAACTTCCGGATGATGCGCGAACAGCTTCGCCCGAAGTTCGACTGAGGAGAACAGCACGATGGCACGGAAGCGAAAGACCCTTCCCAAGGACTTCCAGGAGATGCTGACCTCGGCGTCGGTGGACGAGCTCAAAGCCGTCTTCGGCAAATGCGAGATAGACGCGCGGGGCGGCTACGCCAAAGGGACCGCCATCGGCTTCCCGCAGTGCCCGGACGAACTCGTCGTCTGGCTGACCGGGCAGGGGCTCGCCGTCGACACCCCGGACAGCTACGGCAGGACGCCGCTTCATACGCGGGCTTCCCGAGGTGCTTCGAAGCAGATTCCTTTGCTGCTCTCGCTCGGCGCGGACATCGACGCGGTCGACACCTCCGGGAAAACGCCGCTTCAGGCGGCGGTGGAGAGGCTGAGGACCGAGTCCGCGCGAGTGCTGATCGAGCATGGGGCGTCGACCGGGATTCTCGACAGGCGCGGTGACTCGTTGCTGATGCGATGCCTGATCAGTACGGAAAACGCCTACATCCCCGAGTGTGCCGAGATCGCGAAGCTGCTCATCGACCACGGAGCGAGCATCACGGCCGAGATGCGCGAAAAGGTCGAGCGGATCGGCAGTGGTTTCGAGTTCCACCGGGAGACCTTCAACCGGGACCTCCTCGAAGAGACCGACGCCGCGCTCAGTGAGCTGTACCGGATCTTCGACGTTGAGCCGGTCGCGCGGCGGTCGAAGCACGACGGGGTTTCGCCGATCGTCGTGCCCGACGGCTCCTGGCAGGAGCGGCACAAAGCGCTTTGGGAGCTTCTCGTGCCGTCGAGCGGCGCGGGCGCGACGGTGCAGTGCGAAGCCATCCGCGTCACCGGCCGGATCTCCGACGAGATGTTCCGCAACGGCGGGGCGAACTGGGACCGTGCCTATCGCGCGATGGCCGACGCGTTCCCGGGTTTCCTCGCGCAGGGCGAACCTCTCGCCGAAGAAGAACTCCGAGAAGCCAAGGAGATCGCCAAGCAGGTCCGGTCGGGCCGCGGGGCGGACGACCACCTCGATCGCTTGAGCGAGCTAGCCGTCACTTGGGTCGCGAAGAACCCGGCCCCGATCGCCTTGGGGCCGGTGGACTACACACGTTGAGGGGTGCCGGGTGCCCCCGATGAGGACACCCGGCGAGCCTCACTTCCGCAACAGGCTGTACGCGGCGGAACCGATCAGCTCCAGCGAAACCTGAAGCCGCTCAAGGGAAACGTTGTCCTTGATGGTGTCTTCCGGCGTGTGGTACGTCGGCTCCAGCAGCGCCGGGCCGGTTTCGCCACGCCAGCTGAAGTTGCCCGAAGCGATCCCGCGCTCGAAGAACGGCACGTGGTCGCTCGAACCGCGCGCCACCGGGCCCTTCACCCGCGGGTCGTAGCCGAGCCGTTTGGCGGCGGCGTTGACGGCCGCGGTCGTGGCGTTGTCGGCACCGTCGACCGAAAGCAGCCAGTAGGTGATCGCCGGGTCCCAGCTGGTGGCGACCATGTCGTTCTGGAAGCAGCCCGCGATTCGCTTCGCCTCCGGGTCGGACAGGTTCTTGACGTAGTGCCGCGAGCCGATCAGCCCGTACTCCTCCGAACCCCACAGCGCGAACCGCAGCGTCTTGTTCGTCGGCAGGTACCGCAGGACACGCGCCAGCTCCAGGCACAGCACGGTGCCGCTGCCGTCGTCGTTGGCGCCGGGGGAGCCGGGGACGCTGTCGTAGTGCGCGGTCACCATGACCACGCCTTCGTCCTTGCCGGGGAACGTGGCGGGCCGCTCGGCGATGACGTTGTACGACGTCAGGTTCTTGTGGTGGGTGGCCGTCGCCTTGACCGTGACCGAGCCCTTGGCGAGCCGTTCGCGCAGGCGCTCCACCTGCACCTGGGCCAGGCCCAGCACCGGGATGGTGACCGGGGTGGCGAGCGTCGGGGAGAACGCCGACAGCTTGCGGGCCGGGTCGGCGCCGATCCGGCCGAGCAGCACGGCGTCCGCTCCGCGCTGCGCGGCCGTCAGGTACGCGTCGGCCTTGTTCGCCACGGCGGCGATCAGCACGATCTTGCCGGTCAGGTCGTCGGGCAGGGTGCTCCCGTCACCGGCGTCGACGACGACGGCCTCGCGGGTGACGTCCTGCGCGCCCTGCGGCGACGAGCCGGTCTGCCAGCTGTCGCGTCCGATCGTCAGGGTGCCGAGGAACTTGTCGGCGATCGGGAACGGCTGCAGCGTGACCTGGTAGCGCAGCTCGCGAAGCACCTTCGCGATGTAGTCCCTGGCCCGCAGCTCGCCTTCGGTACCGGCGATCCGGGGGCCGATCTTGTCGCTGAGCACCCGCAGGTGCTCCAGCGCCCGCCGCGACCGCACCCGCGCGATCACGGGGTAGTCCCCGAACTCCAGCGACGGCGGGAACTGCGCGCCCGGACGTTGTTGCGTGGCCGCGGCGGCGGTGCCGGGGTTCAGCCCGATCGTCGCCGCGCCCGCCAGTGCCACCGCGCCCGCGAGCACCTCACGTCTGCGCAGACCTGCCATGGAACACCCCTCACTTCTCGAAGAAAACTCGTTCGAGTAGCTAAGAGTCACGAAGCCGCCAAGGCAACCTCCGATCGTCCCCTTTTTCCGGTTCAGCGCACGGCCACCCGGCGGTAGGCGCGGGAGACGGCGACGACACCGGTGACCGCCGCGGCGATCACCCCGCCGATGAGCAGCACGGTCCCGGCGAAGGGCCCGAAGTCGCCGACGTCCGCGAGCCGTCCCCAGAACGAGCCTTCGAGCAGCGCGCCGACGAGGATGAACACCGGCGCGGCGACGCCGAGGAAGAGGATCCACCGGTACCTGGCGGCCAGCGTCAGCACGAGGATCCCGGTCACGCCGAGGATGAACGGGCCGGGCGGGATGTCCGGGAAACCCGGGACGCCCGAGGCGATCTGGATGATCAGGCCGGCGACACCGACGAAGAGGAAGAAGGCGTTGGCGACGGCGGCGGTGGAACGGTCCATGGCGAGCTCCTCACTGGGTTTCAAGACCACTGAAGAGTCGCGCTCGCGACGGCCGAGGGCGTCGGCCCGGAAGCGGCAATCAGGCCTACGCGGTTTTGCGTACGCCGCACT
Source organism: Amycolatopsis sp. WAC 04169 (assembly GCF_003947535.1). Classification (NCBI taxonomy): domain Bacteria; kingdom Bacillati; phylum Actinomycetota; class Actinomycetes; order Pseudonocardiales; family Pseudonocardiaceae; genus Amycolatopsis; species Amycolatopsis sp. WAC 04169. The sequence continues at coordinate 715,913 of NZ_QHJI01000005.1, read as the reverse complement.
GCTACCAAAGTGGTAGCATCGATCCATGGCCATGACCCTGAGGTTGAACGACGAGCAGGAGCGCGCGCTCGCCCTGCTGGCGGAGGCCGACGGCGTGAGCAAGCACGAAGCCACGGTTCGCGCCATCACCGAGGCCGCCGCGCGCCGCGTCCGCGACGATCGGGTCCGTGCGCTGTCGAAGGACGGCCGGGAGCGCTACGCCGCCTTGCTCGACCGTCTCGCCCAGTGATCGAGTACCTCACCGTCGAAGACCTCCTGGCGCTCGCGGAGGACCTCCGGGTGCCCAAGATCCGCGATCTCGGGCTGCTCGACTCCGCCGCGCACCGGCCCCAGTCCTCGTTGATGGGGCAGGACGCCTATCCGACGCTGCACGAGAAGGCGGCGGTGCTGCTGGAGTCGGTCGTGCGCAACCATCCGCTCATCGACGGCAACAAACGCCTGTCCTGGATGGCGACGTTCGTGTTCTACGGCCTCAACGGGTACGACCTCGACGCGCCGGAGGACGACGCGTACGACCTGGTGATCGCGATGTCCACCGGTTCGCGCACCCATCGGGAAGCAGCGGTCGAACTGGCGGCGTGGGCGAGGGTAACTTCGGACGGGTGAAGCCCTTGAGTCCAGACATGTTCGCGCCCGGCTGCCCGTCGAACCTGACCCCGTTCCGGATCGGCGACAAATGGGCGGGCCTGGTCGTGCTGTGCCTGGAAGAAGGGCCGCGCCGGTTCTCCGAGCTGCGGGTGCCCTTGAAGGGAGTCACGTCGAAGGTGCTCACGGAGACCCTCAGGGCTCTGGAGCGCGACGGCATGATCACGCGGACGGCGTACGACGAGACGCCGCCGCGGGTGGAGTACGAGCTCACCTCGCTCGGCCGGACGTTGTTCGAGCCGATGGAGGCATGCCGTGAATGGGCGGCGAAGCACCTTCCGGAGCTCGTCGCCGCCCGTGAGGCCTACTCGGGCTGAAGAGTTAGCCGAGCAGGCCGAGCACGACGATCGTCAGCAGCGTGATGGCCGCGGCGAAGGTGGTCACCCAGGCGCGCTGGGCGGCGGTGATGGAGGCGTTGTTCACGGCGGTTCCCCGGGGGAGAGAAGCGACAGGTCCGCCGGGAACAGCGCGTTGATCAGGCTCCGCGTTACCTTCGCGACGCCGCTGTGATCAAGATCACTGGTCGTGCTGGTGATGCCGCTCGCGCGCGGTGTACCAGAGCACTCCGGCGGCGGCCGCCACCATCGCGCCGAACGCCGAGAACCCCACCACGATCGCCTGCGTCATCACTCGTCCTTTCTCGTTGTGTCCCTACTGGGGTGACGTCCGAGAAGCGGAGTTGTGGCGCGGTCGTAGCGGACGTCACATGGCCGCGAGTACCCCGTCGATCTGCGACGCAAGCGAGAAGTCCTTCTCCGTCAGCCCTCCCGCGGAGTGCGTGCTGAGCCGGAACGTCACCGTCCGCCAGCGGATGTCGATGTCGGGATGGTGGTCGGCCGCCTCCGCCAGTTCGGCCACCTTGTCCACCGCTTCGATGGCCTTGGGGAAGCTCGGCAGCTTCGCCGTCCGCTCGATCGTCACACCGTCACGGGACCAGCCGGAGAGCTTGGTCACGGCTTCGTCGGCCTGCTGGTCGTTCAAGATTTCCGCCATGACTCCATGGTGGTACGCCGTCGGCTACGCTGCACGTTTGCCACGGGTCCCCCCTTGAAGAACGCAGGAGGCTAGATGAAACGCGCCCTCCGCACGGTCGTTGCGGCTGGCACGGTGGCCGCCCTCGTCGCGGGCTGCTCGCTCTCCGGGAACACGGGGAACGACCCGCAGGCGCCGGCGACGGTCACGCTCGTGACACACGACTCGTGGCTCGCGCCCCAGGAGGTCCTCGACGCGTTCGAGCGGCAGTCCGGGATCAAGATCTCCGTGCTCAAGCAGGGTGACGCCGGCGCGCTGACCAACAAACTGGTGCTCACCAAGGCGAATCCGATCGGTGACGTCGCGTACGGCATCGACTCGACGTTCGCCTCGCGCGCGCTCGCCGAGGGTGTTTTCGAGCAGTACACCAGCCCGGAGGCCGATCGCGGCCCGCAGCGCTACTCCGTCGACCCCGGGCACCGGCTCTCCGCGGTCGACCTCGGCGACGTCTGCGTCAACATCGACGCCCGGTACTTCGCGGACAAGGGGATCCCGGAGCCGAAGTCGTTCGCGGATCTGACCGACGCCAAGTACAAGGACCTGATGGTCGCCGAGCCCCCGTCGACGTCGTCGCCGGGGCTGGCGTTCCTGCTCGGCACCGTCGCCCAGTTCGGCGAGCAGGGCTGGCAGGGGTACTGGACGCAGCTGAAGGCCAACGGGCTCAAGACGGTCAGCGGCTGGGAAGAGGCGTACACCAAGGAGTTCTCCGGCTCGTCGGGCAAGGGCCCGCGTCCGATCGTCGTCTCCTACGCCTCCTCGCCGGCCGCCGAGATCGGCGACGACGGCAAGCCGCGGACGAAGGCGCTGCTGGACACCTGCTACCGCCAGGTCGAGTACGCGGGTGTGCTGGCGGGCGGCAAGCAGGTCGAGAAGGCCCGCAAGGTCGTGGACTTCCTGCTGTCCCAGCAGTTCCAGGTCACCGTAGCGAGCAACATGTACGTGTACCCGGCCCGACAGGGCGTCGAGCTCCCGCAGGGCTGGGCGCAGGCCGCGCCGCTGCCGCAGCAGCCGAAGACGCTCGAACCGGCCAAGATCCAGGCCGGGCGCGAGCAGTGGATCGCGCAGTGGCGCACGCTACTCGAAGGCTGAAAACCACCGGGCTGACCTTCCGAGGAGCCGGGCTGGCCGCACTCGCCGTGCCGCCGCTCGGTTTCCTCGTGGTGTTCTTCGCCTGGCCGGTCGCGGCGATCGTCGGCCGGGGCTTCGGCTCCGGCGGCGTCGGCACGGCCATCGGCGACCCGCTGACCTGGAAACTCGCCGGATTCACCGTCGCCAGCGCCGGGGTTTCGACGATCGTCGCGGTGCTGGCGGGGCTGCCGGTCGCGTTCCTGCTGGCGCGGGTGCGGCTGCCGGGGGTCTCGCTGGTCCGGACACTCGTGCTGGTGCCGTTCGTGCTGCCGACGGTCGTGGTCGGCCTGGCCTTCCGTGCGCTCTGGCCCGACGGCGGACTGCTGCCGCTGGTGCTGGCCAACGCCTTCTTCAACGTCGCGGTCGTCGCGCGCACGGTTTCCGGGCTGTGGAGCCATCTCGACCCGCGCACCGTGGACGCGGCCCGCGCGCTCGGCGCGTCGCCGTGGCGTGCCTTCCGTTCGGTGACGCTGCCCGCGCTCGCGCCGGCCATCGCGTCCTCGGCCGCGGTGGTCTTCCTGTTCTGTGCCACCAGCTTCGGGGTCGTGCTCATCCTCGGCGGGGCGAAGTACCGCACCCTGGAGACCGAGATCTACCTGCGCACGGTCGAACTGCTCGACCTCTCCGGCGCGGCCGCGTTGTCGCTGGTGCAGTTCGCCGCCGTCGTCGCCGCGCTCGTCGTCGGCGCGCTGGCCAGGCGGCGCCGGGAGAACGCGGTGCGGCTGCGTTCGGGGAGCGAGACCGCGCGGAGGCCGAGGGGCGGCGAGTGGTGGGCCGTGGCCGCCGGGCTCGCGGTGATCGCGCTCCTGATGACGCCGATCGTGGCGCTGCTGGTCGAGTCCGTGTCCACTTCGGACGGGTGGAGCCTCGCGGGTTACGAGGCGCTCGCCGGGCATGGCTCGCGTAACGCGCTCCAGGTCTCGGGCTGGGACGCGGCGTCGATGTCGCTGCGGACGGCGTTCGACGCGACGATGCTCGCGATGATCGTCGGCGTGCTGGCCTCGGTCGTGCTGGTGGCGTTGCGCCGTACGCCCGGCAGGCTGGCGCGGGGCATGGGCGAGACGATGGACGCCGCGCTGATGCTGCCGCTGGGGGTGTCCGCGGTGACCGTCGGGTTCGGCTATCTCGTCACGCTCGACGCGCTGCCGGGCGACCTGCGGACGTCGCCGCTGCTGGTCCCGCTCGCGCAGGCACTGGTGATCATCCCGCTGATCGTGCGGATGGTGCTGCCGGTGCTGCGGTCGGTCGACGTCCGGCTGCGGCAGGCCGCCTCGACCCTCGGCGCGAGTCCCGGCCGGGTGTGGCGCGAGATCGATCTCCCGCTGACGGCGCGTTCGCTGGTCGCGGCGGCCGGGTTCGGGTACGTGGTCGCGCTCGGCGAGTTCGGCGCGACGAGCTTCCTGGCCAGGCCGGACGCGCCGACGCTGCCGGTCGCCGTCGCGACACTGATCTCGCGGCCGGGGGAGCTGAACAACCAGATGGCCTACGCGGCCTGCGCGCTGCTCATGATCGTGACCGTGGTGGCGGTGGTGCTGATCGACCGGTTCGGCGCGGTCCGCGGGCAGAATTCGGTAGGGGAGTTCTAGTGTCGCTGTCGGTACGGGACTTGACCGTCCACTATGGATCTTTTGCGGCGGTGAAGAACGCCGGGCTGGACATCGCCGACGGCGAGGTGCTGGCGCTGCTCGGCCCGTCCGGTTCGGGGAAGTCGACGCTGCTGCGGGCGATCACCGGGCTGGAGCCGCTGACGTCGGGCACCGTGCGGTGGGACGGCGAAGACCTCGCCGGGGTCCCGGTGCACCGGCGGGAGTTCGGGCTGGTCTTCCAGGACGGGCAGCTGTTCCCGCACAAGGACGTCGCCTCGAATATCGCGTTCGGCCTGCGGATGCACGACGTGCCGCGCGCCGAGCACGCGGACCGCGTCCGTGCGCTGCTGGAGCTGGACGGGCTCGTCGGCTACGAGCGGCGGAGGGTGACCGAGCTGTCCGGCGGGCAGGCGCAGCGCGTGGCACTGGCCCGCGCGCTGGCGCCGGAGCCTCGGTTGCTGCTGTTGGACGAGCCACTGTCCGGTTTGGACGCCGGACTGCGGGAACAGCTGGCGATCGACCTCGCGGCCCTGTTGCGGCGCAGCAAGATCACCGCGCTGCTGGTCACGCACGATCAGGAAGAGGCGTTCACCCTCGCCGACCGCGTCGCCGTGCTCGAAGACGGCGAGATCCGGCAGGAGGGCGCGGTGCGCCGCGTCTGGCGGCAGCCGGTGGACGAGGGCGTGGCGCGGTTCCTCGGCGTGACCACGTTCGTCGACGGTGAGGCTTCCGGCGGTGTGGTGCGGACGCCGCTCGGCGAGGTCGCGCTGCACGACGTCGAGGACGGTGCGGTGCGGCTGGGACTGCGGCCGCACGGCCTGCGGGTTTCCTCCGATGGCGTCGAAGGCGAGGTCGTCGCGGTCGTGCATCGACGGGAGCACGTCCGGCTCGTGGTCGCTCCCGGCGGCGATCTGCCCACTGTGGACGCCGTCGCGCCGGTCACCGCCGATCTGCGTCCCGGTGACACGGTGCGGCTCGCGCTGGACCCGGACGGCGTCGCCCAACTCCGCAATTAGTCCTCTGAATGCGGTAGTTGCCCGCGCAACTACCGCATTCAGAGGACGAAACGCGAGGGGTCAGCCGTCCCGGGTGGTCAGGCGCGAGTAGGCGATCGAGAGCCCGATGACGATGTAGCAGGCGGCCCGCAGCGCACCCTCGCCGAGCATCGACATGTCCAGCGGGTCCATCAGCACCGCGGCCGGCGCCTGCGACCAATCCTTGTTGAGGAGGAACGGATGCAGCCACGAGACCGCGTCCAGGAAACCGAGGATGGTGAACACGATGGTCCCCGCCAGCACCGAGGCGACCACCAGCATCGGGTGCTCGGTGAACGACGAGATCGCGAGCGCGACCGCGCCGACCGCCCACAGCTGCAGGGTGATCCACAGCGCCACCACCAGCAGCCTGCCGAGTGCGTCCCACACGCTCAGCGTCGAACCGGTGAGGGTGAACATCGAGTCGGTGCCGCTGATTATCAGCCCGGTCACGAAACCGGTGAACGTCATCGCCAGCACCGCGACCACCGACACCGTCGCGACGCCGAAGGCCTTGATCGCGAGCAGCTTGCCCCGCCCGACCGGCGCGATCAGCCAGCCCCGCAGCGTGCCGTGCGCCGCCTCGCCGGCGATCGCGTCCGCTCCGGCCATCGCCGAAGCGAGCGGCAGGAGCAGCGCCAGCGTCATGGTCAGCGCCGCGACCGGCAGGATGAACCCGTTGTTCATCGCGGAGGCGAGCAGCGCGCCGTCCCCGCCGCCATTGCCGCCGTTGGCTTCCGCCGGGTCCACCAGTGTCAGCGCGACCCCGATGACGATCGGGATCAGCGCGAGCAGGCCCAGCACGGCCAGCGTGCGGGGCCGCCGGAAGATCCAGCGCAGTTCGGCGCGATACAGCCGGAGCAGGCCGATGCTGTCCCGGCCGGTCCTCGCCGCGGGTGCCGCGGCCAGAGCGTGGGTCACGACTCCCCCTCACCGTCTACAGTGGACTCCGGCTGGGTCAGCCGGGCGAACAGGTCCTCCAGGCCGGTCCGCGCCCGCGCCGCCTCGTGCACGGCCACCCCGGCCGTCACCAGATGACGCAGCACGTCGGGGGCCTCGGCGGCGGTCAGGTCCACGCGGACGCCGTCCGGCGTGAGCCTGCTGCCGATCCTGTTCTCCCGCAACGTCTCCACCGCGAGTTCGGCGTCCGGCGTCCGCACCAGCAGCGCCGCGTTCCCCGACTCCAGCAGTTCCGAGAGCTCGCCCTGGGCGATCACGTTCCCGGACTGGAGCACCGCGACGTGCGTGCAGGTCGCCTCGACCTCGGCCAGCAGATGCGACGACACCAGCACGGTGACGCCGTCGGCGTGCAGTTCGGCGATGATCCGGCGGATCTCCCTGGTGCCCGCCGGGTCGAGCCCGTTGGTCGGCTCGTCGAGCACGACCATCCGCCGCGGCACGAGCAGCGCGCTCGCCAGCCCCATCCGCTGCTTCATCCCCAGCGAATACCCCTTGTAGCGCCGGGTGGCGGCGTCGGTGAGGCCGACGCGCTCAAGCGCCGCGTCGACCGCCGCGGGGATCCCGGCCGAGGCCAGCCTCGGCTCGGCCGCGGCCACGCGCAGCAGGTTCTCGCGCCCGGAGAGAAAAGGGTGGAAACCCGGTCCTTCGACGAGCGCGCCGACGTCGGGCAGCGCGTGCGCCGCCTCGTCGGGCATCTTCTTGCCGAAGAGTTCGACCTCGCCCTCGGTGGGCCGCACGAGACCCAGGAGCATCCGGATGGTCGTCGTCTTACCCGAACCGTTGGGGCCGAGCATCCCCAGCACGGCGCCTTCGGGAACGTCGAGATCGACGTGGTCCACGGCCACCGTGCGGCCGTAGACCTTGCGCAGGCCCCTGGTGCGGGCCGCCATGGGTACCGCCGGAGCGGACGCCTCCTGGGAGGCGTCCGTCCCGGCTTCGAAAGTGGTGGTCACTTCGCGGCCAAAGCCTCGAAGAGGACCTGCTCCGGCACCGCGCCGACGGCGTAGCGGCCGTCGTCGGTCAGCACGCCGCTGCCGACCTTGGTGGTCACCAGCCAGCCGCTGCCCCAGGCACCGCTGACCGGCTTGGCGAACCGCGAAAGCAGCGCCTTCGGGTCGACCTGGCGGCCTTCCTCGTCCTTGGCCTGGCCTGCCTTGGCCAGCGCGTCGGCCGGGATCTTGCCCGTGATCGCGGTGTCCCAGCCGTCGCCGACGACCTTGAGGTCGGACTTCGCCTGCTCGGCCAGCTCACGGTTCTTCGGGTCGACCTCGGCGGTCTTCTCGGTCACCTTCGCGCCCTTCGGCGGGGTGAACTCGAAGTTCGACGCGGGCTGGGCCGCGAAGTTGATCTCGCTGAACGAGACCTCGAGCGCCGGGGACGAGGTGCCGTTGGCCAGCACCGTGACCCGCAGCGGAAGCCGGGTCTGGTCGTCGATCGCGACGCGGATCTCGCGCAGGAGCGTCCGCTCGGTCGGCTTCGGGGTCAGCACCAATTCGTACGCGGACCGGTTCGCCACCGAGGCCGTCCCGCTGACGGCGATCGTGCTGCTCTCGCGCACCTTGCCGAGCAGTTCCGACGCCACCGTGGCCGGGTCGACGTCCTTGCTCTTCTCCTGGTGCTCCTTGGCCAGCCCGTCCGGGATGGTGACCTTGGTGGCCGAGTTGTCCTTGGAGCTGTACTCCCAGACGGTCTGGCCGTTCCGGACGATGGTCTGCTGGCTGGAGCCCTCGGTGAGCGAAACCTTGCTCTTGCCCGCGCCGTCGGTGGAGATCTGCGCCGAGTCGACGTCGAGCGCCGAGACGCCGGGCAGGGTGCTGCCGACCTGAGGCAGGCCGAGGTCGTTGCTGACCTTGACCTTCCCGTCGAACGCCGACGGCTTCGCGTTGAGCGTCGACTGCACCAGCTCCTCGGCGCTGATCTGCGGCAGGACGGGCGCGTCGCCTGCGGTGGCCGGCATCGCGACGACGGCGAGGCCGCCGACGCCGAGCGCCGTACCCACCACCGCCGCGGTGATGGCCTTCCTCTTCGGATCCATGCTGTCTCTCCCTGTTTCCCCGAACCCCAGTGTGCTCGGGTCTTGGCGACAACGCTTCCCCGGAAACGCTGAGATACCACTCAGACTCCGCCTCCCCGGCTGAGATGGCGCTGAGAGGTCGCGCGTGAGCTGGTGAAAGCGTGAATGATGAAGGGCGTGAAACCTCGAGTACTGGTGGTCGACGACGAACCCGGCGTGCGCAAGGCGTTGCAGCGGGGGCTGCGCGCCGAGGACATGGACGTGGTCACGGCGGCCGACGGGCCCAGCGGCCTGCGGCTCGCGCAGACGGGCTCCTTCGACGTCGTCCTGCTCGACATCATGCTTCCGGGGCTTTCCGGCTACCGCGTGCTCGAACGGCTGCGCGCGCTCGGCGTCACCACGCCGGTGCTGATGATCTCGGCGAAGGACGGCGAGGTCGACCAGGCCGACGGTCTCGATCTCGGCGCCGACGGCTACCTTGTGAAGCCGTTCTCGTTCGTCGTACTGGTCGCGCAGGTGCGCGCGGTGCTGCGGCGGGCGTCGCCGGACGGGACCCGCGGGCCGCTGCGCATCGGCGCGCTCGAAGTCGACCGGAGCCTGCGGCAGGTCCGCTACGACGGCGTCGACGTGGCGTTCAGCCCCCGCGAGTTCGCGCTGCTGGAGGTGCTGGCGGGCCGGGCCGGAACGGTCGTCACCAAGGACGAGCTGCTGCGCGCCGTCTGGGGCGACGAGCAGGCCGCGACCCGCAACGTCGTCGAGGTCTACGTCGGCTACGTGCGCCGCAAACTCGACGCGGTCGGCGCGGGCGCGCTGGTCAGGACCGTGCGCGGGCACGGATACCTGGCCTCGGATCCGCAGCTCGACGAAGTGATCGCCCCGGCGGGACAGGGGTGATCGGCTCGCCGTCTTGGTGGCGCCGCCGATCGCTCCAGGTCCGGATCACCCTGCTCGCGGCCACGGTCACCCTCGGCTTCCTGCTCGGGCTGGCGGCGGTCGCCGGGGACAACCTGCAACCGCTGCTCATCGGCTCGGTCGACGACGAACTGAGCGCTCGGCTGGAGACCGCGAAGGCCGACGTCTCGGCCGGGCGGACACCCTCGGGGTCGGCGGTCACCGTCCGCGTCCTCGACACCGCGGGCGGCCCGGTGGACGGCCTGCCGCCGTCGAATCTCGGGCCCACGGACGTCCGCGCGCTGAAGGCGGGCGAATCGGTCACGACCGGCGGCGAGCAGAGCTGGCGCTGGGCGGGCACCGTCGTCACCGCGCCCGACGGGCAGCAACGCCTGGTCGTCGCGGGTGCGGGCTTGGTCGGCTTCGCGACGGCCGTGCATTCCGGCGGGTTGTGGCTGTTCGTGGTCGCGTCCGTCGGCGCGGTGGGCGCGGGGATCGCGACGTGGCTGCTGGTGCGGTTCGCCCTGCGGCCGGTGGCGCGGATGCGCGGATCGGTGCGGGCCCTCCCGCCGGGCGCGCGGCTGCCGCTCCCGGATTCGCACGACGAACTCCGCGCGCTGGCCGAGGAGTTCAACGCGTTGCTGGCGCGGCAGGAGGAGGGCGCCGACCGGCTCCGGCGGTTCACCGGGGACGCCGCGCACGAGCTCCGCTCGCCGGTCGCGTCGATCCGCGTGCAGGCCGAGGTCGCCGTCGCCAATCCCGATCCCGACCTCTCGCAGGAGACGCTTTCCGACATCCTGGAGGAGGCGGAACGGCTTTCCGCGCTGCTCGACGGGCTGCTCGCGCTGGCGAGGTCGGACGCGGGGGAGGTCCCGCCCGCGGAACCGGTCGAGCTGGTGAGCGAGGTGCGCGCCGCGGTCGCGCGGATGCCCGCCGGCGCTCCCGAGATCCGGGTGAGCGGCACGGTCGGCACGGCGTGGGCGCTGGCCACGCATTCCGAGGTCGAACTGGTGTTGAGCAATCTGCTGCGCAACGCCTGCCGGTACGCGCGGACCGAGATCGTGGTGTCGGTGCTCGCGGCGCGGTCCACCGTGCGGGTGGTGGTCGACGACGACGGGCCGGGCATCGCCCCTGAGCACCGCGAACGGGTCTTCGACCGCTTCTACCGCGTGTCCGACTCGCGGGCGCGGTCCTCCGGCGGCACCGGGCTGGGCCTGGCGATGGTCGCGGAGGCCGTCCGGCGCCGGGGAGGCCGGGTGCGCGTCGGCGAATCCCCCGACGGCGGGGCCCGTTTCCAGGTCGTCTGGCAGGCGGCGCGCGGTCAGTAGGGTGTGCGCGTGGTGATCGTGGGCGCCGCCATCGTGCGGGACGGACAGTTGCTGGCGCAGCAGCGGGCTTGGCCCGCCGACCACGCCGGGCAATGGGAACTGCCGGGCGGGCGGGTCGAGGACGGCGAAAGCGACGAAGCCGCCTTGGCGAGGGAATGCCTGGAAGAACTGGACGTCGCCGTGACGGTCGCGGGCCGCGTCGGCGAAGACGTGCCGCTGCCGAAGGGGAAGGTGCTGCGGATCTACGCCGCCTCGCTGGTCAGCGCGGGGGACGAGCCGCGGGCGGTCGAGCACAAGGACGTCCGGTGGATCTCCGCGCGCGAACTCGACGACCTCGACTGGCTGCCCGCCGACCGGATCCTCCTGCCCGCCCTGCACGCCCTGCTCACAAGTCCGTGAAGGCCTCCTTGAGAGACCCAGAGTCCCTCAAGGAGGCCTTCACGGAACTTCAGCCGGCGCCGATGAGCCGCAGCGCCGACTGGAGCCGGTGCTCACCCCGTTCCGCCGCCCGGACGGCACCCGCCTTGCGGACCCGTTCCAGCTCACCGGGGTCGGCCAGCAGCGACAGGGCACGCTCCCGGACCGGTCGAAGCTCCTCTATGAGCGCCTCGGCGACGGCCTCCTTCACCTGACCGTAGGAGTCGAACCGGTCCGCGAGGACCTCGGGCTTCTCGCGGGTACAAGCCGCGAGGATGTCCAGCAGGTTCGCCATCCCCGGCCGGGTCTCCGGCGCGTAGGCGGGCTTCGACCCGCCGTCGGTCTTCGCGCGTTTGACCTTCCGGCGGACCTGGTCGGGCTCGTCGAGGACGAAGACCACCCCGGCCTCTTCCTTCGTCGACTTCGACATCTTCCGCGTCGGCTCGGCGAGGTCCATGACCCGCGCGCCGGCGGGCGGCAGCACCGCCTTCGGCATGGTGAACACGTCGCCGTAGGTGGTGTTGAACCGCTTCGCGAGCGTTCTCGCCAGCTCGACGTGCTGCCGCTGGTCCTCGCCGACCGGGACCTCGTCCGCGCCCTGCAGCAGGATGTCGGCCGCCATCAGCACCGGATAGGTCAGCAGGGACAGCCGGACACCGGCACGGCCCTTCGACTTCTCCTTGAACTGGATCATCCTGGCGGCCTCGCCGTAGTTGCAGGTGCACTCCAGGACCCAGTTGAGGGCACCCAGCTCGCGGGCGATGTCGGATTGCACGAACACGCGGTCCGGCTCGATCCCGGCCGCGATCAGCACGGCCAGCTGCTCCGACGCCATCGAGCGCAGTTTCGCCGGATTGTGCGAGTTCGTCATCGCGTGCAGGTCGGAGACGAAGTACAGGTCGTCCGGCCCGCCCTCGTCGGCCCAGCGCCGGATGGCCCCCAGGTGGTTCCCGACGTGGACGTGGCCGGACGGGGTGATCCCGGACAACCTGATCATCTGCCTTCTTCCTTCCGGATTCGGGCCGCCCCAGGGTCCGGGCACGAAAAAGGCCGCCCGGTGGGGCGGCCTGGTGGTGCGCTCGTCTGGTTCAGCGCAGGACTTCGGGGCCGCCGGAGGGCGGCCACCACTGGGCGTTCTGCGCGCGCATGGCGACGATCGTACCGCAGCCCGGAAAGCAGGGGCGGATCACTCATTCCGGGCACGCGGCGTCAACACTTCATATCAGCCGGGGCAGTACGTCCGTCATATTGGCGATCCGGGTTTACCTTCGACTCATGTTTGTCGTCCTGCTGACCTACACCGCGCCCATCGAAGAAATCGACTATGTGCTCCCTGATCACGCCGACTGGCTGACCAAGCAGTACGAACACGGCAATTTCCTCGCCTCCGGCAGGCGCAACCCGCGCATCGGCGGCGTCATCATCACCAAGCCCATGGCCAGGGGAAAGCTGGACGCGATCCTCGCGACCGACCCCTTCTCGGTCAAGCACATGGCGAGCTACGAGGTGATCGAGTTCTCGCCGACCCGGACCGCGCCGGAACTGCGGGCGATCAACGAGGCGGTGGTGCACTGACGATCTTCTAAGCGGCCTTCGCGATCTTCGTTTTCGCCTTCTTCAGTGCGAGAACGGGGCATTTGCCGCACCGCGACTTCGACCGGCAGCATTTCTTCTTGACCTTGCCGGACTTCATCCATTTGCGCACGAGCTTGTGCGGGTCGTCGGACGGTTTCTTGCCCACGCGCGCTCCTTCTCCGACCGGTGTCGGCGACCTCTACACGTTAGGTGAGCCTAACCGATCTGGGGGCGTGGGGCTGCTCACAGTCGGGCTACAGGTATCCTGGTTTGGTCCGCGTAAGGCCAAAGTCGGCCGGGCGTGTCTCGAACGCGCGAGCGCGGGCACCACACCCGAACTTGAAACCTTTGGAGCCTTCGCGTGCCCGCAGCCAGCGCCACCGCAGTCGATGCCGGCCGCTCGTCCGGCAAGACCCGGCCCGACCTGCGCAACGTCGCCATCGTCGCACACGTCGACCACGGCAAGACGACCCTCGTCGACGCGATGCTCCGGCAGTCCGGTGCCTTCGAGGAGCGCGCCGAACTCGTCGACCGCGTGATGGACTCCGGGGAGCTCGAGCGGGAAAAGGGCATCACGATCCTCGCGAAGAACACCTCCATCCGGCGCCAGACCGACGAGGGCATGGTGACGATCAACGTCATCGACACCCCCGGTCACGCCGACTTCGGCGGCGAGGTCGAACGCGGCCTGTCCATGGTGGACGGTGTCGTGCTGCTGGTCGACGCCAGCGAGGGCCCGCTCCCGCAGACCCGGTTCGTGCTCCGCAAGACCCTCGAGGCCGGCCTGCCGGTGATCCTGGTCGTCAACAAGACCGACCGGCCCGACGCGCGGATCTCCGAGGTCGTCGAGGAGACCCACGACCTCCTGCTCGACCTGGCCGGTGACATCGAGGACGCCGACCTCGACGCGATCCTCGACCTCCCGGTCGTCTTCGCCTCCGCCCGGTCCGGCAAGGCGAGCCTCGAGCAGCCCGCCGACGGCGAGGTGCCCGAGAGCGAGAACCTCGACCCGCTGTTCGAGACCCTGCTGCGGCACGTCCCGCCGCCCTTCGCCGACCGCGAGGGCCCGCTGCGCGCGCTGGTCACCAACCTCGACGCGTCGAACTTCCTCGGCCGGATCGCGCTGATCCGCATCCACTCCGGCAGCCTGCGCAAGGGCCAGACGGTCGCGTGGATGCGCGAGGACGGCGAAGTCAGCTCCGTCCGCATCTCCGAACTGCTCGTCACCGAGGCGCTCACCCGCGTCCCGGCGACCGAGGCCAGCGCGGGCGAACTGGTCGCCATCGCCGGCATCCCGGAGATCACCATCGGCGACACCCTCGCCGACGTCGACAACCCGGAGGCCCTGCCCCGGATCGCCGTCGACGAGCCCGCCATCTCGATGACCATCGGCGTCAACACCTCGCCGCTGGCCGGCCGCAACGGCGGCGACAAGGTCACCGCCCGGCTGGTGAAGGCGCGCCTCGACCAGGAGCTGATCGGTAACGTCTCGATCCGCGTCCTGCCGACCGAGCGCCCCGACACCTGGGAGGTCCAGGGCCGTGGCGAGCTGGCGCTGGCCATCCTCGTCGAGCAGATGCGCCGTGAGGGCTTCGAGCTGACCGTCGGCAAGCCGCAGGTGGTCACCCGGATGATCGACGGCAAGCTGCACGAGCCGTTCGAGCGCCTGTCGATCGACTCGCCCGAGGAGCACCTCGGCGCGATCACCCAGCTGCTCGCCGCCCGCAAGGGCCGCATGGAGCACATGGGCGGGCACGGCTCGGGCCGCATCAAGCTCGACTACGTCCTCCCGGCGCGCGGCCTGATCGGCTTCCGTACCGACTTCCTCACCGAGACCCGCGGCACCGGTATCGCGAACCACGTGTTCGAGGGCTACCAGCCGTGGGCGGGCGAGATCCGCACCCGGCACTCCGGTTCCCTGGTCGCCGACCGGTCCGGCCCGATCACCGCGTACGCGATGATCCAGCTGGCCGACCGCGGCACGTTCTTCGTCGAGCCGGGCGCCGAGGTGTACGAGGGCATGGTCGTGGGCGAGAACCCGCGCGCCGAGGACCTCGACATCAACATCACCAAGGAGAAGAAGCTCACCAACATGCGCTCCTCCACCGGTGACGTGATGGAGACGCTGGCCCGGCCGCGCAAGATGGGCCTGGAAGAGGCGCTGGAGTTCTGCGCCGTGGACGAGTGCGTCGAGGTCGCCCCCGACGTCGTCCGCGTCCGCAAGGTCACGCTGGACATCAACCAGCGCGCCAAGGAGCGCAACCGCAACAAGAACCGCGGCTGAGCAGAGGCCACGATGAAGGCCCCCTTCCTTGCGCCAGGCGCAAGGAAGGGGGCCTTCATGTACTTGGGGAAGGTGTGAAGGTCGAGTTTCCTCGGCTGAGCCGAGGGCGGGGCCTTCACGCGCGGCGTGACTGGGTGGACGACACGTGTGATTGGACGGACGACACACGTGACTGGCCGGACGACGCTCTGACGCGACCGGTCCTGCCGCGAGTCGTCCGGCTGGACACGCGTGTCGTCCACTCGATCACCCGTGTCGTCCGTCTGATCACGCGCGCCGTCCCAACGTCGAAGGGCGTCTGCTCACTCACCGTGAGTAGGCGCCCTTCGACGTTTCCGGCGCCGAATGTGGTCACGCACCGTATTCGATCGAGCGTTCTTCGTTAAAGAAAGTTCCTTTCCCTGCAATTCCGAGGGAAAGCGATCGCCCTTTTCGGACGGTGTTCACAACACCGGAACGCCAGGCGCCGGAACGACGGCGGAGCGGCCGCGCGCGCCCGTTGGCGGAATGCGGACCCGGCCGCCGCGAAACGAAAAAGCCTAAATGCGTCCGGATAGGACTCGCGATCGCGATCGTTTCGGTCGTGAATCGTCCGGTGCCGAACATTCCGGCGGGCGTTCCGGAATGTTCCGGGTTTGCGGAACCGATTGCCGGAGTAGCGCGATCGGGTGTGCCCGAAAAGGCCCGGCGCGGCAGGAACCCCGGGCGGCTCCCGGACGTCCTCCTGGGGAGGACGGCATCCGGTCGGGCGACGACCGGGCCGATATGGGAATCTCGCTGCCGAGGCCATGTCCGGCGTGATAGCTCTATGGCGACGGGGCGAGGGACAAACCAGGAGGATCCAGGCGTGCGGTCACGGACCACAGCGGCACCCATGCTGGCGTGCGCGGCGGTGCTCCTCGCCGCCTGCAGCAACACCCCGCCCCCGCCCGTGGTCAGCTCTTCGGCCTCCCCGGTGAGCACGTCGACCACGAAGACGCCTTCGCAGGTCGTCGTAGGGGTCGACGACGTTCTCGGCGGCTACAACCCGCACAACCTCGCCGACGCGTCCCAGGTGACTTCGGCGCTCTCGCAGTTGCTGCTCCCGTCGGTGTTCCGCCCCAAGGACGACGGCAGCTTCGAGCTGGACAAGAGCCTGATGAAGTCCGCCGAGGTCGTTTCGCAGCAGCCGTTCACGGTCGCGTACACGATCCGCCCGGACGCCTCGTGGTCCGACAGCGCGCCGATCGCGGCCGAGGACTTCGCGTACCTCCGCGAGGCGATGCGCGACCAGCCGGGCGTCATCGGCGCCGCCGGCTACCGGCTGATCTCGGACATCCAGTCGCGCGAAGGCGGCAAGCGGGTCGAGGTGACCTTCTCCAAGCCGTACCCGGGCTGGCAGACGCTCTTCGGCAACCTCCTGCCCGCCCATCTGCTCAAGGACGCCCCGAACGGGTGGCAGGGCGCGCTGGCGACGGCGTTCCCGGCCGTCGGCGGCCCGTACTCGATCAAGGGCCTCGACACCGCGCGCGGAGAGATCACCCTGGAGCGCAACGAGCGCTATTGGGAGAAACCCTCCGCCCTCGACCGGATCGTGCTCCGTGCGGCCGATCAGGAGGGCACACTGGCCGCGCTGCGCAGCGGCAACGACCAGTTCGCGATGACCAGGACCGACGGCACCGGCCTCAAACGGCTCGGCGAACTCGGCTCCGCCGTCCAGCTGCACACGGTCGCGCGTCCCACGGTCGCGCAGATCCTCCTGCGGCCGGTGAGTTCGACGCTGTCGGATCCCAAGGTGCGCGAAGGCGTCACCGCGCTGATCGACCGCGGCAAGCTGATCACCGAGGCGACCGACGGCGGCCCGTCGGACAAGCTCCGTGCCGACGCCCAGGTCCGCGTCCCGTCGGCCCCCGGTTTCCAGCCGACGATCCCGGCTCCGGGCCCGCCGTCGGCGGCCGACCCGGTCAAGGGCGAGGAACTGCTCAAATCCGCCGGATACACCAAGGAAGCCGGAACCTGGCGGAAGAACGGGAAGAACCTTTCGCTGGTCGTCGCGTCGCCCGCCAAGCAGGAGCCGTACGCGACGATCGCCAAGGAGCTGACGGCGCAACTGGTGGCCGCGGGGATCGAGGTCAACGCGATCGCGCCGCAGCCGAGGGAGCTGTTCTCGACCCTGCTCGCCATGCCGGTGCTGAACGGGATCCAGCAGACGACGCCGGAGGGCGCGGGCAACGTCGGCATCGACATCGCGGTGATCGGCCAGGTCACCGGGGGTGCGGACGTCGCGTCGGCGCTGGCGTCCAGCTTCGGCTGCCGCCCCGATCAGCTCACCGAGAAGACCAAGGCCGTCGTCCCGGCGAACCCGCTGGGCTTCTGCGATCCGGCCCTGCAGCCGTCGATCGACGCCGCGCTGACCGGCGCCACCCCGGCCGCGGACGCGCTTTCGGCCCTCGAACCGGAATTGTGGCGTCGGAATGTTGCCATTCCGTTGTTCCAGCTGGCCGATACCCTCGCCATCGGCTCTGGTATTTCCGGAGTAACCGCTGGTCCTCCTATGGTGGGCCCTTTCGGGTCGGCGGTGAACTGGACGAGGGGTCCGAAGTAGCCGTTTCGAGTCCGAGCCGGACCCTGGAGGGTGACCTTTCCCGGCACGTTCGAGTGGCGGACTGATTCCTCAAGGTAACCGGTGTATTTCTTGATGTCAGCCGCAAGTTACCCTTTGGTCACGATCGCCCCGGAACTGGTGACTGTTCGTGCATTTCCTTTCTAGCGTGCACCCGCAGTGCGCCAAATGAGTGTCGCTTGGCGTGTCATAGGCTCCGGGCCATCTCACCGGAGCGGTGTGGGGTCCTGTTCCGATCTCAGGAGCCCAGTGCTAGGAGGGCACACTTCATGAGGAAGTCCAAGGCAGTCTCCGCCTGGTCGCTGGTCGCGGCCTCCGCGCTTGTGCTGAGCGCATGCAGCGGTGGCGACAGCGGTAGTACCGACCAGAACGGGTCGTCGACCGATATCAAGAGCATGGCGACCGGCAAGGCGCAGAACGGCGAAAACTTCAAGCTCGCGGACACCCCGGGGTACGAAGGCACCGTCACGGTGGGCATCGACGACGGGTACTCGGGCTACAACAACGACACGCCCGACACCAACACGTCGTACAACACCTACATCCTGACCGCCGTGCTCGCCGGCGCCGATGTGCTCGACGGCAACAACAAGGTGCTGCTGAACAACGACGTGTTCGACTCCTGGGAGGTCACCTCCAAGGCGCCGCAGACCGTCGTCTACAAGATCAAGCCGAACGTCAAGTGGTCGGACAACGAGGCGTTCGACTGCGACGACATGTACCTGTCGTGGCTGGCGCACTCCGGCAAGGCGAAGACCGCCGACGGCAAGCAGGCCTTCCTCGCCGCTTCGACGACCGGCTACCAGCTGATCAACGAGGCGACCTGCAAGGACGACCTGACCTTCGAGACCAAGTACACCGAGCCGTACCTGGACTACAAGGGTCTGTTCAACTCGACCGCGATCATGCCCGCGCACATCGTCGAGAAGAACTCGGGCGTCGCCGACATCACCAAGCTGACCCCGACCAGCGACGCCGCGCAGCTCACCAAGGCCGGCGACTTCTGGACCAACGGCTTCAAGGGCTTCAAGGCCGACGTCATGCCGGCTTCGGGCCCGTACAAGATCACCGCGTTCGACGCCAACCAGAAGGCCGTCACGCTCGAGAAGAACCCGAACTGGATCGGTGGCAAGGGTGGCCCCTCCAAGATCGTCGTGAAGGCGATGGAGGACACCAAGGCCATGGCGACCGCGCTGCAGAACGGTGAGATCGACGTCGCCGCTTCGACCCAGCCCGACGCCACCGCGGCCAACACCATGAAGGGCCTCTCCGCCCAGGGTGTGACCTACGGTTCGGCCTCGCAGCTGACCTTCGAGCACATCGACCTCAACTACAAGCGCATGTTCAAGGACAAGGACCTGCGCAAGGCGTTCTTCGAGGTCGTCAACCGCCAGGAGATCACCGACAAGCTGCTGAAGGAGGTCCAGGCCGACGCGACCCCGCTGAACAGCATCGTGTTCATGCCGGGCGAGCAGGGCTTCAAGGACCTGTACAGCAGCAAGGCCGGTCTGGGCGCCGAGGCCGCGGCCAAGACGCTGACCGACGCCGGCTGGGTCAAGGGTGGCGACGGCATCTTCGCCAAGAACGGCCAGCGCGCGTCGTTCAAGATCTCGCACAACCAGAACACCCGCCGTCAGCAGACCGTCGAGATCATCATCTCGCAGGCCAAGGCCGCCGGTATCGAGATCACGGACGACCAGGACGCCAACTTCCTGAAGGGTGGCCGTCTCGCGGCCAGCGACTACGACGCCGCGCTCTTCGGCTGGTCCGCCGCTCCGTTCAAGGCCGAGCAGAAGTCGATCTACATCACCCGTGTCGACGACAGCAGCCAGAACTACCAGGGCCTGTCGAACCCGACGATCGACTCGTCCTTCGAGGCGGCCGTGAAGGCCACCGACGAGGCCGTGCAGCTGGAGAACTACCAGAAGGCCGACCAGGCGATCGCGGACGAGTACGCGACGCTGCCGCTGTTCCAGACCCCGTCCATGTGGGCGTTCAAGGGCATCGACCGCACTTACATGCAGTCGTACAACGGTGTCCTGTGGAACGTCGGTGAGTGGGAGCAGAAGAAGTAGGGCCTTCCGCCCCGCTTTTTCACCACTCGCTTACGCGATCCTGGTGGTACGGGGGCCCGGCCACAAGCCGGGCCCCCGTACCCGCCGGAAGTAGCTGTTGACCGTAGGGTTACCGCCACTACGGTGGACAACCGGGCAGCGGTCCAGCACTTCGGCGACCAGGCCCGGATGAGGAGCAGTTCGTTGAACCTGGTGATCTACATTCTTCGCCGTCTGGCGATATCGATTCCCGTCCTGTTGGTCGGGACTTTCCTGTGTTTCGTCATGGTCGCCGGCACCGGTGACCCGCTCGCCGAGATGAAGAGCAACCCGGCGATGAGCAAGGAAGCCATCGCGCAGATGGCCTCGCAGCTCGGGCTGGACCAGAGCATCGTGCCCCGGTACTTCACTTGGCTCGGCAACTTCGTCACCGGCGACTGGGGCGTGTCCATCGCACAGGGCAACGCGCAGGCCCCGGTGTTCCCGAAGGTCATGGCCGCGTTCGAGGTCACCTTGAAGCTCGTGGTCGGTGCCGAGATCCTCGCGCTCATCCTCGGCGTCCTCGTCGGTGTGGTCGCGGCGGTCAAGCAGTACTCGATCATCGACTACATCGCCACCACGCTGGCCTTCCTGCTGTTCTCGATGCCGATCTTCTGTGTCGCCATCGTGCTCAAGCGGTACGCGATCGAGTTCAACGGCTGGGTGCGCGACCTGGGACTGTCCGATGTGCTCGGTAATCCCTGGATCCGCACCACGAGTCCGGAATCGCTGAATTTCGACGGTCCAGGCGGATTCCTGGCCAGTTACATCGGTGCCTATCTGCTGCCGACACTGTCCATCATGGCCATCAGCTTCGCCGCCTACAGCCGGTTCCAGCGCGCTTCGATGCTGGAGACGCTGAACGCGGACTACGTGCGGACCGCGCGTGCGAAGGGACTCGCCAACGGCCGGGTCATCTTCCGCCACGCCTTCCGTAACGCGCTCATCCCGGTGACCACGCTGTTCTCCGTCAACTTCGGTGCCGTGCTCTCGGGCGCGATCATCACCGAGACGGTGTTCAACTGGAATGGCATGGGCAAGCTGCTCGTCGAAGCCGTGACCAAGAGCGATACGCAGGTGATGATGGGGTGGCTGGTGCTCATCGCCAGCAGCATCATCGTCGCCAACCTGATCGCCGACCTGATGTACGGCATCCTGGACCCGAGGATTCGCGTTGGCTGACTTGAACTCCCTTATCGCGGCGGAAGGCTCCAAGTCCGCCGACGGCACGCTCCCGGACGAGGCGCTGCCCGAGCCCCAGAGTCAGGGCAAGCTGGTCCTGCGCAAGTTCCTGCGGCACAAGCTGGCCATGGTCTGCACCGGCGTCCTGCTGCTGCTCGTGCTGACCGTCATCATCATGCCGATCTTCTGGCCGCACAGCTACGAGGACAGCTCGTTCCCGTCCTTCGCCAAGCCCAGCGCGGAATATCCGCTCGGGACGACGCAGGTCGGCAAGGAAATGGTGTCGCAGATCCTGCGCGGCACCCAGTACTCGCTGCTGATCGCGCTCATCGTTTCGCTCGTCGCCACCACCATCGGCACCGTTTTCGGTGCCATGGCGGGGTATCTGCGCGGCTTCACCGACTCCGCGATCTCCCGCGTGACGGACCTGTTCCTGATCGTCCCGCAGATCGCCGCCGCCGCCATCCTGGCGAAGGTGTTCGGTGGCGGCACCTGGTACATCGTCGCGATGGTGCTGGCGGCGTTCGGCTGGATGCCGATCGCCCGTATCGCCAGGGCCGAGTCGATGTCGCTGTCCCAGCGCGAGTTCGTGGACGCCGCCCGCGCGTCCGGTGCCGGGACGTTCCACATCGTGTTCAAGCACCTGGTGCCGAACATGGTCGGCCTCATCACGGTCAACGCGACCCTCGCGATCGCGCAGGCCGTGCTGATCGAGGCGGCACTGTCGTTCATCGGGCTCGGGGTGCAGCTGCCGGACACTTCGCTCGGCCGCGTCATCCTCGAGAACTACGCGCAGCTGCAGGCGCGGCCGGCGCTGTTCTTCGGCCCGTTCGTCGTGCTGGTGCTGATCTCGCTGACGATCAACTTCATCGGTGACGGCCTGCGGGACGCTTTCGACCCGCGGCAGCGCCGTCAGAAGGCCTGAGGCCCTCTTTAGCGCGTGAAGGCCCCCTTCCCTCGGCTCAGCCGCGGGAAGGGGGCCTTCACGCGCTTCCAGACACGCGAGTGACGTCCAGATACACAAAGGCCCCCTTCACCGCGTCCAGCGCGGCGAAGGGGGCCTTCACGTAAGCGTCAGTCGGCCACCGGGGCCAGCTTGCCCGCCTCCCAGGCGGCACGCCGCTCGGCCTGCAGCACCGGGTCCGCGACCGGGGCGGCCGACAGCAGACGACGGGTGTAGTCCTCACGCGGCGAGTGCAGCACCTGGTCACGCGTGCCGACCTCGACCAGCTTGCCGTGCTGCATCACCGCGACGCGGTCGGCCAGCAGGTCGACGACGGCCAGGTCGTGGCTGATGAACAGGCAGGCGAACTGCAGCGAGCGCTGCAGGTCCAGGAACAGGTCCAGCACGCGGGCCTGCACCGACACGTCGAGCGCCGAGGTCGGCTCGTCCGCGATCAGCAGCGCCGGGTCGAGCGAGAGCGCCCGCGCGATGGCGACGCGCTGGCGCTGACCGCCGGACAGCTCGTGCGGGTACCGGTTGCGGTAGTGGCCGCCGAGCTCGACCTTGTCCAAAAGGGACGTCACGCGCTCGTTCAGGGCCTTGCCCTGCAGGAACTTGTGCAGCACCATCGGCTCGGCGATCGATTCGCCGATGGTCATCTTCGGGTCCAGTGTGGACGCCGGGTCCTGGAACACGATCGAGAAGTAGCGGCGCAGCGGGCGCAGCTCCTTGTTCGACATGTTCGTGATGTCCTTGCCCGCGATCGACACGGTGCCCGCGGTCGGGGTCAGCAGGCGGATCGCGCAGCGGCCGACGGTCGACTTGCCGGAGCCGGATTCGCCGACCAGGCCGACGATCTCGCCCTTGGCGATGCTCAGCGAGACGTCGTCCACCGCGCGGTTCTTCGCCTGGCCGCGGCGGCCGGGGTACTCCAGCACGAGGTTCTTGATCTCGAGCGCGGGCGCGTTCTCCTCGATCACCGCGGCGAGCTCGGAGTCTTCGAGCCGGATCTCCTCGGCGATCTTCGTGGCCTCGTCGCTGTCGGCGGAGATGCCCTCGTCGTCGAGCAGGCGGCGGCCCTCGGGGCGCTGGCCCAGCACGGGCACCGCGGCGAGCAGCTTGCGGGTGTACTCCTGCGACGGCGACGCGAACAGCTCGCGCACCGGCGCCTCTTCGACGATGTTGCCCTGGTACATCACGACCACGCGGTCGGCGAGGTCGGCGACGACGCCCATGTCGTGCGTGATCAGCACGATCGCGGTGTTGAGGGTGTCGCGCAGCTTGCGCAGCAGGCCGAGGATCTCCGCCTGCACGGTGACGTCGAGCGCGGTGGTCGGCTCGTCGGCGATGATGACCTTCGGGTCGCACGAGATCGCCATCGCGATGACGACGCGCTGGCGCAGACCGCCCGAGAGCTGGTGCGGGTACTGCTTGAAGCGCAGCGGCGGGTTCGGGATGCCGACCATCTCCAGCAGCTCGACGGCGCGCTTGTCGGCGGCTTCCTTCGAGATGTCCTGGTGCGAGCGGAGGGCTTCGCGCAGCTGCCAGCCGACGGTGTAGACCGGGTTCAGCGCGGTCATCGGCTCCTGGAAGATCATCGCGACCTGGTTGCCGCGGATCTTCTGGAGGTCCTTCTCCTTGAGGTCGGCCAGGTTGCGGTCGCCGAGGCGGAGCTCGCCCGCGATCCGGCTCGTCTTCGGGAGCAGCCCGAGCACCGACATCGAGGTCACCGACTTGCCGGAACCGGACTCGCCGACGACGGCGACGATCTCACCCGGCTTGACGTCGAAACCGATGCCCTTGACGGCGTCGACCACGCCCTCGTCGGTCGGGAACGAGACGCTCAGGTCGGAGATGGACAGAACCGAACCCGACACGCCGCCGAGGTCCGACGATGCTGCTTCAGTGCTCACCAAGATGCCCTTCGTGGGGGTACATATGGTCACGGCGCAATGCCCGTGACTCGCGCGAGGATAACCGAGAGTGGCCCGACTAAGGTCGGTGCTCTCCGGCTTCCGTTCCCGACACCCTATAAAGGAAAGCGCGCCGTGTTCGAATTAGTCTTCAAGCCGTGATCTCAGACCGGCCCAAATTGCTCCTGGTGCACGCCCATCCGGACGACGAAAGCATCACCACCGGTGGCACCATCGCGCGTTACGCGGCCGAAGGCGCCGAAGTGACCGTCGTCACGTGCACTCTCGGTGAGGAGGGCGAGATCATCCCGCCGTCCCTCGACGGTCTCGGTTCGTGGGCTTCCGATCAGCTCGGCGGCTACCGCGCGGGTGAGCTCGCGTCGGCCTGCGCGGCGCTGGGCGTCACCCGGCACCGGTATCTCGGCGGCATCGGCCGCTGGCGTGACTCCGGGATGGCCGGGACGCCGTCCGCCGCCCATCGGCGCGCGTTCTCCGGCGGCGACCTCGACGAGCAGGCCGCTCAGCTCGCCGAGATCCTCGACGAGGTCCGGCCCCAGGTCGTCGTCACCTATGACGCCTTCGGGGGTTACGGGCACCCCGACCACATCCGCGCGCACGAGGTCACCATGGCCGCGGCGCCGAAGGCCGCGTCGGTCGAGCGGGTCTTCCACACCGTTTCTTCGCGTGACGCCGTCACGGCCGGGCTCGCCGCGCTGCGCGGACGCTCGACGTTCCGGGTCCCCGAAGACGGCGAACTGCCGGTGACGCCTGACGAGACCATCACGACCGTCCTGGACGTCGTTGCGTACATCCCGGCGAAGGCGGCCGCGCTGCGGGCGCACGAGACCCAGGTCAGCGTGCCGGCCCCGCCGCATCTCGCCGACCACTTCGCGCTGAGCAACGACGTCGCGCAGCCGATCACCCCGAACGAGTACTTCGTGCTCGCCCACGGACCGGCCGAAGGTGCCGCGGCCGATCTGTTCGGGGGACTCGCGAAGTGAGTGAGCCGCTCACGTCGCGGCAGCGCCTGCTGCTCGTCTTGCTGGCCTTCGACGCGTTCCTGCTCGGCTTGCTCGAACTCTTCTTCCTGCCGCTCCGCCTCGACGGGATCGTGCTGCCGAAGCTCGGGGACGCGCCGCTGCCGGTGACCGTCGTGCTCGCGGTGCTCACGACCCCGCTCCTGGTGCGGACGACCGCGAAAGTGGTGCGGCCCTCCTTTTCGGTGATTCCGCTGCTCGTCTGGGTACTAGTCGTACTCGGGATGGGTGCGACCGGACCCGGAGGTGATCTGGTGCTGATACAGGACTGGCGGGCCTTGCTGCTGATCGGCGGCGGGGCGTTGCCGGGAGCACTGGCGCTGGGTGGCGGTCTGGGAAGGCCTGCGAAGGGAGTCAGCGGTGGGTGAAGCGATTTCGGACCGCCAGGTGGTGGCCGTGCTGCGGCCGTTCGTGCGCGCCTGCGGGCCGATGGTCGACGCGCTGCGGGACGCGGATCCGTTCGGATTGCAGGCCAGGGGCCGCCGCCACGAGGATCTGGACGGCGTCGAACCCGGGCTGAAGGACAAGCTGCTCAACGGGATCACCTCGGTCAAGGTGCCCGGCACCGCGGCGTGGGCCGAGATGTCGAACTACCAGCGGACCGACTGGTGGGTGAACCGGGTCGGCCGGTTCACCGCGCTGATCACCGCGATCCCCGGCCTCGGCGGCGCGCTCGCCGACCGGCTGCCCGTGCAGGACGCGCTCGGCTCGGCGGCGCAGGGGGTGCTGCTGTGCGCGATCGCGGGGGAGTACGGCGTGACCGACGTCGGCGCCCGTGTCCGGCTGATCGCGTGGGTCCTTTTCGAACGCGACATCGACCCGGTGATCGCGGCGGGCAAACACGCCGAACACGACAAGGCCGCCGAAGACGACGAAGCGGCGAAGCTCACCGAAGAACTCGACGACGCGAAGAAGAAGCACGGCAAGATCACCTTGAAGGCCGCCGCGGGCACGTTGTGGCGGCTCGGCCGGGGCCTGCTGGGCATCGTCGAAGAACTGGAGAAGCGGCCACGCGGCCGTCTTTTCCACCGTGCGCTCGGGAAGCTGCCGGTGGTCGGGATGGCGGGCGACTACCTCGGCGAGCGGTCCGGTCTCAAACGCGTCTGGAAGCGGGCGCACGAATGGTTCACCGAACACCCCGACGGCGAGCTCACTTCCAGAACATGAACGCGTCCTGGCCGTACATGGCCGCGAGCTTGAACCCGCCCACGGTGTCGAAGACCGCGAAGGACCCCTGCCACAGCAACGAGCTGGCCCCGGGTACGAGGAACAGCACGGCGAACAGCACGATCGGCGCCCACGGCCGGGCTTTCGCGCCGAACTCGCGCGCGCCGGGCGAAAGGTAGGGCTCGATCGCGCCCCAGCCGTCGAGGCCGGGGATCGGCAGGATGTTCAGGATGAACGTGACGATCTGAAGCAGCGCCAGGAACGAAAGCCCGATCACGAGACCGGACGACATCGGCACGAGCGCGACGACGAGGGTCAGCAGGACACCGACGCCGAGGTTGCTCAGCGGGCCGGCGAGCGAAACCCACGACTGGACTCCGCGGGAGCGCAGGCGCCCGTGTTCGATCCACACCGCGCCACCCGGCAGCGGGATGCCGCCGATGAAGAGGAATACCAACGGCAGGATGATGGACAGTGCCGGATCCGTGTATTTCCGGACGTCCATGGACAGGTAACCCTTGTGGGCGACGCTGTGGTCGCCGCCGCGGAACGCCACCATCGCGTGGCCGAACTCGTGCAGCGTCAGTGACGCGACCCAGCCGCCGGCGACGAGCAGGACGACGCCGATGATGATGAGCGGGTCGTACTTCTGGCTGGAAATCGTCGTCGTGTCACCGAAAGCCGCCAGTACACCGCCCAGGACGGTGACCGCGAGGATGCCGAGGAAGATCGGGCTTGGCCGCACTGCTGATCTCTGCACCCCTCCAGTCTTCCGTATGCCCGATGTGAAGTTGTCGGCGTGTCCCCTTGCGCGATGAGGCGTGAGTATCCCCCGAACTCGCTACTCGGCTTGACCTGACCGCACTACACGGGTGTAATCACAGTGATGTCATTCGTCGCTGGAAGGGGGCGGCGGATGGTGTTTCAACACCGCCAGCCTGGGGAGTGCGTGGACAGCGAGGAGGCGGACGTGCGGTTGGAAGCAGATGGAAGGGAATGGGGGCAAGTCGTGGGTTGGGGTGAGGTCCCGGAGCAGCAACTGGGCGATCTCACCGAGCTTTTCGACGATGCCTCCGCGGAAGAGCAGGACTGGCAGGAACGGGCCCTCTGCGCGCAGACGGACCCGGAGGCGTTCTTCCCCGAGAAGGGCGGCTCCACCCGTGAAGCCAAGCGGATCTGCCTCGGTTGCGAGGTCAAGGACGAGTGCCTCGAGTACGCCCTCGCGCATGACGAGCGGTTCGGTATTTGGGGCGGGCTCTCCGAACGTGAGCGTAGGAAACTGAAAAAGCGAGCTGTGTGACGGCGATCTCCGGCGGCCTCGTGCGCCGGAGATCGCTTCCGTTCGCATCCACCTAGTGGGGCCACCAACGGGTGACAGGGTCGCGTCGTAGGGTGGCGGCACTCGACTTCGCCGCCACATCTGGAGTGCCCGTTGTCTCGCACTGCCGCGTCATCTGTGCCGCGCACGGCCCCCGTTCTGGCCATTGTGGTCTGTCACAACGGCGAGAACTGGTTGCCACTGGCGCTTTCCGCGCTGCGGCGCAGCGGTGTCCGGCCGCGGCACGTACTCGCCGTCGACACCGGATCCACCGACG
Organism: Amycolatopsis sp. WAC 04169; assembly: GCF_003947535.1. Lineage (NCBI taxonomy): Bacteria > Bacillati > Actinomycetota > Actinomycetes > Pseudonocardiales > Pseudonocardiaceae > Amycolatopsis > Amycolatopsis sp. WAC 04169. The sequence goes on along the minus strand of NZ_QHJI01000005.1, from coordinate 688,487 downwards.
GCACGGCGAAGATCCTCGCCGACGCGGCGGCCGACCGCGAAGCGCCGGTCTTGGATGGAATTCTCACGCTTTCCGGTGATGTCGGCTTCGGTGCCGCGGTGGGCGAGGCCGTCGAGCACGCCGTCGAACGCTGGGGCGACCCCGGCGGTTGGCTCTGGCTGCTGCACGACGACTGCGCGCCGGAACCGGGGTGTCTCGAAAACCTGTTGGCAGCGGCCGAAAACGAGCCCGCCGCGACGGTGCTCGGCCCGCTCGCGGTCGACTGGAGCGACCCGCGCCTGATCGTCGAAGCCGGTTTGTCGACCGACGCGATCGGCCATCGGCAGCAGATCTCACCGGATGAGAACGACACCGCCGTACTCGCCGTGCCGAGCGCGGGATCGCTGGTGCGCAGGGAAGTCTGGCACGACCTCGGTGGCTACGACCCCGGCTTTCCCTTGCTGCGCGAGGATCTCGACTTCGGCTGGCGGGCCAACGCCGCGGGCGGCCGCGTGCTTTCGGTGCCGTCGGCCCGGCTGCGGCACGCCCGCGCGCTCAGCACCGGACAGCGCGAACCGGAGGCCCTCGGCCTTCCCCTCGCCACGGCGAACCGCGCGCACGGGCTCCGGGTGTTCCTCGTCAATTGCCCGCCACTGTCCTTTTGGTTCGGACTTTTTCGAATTCCGGTCTTCGCGGTGCTGCGGGCACTCGCGTTCCTGCTGCTGCGGCGCACCGGCGAGGCGGGCGCGGAACTCGCGGCCACCTGGCATCTGCTGCGCGGCCGCGGCGGACTGCGCGCGGCCCGTGCGGAACGCCGGAAGACCGGACGGCCCGGCAAGGTCGGCGGCCTGTTCACCGGACGGATGACGCGGGTGCGCAACGCCGTGCGCGCCGGTGTCGTCGGCCTCGTACGGCGTGGCGTGGAACGGGATTTCGCCCTCGGGACGGTGCCGGAGGGCGTGGATCAGGAGGGGGCCTGGATCCCGCCGGAGGCGTTGAAGGCGGGGCAGGATCGTCCGGTCGGTCCCGGTGCGCTGCCCGCGGGGGCGATGCGCGGCGTCGGCTCGCGCGGGACGGGGCTTCGTCGGCCCAGCGCGGTCGTCGCGGTCGCGGTTCCCGAAAAGCCCGTGGCGGAGGGCCCGAAACCGTCGCCGGTGCCGAGGGACGGCGGACGGCGGCCGGAACCGGAACTCGTGTTCGTCGAGGTCGACCGGAAGCGGGTGCTCGGCGCGACCGTGTTCGCCCCGCCGGTGCTCATGCTCGTCGTGCTGACGGCGCTCGCGTTCGTGGTCAACGGATCCCGGCTCGGGCTCGACCTCTTCGGCGGGAAACTGCTGCCGGTCGGCGGGCTCGGCGAGATCTGGTCGTCGTATCTCGCGCCGTGGCACGCGATCGCCGGCGGGACGGCGAGTCCCGCGCCCGCGACGCTGCCCGTGCTGGGCACGATCGGCGCGATCTTCACGCCGATCGGTGGTCCCGCGGCGCTGGTCGCGATCCTGCTGATCGGTGACATCCCTCTCGCCGCCCTGAGCGCTTATGTGGCCACTCGGCACCTTCGCGTGCGTCGCTGGGTGCGTGCCGTCGCGGCGGCGGCGTACGGCGTGCTTCCCGCGGCCACGGCTTCGGTCGCGCAGGGTCGGCTCGACGTCGTCGTCGTGCATCTGCTGCTGCCGCTGGTGATCGCGGGCATCGTGGGGCTGCTGGTCCGCGCGGACTCGCGCTGGCTGCACGTTTCGGCGCTGAGCGCGATCGGGCTGGCGCTGATCGGCGCCTTCTCCCCGCTGGCGCACGCGCTGGCGCTGGTCGGGCTGGTGATCGGGTTCGTGGTGCTGCCTTCGCCGACCGGGCTCGCGCGGCGGATCGCGTCGGTCGGCATCGTGGTGTTCCTGCCGCTGGCGTTGCTGCTGCCGTGGCCGAGTGTGCTTTTGAGGCATCCGGAACTGCTGCTGCACGGGCTCGGCGGTGGTGCCACGGCCGCGTCCGGCGCCGATCTCGCCGGGCTGGACCCGGGCGGTCCCGGAGCTTGGCCGATCGGGGTGGCGCTGGTCGCGGCCGCGATCGTCGCGCTGGTGGTGCGGCCGACGAAGGGCGCGGGCGGCGGTGTCGCGGTCGTCGTGCTGGGTGCGCTCGGGCTCGGCGCGGTGCGGTTCGTGGCGGTGACGCCGATGTCGGGCGGCGCGCACGCGACCGGGTACGCCGGGGTGCCGCTGCTGGTGATCGGCGCGGGACTGCTGTGGACGGTGCTGGCGACCTGGCAGCGGGGCGGTTCCGGGATCGATCCCGCGCCGTGGCTGGCGAAGGTCACGGCCGTGGCGGGGGTGCTCGTGCTGCTGGCGCTGGCGACCGGCGCGGTCGTCGCCGGACGGGAAGGGCCCCTGCGGGCGGGCGAACGCCCCTCGCTGGCGCCGGAGATCTCGGCGGAACTGGCTTCGAGCGGCCGATCGGTGCTGGTGATCGGTGACCTCGCGCGCCAGACCGGTGGGCGGTTGCCGAGTTTCGGCGACGACGAGTTCGCGCCGACGCCGGGCAGTGCCGATCGGCTGGCTTCGTGGCGGCGGGACCTTCTGCAAGGCTCGCCGGACGCGGTGAAGCAGGCCTTCGCGGCCGCTTTGGCCTCGGGGGTGTCGTATGTCGTGCTGCCGAGCGGCGCGGATGGTGGCGCCTTCGTCGAACTCGCGCGAGACCTGGTCGCCTTGGCGGCGCCGACCTCGGACGGGCGTCCGGTGCTGCGGTTGCTGCCCGCCGGCGGGCAGGTGGCGCTGATCTCGCCGGAACTGGCGCAGGCCGCCGTGACCGGGAAGGGCGCGCCGGGCGCGTCACCCGGGGTGGCGCCGGTGCAGGCCGGGCTGCCGGACGTGCGGGTGCGGGTCTCGGAAGGCCCGACCGGACGGCTGCTCGTGCTGGCCGCGGAGTTCGAGGCGGGCTGGCAGGCGAGCGTGGACGGCAAGGCCGTGCCGATCGTGCGGGCTTGGGGGCATCAGGTGGCGGTCTCGGTGCCGCCCACTCCTTCGGAGGTCGTGGTGGAGCATCAGGGGACGACGCGGAACCTGCTGCTTCTCGCACAGGTGGCGGCTGTGCTGTTCACGCTGCTGACTGCTGTTCCTACGCGGCGGCGTGCTTCTTGAGCTCGCGGGTGTCCTGAAGGCCTCCTTTGAGACGTTGAGTGTCCCGAAGGAGGCCTTGGCGGCGCGCACATTGGGGGCGGACCGCGGCGCCGAGGGTTCCCAATGCCGCATTTGGGTCGCTCAGCGTCTCAAATGCGACATTGGTTACTCACCAGGCTTCAACGAGTTATCCACAGCCCCTTCCCCTTGTGGACAACTCCGCCCGTCAGGGCCGTTTCCGCAGGTCCCGTCGGTGGGCGGCGATACACTGGGCTGGGGACGCCCCCCGGGGAAGGGCGGGGGCTGGGCAGGGGTTATTCGCCTTCGATGACGTCGGGTTCGACGCCCAGGTAGCCCGCGACCTGTTCCACGAGGACGTCGTGGACGAGTTCCGCGAGTTCGCCGGGGTCCTTCGCGCGCGCTTCGAGGGGGCGGCGGTAGAGGACGATCCGGGCCCGCGTCGGGAGGCCGGCGCGGTCGACGCCGGCGGGCACGAGCCGCGAGAGCGGGACGGCGCCGTCGTGCAGCACCCCGTCCACTCCGGCGGGTGCGCCATCCGAGCGAACTTCGGGAACGTCGTCGACGGCGACGTCGAGCTTCGTCAGCTCGTGCCGCCACCGCGCTTCGATCGGTTCGAGCGCGTCCAAAACCAGCGCGTCGAACCTTTCCGCCCTGCTAGCGGCGGCGGGAAGGGTCGACGGATACAGCGCTCCGCGCAGGCCCCGGCCGTGCCGGTCCCGTCGCATCCGCCGTCGCTGTCGGGAATCACGAGCCGTCGCCACGCACCGAAGGGTACGCGCTCGGCGATTCAAAGCGCGTGTCGCCGGTACGCCGGGCTCGCGACGCGCTATCGTTCTCGATCGTGCGGAGCGTACGAAAGTGTTCGCGAACGGGTTGTCTCGAACCCGCTGTCGCCACGCTCACGTATGCCTACAGCGATTCGACAGCCGTAGTGGGCCCACTGGCCACCGCGAGCGAGCCGCACTCCTATGACCTCTGCGAGGCCCACGCCCTCCGGCTGACCGTGCCCAAGGGCTGGGAAGTCGTCCGGCACGAAGGCGCCTTCGCCGCCCCGGATCCCTCCGCCGACGAGCTGACCGCGCTGGCCGAGGCCGTGCGCGAAGCCGGCCGCTCCGACAAGCCCGCGCCCGAGCCCGAACCCGAGGGACCCTCGGGCAGGCGCGGCCACCTGCGCGTCCTGCCCGGCCGCGCCTGACGCGAGGGCTCGCCGGTAGGCTTTCGAGCGCGCCAGAGGGCGTTGTAACGAGACTATTGGCGGGGAGCAGGCGTGCCAGACCTTTCGGGCATCGTGAAGGCCTACGACATTCGCGGCGTGGTCGGTGAGCAGCTGGACGCGGCACTCGTCCGCGACCTCGGATCGGCGTTCGCCCTGTTGATCAAGCCGGAGTCCGACTCCGTGGTGATCGGCCACGACATGCGCGACTCCTCGCCCGAGCTGTCCGCCGCCTTCGCCGACGGCGTGACCTCGCAGGGCCTCGACGTGGTGTCGATCGGCCTCGCCAGCACCGACCAGCTGTACTTCGCGTCCGGCTCGCTCAACCTGCCCGGCGCCATGTTCACCGCCAGCCACAACCCGGCGAAGTACAACGGCATCAAGCTGTGCCGCTCCGGCGCCGCCCCCGTCGGCCAGGACTCCGGTCTCGCGGAGATCCGCGACACCGTCGAGCAGGGCGTGCCCGCCTTCGAGGGCCAGCGCGGTTCGGTGACCGAGAAGGACGTCCTCGCGGACTACGCGGCGTACCTGCGCAAGCTCGTCGACCTCTCGGGCAGCCGCCCGCTGAAGGTCGTCGTCGACGCCGGCAACGGCATGGGCGGCTACACCGTCCCCACGGTCTTCGCGGGCCTGCCCATCGAGGTCGTCCCGATGTACTTCGAACTCGACGGCAACTTCCCGAACCACGAGGCCAACCCGCTCGACCCGAAGAACATCGTCGACCTCCAGGCGAAGGTGCGCGAGGAAGGTGCAGACGCGGGCCTCGCCTTCGACGGCGACGCGGACCGTTGCTTCGTCGTCGACGAGCGCGGCGAGCCCGTCTCGCCGAGCGCCATCACCGCCCTGGTCGCCGTCCGCGAGCTGGAGAAGGAGCCGGGCGGCACCATCATCCACAACCTGATCACGTCGAAGGGCGTCCCCGAGATCGTCGCCGAGCACGGCGGCAAGCCGGTGCGGACCCGGGTCGGGCACTCGTTCATCAAGGCCGAGATGGCCAAGACCGGCGCGATCTTCGGCGGCGAGCATTCTGCGCACTACTACTTCCGCGACTTCTGGCGCGCCGACACCGGCATGCTGGCCGCGCTGCACGTCCTCGCCGCCCTCGGCGAGCAGGCGGGCCCGCTGTCCGAGCTGACGGCGGAGTACTCGCGCTACGCGGCCTCCGGTGAGATCAACTCGACCGTCGACGACCAGGTCGCCCGCATGATGGCGGTCAAGGACGCCTTCGGCGCGCGTGACGGCGTCGAGATCGACGAACTGGACGGGCTCACCGTGCAGCTCCCCGGCGGCGGCTGGTTCAACCTGCGCCCGTCCAACACCGAACCGCTGCTCCGCCTGAACGTCGAGGCCGCCGACGCCGAGGCCGTCCGGGCGCTGACCGAAGACGTATTGGCGATCGTCCGTGGGTAACGAATGTGTCGTGAAAACACACATAGAGATGTCCCACAGGTAGGGAGTAAGCATGGCCGTCACGTTCGACGCACAGTTGCTGGAGATCCTGGCCTGCCCGTCCCCCGATCACGCGCCGCTGCGGCCGGGGACGGCGGCCGATCCCGAGGCCGACGCACTGACCTGCACGGAATGCGGTCGCGTGTATCCGGTCCGTGATGGAATCCCGGTACTGTTGCTGGACGAAGCCACCGAGCCGACGACCCCGGATGGCGCCCATGCCGACGGTCCCTGACGATTCCCTGCTCGACGATCCCGCGAGGCTGGCCGAGGCCGACACCGCGGGGCTTCTCCGTGCCGCCGCGATGGCGGGCGCCCAGGTGCGGGCGACCGCCGAAGCCGCGGCCGAACTCGAGCTGAGCGATCGCCTGGACGTCGGGCGCCCGCGCTCGCTCGTGCTGATCGACCGGCCGGGCGTCAGCCGGACGCTGACCCGGCTGGTCGCCGCGCTCCTGACCCCGTCGTGCCCGGTGCCGGTGGTCGTCGCCGAGGTGGTGCCGAGCTGGATCGGCGCGCTCGACGTGGTCTTCGCGCACACCGACGACGCCGGTGACCGCGAGCTCGCCGCGTCCCTCGAACGCGCCGCCCGGTTCGGCGCGACCGTCGTGCTGTCCGCGCCCGCCGAAGGCCCGGTCGCGGCCTCCGTCGCGGGCAAGGGGCTGCTGCTCGCGCCGAGGCTCCCGGTGCCGCCGGAGATGGCCTTCCCGCGCGGGCTCGCCGCCGCCCTGCTCACCGCGAACGCCCTCGGCCTGCTGGTGGCCGACCTGGAGCAGCTCGCGGACCACCTCGACGCGGAAGCCGAGAAGGATTACCTGGCCAGGGAGTCGTTCGCCAACCCGGCCAAGGCGATGGCGCTGAAGCTGGCCGAGCGCCAGCCGCTGCTGTGGGGGCTGGACCCGGTCGCGGTCGCCGTCGGCGAGCACGCGGCCCACGCGTTCGCCGCGCACGCCGCCGTCGTCTGTGACGTGGAGGACTACCGCCAGGCACTGGCCAGGCCCGCTTTGCGGCGGGCGGCGTTGTCCGGCGGCGTGGATCGCGATATCTTCGCGGACCCTGAGGAGGGGGCGGGCGCGACGCCGAGGGTGCTGCTCCTCTCGGTCCGGACCGGGCCCGCCGCGGAGGCGGCCCGCTATCAGGCGGAAGACCTGCTGCCCGGCGGCGACGTGATCGCCCCGGCCGAAGAGATCGAAACGGACGAGATCGTGCGTGCGGCCGTTCTCGCCCTGCGTTTCGAGCTGGCCGCGGTCTATCTGGGGCTGGCCGTCGGCAGCATCGGCGGCGCCGGGAGGTACACGCCCGCAACGGCGTGAGTCCCGAGCGCGACGTAGGAAATGAGGGCCGGCACCACCCGTGCCCGGCGAGGAGTTGAGGTGACAGTGGAGCTGCTGCGCAATGCCGTGCGGCCCTACGCGTGGGGGTCCAGGACGACGATCCCCGAGCTGCTGGGGCGTCCGGTGCCGGCGCCGCATCCGGAGGCGGAACTGTGGATGGGCGCCCACCCCGGCGACCCGTCCCACGTCATCGGCCCGGACGGCACCGAGCGGAGCCTGCTGGAGCTCGTCGAAGCCGATCCGGTCGGCCAGCTCGGCACGACCTGTGCCGGCCGCTGGGGCGGCAGGCTGCCGTTCCTGCTGAAGATCCTCGCCGCCGAAGAGCCGCTTTCGATGCAGGCGCACCCGTCGGCCGCGCAGGCGGCGGAGGGGTACGCGCGTGAGGAGTCGGCGGGGATCCCGCGCGACGCCTCGAATCGCAACTACCCGGACCCGACGGCCAAACCGGAACTGGTCTGCGCGCTGACGGAGTTCCACGCGCTGGCGGGCTTCCGCGACCCGGAACGCACGATCGCGCTGCTGAAGGCGATCGAGACGCCCGGGCTGGCGAAGTACGCGGTGCTGCTGGAGGCCCAGCCGGATCCGGCCGGGCTGCGCGCGCTGTTCACCACCTGGATCACGCTGCCGCAGGCCGCGCTCGACGAGCTGCTGCCCGAGGTCCTCGATTCGTGTGTGAAGCACGTCCAGGAACGCGGCGAGTTCGACGTCGAATGCCGGACCATCCTGGAGCTCGGCGAATCGCATCCGCGCGACGCGGGGGTGCTCGCGGCGCTGCTGCTCAACCGGCTCACCCTCAGCGCGGGCGAGGCGATCTACCTGCCCGCCGGCAATCTGCACCTGTACCTGCACGGCACCGCCGTCGAGATCTTGGCGAACTCGGACAACATCCTGCGCTGCGGGCTGACCCCGAAGCACGTCGACGTGCCGGAGTTGCTGCGCGTCGTCGACTTCGCGTGCGGGGAGATGCCGGTCCAGAGCGGAGAGCGCGAGGAGCGCCTGTCGGTGTACCGCACCGACGCGCCGGAGTTCGAGCTGTCGCGGATCGAATGGGAGGCCGGGGACGACGGCGAGGTCGCCGTCCACGACGTCGGCCCGCAGATCCTGCTGTGCACCGCCGGAAGCCTGCTGGTGACGGCCGACGACGGCGAGCAGGTCGAGCTTCGCCGCGGCCAGTCCGTGTGGCTCCCCGCCGCCGACCCGGCGGTCCGCGTGCGGCCGCTGTCCGGTGAGCGCACCCAGGTGTTCCGCGCCACCGCCGGCACCTGCTGATCCTCCTCCCGCGTTTCGTCCTCTGAATGCGGTCCTTGCCCGCGCAAGGACCGCATTCAGAGGACGAAACGCGGGCTTGGCCGAAGTGTGTGCGTTCCGTGTGGCGGCTTCCGCGACTATCGACCGAAGGGGTGACCCGGCGCTTGGCGTCGGCTCGTCCCGGACATCGACAGCCAAGGAGCGACAGCAGTGACTTCCCATCCCGGCGCGGCGAGCGGACGTGCTTTCCGGGCGCCGGTTCCCGTGCGCCCTGCCGTCCTGCTCGCCGCGCTCGGATTCGCCGTCGTGACCGCGCTCGTCCCGGTCGTCGACCTGGTCTTCCCTGTGCCGAGCGGCCAGGACCTGGTCGGCTCGGCGCAGGCGATGGCGGGGCTCGCCGGTGACGCGATCGAGTCGGTCAAGGCCGCGGGGAGCGGCCTGCACGAGCTCGCCGCGGGCGCGGAGAGCAGGCTGAACCTCCCGCTGGTCGTGCTCGTCTCGCTCGGCGCGCAGGTGCTGCTCACCGCCGCGCTGTTGGTGACGGGCACCCAGCCCGTCCGCGTGATGCTGACCGTCGCCGGGCTGATCAACATGTTCGCGGTCTCGCGACTCGGGGCCGCCTCGCCGCCGGTGTGGGACGCCATGGCCAACGGCGTCCTGGCGATCGCGCTGGCCTGGTTCTCCGCCGGACGGCGGGGATCGCGGCTCGCCGCCTGGTGAAGTGCAGGTGACTTCCGGGTGGTGCCCGTCTGAGGGGTCGGGCACCACTCGGTCAGGCCGGGGCGGGTTCGGTGAGCGACAACAGCAACCGGACGAGGGTCGAAGCGTTGGCGTCGTGGGGGACTTCCAATCGCTTCGCCTCTTCACCCGCCGCCTCGGCCGCTTCTGTTTCCCCGACGGCCTCGTACGCCCTGCGCAGCACGTGCAGGGTGAGGCCCGTCGCCGGTTTCCCGCCCATGGCACGGAATTCGTCGAGACATCGGCGCAACACGGGGATCGCGCGGTCGGCCCGGCCGTCGCCGATCCAGCTCGCCGCGATCGCGCGGGTGCAGGAAAGCTCTCGCGGCCGTTCTTCGAGTGCGCCGGCCAGGCGCCGCGCGTTCTCGTAGGCCTTCACCGCGCCGTCGCGGCGCCCGGCGGCGGCGAGGATCGCGCCCTGGGTGCGCAAAGACTTCGCCAGCGCCGATTTCGCCGTCGTCCGGCGAAGGACGCGGACCGATTCCTCGATCGTCGCCAGGGCCTCCTCCTGGCGGCCGTCGAGCATCAGCGACCACGAAAGTCCTTGCAGGGCAACGCCGAGCTGCCGATCGTCGGCGGATTCCCGTGCCTGGGCGAGGATCCGGCGATCGATTTCCAGTGCTTCGGAGATCTTGCCCAGCCGGTGCAGGGCGGCGGATTCCGCTCGTCTCGCATGGGTCCCGGAATCCTCCACAGTGGACATTTCGCGGGCCTGGGTGGCGGCGTGCAACGATTCCCCGGCCCGGCCGAGCCCGACCAGGCAGTGCGCCAGATTGGTCTCCACCCACGCCCGGGTGGCGAGGTCGCCCAGTTCCGCCAATTCCTTCGAGCAGGCGCGATAGCCCTCGGCCGCGCGTTCGTACTCGCCGCGGACATGCAGCAGCACCGTCAGATTCGCCTCCGCGATGACGGCGATGCGCCGGTCGCCCGCCTCGCGGGCAGCGTCGCGCAATGTCTCGTACGCCGTCCTCATGTCGGTGTAATGACTGTGCAGATACAGGTACGCGCTCAGTCTTTCCAGTATCCGCAAGGCTTTCCGTCGCCAGCCCACGGCGCACAGCGACGAGACGGCGGAAACCAGGTTCGCCCGCTCCACGGAGAACCACGTGCCGGGATCACGCAGCAGCCGCTCGACCAGCTCGGCCTCCAGCGGCTGGGCGGGGACATCGTGATCCGACAACGGCATCGGCACCGTCCTCGGCAGGCGGCGGGCCGCCGTGTCGGCGAGGCACAGCGCCGCGTCCGACACCTTCGCGACGGTGGCCACCCGCTCGTCGCGGGTCTCCAGCTCCCGGCCGAGTTCCGTGGCGAACACGCGGACGAGGTCGTGCACGCGGAACCGCTGCTCGCCCGTCGGATCGAGGCCGGTGGCTTCGAGCAGGCTGGCCTCGACGAGTTCGTCGATGGCCTCGTCGGCGCCTTCGTCATCGATCAGCGTCGTCACCGCCCACGCGGGCAGGTCGAGGGTGCGGCAGCGGCCGATCAGCCGGAACGCGCGCCGCGCCGCCGGGCTCAGCGCCCGATAGCTCAACGCGATGCTGCCGCGGACCTGGAGATCGCTGACCTGGAGCTCGTCGAGGCGCGAGACCTCGTCCTCCAGCCGTCCGGCGAGCTTCCCGAGCGGCAGCCCCGGCCGCATCGCGAGCCTGCTGCCCGCGATCCGCAACGCCAGGGGGAGATTGCCGCAGGCCTTGGCGATCCGTTCCGCGTCCGCGCGTTCGGCGCCCACGCGGTCCGGTCCGGCGAGGCGGGCGAGCAGGGTCATCGCCTCGGCGCCGGACAGCGGCGCGAGGGGGAGACGATCCGCCCCGGCGAGCCCGGAAAGCCGTCGCCTGCTGGTGATCAGGACGGCGGTGCCCGGCGTGCCCGGCAGCAGCGCGCGGACCTGCTCGGGGCTCGCGGCGTCGTCGAGCACCACGAGGACCCGGCGATCGGCGAGACGGCCTCGATAGACCGCCGCCCTGGCCTCGACGTCGTCCGGGATGGCGGGCCCGGTGACGCCCAGCGCGCGCAACAGATCGCCGAGGACGTCGGAGAGGTCGCGCGGGTCGGAGGCGCCGGCCAGCGGGACGAACAGCTGTCCGTCCGGAAAGGACCGGCGGAGCCTGTGCGCGGTGGCGACCGCGAGGGTGGATTTGCCCGCGCCCGGCTCGCCGGTGATCACCGCGACCGGAACGCCCGTGCCGTCGCCGAGCAGCCCGGAGAGCTTCGCGATCTCGCTCTCGCGGCCCGCGAGATCGGCGATGTCCGGCGGCAGCTGGCAGATCGGGAAGATCGGCGCGGTTTTGGCCGAGGGCACCGGATCCTCGCCGCGCAGCACCGCGGCGTGCACCCGGCGGACCTCGGCCCCGGGCTCCACGCCGAGCTCCTCGACGAGGGTGGCGCGCAGATCGCGGTGGACGGCGAGTGAATCGGCCTGCCGTCCGGCGCGGTGCAACGCGATCATCAGCTGCGCGGCCAGCCGCTCGCGCAGCGGATGCTCGGTGATCATCGCCTGGAGCTCGCCGGTGAGTTCGCCGTGCCTGCCGTCGGACAGCTCGGCGTCGACACAGTCTTCGAAGGCGGCGAGGCGCTCCGACTCGAGCCGGGCGACGTCGGCGTCGAGCCGGGGGATGTGCAGTCCGGAAAGGACCGGCCCGCGCCATTCCGCCAGCGCCCGGCGGTAGTGCCCGGCGGCCGTCGCCGGATCACCCGCCCGCGTCGACGCCTTCCCGGCCGCGGCGGCTTCGCGGAAAGACAGGAGATCGAGGTCGGCGGGCTCGACGACCAGGCGGTAGCCATGCGGGTCCCGCTGGATCTCCAGCCCCTCGAACCGGGCCCGCAGGCGGGAGACGTACGTGTGCAGATTCGACGAATACGACTTCGGCGGTGTGTCCGGCCAGAGCGTCTCGACCAGGGCGTCGACCGGGACGGAGGAGTTCGCGTTCAGCAGCAGGACGGCCAGCAGGGCACGCTGATGATCGCCGCGCGGCGTCGTGCGCCGCCCAGGCGGATCCTCGATCGTCAACGGTCCGAGCACGCCGAATCGCGGCACGGGCACCTCCCCAGGTCATGAGAGGGGCGAGACTAGCGAGGGGCCCCGACAATTCTGTGACCTGTCCCGCCCGCCGTGTACCGGCTCATCTGCACTGCTAGCCTTCGAACCCGGCATATCGGGACACCATTGGGGAGTTGCACGTGTCTGCAGGTGGCGGAACCAAGGCGATCATCGCCGCGCTCGTGGCGAACGCCGGAATCGCGGCCGCGAAGTTCACCGGCTTCCTCATCACGGGGTCGTCCTCGATGCTGGCCGAGTCCGTGCACTCGCTCGCGGACACCTCGAACCAGGGCCTGCTGCTGCTCGGCCAGAAGACCTCGCAGCGCAAGGCGACCCGCACCCACCCGTTCGGCTTCGGGCGGGACCGGTACTTCTACTCGTTCATCGTCGCGCTGATGCTGTTCAGCCTCGGCTCGGTGTTCGCGCTGTACGAGGGCATCCACAAGATCTCGCATCCCGAGGAGCTGACCTCGCCGCTGGTCGCGGTCGGCATCCTCGTGGTCGCGATCGGGCTGGAGTGCTACAGCTTCTACACCGCGATCCAGGAATCGAAGAAGATCAAGGGCGACGCGGGCTGGTGGGCCTTCATCCGCCAGGCCAAGACGCCGGAACTGCCGGTGGTCCTGCTGGAGGACGCGGGCGCGCTGTTCGGGCTGGTGTTCGCGCTCGGCGGGGTCGGGCTGTCGGTCGTCACCGGGAACCCGGTGTGGGACGGCATCGGCACCGTGACGATCGGTGTGCTGCTCGGCATCATCGCGATCATCCTGATCATCGAGATGAAGAGCCTGCTGATCGGCGAGGGCGCCTCCGAGGCCGACCTCGACGTGATCGTCGACGAACTCGCCGCGGGCAAGGTCGAGCGGGTCATCCACATCCGGACGCTGTACATCGGGCCGGACGAGATGCTGGTGGCCGCGAAGCTCGCGCTGGTGCCGGGGCTGGAGACCGCCGAGATCGCGCAAGCCATCGACGACGCCGAAGCGCGTGTGCGGGCGAAGGTGCCGACGGCGAAGCTAATCTATCTGGAGCCGGACCTGGACCGCGCGCTGGCCTGACCCGGTCCCGGCTCGCTTCACGGATGTCATGAAAGGGTCGTTCAGGACATTTTTCGTCCTGAACGACCCTTTCATGACATCCGGGCCAGGCGAGGTGCGACCGCCATCCGGAGCAACTGTCCGTACTCCGCCGATTACCGCCGCGACCTCCGGGTACTTCGTTGCTCTCCCACCGCGCTGCCGTCACGACCGGGCGATAGGGTCCCTTGAACCGCAGTCAGGTGTAGGAGGTCAAGGGTGCCCGGAAACGGTCTGTGGCGTACGAAATCCATCGAGCAGTCCATCGCGGACACCGACGAACCGGGGACCAAGCTCAGGCGGAACCTGAGCGCGTGGGACCTGACCGTCTTCGGCGTCGCCGTCGTCATCGGTGCCGGTATCTTCACCCTCACCGCGCGCACGGCCGGCGACTACGCCGGTCCGTCGGTGTCGCTCTCGTTCGTCTTCGCCGCCATCGCCTGCGCGCTGGCGGCTCTCTGTTACGCGGAATTCGCGTCGACCGTCCCGGTGGCGGGGAGCGCGTACACGTTCTCCTACGCCACGTTCGGCGAGTTCATGGCGTGGATCATCGGCTGGGACCTCATCCTGGAACTCGCGGTCGGCGCGGCCGCGGTGTCGAAGGGCTGGTCCGCCTATCTCGAAACCGTGCTCTCCTACATCTTCGGCAAGGGCACGAAGACGACGTTCGAGATCGGCGGTGTCCCCGTCGACTGGGGTGCCCTGATCGTGGTGCTGGTGCTGGCGACCCTGCTCGCCCTCGGCACGAAGCTGTCTTCGCGGTTCTCGATGGTGATCACCGGGATCAAGGTCGCGGTGGTGCTGTTCGTGATCGTGCTCGGCATCTTCTACATCAAGGGCTCCAACTACAGCCCGTTCATCCCGGAGGCCCAGAGCGGCGCCGAGACGGGCGCCACGGGGGTCGACCAGTCGCTGTTCTCGGTGTTCGCGGGCAGCAGCAGTAGCTCGTTCGGTGTCTTCGGCCTGCTGGCCGCGGCGTCGCTGGTGTTCTTCGCGTTCATCGGTTTCGACATCGTCGCGACCACCGCGGAGGAGACCCGCAACCCGCAGAAGGCCGTGCCCCGCGGCATCTTCGGCTCGCTCGCCATCGTCACGGTGCTCTACGTCGCCGTGTCGCTCGTGGTCGTCGGCATGGTGAACTACAAGGAGCTCGCCACCTCGGCGGGTGACGGCGGCAAGAAGACGCTCGCGTCCGCGTTCGCGGCCAACGGCGTCGACTGGGCGGCCAACATCATCTCCGTCGGTGCGCTCGCCGGTCTGACGACCGTCGTCATGGTCCTGATGCTGGGCCAGATCCGGATCATCTTCGCGATGTCGCGTGACGGCCTCATGCCGCGTTCGCTGGCGAAGACGGGTGCGAACGGCACGCCGAAGCGGGCGACCATCGTCGTCGGCGGACTGGTCGCCGTCGCCGCGACCTTCTTCCCGGCCGACAAGCTGGAAGAGATGGTCAACGTCGGCACGCTGTTCGCCTTCATCCTGGTGTCCGCGGGCGTGATGGTGCTGCGCAAGACGCGGCCGGAGCTGCCCCGCGCCTTCCGGGTGCCGTGGGTGCCGGTGGTCCCGATCCTGGCGATCCTCGCCTGCCTGTGGCTGATGCTGAACCTGACCGTTTTGACCTGGTTGCGGTTCATCGCGTGGATGGTGCTGGGTGTCCTCATCTACTTCGTCTACAGCCGTCGCCATTCGCTGCTCGGCAAGGAGAAGAAGGACGAGGCGCCGACGTCCGTTTCGGACTGATCATTCTCGTTTCGGCGGCCCACCATTCCTTTGTGGATGGTGGGCCGTTTCCGTGTCCGGTCCGTCCGGTCTCGAGGAGATAACACCTGGGGGTCCAGCTACCGCCGTAAAATCCGTGTGCGATACCGTCCGGGGCCTCGCCTCCCCCTGATGGGTTAACGCGACTCCTGCGGATGTACCGCGAGTTGACCGCGTTCCCTCGGAGGTGGCATCACGCTTTGCTCGTTTGTCCCCCGATCGGTACAGGAGAGCTCCGAATGCAGATCAAGCCCAGACGGCGTGTCCGTTCCGCCGTCACCGTCGTCGCCCTCGCCGCCGTGGCCCTCGTCGGGACCGCCGGCACCGCCCTCGCGACCCGCAGCGACGACCGCGCGACCCAGGTCGTGGGCAGCAACGCCACCACCTGCGAGGGTGCGAAGGTCCCGGGCAAGCTGATTCCCACCTCGGAGCTGACCTTCACCGGTGGCGACAACGAGCTGTCCCTCGACATCACCGCGGTCGCCAAGGGCGTCACCGTCACGGCGATCGTGGTCAAGGGCGGCCACGGCTACAACGTCTACGTGCCCGGTGAGAAGGGGCTGCCCGAGAACCCGCCGTGGACGAAGCTGCGTTCGCCGCTGAACAAGGGGGACCAGCAGGCGGCCATCAGCCACTGGTTCGTCTGCGGTGAGAAGAAGACGCCGACGTCCGAGCCGACGAAGCCGAGCGAGCCGACGAAGACCACGACGGCCAAGCCGCCGACGACGGCTCCGACCTCCCCGGACAAGCCGTCCCAGACGTCCGAAGCCCCGAGCACCACCGCCCCGGCCCCCGTGGTCGACGGCAACGGCGGCAACGGTGGCGGCCTCGCGGACACCGGTTTCGACAACGCCTGGCTGCTGTGGGCCGGTGGCCTGCTGGTCCTGGCCGGTGCCGGCGTCCTGGTCCTGCTGCGCGTGCGCCGCGGCAAGACCGACTGAAACTAGCTGACGCCTGAAGGCCCTCTTCCTCGCGAAGGGGGCCTTCAGCGCATCTGCGGGAAGTCCCCGAACAGCGAACCCTGCTCGCCCCAAGGGTTCTTCGGGCGGGGACGGCCGAGGCCGGCGGCCATCGCGACGGCGTTGTCCCATTCGGCGTCGACGACGTAGTCCGTGTGCTTGAGGACGCCGGGTGCCCAGCGGTGCCGTCCGGTCGGGCCGCGCATCGGGTCGGGCAGCCAGTGATCGCCGCCGAGCACCAGGACACCCTGCTCGTCGGGTTCGGCGGCCAGCGGTCCGGTCCCGCCGCCGGGCAGGTAGCCGTCGCCCAGCAGTTTCCCGCCCACCACGCGATGCCGCCACGTCGTGACGCCGCCGCCGAAGATGTCCGTGCCGCGGCACAACGCGCGCCAGCGACCGTCGAGACCTTCGTACAGCCCGGCAAGCTGGTTCTGCGGCAGCATCGCGGGGAAGGCGCGCTGATAACCCCATTGCAGTGGTGAGCCCGCGGTCAGCAACCCGACGCGGTCACGGTCCTCCGGCGGGAGGTCGGCGATCACGCGCGCGGCCGCGAGCACGGTCAGCAGGCTGCCGAGGTTGTAGCCGGACAGCACGACCCGCGTGCCGGGGTCGGCCAGGTGTTCCTTGACGCGGTCCGCCAGTTCCGGGACCACCCGGAGCGCGTAACTCGGCGGCACGGTCGGATGGGCGGCCCGCGGCCAGAAGCACACGAGATCGGCCAGCGCGCCGAGGTGACGGCTGCGTTTGGGGGTCGTCGCGGCGGCGAACACGACCCGCAGCAGCCCCGCCGCCATCGCGCCGAGCGCGAACACGCCGATCGCGGAGATCGGCTTGGACCAGGCGCCCAGCGGGCCGAAACCGAAGCGCAGCACCAAGAGCACGCCGCCACCCGCCGCCATCGCGAGCGCCACGGTGAGCGCGAGATGGTGCAGATGCTTGCGTTCCCACGAGGCACGGGCCCATACCCGGGCGGCCTCCTCTTCCTGCGCCTTGCCGATCTCCATCAGTGCGACGATCTTCGGGATACCGCGGCGCAGCCGTCGCAACGGGACGGCGACCGCGAAGCCCAGCACCCCGAGCACGAGGGCGAGCGCGAGACCGGCGCCCCACAGCACGGTCACCAGGGAGTAGGTGTCGGGCAGCCGGAGATCGGTCGCGCCGACCAGCTGCCGCAGCACGGCCGCGAGCCCCGCGCCGAACCCGCCGCCGAGCAGCCCGGCCAGCGCGACGACCGGCGCCGCGGCCCAGCCGCCGAGCCAGGGCCGCAGCCGGTGCGGCAGGTGCTTCCACGTCGATCGGCCGAGCAGGGCCGCCGGGACGAGCATCAGTGCGAAGAGCACGGTCACCGTGACCATCGCCGCGCCCAGCGCTTCGACCGTCCCGTCGGCGCCGCCGAGCCCGCCGCCCGGCAGGCCCGCGGGCAGCGGTGTCCGGCGCACGACGGCGATCCCGACCAGCACGACGGCGAACGCGATCAGCCCGCCCCGGATCACCGGCCCGGCCGAGAAGCCGACCGTCGAGGCCACCAGCGCGGCGAAGACGAGCGCCAGCGCGCAGATCCAGACGATCAGGTCGAAGGTCGTGGACGGCAGCCGGAACGGCCCGCCGAGCAACGGAAGCGCGACACAGGTCAAGGCGGCGACGGTGTGCAGCGTGCGCAATCCCGGCGTCCGCGGCAGGTCCTGCGGTTGCAGGGGGCTCGAACTGTGCTCGCGGTGCACCCTGTTCCGCGAACGCCAGTCCGACGAAGGGATCCGGTCGAGCACGAAGATCAGCACCAGCAACGGCAGCACGCCGATCGCCGTCCGCAGCGGCGCGAAATCGCGCAGGAACGACGGCGCTCCTTCGAGACAGGTCGAGCCCGGCGCGAGACACTGCGCGGCGAAAAGGTCGAGCGAGACCACCGCGAGCTGGCTGATCAGCAACATCGTCAGCAGCAGCGAGGCCACTCGAAGCAGCCCGCGGCAGGCGCCGCCGAGCAGCGCCGCGGAACGCCTGCCCTCCGGGACCGGCGGAAGCATCCAGTGCGCGACGTTCGCCAGCGAGAACGGGAACAGCAACGCCCACGTCGCCTTCGCCGCGCCCCCCGAGGTCATGCCGCTCCACAGGTAGCCTTCGAGGATGCGCGGGATCGAACGGCCGAGCGCGGGCAGCACCGGACCGGGAGCGGGACGGCGCAGCCGGTCCGACGGCCGGATCAGCCTGCCGACGCCGTCGCCCGCGACGTCGACCACCGACGTCGAATCCAGCAGGCTTTCACCGCTCGTGCCCACTAGCCCGGGTACGCGTATTTCGACGACGCGGGTATCGGGACCCGGCATGACCACGGTGAAGCCTCCAAACCGTTCCAGTGGGGACTGAACCGACAACGGTACTGTTCAGGTGTCATCCAACCTTGGAGGAAGCGCGCATATGACCCCCGAAAGCGTTGCCAAGCGGCACGACACCCGCAACGGCATCGAGTTCGCCGTCGCCGATCTCGAGGCCGCCGAGTTCGGCCGCAAGGAGATCCGCCTCGCCGAGCACGAGATGCCGGGCCTGATGGCGCTGCGCCGCGAATACGCCGAGGTGTATCCCCTGCGGGGAGCCCGCGTTTCGGGCTCGCTGCACATGACCGTACAGACCGCGGTGCTGATCGAAACCCTCGTCGCGCTGGGTGCCGAGGTGCGCTGGGCCTCCTGCAACATCTTCTCCACCCAGGACCACGCCGCCGCGGCGATCGTCGTCGGCCCGCACGGCACTCCCGAGGAACCCAAGGGTGTCCCCGTGTTCGCCTGGAAGGGCGAGTCGCTGGAGGAGTACTGGTGGTGCACCGAGCGGATGCTGACCTGGGACGGTGAAGGTCCCAACATGATCCTCGACGACGGCGGCGACGCCACCATGCTGGTGCACAAGGGAACCGAGTACGAGAAGGCCGGTGTGGTGCCCACGCCGGACGAGAACACCTCCGACGAGTTCCGCGTGTTCCTCGAACTGCTGCGGGCCTCGGTCGCGGCGGACACCGGCAAATGGACCAAGATCGGCGAAGGTGTCCGCGGGGTCACCGAGGAGACCACCACCGGCGTGTTGCGGCTCTACCAGCTCGCCGCGGCCGGTGAACTGCTGTTCCCGGCGATCAACGTGAACGACGCGGTGACCAAGTCGAAGTTCGACAACCGCTACGGCATCCGGCATTCGCTGATCGACGGCATCAACCGCGGCACCGACGTCCTCATCGGCGGCAAGGTCGCGGTCGTCTGCGGTTACGGCGACGTCGGCAAGGGCGCCGCGGAATCGCTGCGCGGCCAGGGCGCGCGGGTGATCGTCACCGAGATCGACCCGATCTGCGCGCTGCAGGCGGCGATGGACGGCTACCAGGTCAAGAAGCTGGAGAACGTCCTCGGCGAGGCCGACATCATCATCACGACCACCGGGAACAAGGACGTCGTGCTCGTCGAGCACATGGCGCGCATGAAGCACCAGGCGATCCTCGGCAACATCGGCCACTTCGACAACGAGCTCGACATGGCAGGCCTCCAGCGCTACCCGGGTATCCGGCGCGTCAACATCAAGCCGCAGGTCGACGAGTGGGTGTTCCCGGACGGCAAGAGCATCATCGTGCTGTCGGAGGGCCGCCTGCTGAACCTGGGCAACGCGACCGGGCACCCGTCGTTCGTGATGTCGAACAGCTTCTCCAACCAGGTGATCGCGCAGATCGAGCTGTTCACCAAGCACGAGGAGTACGACAAGGAGGTCTTCCGCCTCCCGAAGAAGCTCGACGAAAAGGTCGCGAAGATCCACCTCGACGCGCTCGGCGGTGAGCTCACGAAGCTGACCAAGGAGCAGGCGGAGTACATCGACGTGGACGTCGAAGGTCCGTTCAAGACCGACCACTACCGGTACTGACCGCTGCAATGAAGGACTCCTTCATCGCAAAATTTGCGATGAAGGAGTCCTTCATTGCACGGGGACGCTACTGCCACTCCACTTCGATGCCGGCCAGCCCCGGCCCGGCGTCGCTGAAGAAACCGCTGGTCACCCCGCCCATGTCGAGCGGCAGCTCCTCGGACTCGACGGGAACGGCGTCGTCACGCGTCCGGAACTGCCGGGTGCACCGGGCGGGCAGCGCGCCGAGCGCGAACTTCAGCTGCACCAGGTAGCTGGCGCACTGGTCCCGCAGCATCCGGAAGTAGCCGGGCGAAGCGGTGCCCGAGTCGTCGCGGACCTCGAAGCAGAACACGTGGATCTCGCCCTCGGCGAGCTTCCGGTCGAAGAGCAGCTCGGTGGCCATGGTCTCGGCTTCGGCGTTGCGCCGGATCCGGCCGACGCGGCAGCCCTCGGCGGTGATCAGCTCGACGTCGCCGATGTTGCAACCGGGGTCGCCGTTGTAGACGGTGACGTACCGGTCCGGGCCGTGCCGCCGGGCCCGGCACACCAGCCGGGTCTGGAGGCCGACCTGCCGGTGCGCGGCGTCGAAGGTGATCGTGTCGTGCACCGCGAGCATCTCGAGATCGGCGTTGTACCGGTTGGAAGACGGGTACGCGCCGAGCTCGGCCAGCAGCTGGTCGACGATCGAGCCCATGTCGCCGGACCGGATGTCGTGGAACGACGCGGCCATCTGGTGCCCGCGCGCCCGCGCCGTCCGTGGCCCGATCAGCACGACCAGCGCGTCCGCGGGCAGCTGCAGCACCGATTCCAGCGCGCGTACCGCCGGGAGCGCCTTGGGTACCTCCGGCTGGCGCAATCCGCGCTGCCAGTAGCTCAACGTCGACTGTCCGATTTGGACACCGCGGAGCCCGAGGTGGGCGCGGAGCCGGGCCAGCGACAGGCCGCGATAGGCGATCGCCTGGCGGAGCGCGTGGTGGAACTCGCCGCTGCGGAGGGCCTCGACGAGTTCCTTGGGCAAGGCTTCGAGCGGTTGACGGCGTGTGCCGTCGATGATCGTCGGGGTATCCCCGTCTCGTGTCACCGCTCGTCCCTTCACCAGACCAGTGTGTGCGCTGAGCGTGAACACCGCGGAACGTTCACGTTAGCAGCGCACTGTGAACACTACGTCCCCCGTTCGGGGTTGTTGACCCCGGAAGAGTGACCGTTCCGGGGTGTGGAAACGCCCCGGAACGGTCCGTTCCGCCGAGTGCCCATCTTGCTCTCTGTGAGCCTGCTGTTCACCGTTGTGACCACATTGGTTCGCCATGGTGACCAGGAGGCCCGTCGTGCCTGTGTTCTCGAGGAGGGTTTGCGCCGCGGGCGCCGCGAGTCTCGTGGCGTGGCTGGCGATCCAGACCCCGGCGAGCGCGCTGCCCTCGGCGCCCGCCGGCCGGCACCCCATCGCCATGCAGGCGCAGCAGAAGTCCCAGTGGTGCTGGGTGGCTTCCGGCAACACCATCGCGGCACACCACGGCGTGACCGTCACCCAGAACGAATTCTGCCGGATCGCCCACGCCGAGCGCCGCCCGGAGTGCGCCGACAAGCCGGGAACACTGGGCGACGTCCGGCGCGCCTTCGGCAAGCTCGGCTTCTCGGCCCCGGGGAACTACCTCAAGGGCCGCATCCCCTTCGCCGCCGTCCAGGCCCAGACCGGCGACGGCAAGCCCGTCCAGA
Source organism: Amycolatopsis sp. WAC 04169 (assembly GCF_003947535.1). Lineage (NCBI taxonomy): Bacteria > Bacillati > Actinomycetota > Actinomycetes > Pseudonocardiales > Pseudonocardiaceae > Amycolatopsis > Amycolatopsis sp. WAC 04169. The sequence goes on along the minus strand of NZ_QHJI01000005.1, from coordinate 666,997 downwards.
CGCGGGTCGGCTGGGCCTCGGGCGGCGGCCACATGCACGTCCTCTACGGCGCCGAAGCCGGCCGGAAGTGGGTCGCGTGGGGGGATCCACTGCCCACCGGCAACCGCTACAACTGGTCGACCTACGACTTCTACTCGGCCAACAAGTCCTTCACCTGGACCCACACGCTCACCGGGATCCGGCGATGAGCGCGCGGCGGTTCCTCGGGCTCGCCGGGCTGGTCGCGGCCGCGCTGCTGATTTCGGCGCCAGGAGCGCGCGCGGACCATCTGTCGGGTGAAGATCTCGCGGCCGCGAAGGCGGCTGCCGACGACCCCACGCTCCGTGCTGAGCTCGGCCGCTTCTTCACGCAGATGGGTGGTTCGAGCCACACGCCGTCGGTCAGCGTCGTCGACGAATCCTTCCCGGTTTACGAGCTTTCGAGGGATTTCGTCGCCGGTGACGGTGCGATCGCCGGACGGCTCGCCTACGTCGCGGTGCCGGTGAAGGCCTCCGACGGGCAGACCGCGACCGTGTGGTCGGTGCGCGGCGACGACGGCGCCTGGCGCGTCGGCAACATCGCGTCGGGCGACCGGGAAAGCGCACTGGCGCGGCGGCTGCCCGCCGGAGCGACGCTGCTCCACGAACCCCAGGTCGACGCCTGGTACGCGCTGCGCGACGGCCACGTGACGCTGCTCGACTCGGGTGCCAGCGGCTCCGCGGCCGGTGCTTCGGCCACCCTCGCGGAGTATCAGAAGACCGTCTCCAGCCGGTACGGCGACATGCTCGCGAGTTCGCCGTACGCCCAGGAGGGCAAGGCCGGCGGCTACAACGCCCAAGTGATGCCCCGCGGCGACGGCGGCCCCGCGCCCGACGCGCAGGACACCGGCTTCGTCCCGCTGCTGATCTTCGGCGGCTTGCTCCTCATCGGTGTCGCCGGCTTCTTCCTGCACTCGAAGAGGCGCGTCCCCTAGCGGACCGGTGGGCCGGACGTGAGCTGACCCCGTCTGGCCCGCCGGTCGACCATCGCCCCGTAATCTGGGCGGGTGGGACGACTCGTGGTGATCGAAGGTCTGGACGGCGCGGGCAAGCGCACGCTCGCCGGCGCGCTGACCGGCGCGCTGGTCGCGGCCGGGGCGAGCGTCACGTCCATCGCGTTCCCGCGCTACGGCGAAAGCGTGCACGCCGACCTCGTGAAGGAAGCGCTGCACCGCGGGCACGGCGACCTCGCCGACTCCGTCTACGGCATGGCGATGCTCTACGCGCTCGACCGTCGCGGCGCGGCCGACGAGATCCGCGCGCGGCTCGGCGATCACGACGTCGTGCTGCTCGACCGGTACGTCGCGTCGAACGCCGCGTACGGCGCCGCCCGTCTCCACCAGGGCGCGGACGGCGAGTTCGTGCGCTGGCTCAAGGAACTGGAGATCGACCGGTTCGGCCTGCCGGTGCCCGTCGCGCATCTGCTGCTCCGGGTCACCGCCGACGTCGCCGCCGACCGCGCGCAGCGCCGCGCGGAGACCGACGCCGACCGCGCGCGGGATTCCTTCGAGACCGACGACGCGCTCCAGAAGCGCTGCTCGGTGGTCTACGACGAACTCGCCGCGACGGGCTGGCTCGCGCCCTGGCACGTTCTCGACGGCGTCGCCGGTGTCGACACCCCGGCCCTCGCGACCTCCCTCCTCCGCACTTAGTCCTCTGAATGCGGTCCTTGCGCGTGCAACTACCGCATTTCGTCCTCTAAATGCGTGAGCAGCCAGGTGTGGAACTCGCCGATGTGGTGTTCCGAGGGCATCAGCACGCCGCCGCCGCGGTAGGCGCGGGACGCCATCGCGGGCTGGCAGCGTTCGCAGGCGTCGAAGTCCTGCTCGTTGACGCGGTGGAACAGCTCCACCGACCGTGACACGTCCCGCCCCGACGCCACGACCTCCTCCGAATAGAGCCAGTCGCATTCGACGATCGTCCGGTCCGGCGCGAGCGGGTACATCCGGTGGAAGATCACGTGGTCGGGCACCAGGTTCACGAACACCTGCGGCCGGATGGTGATCGCGTAGTACCGCCGGTCCTGGTCGTTCGCGACGCCGTCGAGCCGGTCGAACCCCGTGCCGCCGTCGATGGTGAACCCCTCCACGTCCTCGCCGAATTCGGCGCCGTGCCCGACGTAGTACTGCGCCGCGTACCCGTCGGCGAACTCCGGCAGCACCTCGGTCAGCTCGGGATGGATGGTCGCGCAGTGGTAGCACTCCATGAAGTTCTCGACGATCAGTTTCCAGTTCGCCTTGACGTCGTAGGTGATCCGGCGCCCGACCGACAGCTTGTCGAGGCGGTACCGCTCGATCGACTCCAGATCGCCCAGCCGTTCGCGCACCGCGCCTTCGACGTCGGCTTCGAACGACGGCGGGTCCGCGGCGAGGCAGACCCACGCGTATCCCAGCCACTCCCGCAGGTGCACGGTGTGCAGCCCGTACTCGGTCCGGTCGATGTCGGGCAGGTTCGCCAGGTTCGGCGCCGCGATCAGCTTGCCGTCGAGCCCGTACGTCCACGCGTGGTACGGACATTGGAACGCGCGTTTCACCGTGCCGGCTTCCTCCGTGCACAGCCGGGCGCCGCGATGGCGGCAGACGTTGAGGAACGCCCGCAGACCGCCGTCCCGGCCCCGGCTGACGAGCACGCTCTCCCGTCCTACCTGGACGGTCCGGAAGTCGCCTGCCGACGGCAGATCCGCCGACCGGACCGCGCAGAACCACCGGCGCTCGAAGATCTTTTCCTGCTCGGCCGCGAAGATCGTGGCGTCGGTGTAGTAGCCGCCACCCAAAGTGGGGATGAGACTCGTCATCTCGCGACCCCGGCGAACCTGGCGGGATCGAACAGGCCGATCGGCTGCGCGGTGGTGCCGTCCACGACCAGGTCGGCGAGAATTTCGCCGACCACCGGGACGAATTTGAAGCCGTGCCCGGAGAAGCCGCAGGCGACCACCACCCGCTCGTGCGCCGGATGGCGGGCGATGACGAAATGCTCGTCGGGGGTGTTCGTGTACATGCAGGTCGCCCCGCGCAGGAACGCGCCGGGCAGCGCCGGCATCTTCCGCCCGACGAACTCCGAGATCTCGCCGACCTCTTCGGCGTGCACCGTCCGGTCGATCGTCTCGGGCGTGCAGGGCTCACCGCCGCGGAAGAACGCGACCTTCACGCTTCCGGCGTCGTCGTGGGAGGGGAAACCGTAGAACTGGCGGCCGCCCTCGCCTTCCCAGACATAGATCGGGTGCCGTTCGGCGCGGAACGGCGCCGCCCCGCCCGACGGCGCGAACCAGTACTGGACCTGGCGTTCGATGGTGAACTCGATCCCGAGTTCGGCGAGCAGGCCCGGTGCCCAGGCACCGGGGCAGATCACCAGTTGCCTGGCGGTGTAGAAGTTCTGCGACGTGCCCACCCGGACGCCGGTGGACGTCTCCCGCCACGAAAGGACCTCCTCCTCGTGGTGCAGGTCCGCCCCGGCCCGCGCGGCGAGCTGGAGATGCGCCGCCACACTGCCTTCCGGCACCACGAAGCCGGCGTTCTCCTCGTACAGCGCGATTTCGTGGTCCGCAGGATTCATCGTCGGGAACCGGCGCCGGATCTCGGCCGCGTCCAGCAGTTCGTGCGGCAGATCCCAGGCCCGCGCGCTGGCCAGGCTGCCCGACACCGTCCGCGAATCGGGACCGCCGAGCATGATCCCGCCGCAGCGGGTGAAGATCTTCCGGCCGGAAGCGCGTTCCACGCCCGCCCACAGTTCGTGCGCCCGCAGCAGGAGCGGGACATACGCGGGATCCTCGAAGTACGCCTGCCGGGTGATCCGCGAGCCGCCGTGGCTGGACCCGAGGTTGTGCACGGGCGCGAACCGGTCGATGCCGAGGACGCGCTGTCCTCTCCGGGCGAGCCGATACGCCGCGGCACTGCCCATTCCGCCGAGGCCGATGACGATGACGTCGTAATGACTCATGCGGCGCTCCTGATCCGGGCCATGGCGGGGTCGAACAGCGGCTCGCTCGCGACGACGGCGGGGATCCGCTCGCCGAAGTACTCGATCTCCAGCGGCCTTCCCGGTTTGGTGAACTCGACCGGGAGCCAGGCGTAGGCGATGTTCTTGCCGACGGTGTAGCCGTACGCGGCACTCGTGACGTAGCCGGCGGGACGGCCGTCGGCGAACACCGGTTCCTTGCCGAGCACGACGGAATACGGATCGTCGACGGTGAGACAGGTCAGCTTCCTGGTCACCGTCTCCTCCGAACGGCCGGCCAGCGCGTCACGGCCGATGAAGTAGCCCTTGTCCATCCGCACGGCGAAACCGAGACCGGCCTCGTACGGATCGTGCTCGGTGGTGACGTCGGTGCCCCACAGCCGGTAGCCCTTTTCCAGCCGCATGCTGGAGAAGGCGTCCCGTCCGGCGGCGATGATCCCGTGCGCCTGCCCGGCATCCCAGATCGTGTCCCACAGTTCGCGGCCGAGGTCGGCGCTCGTGTACAGCTCCCAGCCGAGTTCGCCCACATAGGACAGTCGCATCGCGGTCACCGGCACATGGCCGATGTACGCCTGTTTCGTCTTGAAGTAACCCATCGCCTGATGTGAGAAGTCCGTTGTGGACAGTGGTTGCAGCACGGCTCTCGCGAGCGGGCCCCAGAGCCCGATGCAGCAGGTGCCCGGGGTGGTCTCGTGGATCTGCGCGGCGCCGTCGCCGGGGAGATGCCGCCGGAGCCAGTCGAGGTCGATGGCGCTGTTGACGCCGACCTGGAACCGTTCGGTGCCGAGCCGGGCGACGGTCAGGTCGCTGCGCACGCCGCCGTCCTCGTCGAGCAACAGGGTGTACGTGACCGAGCCGGGTTTCTTGCCGAGCTGGTTCGTGGTCATCGTCTGCAGGAACGGCAACGCGCCGGGACCGGTCACCTCCACCCGTTTCAGCGACGTCATGTCGAACATCGCGACCCGCTGCCGCGCGACCATGGCCTCGGCGCCGCCGATCGGCGACCAGTACCGCGCGGCCCAGTCGTTGCGCGCGGGCACGCGGTCGACCTCGGGAAGGTTCGCGTTCGCCTCGTACCAGTGCGGACGTTCCCAGCCGCTCGCTTCGAGGAAGAACGCCCCGAGTCCGGTTTGCCTTTCGTAGAAGGGACTCGTCCGCAGCGGCCGTGGTTCTTCCATGGGCTGCAAGGGATGGACGATGTCGTAGACCTCGATGAAGCTTTGGCAGCTGCGCGCCATGACATGGTCCGGGGCGAGTTGCACCCGCTCGAACCGGGCGAGGTCGCAGCCGTGCAGATCCGCGTCGGGCCTGCCGTCGACCAGCCACTGCGCCATGGCGCGCGCGACCCCGGCCGAATGCGTGATCCAGACGGCTTCGGCGATCCAGAACCCGTCGAGGTCGGGGTGTTCGCCCAAGAGCGGCATACCGTCCGGGGTGAAGGAGAACAGGCCGTTGATGCCCTCCTCGACCTTGGTCTCGCCCAGCGAGGGCAGGAGATCGACGGCCGCGGTCCACGACGCTTCGAAGTCCGCGGGGGTGAACGTGAGCTCCGAGGGCATACCGTCGCCGGTACCGATCTCCTTGGCGGGCAACGGCATCGGCCGGTGACCGTACGCGCCGATGCCGATCCGGTCGACGTGTTCGCGGAAGTAGAGGTCGGCGTCCTGATGCCGCAGGATCGGCCTCGTGGCCTCCTCGGTCACGCCGGCGAGTGACGGCAGGGGACTGGTGCGCGCGTACTGATGCGCCATCGGGACCAGCGGGATCGTGAGGTCCACCAGTTCACCGAGCACCGGCCCCCACATCCCGGCGCACGAGACCACGATGTCCGCGCGGAAGCTCCCGGTCCCGGTGGTGACGCCGGTGACCCGGCCACCCGACCGTTCGACGCCGACGACCTTCTGCCGCGCGAGGAATTTCGCGCCGCGCCCGATCGCGCGGCGGGCCTGCGCCTCGGCCGCGCGGAGCGGATGGGCCAAGCCGTCGGAGGGGATGTGGAATCCGCCGAGCACCTTGGCCGGATCGAGCAACGGATGCAGCGCGGCGCATTCGCCGGGGTCGATCAGCCTGCTTTCGACGCCCGACGCGGTGGCCCAGCCGTGCCGTCGCCGGAGGTCGGCGAGCCGTTCCGGCGTCGTGGCCACCTCCAGCCCGCCGACCGGGCGGAAACAAGGGTTCCCGTCGAGGTCGAGCGTGCCGTATTTGGCGACGGTGTAGCGGGCGAACGCGGTCATCGTGCGGCAGGTGTTGGTCTGGAAGACCAGGCCGGGGGCGTGCGAGGTCGACCCGCCGGTGGCGAACAGGTCGCCCTGCTCCAGCACGGTGACGTCGGTCCAGCCGCGTTCGGTGAGTTCGTCGGCGAGCGCGCAGCCGACGATGCCGGCGCCGATCACGACGACGCGGGGAACTGGGGGCATGGTGAGGGGTACCTCCTGCCTGCCCTGGCGGTCCACAAAGGACCGAGGGCATCGGGGTGACAGGCGCTGTTGCGAATGAGGCACGTTGTTCCGTCTTAAGCAACAAAGTGCGGCACGGGTGGACGCGCTGTCAAGAGCCCGAAGAGGTCGGCCTCTTCACTCCGCGAAGTACCCCAGCTGCGCCGAAAGATCCGCCGACGCCTCGGTCAGCGGCCGCACGATCTGCCGCACCCGCTGCTTCGAAAGCCGGTACGAAGGACCCGAAGCGCTCATCGCCGCGACGACGTCGCCGCCGGGACCGTGCACCGGCACCGCGACCGCGTGCATCCCCAGCTCCAGCTCCTCGAAACAGGCCGCGTAGCCGTCCTCGGCGACGCGCTCCAGCTCGGCGGCCAGCTCGTCCGGATCGACCGTGGTCCGCGGCGTGAACTGTTCGAGCTTCCGCCGGAGCAAGCGTTTGCGCTCGACGTCACCCATGTACGCGAGCAGCACCTTCCCGCTGGACGTCGCGTGCAGCGGGGTGCGCTGCCCGGTCCAGTTCTGCGTGGTGATCGCGGCCGAGCCGCGGGCCTGGCTGACGTTGATCGCGACGCCGTCGTCGGCGATCGCGATGTTGACCGTCTCGCCGAGCGTCTCCGCCAGGCCCTGGCAGGTCTGCCTGCCCAGTTTCGCCAGGTCCATCCGGCCGGTGGCGGCGCCGGCGAGCCGGACGACGCCGAAGCCGATCGCGTATTTGCCGCGTTCGCCGAGCTGCTCGACGAGGCCGCGGTTCTCCAGGACGCTCAGCAGGCGCGAGGCCGTCGACTTGTGCACGCCGAGCTCGCCCGCGATCTCGGTGATCCCCGTTTCCCCGTTGCGCGCCAGCAGTTCCAGCACGCTGATCGCGCGGTCGACGGACTGCACCTGGCTGGATGTTGCGTTCCCCGCGTCCTGGTTCCGCATGACGCAACAGTAGCCGTTTCGCCCGGATCCGCTCGGCTGAGTGGGCGAATCCCTTGACGCATCGACCCCTCGGGGGTGATTGTTGCGCAGAGCACGTCCCGTCTCGTAATACGCAACATCAACAAACCGTCGGTCCTTTCCCCGGAGGCCCCGATGATCCGTGCCTGCTCCGTCTCCGAACTGCCAGAAGGCGAAGCCGTCCGCCTGGCGGGCCCCGTGCCCGTCTCCGTCTTCCATTCCGAGGGCGCGTACTACGCGCTCGACGACACCTGCAGCCATCAGGACGCGTCGCTCGCCGACGGCTGGATCGAAGGCTGTTACGTCGAATGCCCGCTGCACGCCGCGCGGTTCGATCTGCGCACCGGCGCGCCGGACTGCCTGCCCGCCAAGAACGCCGTGCGCACGTACCCGGTCGTGGTCGCCGACGGGGTGATCTACGTGGACACCGAGGTGCGGCAGGACGTCGCTTGAGAACCGTCGCCGTCGTCGGCACGTCCTTGGCGGGGCTCCGCGCGGCACAGGAATTGCGCGCTCAGGGCTTCGACGGGCGGCTGGTGATGATCGGCGCCGAGCCGCCGTACGACCGGCCGCCGTTGTCGAAGGATTTCTTGCTGGGCAAGGTTTCCGCCGCCGACATCGCGCTCGCCGGACAGGACGACCTCGACGCGCTGGCCGCCGAATGGCACCTCGGCGTCCGGGCCGAAAAGCTCGGCCATGAAGGCGTGACGCTCGCCGACGGCACCACGATCGCCGCCGACGGCTACGTCATCGCGACCGGAGCGGTGGCCAGAACCCTTGACGCGGCAAGGAATCTGGCCGGTGTGCACACCCTGCGGACGCTCGAAGACGCGGTCGCACTGAAGCGTGCTCTCGCGGCGGGACCTTCGTCGGTCGTCGTCATCGGCGCGGGATTCATCGGCGCGGAGGTCGCGTCCGCGTGCCGTCTGCTCGGCCACGAAGTGAGCGTGGTCGAGGCGATGCCCGTGCCGCTCGCCCCCGTCCTCGGCGCGCGAATGGGTGCGGTGTGCGGGGAACTGCACGCGGAGAACGACGTCCGGCTGATCACGGGCGTCCCCGTCGCCGGGTTCTCCGGGGCCGGCCGCGTCACCGGTGTACGGCTCGCCGACGGCCGCGAACTCCGCGCCGATCTCGTCGTCGCCGGAGTGGGCGCGCGGCCGGCCACCGAATGGTTGACCGGCTCCGGGCTCGCCGTCGACGACGGGGTGCTGGTCGATTCCGGCTGTGTCACAGCGAATCCCCGAGTGATCGCGGTGGGTGACGTCGCGCGGTACCGCTGCCCGTTGCGCGGCGTCCTGGTCCGCGCCGAGCATTGGACGGCGGCAGGGGAACAGCCGGGCGTCGCGGTCGCGAATCTGCTCGCCGGTTCGACCGTCACGCATTTCGCACGACACGGTTACTTTTGGTCCGATCAGTACGGACGGCGGCTCCAATTCGCCGGGGTGGCCACGGAAGACGTGCGGATCGTCGAAGGTGACGTGGCTTCGAAGCGCTTCGTCGCGACCTACCATCGCGGCGATGTGCTGACCGGTGTCTTCGCGATCGACTCCCCGCGGCCGTTCACCAGGCTCCGACGTGCTCTCTAGGGCCCGAAGACCCTACTCGGATGGAGCAATTTGCCCGATTCGATGATCTTTCTGGTGGTCACATCGCCGGGTCGCGCGCCCGCGCGGGGAAACTAGTGCGAACATAGGTTTATGAAGGCACGTGTTCTGGTCGTCGACGACGACCCTGCTCTCGCGGAGATGCTCACCATCGTGCTGCGTGGGGAGGGGTTCGACACAGCCGTCGTGGCCGACGGCTCACGGGCGCTGCCCGCGCTTCGTGAGCTGAAACCGGACCTGGTCCTCCTCGACCTCATGCTGCCCGGCATGAACGGCATCGACGTCTGCAAGGCGATCCGGGCCGAATCCGGCGTGCCGATCGTGATGCTCACCGCCAAGAGCGACACCGTGGACATCGTCCTCGGGCTCGAGTCGGGGGCCGACGACTACGTGGTCAAGCCCTTCAAGCCGAAGGAGCTCGTGGCCCGCGTCCGCGCCAGGATGCGCCGCACCGAGGCCGAGCCCGCCGAGTCGCTGACGATCGGCGACCTCGCCATCGACGTCCCCGGCCACGAGGTGACGCGGGAGGGCAAGGCCATCCCGCTGACCCCGCTCGAGTTCGACCTCCTGGTCGCGCTCGCCCGCAAGCCGCGTCAGGTGTTCACCCGCGAGGTGCTCCTCGAGCAGGTGTGGGGCTACCGCCACGCCGCCGACACCCGGCTGGTGAACGTGCACGTCCAGCGGCTGCGGTCGAAGGTGGAGAAGGACCCGGAGCACCCCGAGGTGGTGTTGACCGTCCGCGGCGTCGGGTACAAGGCGGGCCCGCCGTGATCACCCCATGAGCGGACGCTTGCGAAGGCTTGCCCAGACCACGATGCGCCAGTTCCGGCGCATCGTGGTTTTCGTGCGCCGCAAGGTCGTGGCGTTCAACGAGCTGTGGCGGTATTCGCTGCAGTTCCGGGTCACCGTGTCCACGCTGGCGTTGTCGTCGGCCGTGGTGTTCGTGCTGGGCATGGTGCTGCAGAACCAGATCACGGACCGGCTGGTCGAGACCAAGCAGAACGCGGCGATCGCCCAGACCAGGGCGGTCGTCGAGACCGCGGCCGGCGAGCTGATCGGCGTCGGCACCGAGAGCCCGGAAGCGCTCACCGCGCGGATGAACAACGCGCTGAAGAAGATCTCCAGCACGACGTCGTCGCAGGACGGCGCGGGATCGACGGCGGGCACCTTCGAACCGGTGCTGGCCGCGGGCGGGCGCGACCAGTCCAGCAAACCGGTGGCCGCCGGTCCCTACGACCGGGTGCCGGTGCGGCTGCGTCAGTTCGTCGAGACCGAGCAGCTCAGCTACCTGACCCACACGGTCACCGAGGCCGACGGCGGCAAGACGACGTATCTGATCGTCGGCGCGCCGGTGAGCACGATGATCAACCCGCTCCAGCTCTACCTGCTGTACCCGCTCACCAGTGAGCAGAACACCGTCTCGACGGTGCAGAACACGCTGCTCGTCGGCGGGCTCGTCCTGCTGCTCCTGCTGGCCGGGATCACGAACCTGGTCACCAGACAGGTGGTCCGGCCGGTCCGGCAGGCCGCCGCGGCGGCCGAACAGTTCGCGGGCGGGGACCTCGACCAGCGGCTCGCCGTGCTCGGCGAGGACGATCTGGCCAAACTCGCCGTCTCCTACAACGAGATGGCCGCGAGCATCCAGCGGCAGATCCGCCAGCTGGAGGAGTTCGGCGGCTTGCAGCGCCGGTTCACCTCCGACGTCTCGCACGAACTGCGCACCCCGCTGACCACCGTCCGGATGGCGGCCGACGTGCTGCACGCGTCGCGCGAGCAGTTCCCGGCCGGGCTCGCCCGCTCCACCGAACTGCTGGTCGACGAGCTCGACCGGTTCGAGGCGCTGCTCGGCGACCTGCTGGAGATCAGCAGGCTGGACGCCGGCGTCGAGGAGCTCTCGGCCGAGCTGATCGACGTCCGCCCGATCGCGACCAGGGCCGTCGAACAGGTCCGGGTGATCGCGGGCAACGCGGGAAGCTCGGTCGAACTGGTCCTGCCGGACGAGGAGGCGCCCGCCGAGGTCGACGCGCGCCGCGTCGAGCGGATCCTGCGCAATCTGCTGGCGAACGCGGTGGACCACAGCGAGGGGAACCCGGTGGTGCTGACGCTGGCGGTCAACGAGACCGCGGTCGCCATCACCGTACGGGACCGCGGGGTAGGGCTCCGGCCCGGCGAGGCGGAACTGGTGTTCAACCGGTTCTGGCGCGCCGACCCGTCCCGTAACCGCCGGACCGGCGGCACCGGCCTCGGCCTCGCGATCAGCCAGGAGGACGCCCGGTTGCACGGCGGCGTGCTCGACGCCTGGGGCGAGACCGGCCACGGTGCCTGCTTCCGGCTCGTGCTGCCGCGGCGGCAGGACACGCCGATGGGGGAGAGCCCGCTGGTCCTGCCCCCGCCCGATCACAAGGCGACCGACACGCACGGGTCGTCCGGACTGCTCGAAGTCCGGCCCGCGCCCGACGCGATCCTCGCCGAGCCCGAGGAGGTCGGCCGGTGAAACGACTGCTGTCCCTGCTCGCGGTGTTCCTGCTGGTCGCAGGCTGCGCGAACATCCCGCTCGAATCCCAGCCCGTCGTCGTCTCCGGGGACAAGCCGGGGCAGGCGCCCGCGGACGTCCCCGAACCGGCGGCCGGGATCGACCCGCTGACCGTCACCCGCCAGTTCATCCGCAACTCGGCGGCCCCGGGCACGGCGAGCGCCGCCGCGCGGGTCTACCTCGACGACGACGCCCGGCGCAACTGGAAGCCGTCGCCCGGGCTGACGATCATCGACGACACCTTCGGCACCGTTTACGACACTTCGTCGTCGTCCGGGAACCCGGACGAGCAGGTGGTGAACGTCCGAGGGTTCAAACTCGGCACGCTCAGCCCCGACAGCGCGTTCCTGCCGGTGAAGGCGGAGTACTCGCAGCAGTTCAAGCTTCGGAAACAGCAGAACGGCCAGTGGCGGATCGTGGACCCGCCGCAGGAACTCGCCGTCACCGACGAGGATTTCGCGCTCAACTACTTCCGGGTGCCGATCAGCTTCTACTCGCCGGACTCCGGCGCCTTCGTCCCCGACCTGCGCTACGTCGCGGCGAAACCGCAGGCCGGATTGCCCGGCCGGGTGATGGATCTGGTGCTGCAGGGTCCGTCGGAGGGGTTGAAGGGCGCGGTCAAGGATCTGCTCGGCGGCCAGGTCACCATCGAAAGCAACGTGCGCAGCACGGACGACGGGACACTGGACATCAATCTGACCGGCGTCGGCGGGGCCAGCCTCGTGGACCGGAACCTGATCGCCGCGCAGATCGTCCTGTCGCTGCAGACGGTGACGCTGAGCCGGGTCCGGCTGCTGGCCGACGGCACCGCGCTGGTGCCGGAACACGAATACTGGCGCTCCAGCGAGCTGCCCAACTACAACGTGGACATCGCGCCCAACTCGGAACTGCTGGGACTGATGACCGTGAACGGCCGGGTCCGGTCGCTCGGCGACGGGCAGCCGGTCGGCGGGCCCGCGGGCAACGGCGGGTACAAGGTCGTCAGCGCCGCGCAGTCCGTCGACGGCAAACGCCTCGCGGTGGTCGAAGAACGCGACGGCAGGCAGTGGCTCCGAGTCGGCGATCTGGGGCACGACCTCGCTTCGGTGGACCTGTTCGGCGGCAGCCTGAGCCGTCCCACCTGGCGTCCGGTGGCTCGTGGCGGCGGCGGGGTCTCCGGCGAGGTCTGGACCGTGGTCGACCACAACACCGTCGCCAGGGTCACCCTGGCCGCGGACGGCCGCTGGGTGAAGGCCGGCGTCGACGCGACCATGCTCACCGGGCTGGGGCAGATCACCGAACTGCGCCTTTCGCGCGACGGGTCCCGGCTGGCCGCGGTGGTCAACGGGCAGCTGGTGGTCGCCTCGATCGTGCGGACGGCGGACTCGGTGGCCCTGCGGGCACCGCGGAAACTGCAGGAACGCGACCTCAAGGACGTGGTCGACGTCGACTGGGCGACCCAGGACCACCTGATCGCCGCGACGTCGTCGACCTCGCTGCCGGTGGTCAAGGTGCCGCTGGACGGGCAGCGGATGGATCCCTTCAGCGGCTCGAACCTGACCCCGCCCGTGCACGGCGTCACCGCGGCGCCGAGCAGGCAGAACCTGGTCGCGGACGCGGGCGGGCTGTGGGTCGCCTCCGAACTGGGCGAGGTCTGGCGGCCGCAGGCGCACACCGTCACCAACGCGGACCCCTTCTATCCGGGCTGAAGTACATGAAGGCCCCCTTCCTTGCGTCTAGGTACAGGAAGGGGGCCTTCATGTACTTGGGGCTCGGGAGGCGGATGCGCCCGGCATCGCCAAGGGGAGCAAGGGACCTTTAGTGCCGCTAGCTTTCCTAGCGACGCTAGCGAATCCGGCCCGGCGGAAGGTAGTGAAGGCCTCCTTCACTACCTTGAGGGTAGTGAAGGAGGCCTTCACGGACCGAGCCTCGCGCGTGAAGGAGCCGCGAAGCCCCGAAGCGCCCCTCTCCTCGATTGACTTTTTCAACACCGGCCCCCTGACGCCGCGAAGTGTCCAAAGCGGACCTCTCACGCCCCGACGACCGCCGGAACTGTCGGAGCCCCGACCGACACTCGCCCCATGTCCAAACTCCTGGATCTCCTCATCCCCGCCCGTTGCGCCTCCTGCGGAGCCCCGGGCGCGCCCTGTTGCGCGACCTGTCAGACCACTTGGGGTTCGCTCAGCGAGATCATCCGCGGCCCGACGACCGGTCTCGTCCCCGTCTACGCCCTGGCCCCCTACGCCGACGACGCCCGTCGCCTGATCCTCGCGTACAAGGAACGCGGCCGCCGCGACCTCGCCCCGTCCTTCGGCCGGGCCGTCGCCGAAGCCCTCCTTCACCTGCCCGAGCCGGAGCCGGAGCCGTGCCTCGTCCCGGTCCCTTCGCGACGGTCCGCTTCGCGTGTCCGGGGTGGACCGCACGTCCGGCGCATCGCCGACGAATGCGTGAAAGCACTGGCGGACAAGGGAAATCCGGCGACCGTCGCGCCCGTACTCAGGCTCGGGGCCGGCGTCCGTGACGCGGTGGGACTCACCCGTGCCCAGCGGTCGGCGAACCTCGACGGCCGCCTTCGCCTGGTCGCGGGAGCTTGCCGGGAGAAGGTCGTCCTTCTTGACGACGTGATCACAACCGGAGCGACCGCCGCCGCTTGTACGCGTTTTTTGGACATAAGCGGAATTCACGTTTCCGCGGTGGTAGCGCTGGCCGCCGCCGGGTGATCGGGATGTCACCTACAAGAGTGATGAATGATCGGGAACGAGAATGGGTACGTGGGCGTTGACGGGATATGAGGGACCTTCTGGGGAACACTCCGACGGCCCGCCACTCCACCGGGGTGGCGGCGGATTCGCTCGGGGGCGGCGCCCTAGGCACCCTCCGCAATTTCCTGTCCGAAGGCTTGCGCCGTCCGCGTGAAAACAAATCACAGGGACGACGCCCGACAAGCCGGATTGTCCCGCTGGCCACAGTGTCTTCGTCGCGTGCGGTGACGAGGTCTCACGTCCTGATATCCCCCGGCTCGGGGGCTGTTGCTCGCGGCGTGATGCAGCTAACGTGCAGCGCTATCAGCAATCCCGGCAGGCAGGGAGGTGACCAGCCCATGTCCCTGGCGCCGGAGCCGCGCTGAGTCCGCGCTCGGACATCCGACACGAGACGTCGTGGCCGCATGCCGAGTTCCCTCACCGCCCGCGATCCGGGCTTCGTCCCCGCATTACCGGCGCCCTAGTGAACACATCTACAGCTCGCAGTCATTTCAGCGAGGGAGGTCGTGTATGGACATCGTCGTTAAGGGCCGCAACGTGGAGGTGCCCGACCACTATCGGGCACTCGTCAGCGAAAAGCTGGCCCGGCTAGAGCGCTACGACAAGAAGGTCATCCGTTACGACGTGGAGCTCTTCCACGAGCCCAATCGCCGGCAGTCGAAGAACTGCCAGCGCGTCGAAATCACCGGTAAGGGCCGTGGCCCCGCCGTACGCGCCGAAGCGTGTGCAGGCGACTTCTACGCAGCGCTGGATTCCGCACTGAACAAGCTCGAGAACAGGTTGCGGAAGACACACGACCGCCGGCGCGTGCACTACGGCCGCAGCCGCCCGGAATCCGTCGCCGAGGCGACTTCGATGGCGGCCGCCGGTGGAATGACCACCGACACCCGACATCTGGCGGGTACCGCTGTGCTCGAAGCGCCGGAGGCCGAACCCATGGCCAACGGTTTCGCTGTCGAGAGCGGTGACTTCGAGATGCCCCAGCAGCAGCGCTGGGATGACGGGGTGACCGAACACCAGCCCGGTCGCGTCGTCCGCGAGAAGAAGCATGACGCGGAGCCCATGACGGTCGACCAGGCTCTCTACGAGATGGAACTGGTCGGTCACGACTTCTACCTGTTCAACGACTCCGACGCCGGGTGCCCGAGCGTCGTCTACCGGAGGCGAGGCTTCGACTACGGCGTCATCCGGCTGAGCTAGCCGGCCACTACTGCCCTGACGGCGGCCCGCACGCGTCCCGTGCGGGCCGCCGTCATGTCCGGATCAGGCGGGGACGCACCCCATTTCGTCAGGTACCGACAGACGGTGCGTGCGCGAACACCGAGGTGTTCCCTACGATGGGGGCGGACGGTGGTGCGTTACCAGGCACCACCGCGGACGAGATTGCCCGGGACCGGCTCGGGTGCGATCACAATCAGCTAGTGAGGTCGACCGGATGGTGCTGAACCGCCTGCTCCGCGCGGGCGAGGGCAAAATGGTGAAGCGGCTGCGCAACATCGCCGATCACATCAACACCCTCGAAGACGACGTCAAGGAACTTTCGGACACCGCGCTGCGGGCCAAGACCGAGGAGTTCCGTAAGCGGCACGCGGACGGCGAGTCACTCGACGACCTCCTGCCGGAGGCGTTCGCGGTGGCGAGGGAAGCCGCTTGGCGCGTGCTCGGCCAGCGCCCCTACGACGTCCAGCTGATGGGTGGCGCCGCGCTGCACCTCGGCCAGGTCTCGGAGATGAAGACCGGTGAGGGCAAGACCCTGACCCAGGTCCTCCCCGCGTACCTGAACGCCATCTCCGGCAAGGGCGTGCACGTCATCACGGTGAACGACTACCTCGCCAAACGTGACGCCGAGTGGATGGGCCGCATCCACCGCTTCCTCGGCCTCGAGGTCGGGGTCATCCTGGCCGACCAGACGCCCGAGGTCCGCCGCCAGCAGTACGCCGCCGACATCACGCACGGCACGAACAACGAGTTCGGCTTCGACTACCTCCGCGACAACATGGCGTGGAGCCTCGAAGACTGCGTCCAGCGCGGCCACAACTTCGCGATCGTCGACGAGGTGGACTCCATCCTCATCGACGAGGCCCGCACGCCGCTGATCATCTCGGGCCCGGCCGACCAGTCCTCGCGCTGGTACATCGAGTTCGCGCGGATGACCCCGCTGATGAAGGCGGACATCCACTACGAGGTCGACATCCGCAAGCGCACCGTCGGTGTCACCGAGAAGGGTGTCGCGTTCGTCGAAGACCAGCTCGGCATCGACAACCTCTACGAGGCCGCGAACACGCCGCTGGTCGGCTACCTGAACAACGCGCTGAAGGTCAAGGAGCTCTACAAGCGCGACAAGGACTACATCGTCCGTGACGGCGAAGTCCTCATCGTCGACGAGTTCACCGGCCGCATCCTGCACGGCCGCCGCTACAACGAGGGCATGCACCAGGCGATCGAGGCCAAGGAAGGCGTCGAGATCAAGGCCGAGAACCAGACGCTCGCCACGATCACGCTGCAGAACTACTTCCGGCTCTACGACAAGCTGTCGGGTATGACCGGTACCGCCGAGACCGAGGCGGCCGAGTTCCACCAGACCTACAAGCTGGGTGTGGTGCCGATCCCGACGAACAAGCCGATGGTCCGCGCCGACCAGGCCGACCTGATCTACAAGACCGAGCAGGCCAAGTTCGAGGCCGTCGCCGAGGACATCGCCGAGCGGCACGAGAAGGGCCAGCCGGTGCTGGTCGGCACCACGAGTGTCGAGAAGTCCGAGCACCTGTCGAAGCTGCTGCTCAAGCTGGGTGTCCCGCACGAGGTCCTCAACGCCAAGCACCACGACCGGGAGGCCCTGATCGTCGCCCGCGCCGGGCGCAAGGGCGCGGTCACGGTCGCCACCAACATGGCGGGCCGCGGTACCGACATCGTGCTCGGCGGCAACCCGGACATCATCGCCGACGAGGTGCTGCGCGACCGCGGCCTCGACCCGGTGGAACACTCCGAGGAGTACGAGGCCGCCTGGCCGAAGGTGCTCGAAGAGGTCCAGGCCGACACGAAGGCCGAGGCCGAGGAGGTCCGCGAGGCGGGCGGGCTGTACGTGCTCGGCACCGAGCGGCACGAGTCGCGCCGGATCGACAACCAGCTCCGCGGTCGTTCCGGCCGTCAGGGCGACCCGGGCGAGTCCCGGTTCTACCTTTCGCTCGGTGACGAGCTCATGCGCCGCTTCAACGCGACGATGGTCGAGCGGGTCATGACCACCATGCGGCTGCCGGACGACGTGCCGATCGAGCACAAGATGGTCTCCAAGGCCATCAAGAGTGCTCAGACGCAGGTCGAGCAGCAGAACATGGAGATCCGCAAGAACGTCCTCAAGTACGACGAGGTCATGAACGAGCAGCGCAAGGTGATCTACGCCGAGCGGCTGCGCGTCCTCGAAGGCGAGGATCTGCGCGAGCAGATCGAGCACATGCTGGTCGACGTCATCAACGCGTACGTCACCGAAGAGACCTCCACCGGCTACGCCGAGGACTGGGACCACGAGAAGCTGTGGACGGCGCTGAAGCAGCTGTACCCGGTCAAGGTCACCTGGGAAGAGCTCACCGAGGATGACGACCTCGACGCCGACAGGCTGCGTGAGGCGCTGCTCGAAGACGCCCACCGCGCGTACGACGAGCGCGAAGCCGAGATCGACGGCAAGGTCGGCGAAGGCGCGATGCGGAGCCTGGAGCGTCAGGTGATGCTCACCGTGCTCGACCGCAAGTGGCGTGAGCACCTCTACGAGATGGACTATCTCAAGGAGGGCATCGGCATGCGTGCCCTGGCGCAGCGCGACCCGGTCATCGAGTACCAGCGCGAGGGCTACGACATGTTCCGCGCGATGCTGGAGTCGCTGAAGGAGGAGGCCGTCGGCTTCCTGTTCAACCTCCAGGTCGAGCAGGCCGAGCCCACCACCCCGGCGCCGGAGTCGGCGTCCGCGCTGCCCGCCGGGGTCGGCTCCGGCAACGGCCAGGCCGCCAACGGCGACGGACGGCACGCTCGCCCGACGCCTCCGCAGGGGCCGGCGACCGACACCAAGTCCGTGCCGTCCGCCTTGCGGGGCAAGGGACTCGGCGGTGGTTCGCAGTCCGGGCTGACCATGTCGGGCCCGTCCGAGGACGGCGGCGTCGAGTCGCATTCGGACAGTGCCGGCAGTGCCGGTGGCGACCAGAGCGGGACCCGCCGGGAGCGTCGTGCCGCGCAGCGCGCCTCCCAGAAGAAGGGCAAGAAGGGCCCGCGCCGCTAAAAAGCTCAAAGCGCGTGAAGGCCCCCTTCCTCCATCCATGCCCCCGCCACCGCCCTCAACGGACGCGCTGGCGCGCGCATGCCTGATTCCATCAGCCGAGGGAAGGGGGCCTTCACGCGTATCAGGCCGCGAGCGCGGAGACCCGTCGCACAGGCTTCAGCAGGTGGAAGCGGGTGCATACCCAGCCCGACGGCGTCCGCTCGAAGCGGGCGGCCAAGGCGAGGCAGCGCCCGTTCTGTTCGACGGTCGCGCAGGCTTCGACGACGCCGTCCGCCGGATGCCCCAGGTGCACCGACTTCGGCCGGTAGCCGCCCGCCGGACGGCGACGGCCGCTTTCGAGCAGCGCGTGGTGGAGCGCCGGGTCGAGGATCGGCCGTACCTGGATCGGCGGACGGCGCCCGTCGCAGGCTTCGAGGATGGTGGTCAGCAGCCTGCCGATCTGCCTGCCGTCCGGGGTGTCCGGCGCCGGCCGCGGCTCCTCCACGACGCTTTCCCCGGACAGCGGCAGATCCAGCACGAGCTGGTTGTCCGGCTCCGCCGCCCGGTGCATCAGGCCGTCGGGCCGGTCGGCGACCCGGTACGGCGGTTCGTACGGTTCGAGCCGTCTCAGTACGTACGACTTCATCAAGCAGCCCCCTCCGCGGCCCCCTCGGCCACGCCCAGCAACTAAGGGGCAGCCGGTGGGCGGAATCGCGACAAGGACCGCCCGAGAGGATGAACCGGGCGGTGATCGCTTGTGTACGGTGAGCCGGTGCTGAAAGGGCTGGTCGTCGACTACGCCGGGGTGCTCACGGACGTGGGCGCGGACGAGCTGTACGCCTTCCTGCTCTCGGCTAGGGAGCGCGGCATCAAAACGGCCTTGCTCTCCAACGCCCCCGGCGCGTCGGACGAAGCCAAGCGATCACTCGGCCCGTTCTTCGACGCGCTCGTCTTCTCCGGCGAGGTCGGCGTGGCCAAACCGGACCGCGAGGTCTACCTGCTCACCGCGGGCCTGCTCGACCTGCCCGCCGAGCGGTGCGTGTTCGTCGACGACGCCGCGCACAACGTCCGCGCGGCCGTGGCGGCGGGGATGGCGGGAGTGCACCACACGTCGGTCGAGGAGACGCTGACCGAGCTCAGCGCGTTGTTCCCGAAGCCTTAGCCCGGCGCACCAGCTCGAACGACAGCACCGCGGCGGCGGCCGAGACGTTCAGCGACTCGACTTCGCCGGGCATCGGGATCGACACCCACTCCGTCACCAGTTCGCCGACCTCGGCGCCGACGCCGTTCGTCTCGCCGCCCAGCACGAACGCCGCGCGCTGCGGCAGTTCGACGTCGAACACCGAGCTGCGGGCCGAAGCGCCCAGCGCGTAGATCCCGTAGCCGGCTTCGGTGAGCATTTCGGCGGCTTCGCGCGCGCTGCCGCACCGCAGCACCGGCGCGCGGAACGCGACCCCGGCCGAAGCCTTGACCACCATCGGGTCGAGGGCGGCGACCCCGCGCCGCGGCACCACGACCCCGTCCAGCCCGGCGGCGGTCGCCGTGCGCAGGATCATCCCGACGTTCGCCGGGGTGGTGATGCCGTCGAGCAGCAGCACCCGCGACGGCGGCCTGCCGTCGGACAGGGCCGCGTGCAGCGACCGCATACGAGGGGCGACGACGTCGGCCAGCACGCCCTGGTCCTGCTTGCCGTTGCCCGCCAGCACCTTGACGCGATGCGCGCTCGCCCGCTGCACCGGCACACCGGCGGCTTTCGCGGCACGCTGGATCTCAGCGGCGTTCGGCCCGCGCACGGTGTCGGCGAGGATCACCTTGTCCACTTCGAGCGCCGCGTCGTCCAATGCCTCGAGCACCGGTTTGCGGCCGTACACCGTCAGGAACCGGTCCTTCGGCGAGATCACCGACTCATCACCCACACCGGCGAGTGTCCCACTATGTAAGGATCGGCCCATGCCCGACCGCCTCTCCGCGCTGGACGCCTCGTTCCTGTACGTGGAAGACCACTCGACCCCGATGCACGTCGGCGGCGTGGCGATCTTCGAGCGACCGCGCGAGGGCTTCACCCACGAGCGGCTGCTGGACCTGATCGGGCAGCGCCTGGCGTTCCTGCCGCGCTACCGGCAGCGAGTGCTGGAGGTGCCCGGTCACCTCGCCCGGCCGGTGTGGGTCGACGACGTCGACTTCGACCTCAACTACCACGTCCGGCGGTCCGCGCTGCCGCAGCCGGGCTCCGACGGCCAACTGTTCGATCTCGTGGCGCGGCTGATGTCGCGGCGGCTCGACCCGGGAAGGCCGCTCTGGGAGGCGTACTTCGTCGAGGGGCTCGCGGGCGACCGCATCGCGCTGGTGACCAAGACGCATCAATCGGTCGTGGACGGGATCGGCACCATCGAGATCGGGCAGCTGATCCTCGACGCCGCCCCGCAGGAGCCGGAACCGTTCGACGACACCTGGCATCCGCGCCGGGAACCGAGCCGCACGCAGCTGGTCCTCGACGCGGTCGCCGAGACCGTGCAGCGGCCGACGGGGCTGGTGGAGAACGTCCGCTCCCTCACCCACGACGCCACCGCGATGGCGGGCAAGGTCACCGAAACGGTCGGCGACGTCGCCTCGGCGCTGAAGACGATGGTGCATCCGGCGCCGTCCGGGCCGCTCAACGTCCGCACCTCCGGCGGCCGCATGTTCGCCGGGGTCCGCACGCGGCTGGAGGACTTCCGCAAGGTCCGCGCCGCGCACGGCGGCACGGTCAACGACGTCGTGCTCGCGGTGCTCACCGGCGCGCTGCGGGAATGGCTGCTCTCCCGCGGCTCGGCTCTGACCGCGACGACCACCGTGCGCGCGCTGGTACCGATGGCCGTCCGCGACGCCGAGACGGCCGAGTACTCGACGCCGGCGCTGGTCGGGAACCAGGTCGACGCCTATCTGGTCGATCTCCCGGTCGGGGAGCCGAACGCGGTCCTGCGGCTGCAGCACATCGGTCACGCGATGGCGGACCACCTCGACTCCGGCCGTTCGGTCGCCGCGCGCGGGCTGTTGACGGTCGGCGGTTTCGCCCCGCCGACGCTGCATTCGCTCGGCGCGCGGGTGGCCGGGTCGATGTCGGGGCGCATTTTCAACGTGCTGATCACGAACTCGCCGGGCCCGCAGGTGCCGCTCTACGCGGGACAGGCGAAGATGGTGGAGATGTTCCCGGTCATGCCGCTGGTGCGCAATCAGGCGCTGGCGATCGGGGTCACCTCGTATCACGGCGGTGTCTACTTCGGACTGAACGGCGACCGCAAGGCCGTGTCCGATGTGGACCTGCTCGCCGGGATGATCGAGGAATCGTTGGAAGAGCTGAAGGGTGCGCACTGGTGAGGGTCTATCTACCCGGGACGATCGCGATGCTCCGTGAGCTCGAAACCGCCGGAGAGCTCCGGGCGCGCAGCGGCACGGGATTCGCGCTGACCCCGGCGCTGCGGGAGTCCTACGCCAGCGGATCCGACGAGGAACTCGAGTACGCCGCGCTGCTCGACGCCGCCAGGGCGTCGCTCCGGCTGATCGCGGCCGAGGAGAAGCCCGAGCCGCGGCGGGTGGTGATCTCGGCCGACATCGACGAGGTCACGCTGCGCCCGGATCTCGACGCCGCCGTCGTCCGGCTGTCCGGGCCGGTGAAGATCGCCGACGTCGCCGCGATCCACGTCGACGCGGCCGAAGCCGCCGAGTCCGTGCAGGCCGCCGCCGCGGTTATCGACCAGGCCGACCTCGGCGATCCGGACGCCGAGTTCACCCTCGGCGACGCCGAGGACCACGAACTCGCCTGGTACGCGCCCCAAGAGCTCCCCTTCCTGCTGGAACTCCTCTAACTCCTCGCATTTCGTCCTCTGAATGCGGTCCTTGCGCGCGCAACTACCGCATTCAGAGGACGAAACGCGTCAGAACCAGGAGGAGGGGGCCGGGCGTTCGGGGCGCCAGCCGGTCGCCTCGGTGAGCCGGGTCGAGACCACCCGCTGCGAGCGCGCCAGCACCGACATCAGCCCGAGCCGGTTCGCCAGCCACTTCGGCAGCGCGCGCGGCCGCCGGACCCCGGCAGCGGCGGCCATCGCCTCGCCGAGTTCCTGCTTCCGCACCGGATCCGCGGCCAGGTTGTAGACGCCGCTCGGCGCCCGCAGCGCCGCGACCGCGCCCGCCGCCGCGTCGTCCGGATGGATCGCCGCGGTCCAGTCGGTCCGGCTGCCGAAGATCAGCGGTGAACCGCGCCGGGCGGCCGCCAGCATCGTCCTGGTCATCGGGTCGTCGCCGACCAGCAGCCCGATCCGCAGCCGGATCGCGGTGCGGCCCTCGTCCGCCAGCTCCGCGATGTTCGCGTGCGCCTCCGTCGAAGACGCGATGTTGCCGCGAAGCGCGAGAGGCGCGTCCTCGTCCAGTTCCGTGTCGCCGCCGTCGGCGTAGACGAACGAAATCCCTTCCTGTACCACGATTCCCAGTTCGCCGACCCGTCGCACGGCGTCCGCGAGGGTCCGGCTCCCGGTGATCCGCACGCGGTCGTTCTCGGCCCAGCCGGACAGCTTCATCGCCCGTCGCGCGTCCGGGATCCGGGTCGCGACGTTCACCACAGCGTCGTGCCCGCGCAGCGCACCCGCCAGCGAATCGACGTCGAACAGGGAACCCCGCACCGGTTCCGCACCGGTCGCGCGCACCGCGGCGACCCGGTCCGCGTCGCGCGCCAGGCCGCTCACCTCGTGGCCTTCGGCCAGCAGCCGCCGCACCAGCGGACGTCCGAGTATCCCGGTCGCCCCGATCACCATCACGCGCATGTTCGCTCCTCCTGTCCGGCCTTCACGAACCCGACGAGACAAGGGGGCGGAACGTGACGGATCAGCCCGCCGGGATCTCCCCGATCTCCTCCGGCGGAGGCGCTTGGATGTCGGCCTGCGTGCCCCATTCGCGGTAGCGCGTGACGATCTTGGCGGTCGCGCTGTCCGGGGCGCCCGAAGCGGCGAGGACGGGGGCGAGGTCGAGCACGATCTGCAGCGGCAGGCGCGCGTCGTCGAGCCAGACCTCCATGGGGAGCTTCCCGACCTTGCCCCGCAGCTCGGCGACGGCCTCGGCCGACAAACCGGCGGGCAGGTCGCCGCCCAGGGCGGCCAGGTCGACGTCCAGCCGGTAGTGCTCGGCGGCCACCCCGTCGAGTTCGGCGTGCCCGGATCCGGTCAGCGTGCCCGCTTTCCGCACCTGGTCGAGGGCGCGGCCGGGGTCGTTCTGCTTCGCCAGCTGGTCGATGCTGCCCCCGGCGACCTGCGAGAACGGGTCGGCGCCGTCGGGGGAGACCTTGACCCAGGGCTTCCCGCCGGGAACGTCTTCGCGGGCGGTCTCGGGGACCTTGGCGTAGACGGTCTTGCCGACCAGCCGGAGTTCGATCGGCTCGCCGAGGAAATCCGTGGTCATGGCCAGCGCGGTTCCCGCCCCCGCGACCTTGGCCTGCCCCTGGCTCTTGGACCGCATCGTGCCCGCGGTGACGTCGGTGGTGAACTTCGCGGCCTTGCCGTCCATGGCGGCCGTCGCGCCGTCGGCGAGCGCACGGGCGTCGGCGAACGAGACGGCGTCGCTGTCACAGGCGCCGAGCAGCGCACCGAGTACGAGCACGACGGTGGACAGGGCCGTTCTCCGCATGAGGACCTGCTTTCGATCGCGGGCACCCAAGCGAAACACAGCAGCGGACGGCGCCCCGATCGGGGGAACGGCTCAGCGGCTGTCGCCGACGGCCTCGGGCGGCGGCGCGATGATCACCACGTCCGAAGCCCAGCTGTCGTATTTGACCGTGGCCTTGCCCATGCTGACCTGCACCGGACGCTGCTCGGCGTCCAGCCACAGCTCGGCGGGCGCGCCACCGAGGTCGAGGACGTACCGCGTGGCGGCCGTGCCGTTCACGTCGCCCTGCTCGGATTTGGTGACCTTGCCCGACTTCGAGATCCGCTCGATCGTGCGGGTCGGATCCATCGTCTCGACGACGTTCGTCATCAGCGCGCCGTTGGCGGCGGAGAGCGCGTCCTTGCCGTCGGCGGTGATCTTGACCCATTCCTTGCCGGTCTTGAGTTCCTGGACCTGGGTGTCCGACAGGTGGTAGTAGAGGACGCCGTCGGCGAAGATCAGGTCCCGTTTCTCGCCCGCGACCTCGGCGACCATGGAGAACTTGCTGTTCGGCCCCTCGTAGAGCCCGGAACTGGTGACCACGACCTTGCGGCCGTCATCGGCGGTGGTTTCAAGCGAGATCTTGGACGAACGGGCCTTCTGCGTGCCCGCGGCGGCGACCGTGGCCAGCTGCGCCGCGTCGTTCACCGGTTGCGCCGCCGGTTTCTCTTCGCCGGAACAGCCGGTCACGAGCAGGAGAGCGGTACAGACGACGGCGAATCCGGTGGCACGCAATGGGACTCCCTCGGGTGAATGGTCTGTACCACCACCGTAGTGCCTGTCGCGTGAATTTCCACCGTCCGAATGTCGGGGTGCGCGTGAAGGCCCCCTTCACTCGGCTGAGCCGAGTGAAGGGGGCCTTCACGCGCAAAGCGAGGCTAGTTGCCCGCCTTCTTCAGCAATTCGGTGTAGTCGGACACCTCGGCGGCCGGCGGCGCGGTGACATTCACCGGCGTGCCCCAGTCGCTGTAGGTGTAGGTCGACCTGACCTCGCCGGTTTCAGATGCTCCGGCCGACTTCATGACCGAGGTCAGATCCATGGTCAGCTTCAGCGGGAGCTGCTCGGCGTTGAACCACAGTTCGGCCGGGACCCGCAGATCCTTGTCCCCGAGCCGCTTCTCGATCTCGGCCCGCTGGTCGGCGGGGACGTCGTCGCCGAGGAACAACTCGATCTGTTTCTTGACGTCGTACTCGACGAAGTAGTGGTTCACCGGGACGCCGTTCAGCTGGGTCTGCTCGGAACGGATGATGCGACCGGCCTTTTCGACCAGCTCCAGCTGTTTCGCCGGATCGCCCATCTCGAACGACCGCAGCAAGGCCTTCACCATGGCCTTCGCCTGGGGATCCGTGCTGTTCAGGTCGAGCTTTCCCCAGGCCTTGTCCGTCTTGAGTTCGGCCTGTTCCGACGGGGGCAGCTTGAGGTACAGCGTCTGGTCGACCAGACGCAGGATGCCTGCTTCGCCCGCGATGGTCATGTTCGCCTCGATCTTCGAGGCCGGACCGTCGTAGTACGCCAGCAGGGTGCCCGTGACCTTGGCGTCTTTGGTGACGGCGTCGATGGTCGTCTTGGAGGACTTGGTCTTCCGCGTCCCCTGCTTCGCGGCCTCGACGAGGCCGGACGCGTCGGTGAACGGGGTGGCCAGCGCGAGCTCGCCGCCCTTGTTCTCGGCCGTGGTGGCCGGGCGGGTGCCGCAGCCCGTGACCACGAGGGTCAGGGCCGCGGCCACCGCGGTCAGCTTGTAGGCGGTGCGCATCTACCGGCCGCCGGCCTTCTTCATGATCTCGGCCAGGTCGCCGACCTGGTCGGCGGGCGGGGCGGTGACCTCCACCGGGCTGCCCCAGTCGGTGTACTTGACCGTGGTCTTGGCGACGCCGTCACCGGGGACGCCCATGGCCTTCATGAACGCGGTCTGGTCCGAGACGACCTGCACCGGCAGCTGCTCGGCGTTGAGCCACAGCTCGGTGGGGATGGTGACGTTCTTGCCCTTGAGCTTCGCGTCGAGCTTCTGCTGGACATCCGCCGGGAACGGGACGCCCACCTCGCCCGCGATGAGGGCGATGGCCTTCTCGACCTCGATCTCGACGACGTAGTGGTTGGTGAGCTCGCCGTTCAGCTCGACCTGGTCCGACTTCGTGATCTTGCCCGCCTTCGAGACCTGCTCGAGGGTGCGCGACGGGTCACTGTCCTTGATGGCCTTCGACATCATCTTGCCGAGCATCTGCGAGATGGGGTCCTGGCCGTCGGCGGAGATCTTCACGTACGACTTGTCCGTCTTCATCTCGGCCTTGTCGGAGGCGTCGAGCTTGAAGTACAGCGCGCTGTCGACGAAGAGGATCTCCAGCTTCTTGCCGTCGATGTCCATGGACATCGAGAACTTGGTGTTCTCTCCGTCGTAGATGCCCTGCCCGGTCGCGGTCTGCTTCTGGGTGCCGGCGACGCTTTCCATCGTCACCTTGGACGACTTGGCCTTCTTGGTGCTCTCGCGGGTCAGCGCCGCGAGCTGGATCGGGTCGCCGAGCGGCGACGCGAGCAGGCTCTTCTGCTCGGAAGGAGCAGGAGCGGGAGCAGCCGCGCCGGACTGCTTCTCGCCACCGCAGGCGGACAGCGCCAGGACGGCGGCCGTGGTGATGGCGGCGAGTGTGGTTACGCGCTTCAAAAGGACCCCTCAGAAAAGTTGATCTAATCCGAACGGGGTATCGCGATGGAGCGAAATTAGTTACCGATCGTCGTCGTGTCCGGCTCGGGAACCCAAAAGGCGGCGTAAAGAGCCGAGTCTCTCGTGACTGGCATCACCATCGGTGACCACGTCGTCGAGCGCGCAGTCCGGGTCCGAAGGCGGCCCGAGGTGACCGCAGCCGGAAGGACACTCTTCGGCGGCCGCGGCGAATTCCTCGAACGCGAGCACGATGTCGTCGGCGGTCACATGCGCCAGCCCGAACGAGCGGACACCGGGGGTGTCGACCACCCAGCCGCCGCCGGGCAGCGGGAGCGCGACCGCCGCGACGGACGTGTGCCTGCCCTTGCCGACCGCGCTGACCACACCGGTCGCCAGTCCCGCGTCGGGCACCAGCCGGTTGACCAAAGTGGACTTACCGACGCCGGAATGCCCCACGAGCGCGGTGACCCGGCCCTTGAGCCGCCCGGTCAGTTCTTCCGGATGCTCGTCGTGCCGGGTGACCACGGCCGGGATGTCGAGGCCCGCGTAGCCGGCGAGGAGTTCGTCGGGGCTGGCGAGGTCGGCCTTCGTCAGGCAGAGGACCGGTTCGAGACCGCCCGCGTAGCAGGCGACGAGACAGCGGTCGATGAATCCGGTGCGCGGCGGGGGATCGGCCAGCGCGGTCACGATCAGCAGCTGCTCGGCGTTCGCGACCACCACTCGTTCGAAGGGGTCGGTGTCGTCCGCGGTCCGGCGCAGCACACTGGAGCGTTCGTCCACCCGGATGATGCGGGCGAGGGTGTCCGGTTTGCCGCTCACGTCGCCGACGATGCCGACGGTGTCGCCGACGACGACCGGGACGCGGCCCAGCTCACGGGCCCGCATGGCGGTGACGACGCGGTCCGGATCCGAGTCGATCGCGCAGGTCCAGCGGCCGCGGTCCTTGCCGATGACCATCGCCGTGGAGGCGTCCGCGTGCTCGGGACGGCGTTTGCTGCGCGGCCTGGTGCCCTTGCCGGGACGGATCCGCACGTCGGATTCGTCCAGCCTGCGCCAGTCCTTGCCCGCCAAACCGCCTCCTGCTCTTCGAACACCGCGGAACAATGATCCCATGCTGCTCGCCATCGTCTGGCCGGCGTGTAACGATGGCTGTCGATTAGGGAGGTTTTCGCATGTGCGGGCGTTATGCCGCCACCAAGGACCCGGCGGCGCTGATCGACGAGTTCGCCGCGGTGGACCTGACCGAGGGCCGGATCCGGACCGATCACAACGTGGCGCCGACCAAGGACGTGCCCACCGTCGTGCAGCGGCATCCGCGCGACGCCGACGGCGCGGTGCTCGAAGACGAGCCCGCCGTCCGGTCGTTGCGCATGATGCGCTGGGGCCTGGTCCCGTTCTGGGCGAAGGACCCCGGCGTCGGCTCGAAGATGATCAACACGCGCGCCGAGACGGCCAAGGAGAAGCCGTCGTTCAAGAAGGCGGTCTCGGCGAGGCGCTGCCTGGTCCCCGCCGACGGCTGGTACGAGTGGCGGCGTGACGGCAAGGAGAAGCAGCCCTTCTTCATGACCGGTCCGGGTGACGGATCGCTCGCGTTCGCCGGGATCTGGGAGACCTGGCGGCCGAAGGACGACAAGGACGCCGATCCGCTGATCACCTTCTCCGTGATCACCACGGATTCGGTCGGCAGGCTCACCGACATCCACCACCGCATGCCGCTGCTGATGCCGCGCGAGAAGTGGGACACCTGGCTCGACCCCGACCGGCCCGACGTCACCGAACTGCTCGTCCCGCCCCCGGTGGACCTGGTCGACACGATCGAGCTGCGGCCGGTCTCCAGCCTGGTCAACAACGTCCGCAACAACGGCCCGCAGCTGGTGGACCGTGTCGAACCCGCCGCCGACAGCGCGCTCTTCGAGCTGCCGAACTCATGACGAAGCTGGAGATCGACACCGCCTACGGCCCCGCGCGGGCCGAGCTGCACTGCGCCGAGGAAGGGGTCGCGGTCCTGATGCTCGGCCACGGCGCGGGCGGCGGGATCGGCGCGAAGGATCTGGTCGCGGTCACCCGCGCGGCGCAGGCGGCCGGTGTCCACGTCGCGCTCGTCGAGCAGCCGTACCGGGTGGCGGGCCGCCGGGCGCCCGCCCCCGCCACCCAGCTCGACACCGCCTGGCTCACCGTGGCCGACGAGATCTCCGAACGCTTCGACGACCTCCCGATCGTGTTCGGCGGCCGGTCGTCCGGGGCCCGCGTCGCCTGCCGGACCGCCGCGGCGGGGCAGGCTGTGGCGGTGCTTTGCCTGGCCTTCCCCGAGCATCCGCCGGGAAAGCCGGAGAAGAGCAGGCAAGCCGAATTGGACGCCGTCGAGGTCCCGACCCTGGTGGTGCAGGGTGAACGTGACCCGTTCGGCCTGCCCAAGGCGGGGCCGCATCACGAGATCGTGGTGCTCCAGGGGGATCACAACCTCAGCGCCGACCTCGAAGGCGTGTCACGCGCGGCCGCCGAGTGGCTGCAGCGTGTGCTGCGGCCGCTCACCTGAGAACCGCCGCCGGGCGTAGTGCGCGGTGACCGCGGCCAGCAGCGGGCCCCAGAGCAGGAGCGGCGCGTAACAGGCGGCCATGACGACGCCGTAGACCGGTGACGCCTCCCAGCTGCCCGGCGACATCGAAGAGTCGGCCACTCCCCAGCCGAACAGCCCCTGGATCCCCAGCAAGGTCAGGGCGATCGCGCCCGCGGCCGCCGGGAGGATCGCGGCGAGCGGCGGGATCCGGCGGCCGCGCAGCCCCGGGATCCAGCGCGGCCACATCTCGCCCCACGGCCGGACCAGGCCGAGGGTGAGGAACGCGAGCGATTCGGCGAGCAGGCTCAGACCGAAGACGTAGGCCGTGCCCCAGCCGGGGATCCCGAACTCCACCAAGCCTTGGGCGGTGAACCCCACGGGGAGGCCGAGGCCCATCGCGATCCGCCACAGCCCGGAGGGCAGGGTCACCAGCAGCGTCGCGTGGGCGGCGAGGTTCGCCCACCTCGGCACGTCGGGCAGGGTCTTGGCCATTTCGTCGCTCCCGGGAGTTCGTCTTCCGCTTGCCGATGACGATTCCCGAGCGCGGCCCGGCGATCTTCCCGCCGCGGACCGACTCCACTCCCTCTCGCGGGTGAGCTTCTTCCCCGCATTTCGTCCTCTGAATGCGGTCCTTGCGCGTGCGACTACCGCATTCAGAGGACGAAACGCGGGAGGTCAGCCCGCGATCGGGGCGACCACGGCACCGGTGAGCCGCGCCAGGTCACCGGGCGCGAGCTCGACCTCCAGGCCACGGCGCCCGGCCGAGCAATGCACGGTCTCGAACTTCTCCGCCGACGAATCGATCACCACCGGCAGCCTGCTCCGGTGCCCGAGCGGCGAGATCCCGCCGAGCACGTATCCCGTCGCGCGCTGCGCGGCGGCGGGGTCGGCCATCTTCGCCTTCTTCCCGCCCGCGGCGGCCGCCAGCGCCTTCAGGTCCAGCTGACCGGTGACCGGGACCACACCGACGGTCAGTTTCCCGTCGACCTCGGCGACCAGTGTCTTGAACACGCGCGCGGGGTCGAGCCCCAGCGCTTCGACGGCTTCGAGGCCGTACGACTCGGCCCGCGGGTCGTGGTCGTAGGCGTGCAGAACATGCGCCACTTTCTGCTTCGCCAGCAGCGCCGTCGCCGGGGTTCCCTTGCCTGCCATGGGCGAAGTCTACGAGCGGGCGGGAATGCCCGAATGGGCGTCGCTGTTGAAAGGCACGTGTCCACCACACTCGAAGCCCCCCGAATCCTGATCCCGCGCACGCCGGGCGGCCAGGTGATCCGTCCGCGCGTAAACTCGACGACGTCTCATGCGCACAAGCGCATCGACGCCGATCGGGAAGGGAACGGTTTGCCGAGCACGCAGAATCCCGCGCCGGACACGGGCACGGACGCCGAAGAGGCGGCCGCGCGGGCCGAGCGCTTCGAGCGGGACGCGATGCCCCTGCTCGACCAGTTGTACTCGGCCGCCATGCGGATGACCCGGAACCCCGCCGACGCGGAGGACCTCGTCCAGGAGACGTACCTGAAGGCATACGCGGCCTTCGCGTCTTTCAAGGCGGGTACGAACCTCAAGGCGTGGATGTACCGCATCCTCACGAACACCTACATCAACGGCTACCGCAAGCGTCAGCGCCAGCCGGTGCAGCAGCCCACCGAGGAGATCACCGACTGGCAGATCGCCAAGGCGGAGAGCCACACCTCCAGCGGGCTGCGCTCGGCCGAGGTCGAGGCGATGGACAACCTGCCCGACGCCGACGTCAAGGAAGCGCTGCAGAAGCTGCCCGAGGAGTTCCGCCTCGCGGTCTACCTCGCCGATGTCGAAGGTTTCGCGTACAAGGAGATCGCCGAGATCATGGACACGCCCATCGGCACCGTGATGTCCCGGCTGCACCGCGGCCGCGCCCAGCTCCGTGACCTGCTCGCCGACGTCGCGCGCGAGCGCGGCTTCATCCGCGCGGGCAAGCAGCAGGAGGTGGCGGGGCGATGAGCGAGGACTACTGCGCCGGAGCGGACGACAAGGTCAGGTGCGAGGAGGCCCTCGCCGACATCTACCTGCTCCTGGACAAGGAGTGCAGCGCCGAGCGCGACGCCGCCCTGCGCAAGCACATCGAGGACTGCCCGCCGTGCCTCGAGGAATACGGCATCGACGAGCACATCAAGCAGCTGCTCGCCCGCAAATGCGGTGGTGACCACGCGCCGGACGACCTCAAGTCCCGGCTGCGGGCCTCGATCCGCCAGACCGTGCAGACCAAGGGCTCGATCACCATCGAGCGCACCGAGGTCAAGATCGAGCAGACCTTCGAGTAAGCGCGGCCCAGGACACACGAAGGCCCCCGTACCGGATCGGTGCGGGGGCCTTCGTCGTCTGATCGATGATCAGGAGTTGGGCTTCTTGCCGTGGTTCGCGCCGTTCTTCTTACGGTCGCGACGCTTGCGGGCGCGCTTCGACATGTTTCACTCCTCGTCCGAGTGGCCCGCGCGGGGTGATACGACACCGCTGGGCCAGGGTCAACCTCTCCAGTGTGTCATGCGGCCCTCACCCTGCTTGGATGGGGACGTGTCCACCCTTTCCGATCTGCTCGCGGAGAACACCGGCCTGTCCGGTCAAGCCGCGGACCATCTCCAGACCGTGGTCGCCGAATGGCAGCTGCTGGCCGACCTGTCCTTCGCCGACTTCCTGCTCTGGGTCGCCGTGTCGGAGGAGCTGCAACCCGACGGCGGCGACTTCGTGTGCGTCGCGCACGCGCGCCCGACGACGGCTCCGACGGCCCATCCGGAGGACGTCGTCGGCTCCCGGTTCACCGAGGACGAGCATCCGCAGCTGGCCAAGGCGAGCCGCGAGGTGCGGATCTGCCGCGAAGAGGACCCGCATTGGTACCGCGACCTGCCGATGCGGCGTGAAGCCATCCCGGTGGCGTTCGGCGGCACGGTGATCGCCGTGCTCAGCCGCGAGACCAACCTGGCCGCCTCGCGGGTGCCCAGCCCGCTCGAAATCGCGTACCTCGGCAGCGCGGGCGACCTGTGCCAGATGATCGTCGACGGCACCTTCCCCAGCCCGGGGAACCAGACGGACACCCACACCAGCCCGCGGGTCGGCGACGGCCTCATCCGCCTCGACCCGACCGGCACGGTGGTCTTCGCCAGCCCGAACGGGTTGTCGGCCTACCACCGGATGGGGCACGAATCGGACCTCGTCGGCCAGCGCCTCGCGCCGCTGACCAGGTCGCTCATCCGTGACCCGTTCGACGCGACCGAGGTGTCGCACCGGATCATCGAGGCGCTCGACGGCAAGCCCAGCAGCCGGACGGAGGCGGATTCCCGGCGCGGCGCCGTCGTGCTGTTCCGTGCGCTGCCGCTGCGCCCCGCCGGGCAGCCCGCCGGCGCGCTGGTGCTGGTGCGCGACGTCACCGAGGTGAAGCGCCGTGACCGCGCCCTCCTTTCGAAGGACGCGACCATCCGCGAGATCCATCACCGGGTGAAGAACAACCTCCAGACCGTCGCCGCGTTGCTGCGGCTCCAGTCACGCCGGACATCCAGCGAGGAGGCGCGGCTCGCGCTCGGCGAATCCGTGCGCCGGGTCTCGTCGATCGCGATGGTGCACGAGGCGCTGTCCATCTCGGTGGACGAGCGGGTCGACCTCGACAAGCTGCTCGACAACGTCCTCCCGATGGTCGGCGAGGTCGCGACGGCCGAATCGCAGGTCGGGCTCTCGCGCACGGGATCGTTCGGCGTCGTCGTCGCCGAGATCGCGACGCCGTTGGTGATGGTGCTGGCCGAGCTGGTCCAGAACGCCATCGAGCACGCCTTCCCCGACGGACGGCCGGGCAAGGTCGAGCTCGTGGTGGAGCGCTCGGCGCGCTGGCTCGACGTCGTCATCCGCGACAACGGGCGCGGGCTGCCTTCGGGTTTCTCGCTGGAACGCAGCGACGGCCTCGGGCTCCAGATCGTGCGGACCCTGGTGGAGTCGGAACTGCGCGGCTCGCTGTCGATCCGGGGACTGCGCGGGGACTCCGAGGAGACGGGCGGCCGCCGGCTGGGCACCGAAGCCGCCTTGCGCATCCCGCTTTCGCGACGTCTGTAGTGGACTGTCCCTTTTGATCGTCCTCAATGGACAGTCTCACCCGGACACGTTTTAGGGCCGGCGCCCGAAGAGAAGATGGCGCCGGCCCTGTAACGGTTCCGCGGGAGGACTTGTGAAAAGTCCGCTGAAGCCACACCCCCTCGGGGGCGTGTCGGCCTCGCTTGTTAAGCTCAAGTCGGGTACGTGTCACCTCGCGGCGCAGGGCCATAGAGCCACTACACCGCGGGATTACCCGAAGCTTGGGGGTGCTACTCGGTTTTCGGTGATGCGATGAAGCGTGCGTGAGTTGAAAAACTCAGGCGGAGGTACGCGTGCCGATGTGCGTACGACGGCGCTTCAGGGCCCGTCGCTCGTCCTCGCTCATCCCGCCCCAGACGCCTGCGTCCTGCCCGCTGGCCAATGCCCAGGCCAAGCAGTCGGAAGCGACGGTGCAGCGGTGGCACACGGCCTTCGCCTGCGCTACCTGCGACAGAGCAGGACCGCTGGTTCCCACGGGGAAGAACAGCTCGGGGTCCTCGTCTCGGCAGGCCGCGTCGTGGCGCCAGTCCATGTTTCTGAGCTCCTTCATAACGGCGCGGTACTCCGCGCCATAGTCGTCATGGCGGTCGTTTTTTTGGGTGCTTGTGAATGCTTTCACGAAGCACCCGTTTCGACAAGGGTTTTCTGAAGATCGGTGAGTCAGCTCACCCGGCCGAGCGACGCTTCTGACCTGCGGTTTCGTTCCGAAACGGCCTTCCGATGGGAAGGCCGATGCGGTGAGCGGAGGTTCTGCGTCGATGAGCGGCAGTTCGTACTTTGCCGCAGGCGATCAGCGGTCCGGTCGTCAGACGATTACCGTCAGTGCTTCCGGGACGCTGAAGAACTCCACTCTCTTCCGCTGGCCGACGAGGTCGCCGTCCACCTGGAAGTTTACCGGTTCAGCAGCGTCTATGCGGATCATCGGCAGGTCATCGTGACGAAGGAGACGTCGTCCGCGTTGGTCGCTCTTCGTGAGCAATGCCTGCCGTACATGCTTGAACACGGTGGGCAATCCCAGACCGCTCAACGCGAAAAGGCCCAGTCCGGTGTCGAACGAGCTCTCCGGGTTCAGGTGGACGGGACGGTCGCCCAGGTAGCTCCACGGATCGGTGTTCGACACGAAAGCGGTCAGCACTTCGGTGGGCTCTTCACCCGGGATGCGGACCGTGAGGGGCGGACGGCCGAGGGGAGGCCGCAGATGCGACGCCACCGCGGCCCTCAGATAGAGCCCCGCGGTGGTCTGCTTGCCCCGGCGCTTGGCCACGCGGCCGACGACGTCGGCGTCCCAGCCCAGGCCGGCGTTGAAGGTGAACCAGTGGCCGTCGGCGATCCCGAGGCCGACTTTGCGGCTTCGGTCGTTCTCGATGGCGTTGAGGAGCTGATGCGTCGCTTCCACCGGATCGTGCGCGATCCCGAGCGCGCGGGCGAAGACGT
Source organism: Amycolatopsis sp. WAC 04169 (assembly GCF_003947535.1). Taxonomy (NCBI): domain Bacteria; kingdom Bacillati; phylum Actinomycetota; class Actinomycetes; order Pseudonocardiales; family Pseudonocardiaceae; genus Amycolatopsis; species Amycolatopsis sp. WAC 04169. The sequence continues at coordinate 632,115 of NZ_QHJI01000005.1, read as the reverse complement.
TCGCCGAGCCGCCCGGTACGACACCGAGCATGGGGACGTCGCCGACCCGCGCCGGGTCGCCGTCGCTGTCGGCGAGGAGACCGTTGACCACCTCGTTGACCGTGCCGTCGCCGCCGTGGGCGACCACCAGGTCGATCCCGTCGCGGGCGGCGGACCGCGCCACGGCCATCGCGTGGCCGCGGTAGTCGGTCTCCACCACGTCGAGTTTGACCTGGCTGGCCAGTGCGTGCGCCAGCACGTCACGGCCACCGGCGGTGGTCGAGGTGGCCTGGGGATTCACGACGAGGATGGCACGCACATACCGCAGGGTAAGTGACTTCGGCCCGAAGAGGGGAGCGTCAGGTGACGCGAAGCTCAGTGGCCCGTGCGTCCTCGAAGCAGCACCTTGTGACCCCTGTGGCGGGCGGCCCTCCTCATCGCCGGCAGCTGTCGCGCGTCGTGACAAGTGCACCCGGGCCGACCGCCCGCTCATCGACGACACCGCCAATTCTTCCCATGTGGCGGCGAGGGGAAACCGGCCGACCGGGTGGCATACGATCGAAAGTGCTCACGTACGGTGACCCGCCCTGGTGGAGCGCCGTGTCCGGAAGCCTGGAAGGCTGTTTCGCCGTGTCCATCGCCGACAAGCTCTCGCCCGCGCCCCGTGAAGTCCGCCTCGCCGGCGCCGTCACCGCGCTGCCGGGGCTCGCCCTGATCGTGTTCGCGATCCTGCTCCTGGTCAACGGCCGGGCCGGACCGGAGAACCTCCTGGCCGAAGTCGCCTACTACCTCGTCCTCGCCGCCGGGACGCTGGCCTGCGCGGCCGGGCTGATGATGGGGAAGACGTGGGCGAGGTCGCCTGGCGTGGTCGTCGCGCTGATCCTGGTGGGCGTCGGCTGGTACGGCGCGGGCCCGTCCGGGCAGCCGTTGTGGGGCGTGCCGCTGGGGCTGGTCGGCGTCGCCGTCATCGTGCTGCTGTTCCGCCGCCCTTCGCGCGCGTGGGCGCTCGGGATGCAGGAGGGCGAGACCGAGGAAGAGGCCGCCGAGCGGGACGGCGCCGCGGGCCGTGCGGCGCGTCGTGAACGCGAGGAACGCGACTCCTGACGCCGCTAGACCTGCGCGGCGAGCGCCTTCAGGGGTTCGTCGGTGAGGCGGTCGACGGTCCATTCGTCCATCGGCACCGCGCCGAGTGACTTGTAGAACCCCTGAGCCGGGTTCCAGTTGAGCACCGACCATTCGAGACGGGCGTAGCCGCGCTCGACGCAGACCGCCGCGAGGGTGGCCAGGAGAGCCTTGCCGAGGCCGGAGCCGCGCTGCTCGGGGCGGACGTAGAGGTCCTCCAGGTAGATGCCGTGCACCCCGCGCCAGGTGGAGAAGTTGAGGAACCAGAGCGCGTAGCCGACGATCTCGCCGTCGACCTCGGCGACGTGCCCGAACAGGCCCGGCGCCTCGCCGAACAGCGCGACGCGCAGCTGTTCGGGCGTGAGGTGGCATTCGTCCGGGGCGCGTTCGAACTCGGCGAGGTCGTAGACGAGCTGGACGACGGCGTCCACGTCTTCTTCGCGGATACGCCGGATGCGGTCGTCCATTTTCAGTCCTCTGTGGTGGGGAGCAGGTTGAGGTGTTCGATCTGCGGCTCGCCGCGTTCGTCGCCGAGCACCGCGACGCCTGCCGGGTCGAGTCCGAAGTGGACGCCCGCGGTCGACGGGAGACCGATCCAGCGCGCGACCAGGACGCGGCTGAAATGCCCGTGGCCGACCAGGATGACGTCACCCTTGCCGAGCGGCTCGCGGATCCGGTCGATCAGCTTGTCCGCGCGGGCGTTGACGTCCTCCGCGCTTTCGCCGCCGGGGATCGGGTGTGACCAGACCGTCCAGCCCGGGACGGTCTCGCGGATCACCGGGGTCGTGACGCCCTCGTAGTCGCCGTAGTCCCATTCGGACAGCTCTTCGGTGACCTCGTCGACGCGCAGGCCGGCCAGTTCGGCCGTGCGCAGTGCGCGGGTGCGGGGGCTGGAGAGGACGAGCGCCGGGCTGCCGCCGAGCACCGCGCGCAGGGTGCCGCCCGCGGCGCGGGCCTGTCCTTCGCCCGCGGCCGTGAGCGGGATGTCGGTGCGTCCGGTGTGCCGCCCGTTGACGGACCACTCGGTCTGACCGTGCCGGAGGAGGAAGAGCCGATGTGCCACGTTGCGAATATAGCCTGCCGTCCGGTTATGCTACTGGTGAGTAACATGATGAGGAGACCGTGATGGCGCAGAATCCGACCTACGCGATGTGGAACCGGCTGGCGGGCAAGCCGGTCGGCAAACAGCTGTTCTCGGCGGCGATGTGCCTGCGTGTGCCGTACTTCCGGACGGTGCTCCCGTCGGTGCGCGACCTGCGTCCCGGCCGCTGCGAGGTGACGTCCCCGAAGTGGTGGGGTGTTTACAACCACATCAAGACCTTTCACGCGATCGCGGCCTGCAACCTCGCCGAGATCGCGATGGGCATGCTCGCCGAGGCGACCGTGCCGACGACGCATCGCTGGCTGCCGAAGGGCATGACGGTCGCGTACGTGGCGAAGGCCGAGACGAGCCTGCGCGCCGTCGCGGAGCTGCCGGAGTTGCCGGAATTCGGCGACGAGGGCTTCGAGCTCCCCGTCCCGGTGACGATCACGGACACGAACGGGAAGCCCGTCGTGACCGCGACCATCACCATCTGGGTGACGAAGAAGAAGTAGGGACTCCGGGCCACCTCGGGCATTTAGTCCTCTGAATGCGTTCCGTCTGGCGGGTGAAGTGTCCCGAGGGCCACCTTAGGGACGTTGGATGTCTCAAGGGTGGCCTTCAGGACATCGCTTCCGTCCAGGATCGGGCGCGCGGCCGTGTCGCGAAAGCCACTTTCGGGACATCAGGTGTCGCGAAAGAAGCTTTCGCGACATGCCCCGGCACTCACGAGTTGCCGATCGCGGCCACCCGCATTCAGAGGACGAAATGCGGGTGGTCAGAGGGGTTTGAACTGTACGTAGGTCGCCATCGTGAAGGTGTTCTTCCCGCTCGCCGACGGCAGGCCGAGCACCTCGTCGGCCACTCGCGTCAGCGGGCCGCAGCCGCTGGTGCCGGGCAGTGCGAGCTGCGAGTCGACGACGCCGAATTTCACCGTCGTGGGGTTCTGCGAGATCACCTCGAAGGGGACCGCGGGATCGTCCTTGACCACCGAGTGCAGCGGCGCGCCGAGGGTGCCGATCGTGCATTCCTTGGGCAGCAAGGGATGCCGCAGGGCGGCGTAGAGGTCCAGTTCGCCGCGGCGCTCGTCATCGGACTGGAAGTCCGAGTAGCCACCGTACTTCAGCTGGATGGCCGCGCCGAAAGTGCCGCGGATCCGGGCCGGAGCGTGCCGCAGTTCGCCGAACACCTGCGCGTATTTCCCGTCCACCTTGCCTTCGGAGAACGTCAGCCGCATCTCCCCGAGCGGGATCGCGCGGTCGCCGATGGTCAGGGCTCCTTGGGCGACAAAGGCTTCACAACGCCACGTGCCGGGGTCGGCGTCGGCGGGCGGAGCGGGGCAGGCGGAGAAGTCGAAGTCGGGCAACCCCGCCGCGGAGGCGTGGCCGGGGAAGACGAAGAGGGCGGCTGCGGACAGGGCGGCCGCGGTCGCGGCGAGGAGGCGTCTCATGCCTCGAAAGAGTGGTCTGTGCCGGTTTGAGCCACATCGGGGAAGTCACCCAAGGGGCCCCTGAATCACCACGTTCGAGTGAAAATAAACGGTGTTTACCCAGCTGACGCGAATCTGCTTCGGATTCGCTCTTGAAGGCGGCTCGAACTGCGGGCGATCATCGGCGCATGTCCCCACTGTCGCGCCGCAAGTTCCTCGGGTACACCGCGCTCAACTCCGCCGCCGCTCTCGGGCTGACCACGATTTCCACCGCACAGGCCGAAGAAGCGTCGCCGGGCTTCTCGACGGCCGTGGTCATCGGCACCGGCTACGGCGCCGCGGTCACCGCGCTCCGCCTCGGTGAGGCCGGGATTCCCACGGTCATGCTCGAAATGGGCAAACTGTGGGCCGACCCGGGGCCGGACGGCAAGGTCTTCTGCGACATGCTGCGGCCGGACCGCCGGGCCGCGTGGTTCAAGAACCGCACACAGGCCCCGCTCGCGTCGTTTCTCTGGATGGACCTGGCGAACCGCGACATCGGGCGGTACCCCGGTGTCCTCGACCGGGTGAGCCACGGCGACATGTCCGTCTACGTCGGACGCGGCGTCGGCGGCGGTTCGCTGGTCAACGGCGCGATGGCCGTGACACCGAAGCGGTCGTACTTCGAGGAGATCCTGCCCGCCGTCGACTCGGACGAGATGTACGGCAAGTACTTCCCGCGCGCCAATCAGACCCTAGGCGTGAACCACATCGACCCGCGCTGGTTCGAAACGTGCCGTTCCTATCGCTACGCGCGGGTGTCCCGGAAGGCCGCGACGCGTGCGGGACTCAAGACGGTGTTCGTGCCCAGCGTTTACGACTTCGAGTACATGAAGCGCGAAGAAGCGGGCAAGGTGCCGAGGTCGGCGCTCGCGTCCGAGGTCATCTACGGCAACAACCACGGCAAACGGTCCCTCGACAAGACCTACCTCGCGGCCGCGCTGGGCACCGGGAAGGTGACCATCAAGACGCTGCACGAGGTCCGCGGGATCACCCGCCAGACCGACGGCACGTATGTCCTTACCGTGCACGAGACCGCCGAAGACGGCGCGATCGTGGCGAGGAAGCAACTCGGCGCGAAATACCTGTTCCTCGGCGCCGGCAGCCTCGGTTCTACGGAGCTGCTCGTGCGGGCACGCGAGACGGGGACGCTGCCGAGGCTGAACGATGAGGTCGGGCGCGGCTGGGGCACCAACGGCAACGTGATGCTGGGCCGCGCCAACCACGCGTGGGACGTCGGCGGATCGCTGCAGTCGGGTATGCCCGCCCTCGGCATCGACGCGTGGGACGACCCGGTGAACCCGGTCTTCGCCGAGGTCGCGCCGGTGCCGGCCGGGGTCGAAACCTGGCTGAGCCTGTACCTGGCGATCACGAAGAACCCCGAACGCGGCCACTTCACCTACGACGCCGCGAGCGACTCCGCGCGGCTCCACTGGAGCGCTTCGCAGGGGAAGCCGTCGATCGACGCGGCGAAGTCGTTGTTCGACAAGGTCAACCGGGCGAACCGCACGATCTACCGCAGCGACCTGTTCGGGGATACGCGGTCGTTCGAGAACCGGTTCACCTATCACCCGCTGGGTGGTTTGGTGCTGGGTGAGGCCACCGACCTGTACGGCCGTGTGAAGGGCTACCCGAACCTTTACGTGACCGACGGCTCGCTGATCCCGGGCAGCACCGGGGTGAACCCCTTCGTCACGATCACCGCGCTCGCGGAACGGAACGTGGAACGGGTGCTGGCCGAAGACGTGGCGCGCTAGCTCAGTTCGCGGTCCGCAACTTCTCGTAGTACGCGACACAGTCGTCGTACCGCGGCAGCAGTCCCTGCTCCAAGGCCTCTTTCAGGTAGGGCGCCGCGGTGTCCTTTTCGGACACGACGGGTTCGATGTCCTGGGGCCAGGGCAGGGCGAGTTCGGCGTCCATCGGGTTGACGCCGTGCTCGCCCGCCGGGTTGTACGGCTCGGAGCAGAGGTACGCCATGACGGTTTCGTCTTCGAGCGCCATGAAGGCGTGGCCCACGCCTTCGGCGATGTAGACCGCCTTGTACTCGGCGCTGTCGAGCAGAACGGACGTCCATTCACCGAAAGTGGGCGAGCCGACCCGGAGGTCCACGAGGACGTCCAGCAGCGAACCGTTCGGGCAGTACACGTACTTCGCCTGCCCGGGCGGGGTGTCCGCGAAATGCACGCCGCGGATGGACCCACGGCGCGACACGCTCGTGTTGGTCTGCCCGAGACGAAGCCGGTGCCCGACCGCTTCGACGAACGCTTCTTCCTGGAAAGGCGCCACGAACAGGCCGCGTTGATCGGGGAAAACCCGCGGGGTGAACTCGAAACAGTCGGGGATGCTGAGGCGCCTGGCGTGCATGTCCTCAATGCTAACGAGCGCATCCCAAGCCGGACGGACGTCTTGCGAAACCTCTTCTGAGCTGCGGAAAACCGGGCCGGTTTGTGACATCAACCGCACCAGAGGGGCGTACTGGTCCGCACGCCTGTCACAATGATCTGACCGCTGCGTCCGCGGCCGTCGCCACACCCACGGCACCGATGGCCGATTGGACGCTTCGCCGACAGGCCGGCGCTACCGCGCTGGGCTGCCGTGTCGGAGGACGAGTTACCCCAGGTGGCCGGGCCATGCCCAGTTTTGGCCTGCTCACCGGCCAGTTCCCCCGCTCGCAGTCCCAGGAGAATTCCAATGACCTTCGCTCGAATCGAGACTTCGCCGTCCTTAGACACGGCGGAAGCAATGACGGGAACCACCACGATGACCACGCCAGTGACGGACACCGAGATCTTCGAGGGGCACGAGGGCGGCAAGCTCTCCGTGGCCGCCACGCGACCGATCTCCTCGCCCCGTGACCTTTCGGTCGCGTACACGCCTGGGGTGGCGAAGGTGAGCCGGGCGATCGCCGAGGACGCGGCCAAGGCGAAGCGGTACACGTGGGCGGACAGGCTGGTCGTGGTGGTCAGCGACGGTACGGCGGTGCTCGGCCTCGGTGACATCGGCGCGAGCGCTTCGCTGCCGGTCATGGAGGGCAAGTCGGTCCTGTTCAAGACCTTCGGCGGGCTCGACTCGATCCCGCTGGTGCTCGACACCACCGACGTCGACGAGATCATCGAGACCCTGGTCCGGCTGCGCCCGTCGTTCGGCGCGGTGAACCTGGAGGACATCTCGGCGCCGCGCTGCTTCGAGCTGGAGGACCGCCTCAAGGAAGCCCTTGACTGCCCGGTCATGCACGACGACCAGCACGGGACGGCGATCGTCACGCTGGCCGCGCTGCGCGGGGCGAACCAGGTCCTCGGCAAGGACATCTCCGGCCAGCGCGTGGTCGTCTCGGGAGCGGGCGCAGCGGGGGTGGCCTGCGCCAGGATCCTGCAGAACGCCGGCGTCGCGGACGTCACCGTGCTCGACTCGCGCGGCATCATCCACTCCGGTCGTGAGGGCCTGAACCCGATCAAGCAGAAGCTCGCCGAGACCACGAACACGGCCGGCCTGCGTGGCGGCCTCGGCGAGGCGCTGAAGGGCGCCGACGTCTTCCTGGGCCTGTCCGGGGCGACCATCGACGAGACCCTGCTGGCCGGGATGGCCGACGACGCGATCGTGTTCGCGCTGTCGAACCCCGACCCGGAGGTGCACCCGGTCGCGGCGTCGCGGTACGCCAAGATCGTGGCGACCGGGCGCAGCGACTTTCCGAACCAGATCAACAACGTGCTGGCGTTCCCCGGCGTCTTCCGCGGCGCGCTGGACTCCGGTGCGCGGGCGATCACGGAGAACATGAAGCTGGCGGCGGCCGAAGCGATCTTCGCCGTCGCGCAGGACGACCTCGGTCCGGACCGGATCGTCCCGAGCCCGCTGGACCCGCGCGTCGCGCCCGAGGTGGCCGCCGCGGTCGCGAAGGCCGCGGAGGCCGACGGCGTGGTGTGACGGTCCCTTTCACGCGCTCTCGAGTGCTAGGAACGGTCCTTTCCTTGCAAATTTCGCAAGGAAAGGACCGTTCCTGGCATCTGGGGGTTGACACGCTCAGCCGGTCGGAACGGCCAGATCGGCGCCGGGGACGAGGACGGAACCGGTCAGCTTCGAATCCGGCGAGATGAGCGTGCAGAAGACGGTGCGCACACCCTGCTTCCAGGGCTCGCGCTCAGGCTTCAAGTAGCCCAGGTCGGTGTAGACACCTTCCGCGTCGAGCCGCGGACTGTCCACGTTCTTGGCCATGATCCGCTGACAGTGCTCCAAGGCCTCCGATTTCAGTTCTCCGCTGTCGGGCCAGGGGCCGTCCGTCGCGGTGAAGGCTCCGATCACCTCGGTGCTGTGCGGGCTCCCGCACGCGGCGAGTTCGACGCTCGTGGCGGAGCCCACGGGCTGTCGCAAGCAATCGCCCGGCTTCAGGGTGCAGATGTTGGCGTGCCCGGCCGGCGGGGTCGCGCAACTCGCGCTCGACGGGCTCGCGGTGTAGTTGTCCGGATTCCCCATGGTGTTCCCGAGCAGCGCGACCCAGCCGATGGTCCAGATTCCCGCCGCCGCGAGGCCGCCGATCGCCAGGCCCCGGCCCTGCTGCTTCCCCGGACCGGTCTGGGTGAGGGCGATGATGCCCAGGATGACCGCGGGGAGCAGCGGCAGCGCCAGGCAACCGGCCAAGCCCAGTACGAGCGTGGCGATCGCGAGGCCGCTGGTCTTGGGGCGTTGCGGCGGGTACCCGGGTGGGTGGACAAACCCGTACGGCTGGTTCATGGGACCGAATTTAGGAACGGCCCATGAAGTTCCGATGACACGCTCAGCCGAGCAGCTCCGCCAGCCGATGACGCGGCAGGTCGATCAGCCGCGCGTCCGTCAGCTCCGGCGGAACGTCCAGCGAGACGTTCGCCAGCCGCGCGTGCGCCCTGGTCAGCAGTTCTTCCTGGTGCTCGACGGCGTCCGCGACGACGATGGCGTGCCGGTTGTCCGGGGTGCTCCGCAGCAGCCGCAGCCGGTACTTCGCCCCGACCAGCCGGTTGAGCGCGCCCTGCGCCTCGGCGTTCGTCAGATCGGGATGCGAGTTCGGCACCAGCAGCGCCAGCCGTCGCGCGTTGGTGCCCAGCAGGGTCCGCAGCAGCCACGGGCCGGGGTCGGCCGAGAGGTCCATCGCGACCGCGTCGCCTTCCGGCCCGGAGACGGACCAGTCGACCGGCCGCGACTCCAGTGCCAGCCCGCCTTCGGTGGCGATCTCGTGCAGCTTGTCCAGCAGCGACGGCTTGGCCGCGCCGGCGGACTCCACCGACTGCGGGCCGTGCGTGTAGATCGCGGCCTTCCCCTTGCCACCACGGTTCTTCTTCGACTTCGCGGTCGGCTGGCAGACGTAGAGGTCCGCCGCGCTCCCGATCGCCTGCGCGCCGAAGTACCGGTTGAAGTCCGGAAGGATCGCTTCGAAGGTCAGCCCGAGCGTCGCGAGTGCCCGCTGCACCTGCGCCCCCAGCGCGGGGTGGCGCGGGCTGTAGCCGTAGGCGAGCAGCAGCCGCCCGTCCGAGGGTTCGGCGAGCGCCTGCACCCCGCGTGCCGCGAAGAGGCCCATTCCCTCGGGGGTGTAAGGCGGATCACTGAACACGAGGTCCATCCGCCCGGTCACCGACGGCGGCAGGCCGACCCGCAGATCCGTGTGCAGCGTGCGGATGGAGCGCTCGCTGAGTTCGTCGATGTAGGAGAGCACGCGGTCGTCGAGATCGACGACGGTGAGGTCCGCGTCCGGCCGCAACGCGCGCACGGCCAGTGAAGTGAGGTCGTGGTCGCCCAGGAACAACAGCTTCGCCGTGCCGAGGTCGTAGCGCTCGTCCAGCCACAGCGCCCGGTTCAGCACCGTCTCCGGCGTCGCCTGCACGTGATCGAGCGCGGCCAGCGGCGCGGGCACGTTCTCGACGTAGCTGGTGATGGTCTTCAGCAGGCCGGGATCGGATTTCCGGTCCGGCGCCCCGAAGCGCGCGTACTTCTCCCGGGTGGCGGGGGCCAGCCGGAAGCGGGACTCGTTCCGCTCCAAGTCGTCACCGAGCGCGTTCAGGACGTCTTCGACGCTCCGGCGTGGCGCGGTGCTGACGCGGACCAGTTCGCCGAGGTCACGCCAATCCGTCCGGAGCAGGGAAATCACCTGATGGAGCGGTCGCACGTGGACACCGTGCGCCGCGAGGACGTCATCGACGGAGGAACTCACAGGCAGCAGCCTAGTGACCCGCCTCCTGGGACACCGTGCCAACAGGCAGGATCTGGGCTACGGTTTTTCGACCAGACATGGGGAGAGACACGTGACTATCGAGTTCCGTGGCGTGACCAAGCGGTATCCGGACGGGACGGTCGCGGTCGACGACCTGAACCTCACCGTGGAGGACGGCACGATCACCGTCTTCGTCGGGCCCTCCGGCTGCGGCAAGACCACGTCGCTGCGGATGATCAACCGGATGGTCGAGCCGACTTCGGGCACGGTGCTGCTCGACGGCAAGGACGTCAGCGACGGCGACCCGGCACTCCTGCGCCGCGGCATCGGTTACGTCATCCAGCACGCCGGCCTCTTTCCACACAGGACGGTCCTGGACAACGTCGCCACCGTGCCGCTGCTGTCCGGCTGGGACAAGGGCAAGGCACGCAAGCGCGCGGCCGAACTGCTCGAGACCGTCGGCCTGCCCGCGGAACTCGGCAAGCGGTACCCCGCCCAGCTTTCCGGCGGCCAGCAGCAGCGTGTCGGCGTCGCGCGGGCGCTCGCGGCGGATTCGCCGGTGCTGCTGATGGACGAGCCGTTCTCCGCCGTCGACCCGATCGTCCGCGAGGAACTGCAGGACGAACTGCTGCGCCTGCAATCGCAGCTGGGCAAGACGATCGTGTTCGTCACCCACGACATCGACGAGGCCGTGCGGCTCGGCGACAAGATCGCGGTGCTCCGCGTCGGCGGGGTGCTCGCGCAGTACGGAACGCCGTCGGAGGTGCTGCGGCATCCCGTCGACGATTTCGTCGCGTCGTTCGTGGGCAAGGATCGTGGCTACCGCGGGCTTTCCTTCCTTTCGGCGGAAGGGATCGTCGTCGAAGAGGTCAAGCGGGTCGAGGTCGGCAAGCCCGCCCCCGGCCCGTCCGACGACTGGCAGGTCGCGGTCAACGCCGAAGGACAGCCGCGCGGCTGGCTGCGCCCGAGGTCCACTGTGGACGGAGAACTCGCGGAGACCGATCTCGTCGCCGGTGGTTCGCTGTACCTTCAGGGGTCGCCGATCCGGGGCGCGCTCGACGCGGCGCTTTCGTCGCCCGCGAGCCTCGGTGTGGTGGTGGACGCCGACCAGAAGGTCCTCGGCGTGGTCAGAGCCCAGCAGGTCCTCGAAGTGATCGAAGCGCCGTCGCCGAGTTCCTGATGGGCGACTTCTTCGCGGAGCTCGGCCGCTACCTGGGCAGCGCCAACAACAGGTCGCAGTTCTTCGGCGACCTGCTCGACCACATCTATCTCTCACTGGTCCCGCTGGTGCTGGGCCTGGTGATCGCGGTATTGGCGGGCTGGCTCGGCCACCGGTTCCGGTCCGTGTGCTCCGTACTGCTCGTCCTGTCGAATCTGCTGTACACGATCCCGTCGCTCGCCTTGTTCGTGGTGATCCCGGGCATCATCGGCTCGAAGATCCTCGACAGCGTCAACGTCATCGTGGCGCTCACCGTCTACACCGCCGCCCTCCTGGTGCGCCCGGTGCTGGACGCGCTCGACGCCGTCCCGCCGCATGTCGTCGCCGCGGCCACGGCGATCGGCTACAAACCCGCGCGCCGGTTCCTCACCGTGGAGCTGCCGCTTTCGGTGCCGGTGCTCGCGGCGGGTGTCCGGGTGGCCTCGGTCAGCAACATCAGCCTGGTAAGTGTCGGCGCGCTGATCGGCACCGGCGGGCTCGGCGTGCTGTTCACCGACGGCTTCCAGCGCGAGTACTTCTCGCCGATCGTCGTGGGGATCGTCGCGACCCTGCTGCTGGCGCTGGTCGTCGACCTGCTGCTGGTCCTCCTGCGTAATGTCCTCACACCCTGGGATCGGGTGGCGACCACGGCGGGGGCGAAATGATCGGCGACGTGCTGAACTGGTTCGGCGACCCGGCCCACTGGCAGGGTCCGGACGGCGTGCCGGCCCGGCTGCTGCAGCATCTCGGCTACACCGCGCTGGCGCTGGTCTTCGCGCTGATCATCGCGATCCCGCTCGGCCTCTACGTCGGGCACACCGGTCGCGGCGCGGTGCTGCTGGTGAGCGGCGGCAACGCGATCCGCGCGCTGCCGACGCTGGGCCTGGTGACCTTCCTGTTCCTGCTCTTCACCGAGAGCGAGCTCTCGACGATCATCGGCCTCGTGGTGCTCGCCGTCCCGCCGATCCTCGCCGGGACGTACGCGGGCCTGCAGGCGACCGATCACGGCGTCGTCGACGCGGCGCAGGGCATCGGAATGACCGGCTGGCAACGGTTGTGGAAGGTCGAGGTGCCGATCTCGCTGCCGCTGGTGCTCGGCGGTGTGCGGAACTCGGTGCTGCAACTGGTGGCGACCGCCGCTGTTGCCGCGTACGTCGGGCTCGGCGGTCTCGGCCGGTTCCTGCTCGACGGACTGGCCATTTTGGACTATCCGCAGGTGGTCGCGGGCGCGCTGCTGACGACGTTGCTCGCCGTGGTGCTGGACCTCGCGCTGGCGGGTGTCCAGCGAATGCTGGTGCCCAAGGGAGTTCGGCTGGCACAGGCCGCGAGCGGGAAGAAGGCGCGGGTATGAGGCGCAGGATGGCGGCACTGTTCGCCGGGATCGCTTTGCTGACGGCGAGCTGTGGCAACCCGCTCGCCGGCGGCGCTGAGGGCGGTGCGACCGGGGACATCATCATCGGCGCGTCCGATGTCGGGGAAAGCCTTCTGCTGGCCCAGATCTACGCGGGCGCGCTGCGCAACGCGGGCGCGGAGAACGTGACCGTGCGGCCGCCGGTCGGCAGCCGCGAGGTCGTCGTCAAGGCACTGCAGGACAAATCGCTTTCGGTGGTGCCGGACTACAGCGGGAACCTGTTGCGGTACTTCGACAAGGACACGCAGGCGACCACGCCGCAGGACGTCTACGCGCAGCTGAAGCAGAAGCTGCCGCCGGGATTCGAAGTCCTCGAACAGGCGCCCGCGGAGGACAAGGACCTGCTGGTGGTGCGCAAGGAGCTCGCCGATTCCGGGATCCGGACCTTCTCCGATCTCGGCAAGCGGTGCGGGGAATTCGTCTTCGGCGGTCCCGGCCAGTGGAGCAGCCGCTGGAAGGACAAGATCAAGTCGCTCTACGGCTGCGAGTTCGCCGAGATCCGCACCACCGACACCGGCGGCCCGGTCACGGTCGCGGCGCTGAAATCCGGCGACATCCAGGTCGCCGACCTGTTCAGCACGTCGTCGTCGATCGCCGCCAACGGGTTCGTGCCGTTGGTGGACGACAAGAACATGTTCCCCGCGCAGAACATCGTGCCGCTCGCGGCGAAGGGGACGTTGTCGCCGAAGGAGGTCGACGCGCTGAACCGGGTTTCGGCGGTGCTCACGACCGACCAGTTGACCGAACTGAACGTCCAGTTCAGCGAAGAGAAGCGCAACCCGCTCGATGTCGCCGAGGAGTTCCTGCGCCGGAACAACCTCCTCGCGCCGTCCTGACCCGCTCTATGCATTTCGTCCTCTGAATGCGGTAGTTGCACGCGCAAGGACCGCATTCAGAGGACGAAATGCGGGAGGGGCTAGAGGCGGTCGAAGGCGGCCGAGTAGCGGAACTCGCCCTGGAGTTCCGGCGTGTACGCGCGAAGGGTGCGGACCTGGAAGTGCGGAGCCCATTCCGCGACCGGCGGCGTGATCCCGTGCTGTGCGGCGAGCACGAAACCGAAGCGGGAGTAGTAGTTCGGGTCGCCCAGCAGGACCACCGCGCCGTAGCCGAGCGCGTCCGCCGCGCCGAGCACGGCGTGCACGAGCGCGGAGCCGACGCCGGAGGCGTGGTACTCGGGCAGGACGCCGAGCGGGCCGAGACCGACCGTCGACTTCTCGTCGTCGCCGAGCTTCGCCGGGCTGCAGCAGACGTGCCCGACGACCTTCCCGTCGCGTTCGGCCACGATGGACAGTGCGCCGATCAGGTCGCCGTCCTCCCGTAGCTCGTCGACGAGTTTCGCCTCGACCACCGGGACACTGAGTTTCGCGAACGCGGCCAGATGCACGGCGTGGATCGCCTCGCGATCGGCCGGGATTTCCTGTCGGAGCAGCATGCGCCCGAGTGTGCTCCATCCGAAGGTAGGATGGAAATCGTTTTCCGCCCGCCGACGTCACGACTTTAGTAGGCGGCCATCCGTGTGTACTTCCACGTGCGTGAAACGCGGGGAGGGCGGGAAAACGACCACCAGATGTGCGGATCCCCAATTCTTCGTGGGCCGTACGGGCGCAAAACGCGACTAAAGGCGGGGGCTGAACGGTGCCCGAGCTGCGCCGACGACATGCCCATTACTACCGGGATGTCCGTAATGCAAGGTCTTCCTTGGGGTGAAAACGCGACTTAGTCTCAGCCTGCGCTCCTAAGTGGAACGCGGTTCACCTCTGATTCACCCCAACGATCCGGCGGGCCTCTTCATGTCCGTGGGTCGACCCTGCCTGGGAGGAATATCTTGAACAATTCCCTGGGAACCTTGAAGAGACGACTGCCCGCCTTCGGTGTGGCCGCGGCCGTCGCCGTGCTGACGGCGCTGGGCGGCACCACCGTCGCGTCGGCGGCCGAGGGTTCGATCGTCAACGCGGGTAGCGACAAGGCGATCAAGGACAGCTACATCGTCGTGCTGAAGGACGGCTCGTCGGTCGAAGCCACCGCGAAGAGCGTGACCCAGCGCCACGGCGGCACGGTCGAGAAGACCTTCGCGTCTTCGGTCCGTGGCTTCTCCGGTGCGCTGACCGAAAAGCAGGCGAAGCGCGTCGCCGCCGACCCCGCCGTCGCCTACGTGGAGCAGAACCAGACCGTCTCGATCTCGGCGGACCAGCTGAACCCGCCGTCATGGGGTCTGGACCGGGTGGACCAGCAGAGCCTTCCGCTGGACCAGAAGTACAGCTACAGCACCACGGCGTCCAACGTCACCGCGTACGTCGTCGACACCGGCATCCTCACCACGCACCCGGACTTCGGCGGGCGCGCGACCCACGGCCGTGACACCGTCGACAACGACAACGACGCCACGGACTGCCAGGGCCACGGCACCCACGTCGCCGGCACCATCGGCGGTACCGCGCACGGTCTGGCCAAGGGCGTCAAGCTCGTCGCCGTCCGCGTGCTGAACTGCTCCGGTTCCGGTACGACCGCCGGCGTCATCGCCGGTGTCGACTGGGTGACCGCCAACGCCGTCAAGCCCGCCGTCGCGAACATGAGCCTCGGTGGCGGCGCCTCGACGACCCTCGACCAGGCCGTCCAGCGGTCGATCGCGGCAGGCATCACCTACGGTGTCGCGGCCGGTAACGACACCGGTGCCAACGCCTGCAACACCTCGCCCGCCCGTACGCCGGAAGCCATCACCGTCGGCTCGACGACGAACACCGACGCGCGGTCGAGCTTCTCCAACATCGGCACCTGCCTCGACATCTTCGCGCCGGGCAGCGGCATCACGTCGACGTGGCTGAACAACGGCACCAACACCATCAGCGGCACCTCGATGGCGACCCCGCACGTCGTGGGCGCGGCGGCCCTGTACGCCTCCGCCAACCCGTCGGCCACGCCGAAGCAGGTCCGTGACGCGCTGGTCGCCAACGGCACCAAGGACAAGGTGACCAACCCGGGCACCGGTTCGCCGAACGTGCTGCTCTACACCGGTACCGGCGGTGGCCCCGGCCCCGAGCCGACCCCGTGCGGCACGCAGACCAACAGCGGCGTCGTCGCCATCCCCGACGCCGGTGCCGCGGTGACCAGCACCATCACGGTCGCCAACTGCGCCCGCAACGCCTCGGCCACCACCAAGGTCGCGGTGAACATCACGCACACCTACGTCGGTGACCTGGTCATCGACCTGGTCGCGCCGGACGGCAGCTCGTACCGCCTGAAGAACTCGAGCAACGACTCGTCCGACAACATCAACACCACCTACACCGCCAACGTCTCGTCCGAGGCCGCGAACGGTGCCTGGAAGCTGAAGGTCCAGGACGTCTACCGGGTCGACACCGGCTCGCTCAACAGCTGGTCGCTGACCGTCTGATCCACCCCTGGAGTACGTGAAGGCCCCCTTCCTCCTGCTGGGAAGGGGGCCTTCCCGTATCCGGAGAGTGATTCGGCGCCCAGTTGCGCCGTTCGTCCACTAAGGACCTTCGCGAGGCTTTACCCTCTCCGCATGCAGCCCGGACCGCCCTATCAGCAGGGACCTCAGCAGCCGTATCCGCCGCAGGGATATCCGGGGTATCCGCCGCCCGGATACGGGCCGCCGCCCAAGAAATCGAACACCGGGCTCATCGTCGGGCTCATCCTCGGCGCGGTCGTGCTGCTCGGCGGTGGCGGGGTCGCGGCCTTCCTGCTGCTGTCCGACTCCGGCTCGTCGTCGACCGCTTCACCGACCTCGTCCAAGAAGAGCGGCCCGCCGGACAAGTACACCTCGATGCCCGCCTGCGAGAAGATCGGGACCAAGGTGCGGAATCTGCCGCCGCTCGAAACCCCGAAGGGCGAGGAGCCGGCGAGCACGTCGAACGACGAGATCACCTACACCCGTTCGTCCTGCTCCTGGCGGGAACCGAACGCGCCGTCGGCGACCGTCTCGATGTACCTGTCGAAGTCGAAGGAGCCGGGTTCGGGCGCGGGGGAGGCCTGGGCCAAGGCCGGGGTCGAGAACGCCGTGACCGATGGCGGGGTGCTCATCCCCAGCATGGCGAAGTCCACCAAAGCCGTGCACACCAAACTCGATTCACCGAGCCAGTGCCAGATCAAGTTCTACCAGGGCAACGTCGAGGGCGAGATCATCGTGACCGGCCCCGACCCGTCCGGGACGGTCAACCAGACCGTGTGCAAGGAGAACGCCCTGAAGATGGCCAGGGCGACCTCCGAGGCGATCGGCTAGCTTCCCGAACTACATGAAGGCCCCCTTCACTGCGTCTAGCGCAGTGAAGGGGGCCTTCACGTACTACTCAGGCGATCAGTCGAACGCCCGCGCGATCAGCGCCTTCTGCTCGACCTCGTGCACCTTGGACGAACCGGCCGACGGGGCGGCCATCGGACGACGCGACACGACGTCCAGGCTGGAGAACACCTCCGGGAGCTTCCGCGGCAGGTTCAGGCCGAAGAACGGCCACGCACCCTGGTTCTCCGGCTCCTCCTGGACCCAGACCGCGGGAGCGCCGTTGTAGCGCTCCAGCGCCGCCAGCAGCTTCTTCTTGGGCAGCGGGTAGTACTGCTCGACACGCACGATCGCGACGTCGTTCGCCTCGCGCTTCGTGCGCTCGGCCACCAGCTCCCAGTACAGCTTGCCCGAGGTCAGCAGGACCTTGCGGACCTTCGACGGGTCGACGACGGCGTCGTCGATGACCGACATGAACTTCGTCTGGCCGGTGAAGTCCTCGACCTGCGAAGTCGCGGCCTTGTTGCGCAGCATCGACTTGGGGGTGAAGACCACCAGCGGCCGGTTGACCCCGTCGAGGGCGTGGCGGCGGAGCAGGTGGAAGTAGTTCGCCGGGGTCGACGGGACCGCGACAGTCATCGAGCCTTCGGCGCACAGCGAGAGGAAACGCTCGATGCGGCCGGAGGTGTGGTCCGGGCCCTGGCCTTCGTGGCCGTGCGGCAGCAGCAGCACGACGTCGGAGAGCTGGCCCCACTTGGCCTCGCCGGAGGAGATGTACTCGTCGATGACGGTCTGCGCGCCGTTGACGAAGTCACCGAACTGCGCTTCCCACATGACCAGCGCTTCGGAGTTGGCCACGGAGTAGCCGTACTCGAAGCCGACCGCCGCGTACTCGGACAGCGCCGAGTCGTAGATCATTACGCGGCCCTGGTTCTCGGCGAGGCTGGCCAGCGGGGAGTACTCCTGGCCGGTCTTGCGGTCGATCAGCACCGAGTGGCGCTGGGTGAAGGTGCCGCGGCGGGAGTCCTGGCCGGACAGCCGCACGAGACGGCCTTCCATGGCCAGCGAACCGAAGGCGAGCAGCTCACCGAACGCCCAGTCGATGCCGCCTTCGCGGGACATCTTGTGGCGGCGCTCCATGACCGGCTTGACCCGCGGGTGCGGGGTGAAGCCCTCGGGCACGTTGAGGAACGCGTCGCCGATGTGCTCGATGACCTCGGTGGTGGTCGCCGTGGGCACCTTGGCCGGGACCTGCTGCTCCTCCTCGACCGAGGGGCTGGCCTTGGCCGGGTGCTTCTCCAGCTCGCGGACCTCGTTGAACACGTGCTCCAGCTGGCTGGAGAAGTCGCGCAACGCGGCTTCGGCCTCTTCGACGGAGATGTCGCCGCGGCCGATCAGCGATTCGGTGTAGGTCTTCCGGACCGAACGCTTCGTGTCGATGATGTCGTACATCGCCGGCTGCGTCATCGAGGGGTCGTCGCCCTCGTTGTGGCCGCGGCGGCGGTAGCAGATCAGGTCGATCACGACGTCCTTGTGGAACGCCTGGCGGTAGTCGACGGCCAGCTTGGCCACCCAGTGCGCGGCCTCGGGGTCGTCACCGTTCACGTGGAAGATCGGCGAGCCGATCATCTTCGCGACGTCGGTGGCGTACTGGCTCGACCGCGAGTGCTCGGGCGCGGTGGTGAAGCCGACCTGGTTGTTGACGATGACGTGCACGGTGCCGCCGGTGCGGTAGCCGCGCAGCAGCGCCAGGTTCAGGGTCTCGGCCACGACACCCTGGCCCGCGAAGGCCGCGTCGCCGTGCATCAGGACGGGGAGGACGGTGAAGCCCTCGCCACCCTTGTCGAGGATGTCCTGCTTCGCGCGGACGATGCCTTCGAGGACCGGGTCGACGGTCTCCAGGTGCGACGGGTTCGCGGTCAGCGACACCTTGGTCTCGCCGTCGCCGAACATGCGGAAGTACTTGCCCTCGGCGCCGAGGTGGTACTTCACGTCACCGGAACCGTGCGCCTGGCCCGGGTCGAGGTTGCCCTCGAACTCCTGGAAGATCTGCGCGATCGGCTTGCCGACGATGTTCGCGAGCACGTTCAGGCGGCCGCGGTGCGGCATGCCGATGACGACCTCGTCGAGCTCGTGCTCGGCGGCCTTGTCGAGGATGGTGTCGAGCAGCGGGATCGCCGTCTCGCCGCCTTCGAGCGAGAACCGCTTCTGGCCGACGTACTTGGTCTGCAGGAAGGTCTCGAACGCCTCGGCGGCGTTGAGCTTCGAGAGCACGTACTTCTGGACCGCGGGGTCCGGCTTCTCGTGCGGGATCTCGACGCGGTCCTGGATCCAGCGGCGCTCCTCGGGGTCGAGGATGTGCGTGTACTCGATGCCGACGGTGCGGCAGTAGGAGTTGCGCAGCACGCCGAGGATGTCGCGCAGCTTCATCCGCTCCTGGCCGGCGAAGCCGCCGACCGGGAACTCGCGGTCCAGGTCCCACAGGGTCAGGCCGTGGGAGAGGACGTCGAGGTCGGCGTGGCTGCGCTGCCGGTAGTTCAGCGGGTCGGTGTCGGCCATCAGGTGACCGCGCATGCGGAAGGCGTCGATCAGCTCGATGACGCGCGCGGTCTTGTCGACCGGGCCGTCCGGGATGTCGGCGACCCAGCGGATCGGCTCGTACGGCAGGCGCAGGCTGGTGAAGACGTCGTCGTAGAAGCCGTCCTCGCCGAGCAGCAGCTCGTGGATGCGCTTGAGGAACTCGCCCGACTCCGCGCCCTGGATGATGCGGTGGTCGTAGGTCGAGGTCAGCGTCATGATCTTCGAGACGCCGAGGTCGACCAGCGCCTTCTCGCTGGTGCCCTCGAAGTGCGCCGGGTACTGCATGGCGCCGACGCCGATGATCGCGCCCTGGCCCGCCTGCAGACGCGGCACCGAGTGGTTGGTGCCGATACCGCCGGGGTTGGTCAGCGAGATCGTGGTGCCGGAGAAGTCGTCGGCGGTCAGCTTGCCGTTGCGGGCCTTCTTGACGATCTCCTCGTAGGCCTGCCAGAACTGCATGAAGGTCATGTTCTCGGTGGCCTTGATGGAGGCCACGACGAGCGTGCGGGCGCCTTCCTTGCCCTTCATGTCGATCGCGAGACCGAAGTTCACGTGCTCCGGCGTGATCGCGAACGGCTTCCCGTCGATCAGCTGGTAGTGCCGGTTCATGTTCGGGAAGTTCTTCAGCGCCCGGACCATCGCGTAACCGATGAGGTGCGTGAAGGAGATCTTGCCGCCGCGCGTGCGCTTGAGGTGGTTGTTGATGACGATGCGGTTGTCGGCCATCAGCTTCGCCGGGACGGCGCGCACACTCGTGGCCGTCGGCACGGACAGCGAGGCGTCCATGTTCTTCGCGATCGCCGCCGCGGCCCCGCGGAGCTGCTTCGACTCCGCCTCGGCGTCCTTCTCGGCCGGCTTGGCGGGAGCCTTCTCCGCTGCCTTGGGGGCGGCCGCCTTCGGGGCGGGCTTCGCCTCGGTCTTCGGGGCGGCCTTCGCCGGGGCGGCCTGCTTCACGGTGGGCTCGGGCTTCGGGGCCGGCTTCGTGGCCTGGCCGTTGGAGGCCGCGCTGTCCTTGGCGGGAGCCGCGGGGGCCGGACGTGCCTCGTCAGCCTTGGCCTGCGCGTCCTGCGTTGGCTTGAAGTCCGCGAAGAAGTCGTGCCAGGCGGCATCGACTGAGCTGGGGTCGGCAAGGAACTGGTCGTACATTTCCTCGACGACCCACTCGTTGGGGCCGAATTGTGACGCAGGGCTGCTGCTGGACACGGCTTGGACTCGCCTCTATCCGTCTCGAGATCTTGAACACCGCTGATGCGCCTACCAGGCTAACCCCCTCGGTCGCAGCCGTGTGATGGAACTGGCCTGTGTGAGGCGTGGCGCACTAGGTGATGGGTCACTGTCTCGATCAAGAGACCGAAAATAGGCCACTCGCCGCCCCCGTCGGCCGCCACTCGGGGGAGCAAGGGACCTTTGCTACCACTTTCACTGTCCGTGCAGGTCAGGTCACTGTCCCGTCGGAAAAGGTTGGCTGGGTCGTCGTGCCCGGACAGCCTGGAGTTCACGTCGGCGCGGTTCGCTGGGTGAAGGATGCGGCCGGTGTCGTGCCGGCCGCCGGTCCCCGCGAGGTGGTGGCGGCCCATGTGGCTGGACGAGTGCCCGTCGTTCTGGGACGAGGGGCGCGTGCGCCCGCTGGTCACCGAGTCCGGCAAGGTCGTGCTGATGTGCGACTCGTGCTCGGCGGTCTGGCCGACGCTCGCCGACTTCGAGGAGATGGAGCACGTCGAGCCCGACGAGCCGGACTGGACGGTGGCGTCCGGGGTGCACGTCCGGCCGGGAACCGTCCGCTGGGCTTCGGCCCAGGACCTCGAGGTCGCCGGGATGGGCGGCCTCAAGTGGCGCGCCTAAGCGGGGTACGGACGCTCCGCGGGTAGCAGCGCTTCGGCGTCTTCGATGCGGTTCGCCGCGACGAGGGCACCGACTTCGCGCATGACCGGGGTGACGTCGGTGACCGCCGTGATCCATTTGTCGACATAGTGATCGACGGCCTCGCCGCTCAGCCCCATCTGGAGCGAACGGTGCTTCAGCGGGCCGAGCCGGATGCTGCGTTCCGGATCCCACTGGATGCGGACCGGGCTGGTCTTGACCTCGTGCTGCCACGTCTTCCGGTCGGGATGGACGCCGGGGTCGTAGTGGCTGAGCGCCGCGTGGTCGAGCGCCCAGGCGAAACCCTCGCGAGTGATGTCGAGGGCGAGTACGCGCTCCTGGCCGGGCTTCGCGGCCCAACCGCAGCGGTACGCCATCCAGAGGAAGGACGGCTTGATCCAGGTCATCCGTTCGCGTTTGAACGGCGGCACGAAGGTGCCCGCCTTCAGCGCGGCGTCGGCGATGGCCGGGGCGTACGCCTGATAGACGCGGATCGTGGTTTCGGTGTACAGGGCGCGGATCTGCCGCGCCGGGATCTCTTCTTTCATTTCCCGTTCAGGGTGACAGGTGCCGTGGGCGTGCGCGACCGAAATTCCCTTGCCCGCCGGTTCATGCTGGCTTCATGGCATTGCTGCGCAAGGGATCGCGACGAATCGTCGTCGATGACACCGCTTACCGGTGGATCGTCCGGCGGAAGCCCACCTACGCACAGGACGGCGGGTATTTCCTTTCGTACGGGGTGGAATTGGAGGACGCGCGGGGTGCGGTGCTGGTGGTCCGGACGGATCACGCGCACCCGTTGAACTACATGGGGGTGCCGTCGAAGGCCGTGCTGCCTTCGGATGTCGAACAGGCGATCCGGCTGGCGCTGGCGCGCGGGTGGGAGCCGGAGGCTCCGGGGACGCAGTTCCAGCTCGATCTCGCGGCTGGGTGAGGGCGCGACCGACGTGTCGTGAGTGGCGTTTCGACGTGATTGGAGGCGCGACTCGCGTGATTGGAGGCGCGACTCGCGTGATTGGAGGCGCGACACGGGGTCAGCCCAGGGACCAAAGGTGGGCGTAGTGGCCGCCCGCCGCGACGAGTTCCGCGTGCGTGCCCTGCTCGATGATCCGCCCGTGGTCCAGCACCACGATCCGGTCCGCCTTGGCGGCGGTGGCGAGGCGGTGCGCGACCACGAAGGTCGTGCGGCGGCGCGCGAGCTGTTCGGTCGCGCGCAGGACGGCGGCTTCGGTGGACGGGTCGAGGGCGGCGGTCGCCTCGTCGAGCAGGAGGACGTCCGGGTCCACGAGTTCGGCGCGGGCGAGGGCGACGAGTTGCCGTTGCCCGGCCGAAAGCGACCGTCCGCGTTCACCGACGGGCTGGTGGAAACCGGCCGGGAGGGCGGCGACACCGTCGAGCGCGCCGACGGACCGGACCGCTTCCTCGACCTCGGCGTCCGTCGCGGAAGGCCTGCCGTAGCGCACATTGTCCGCGACGGTTCCCGAGAACAGATGCGCTTCCTGCGGTACCACGCCCATTCGCGTGCGCAGGGCGGCCAGGTCGTACTCGCGGATGTCCGTCCCGTCGATCCGGACCACGCCGCCTGTCGCGTCGTAGAAGCGCGCGACGAGCTTCACCGCGGTCGACTTGCCGGCGCCCGTCGCGCCGACCAGTGCGACGGTCTCGCCGGGCGCCACCTCCAGTGAGAGCTGCGAAAGGGCGGGCTCGTCCGTTGCGGTGTAAGCGAAATCCACGTCCTTGAAGGAGACCTCGCCGCGCAGGCGTTCCGGCATGGCGACCGGGTGTTCCGCCTGCGGAACGGAAGTCGGCGTGCGCAGCAGATCGCCGATCCGCGTCAGGCCGACCCGTGCCTGCTGGTAGCCGTCGAACACCGAGGACAGCTGCTGGATCGGCGAGAAGAACTGGCCGAGGTACAACAGGAACGCCACCAGCACACCGGCCGACAGCGTGCCGGCCGCCACCCGGTTCGCGCCGACGATCAGCACGACTACCTCGGCCAGCCCGGAAAGCATTGCCGCGAAAGGGAAGTACGTCGCGACGTAGCGTTGGGCGCGCAGCCGCGAACGCCGGTACTCGTCGCTGCGGGAAGCGAACTTCTCCGCCGTCCGCTCCTCGCGCGTGTACGCCTGCGCGACCCGCAGCCCGCTCACGTTCTCCTGCATGTCCGCGTTGACGACACTGACCCGTTCCCGGGCTTCGGTGTACGCCTTGGACGACGCGCGCCGGAAGATCACCGTCGCCACGACGAGGATCGGCAGCACCGCGAGCGCGTACGCCGCGAGCCCGATGTCGGTGATCATCAACGCGGCCGCGATCCCGACCAGTGTCAGCGCGCTCACCACCGCCTGCGCGACACCGGTCTGCAGGAACGTCGAGAGCGCGTCGACGTCGGTGGTCATCCGGGTCATGATCTTCCCGGACAGTTCGCGTTCGTAGAAGTCGAGCCCGAGCCGTTGCAGATGGGCGTAACTGCGCACGCGCAGCGAGTACAGCACCGTCTCGCCGACCCTCGCCGTCATCTTCGTCTGGAGGTACACCACCAGCCAGTCGGTGAGGATCACCAGCGCGCCGATCCCGGCGGCCAGCCAGATCACCGCCTCCACGCCGGCGCGCACACCGTTGTCGATGCCGTGCTGATACAGCGCGGGCATCGCGATGGTGGCCAGCGCGTCGGCCGCGACCAGGCCGATCACCACGGCGAGCGGGCCGCGGACCGGTTTCAGCAGGCGGCCGAGGCGGAACTTCGGTTCGGGCGCGGTGACATCCGTGCCCGGCAGGCGCGGGACGTCCGTGGCGGGCGGCAGTTTCCGGACGCCCTCGATGAGTTCCTCGCTCGGCGGCAGGTCGACGTCCCATTCGCCGCCCGAGCCCTTCCGTTCGCCCGACAGCTCGTCGGCCTTGTCCTGCTCCGGCCACAGGGCGGGGGTGATCCCGGCGGGACCGCAGTCGAGCCCCTCGCAGCGATGCGGCTCCTCGACGCCGTCACCCGGGCCCGCGACGAGTTCGCGGAACAACGGGCAGCGCGCGAGCAGCTCATCCTCGGTGCCGACGTCGACGACGCGGCCCTTGTCGAGCACGGCGATACGGTCGGCGAGGGCGAGAGTGGAGCGGCGGTGCGCGATCAGCAGGGTCGTCCGGCTCGCGGTGACCGAGCGCAGCGTGTCGTGGATCGCCGCCTCGGTGACCGTGTCGATGGCGGAGGTCGCGTCGTCGAGGACCAGCACGCGCGGATCGGTCATCAGCGCCCTGGCGAGGCCGAGCCGCTGCCGCTGACCGCCCGACAACGTGAGACCGCGCTCGCCGACGAGCGTGTCGTAGCCGTCGGGGAGGCGCTGGATGAACTCGTCCGCCTCCGCCGCCCGCGCGGCCGCGCGGATCTCTTCGTCGCTCGCGTCCGGCCTGCCGTAGGCGATGTTGTCGCGTACCGACGAGGAGAAGAGGAACGCCTCTTCGAACACGACGCCGATCGCGCCGCGCAGATCGTGCTGCCGGACGTCGCGGACGTCGAGGTCGCCGACCTGGACCGAGCCGCTGTGCACGTCGTAGAACCGGGGCAGCAGTAAGGAGATCGTCGACTTGCCCGAACCGGCCGTGCCGACCAGCGCGAGTGTTTCGCCCGGGCGCGCCTCCAGGGTGAGCCCGTCGAGCACGGGATCCGACCGCGTGTAGCCGAAGGAGACGTCCTCCAGCCGGACACCGAGCGGGCCGTCGGGCAGGGGCCGCGCGTCCGGGCTGTCGACGACGTCGGGCTGCGCGTCGATGAGTTCGTTGACCCGTTCCGCGCCCGCCCTGGTCAGCTGCGCCTGGACGACCAGGCTGGAGATCATCCGCGCCGGGCCGATCAGGATGGACAGATAGGTCGCGAAGGCCAGGAAGGTGCCGAGGCTGACTTCGCCCTTCAGCGCGAGGATGCCGCCGACCGCCAGCACCGCGACCTGGCCCGCGGCGGGGAGCGCCGCCGTCGTGGCCGTCGGCAAGGACGAGAGCCTCGCCGCACGCATGCGCTCGGCGAAGAGCTTTCTCGCCGTCTTCTCCAGCTTCGCGACTTCGCGCGCTTCCTGGCCGAAGCCCTTCACGACGCGTACGCCGGTGACGGTCTCCTCGACCTGCTGCGCGACGTCGGCCGCACGCTGCTGTGCCGCCCACGTCGCCGGGAAGAGCCGCTTCCGGCTGACCGCCATGATGATCGCGATGGCCGGGGCGACCACCATCGCGATCAGGGTCAGCGTCGGCGACATCCACAGCATCGCGCCCAGCGACAGCAGCGCGAAGATCACCGAGCCCGCCGAGAGCGGCACCTGCATCAGGACCGATGTGACCAGCTGAAGATCCGAGATCGCGCGCGAGGCGACCTGGCCGGTGCGCAATGCGTCCTGTTTGCCGCCGTCGAGCCGCGAGACCGCGCCGAACACCTGGCGGCGCAGGTCGTGCTGGACGTCGAGGGCCAGCCGCCCGCCGACGTACCGGCGGGCGAAGGCGTTGCCGAACGTCAGCACCTGCAGCAGCGCCATCACGGCGGCGAGCAGGCCGAGCCGGGAGGTGTCGCCCGCGACGGCGTCGTCCAGCGCCTCGCGGATCAGCAGCGGGCCGGCGGCCTGGAGCCCGACGCCGATGATCGCCGCGCCCAGCGAGAGCACGACGAGCCAAGGATGTTTCCAGCACGAAGCGGCCAGGCGGCGGATCCAGCCTCCGGTGGGCACCGGGGCCGTCTCACGTGCCGGACTGGCTTGACGGGGACGAGGTGGAGCAGTGGTCACCCCGCAAGCCTATGCGTCCGCACCGACAGGACCGGCCGGTTCGCGCAGGGCCGAACGCCATGAAAGGTCCTTTCCTTGCAAAATTTGCAAGGAAAGGACCTTTTATGGCGCTTGGGTGGGGCAGGTGTGACCTACGTGATGTCCTTCTTCTGGTTCACGGCCCAGCCGGCGAGGAAGAAGATCATCGTCCAGCCGAAGAAGATGAGCGCCGACGCCCACCACGAGAACGCGCCGGGCGCACCGGCCGCGTACTGCAGCGCCCACGCCGTCTCGTCCTGCAGGCCGGGCACCTTCACACCGGCGGCGCCGAACGCCTCCGCGCCGATGGCGCCCACGATGCCGTTCACCGTGCCGTTCGGCAGGACGCCGCCCAGCCAGGTGATGTCCGCGGCGCCGAACATGACGAACACCAGTACGTTCTCGACCACCAGCATCCAGATGGTCAGCGTGATGATGCTGCCGACCACGCTGCGCCAGACCGCGCCGACGCCGATACCGAACAGGGTCGCCAGGATCGTCGCGAGGACACCCGCGCCCAGCACGCCGAGCCACTGACCGGCGGTCGGCAGGCGCTGGCTGTCGACCGTGATCACGGTGCCGAGGCTCGCCGCGGCCACGATGATGACGCCGTAGATCGCGCCCCAGACGATGTAGGTGATCATCTTCGCGCTCAACGCCGAAACCCGGTTCGGGGCGGTGAGGAACGTCGTCGTGATCGTCTTCTTCGTGTACTCGCCGGCGAGGGCGAAGACACCGAAGATGATCGGAATCATCGTGCCGATGTTGATGCCGTGCCCGAGGGCGAGCAGGCCGACGGGCAGCTCACCGGTCGAGATGCCGAGCGCCTCGGTCAGCTCACGGGTGTCCGAGCGGCCCAGGAAATCGCTGAAGTCGTTGGTGACCATGCCCCAGAACAGGGCGAACGCGAAAGCGAAGACCACCGCGGGGATCATCAGCGCCCACCACGCCTTGAGCGTGAGCGTCTTGCGGAACTCCGCCTTGATCAGGTTGCCCATCAGCCCTGGCCTCCCCAGCCCTCGTTCTGGCCCTGCTGCTGCGCCTGCTGAGGCGGCGCCTGCTGGTACTGCGGTTGCTGCGGCGGCTGACCCTGCTGCTGGAACTGCTGCGGCGGCGCGAAACCGGGCGGCGGCGTGTTCTGCGGCGCATAGCCGGGCGGCGGCCCCTGATACCCGGGCGGCGGGCCCTGATAACCCGGAGGCGGACCCTGGTAACCCGGCGGCGGGCCCTGCTGGAACCCGGGCGGCGGCGCGGCGTACTGGCCCTGCGTCAGCTGGAAGAACATGCGCTCCAGATCCGCCGTCTCCTCCTGCATGCCGTAGACCGCGATGCTCGCCTTCGCGGAGACGTCACCGATCTGCTGCACCGTCGCGCCGGAGACCGCGACCCGGCCGTCCGGCATCGGCGCGACCTGCGTGATCCCGGCCTCCTGCAACGCGGAGACGAGACCGCTCGCGTCGGCGGACTGCACCAGCACCCGCGACTGGTTGCTCTTGCGCAACTGGTCCAGTGAGCCGTTGTAGCGCGTCATGCCCTGGCTGATGATCACGACCTGGTCGATCGTCTGCTCCACCTCGTTCAGGAGGTGGCTCGAGACCAGCACCGTGCGCCCCTCACGCGCGTACGCGCGCAGGAAGTTCCGAAGCCACAGGATGCCCTCGGGGTCGAGCCCGTTCGTCGGCTCGTCCAGCACCAGCACCTGCGGATTCCCAAGCAACGCCGTCGCCAGCGCCAGCCGCTGCCGCATACCGAGCGAGAACCCGCCCGCCTTGCGGTCCGCCGCCGACGAAAGACCCACCAGCCCCAGGACCTCGTCCACCCGCTGATCCGGCATCCCGATCGCCGCCGAGTACACGCGCAGGTGATTCCGCGCCGTGCGTCCCGGGTGGAACCCCTCGTTCTCCAGCACCGAACCGACGACCCGCGCCGGATTCCCCAGCTGGTCGTGCGGGCGCCCGTTGATGGTCGCCGTGCCGTTCGTGGGCGTCACCAGCCCGAGCAGCATCCTCAGCGTCGTGGTCTTCCCGGCCCCGTTGGGCCCCAGGAAGCCGGTCACCGAACCGGGCTCCACCGTGAAGCTCAGATTCTGGACCGCGTTGACCGCACCGAACTGCTTGCTCAGGTTCTGCACCGCGATGCGGCCACTGCCGTCGTGCATACCGTCCCCTTTTGTTGACGAAGGCCGATCACGCGACATCCTGCCTCACGGGGTGAGTCCGCACCCGAGGAAGGGGTCAATCCACCGAAAGCGACCTTCGTCACGTTCGACCGGGTGGCGGATCCGCCCTCCAGGGCACCCGCCGCTGCGCCGAATGGCCGCTGACTACCGGATATACGACGCAGAGCGCGGAAAATCACCGACCGCGCCAGAGGTCTGTGAAGAAATAATTCGGAAGACATGGCGGCCCCATGCAGCGCGACGGCGACTTATTACCTACGATGTAGGAGGCGGCCCGCTCCCAGTGACCCCCAGGCTGGTCGAGCGGGCCGCCCTCAGCCCCTTTGCCCCACTTCGGTCGACGCTGGCGCGTCTTCCCGAAGGTGGGGCTTCGTCGTATCACCCGGGGGGCCGAGCCCCCCGGACCCCCACGGTGCGGTCGGCGCCGGTTCGCGAGGGGGGCCGACGGCGCAGAGCGCCGTGGCCGGAAAGGCGCAAAAAGGAGCGAGGGACCTTTGCACTGGGGTGGCAAAGGTCCCTCGCGTGGGAGTGTGGCGTGGGGGTCAGGCCAGGACGGCGGCCAGCTCCGTGGCGGGCAGGTCGTGCGCGGCCGCGACCGGGGCGTTGGTCAGCGCGCCCGCGTGCGTGTTGAGGCCCTTCGCCAGCGAAGCGTCGGCCTGCAGCGCCTTCTGCCAGCCGTGGTCCGCCAGCTGCACGGCGTACGGCAGCGTCACGTTGGTCAGGCCGTAGGTCGAGGTGCGGGGCACCGCGCCCGGCATGTTCGCGACGCAGTAGAACACCGACTCGTGGACCTTGTAGGTCGGCTCGTCGTGCGTGGTCGGCCGCGAGTCGGCGAAGCAGCCGCCCTGGTCGATCGCGATGTCCACCAGCACGCTGCCGGGACGCATCCGCGAAACGAGGTCGTTCGAGACCAGCTTCGGGGCCTTCGCGCCGGGCACGAGCACCGCGCCGATGACCATGTCGGCCTCCAGCACGGACTGCTCGACCGACAGCGCGTTCGAGGTCACCGTGCGGATGCGGCCGCCGAAGTCGTTGTCGATCTGGCGGAGGCGGTCGACGTTGGTGTCGAGGATCTCGACGTCCGAGCCGAGGCCGAGCGCGACCCGCGCCGCGTTGAGGCCGGCGACACCGCCGCCGATCACGACCACGCGCGCCGGGTGGACGCCGGGGATGCCACCGGGCAGCACACCGCGGCCACCGCTCGGCTTCATCAGGGAGAAAGCGCCCACCTGCGGCGCCAGCCGTCCGGCGACCTCGGACATCGGCGCGAGCAGCGGCAGCGCGCGGTTCGGGGTCTGCACCGTCTCGTAGGCGATCGCGGTGGTGCCGGCGGCCAGCAGCGCGTCGGTCAGCGGCCGGTCCGCGGCGATGTGCAGGTAGGTGAACAGCACCTGGTCGGCGCGCAGCCGCGGGTACTCCTCGGCGATCGGCTCCTTGACCTTGAGCACGAGTTCGCCCTCGGACCAGGTCTCCTCGGCGGTGGCGAGGATCTTCGCGCCCGCGGCGACGTACTCGTCGTCGGAGATGGACGAGCCGACGCCGGCGCCGGTCTCGACGAAGACGTCGTGGCCGCGCCCGGTCAGTTCGTGCACGCCCGCCGGGGTGAGCGCCACCCGGTATTCATGCTTCTTGATCTCACGGGGGACGGCGATACGCACGGAAAGCCTCCTGGCGACGGTTCTGCGAACAAAGGTGCTGCCACTCACGGTGAGCCACCCGGACGGCGGTGTCATCGTCCGCCGGTGACAGTGTTGAGAACCGATCATGGTTTTCCCGGCACAATCGCTTGACCTCCAGTCAACTGGAGCTTGCACCTTGGGTCACATGAGAGCCGTGTGGTTGAAAGAGTTCGGCGGGCCCGAAGTGCTCGTCGCGGGCGATGCCCCGGATCCGGTGCCCGCAGCGGGCCAGGTCCTGATCGAGGTGGCGTTCGCCAACATCACGTTCGTCGAGACGCAGTTCCGGGCGGGCGGGGGCGGGCCGTTCCGCGCCGAGCCGCCGATGATCCCCGGCAACGGTGTCGGTGGCGTGATCAGCGCGGTCGGTGAAGGGGCCGACCTCGGCCTGGTCGGCAAGCGCGTCGTGACCTCGACCGGCGGTTCCGGGGGCTACGCGGAACGGGTCGCGGTCGACGCCGGCGCCGTCTTCGAAGTGCCGGACGGCCTGGCCCTCGACGCCGCCGTGGCGATCCTGGCGGACGGCCGCACGGCGACCGCGCTCGTGACCGCCGCGCGGATCCGGCCGGGGGAGCGCGTGCTGGTCGAGGCGGCGGCTGGAGGGGTCGGCGGGCTGGCCGTCCAGCTCGCGAAGGCCGCGGGTGCCGAGGTCGTCGGCGCGGCGGGTGGTGCGGCGAAGGTCGAGCACGTCCGGGAGCACGGCGCCGATCTGGCTGTCGACTACCGGGAGCCCGGCTGGGCGGAGAAGGCGGGAGAGGTCGATGTCGTGTTCGACGGTGTCGGCGGCGAAATCGGGACGACGTCGTTCGGCTTGCTGAGGCAGGGCGGGCGGATGCTGATCTACGGCCTGTCGAGTGGTTCGTGGACGGAGGTGTCCGAAGAGGACGCCGCCGCGCGCGGGGTCACGGTGATCCGCGGCCTCGGCGGACCGGAGCAGATGCGGGCGTTCACCGAGTCCGCGCTCGCCGAGGCGGCCGCCGGACGGCTGGAACCCGTGATCGGCCAACGGTTCCCGCTCGAGCGGGCGGCGGACGCGCACGCGGTCATGCAGTCGCGGGGCGCGCTCGGCAAGACGTTGCTCGAAATCTGATGTCCGAGCCGGTCTCCCGGTCCCGGCGAGAGCAAATGGGATGCGCGTTTTCGTTCTTACCTGCACGATGATCCCGAGGTGAAAGGAACGGTCCGCACGGCCGCGTTCGCTGGGGGTGGGCGCGGTCGTGCAACCTGCGGATCGGTAAATGCAGCACGATCGAGTCAAGATGTTGATCTTACTGGCCGGTAAGCTGCCATTCTGTTCCGCATGACAAAACAGGACTGGCGGCGGGAGCGGCGTGTCCGCACCGTCGACACCGAAGGCAATCCGGCCGATGTCATCGTCGGCCTTGTCGAAACCCCCGGGCACGGATACGAAGCCGCGCTTCGGGTCGACGGTGGCCCCGGTGTTCTTTTGCCGCTTTACCCCGGTGCCGATCTGCTCGCCGCGGTACGGCAGACCATTGAGGACGGATATCGCGCCAGCGCGCACTGAACCGTCGAATGTCATGAAAGGGTCTTTCAAGACGTTTTCCGTCCTGAAAGACCCTTTCCTGACGTCCGGGCGCGGAATGTCGCGCTACAAAGTATTCGGCATCGAGCAGTTTGTAGTGGAATCAACTCCACCGCAGGGAAACGAGTTGCGTGATCAGCGCCAGCCGGACGTCGGGATCGTCGAGATCCAGCGGGACGAGGTCGAGCAGCCGTCGCATCCGGTACCGGAGGGTGTTGGGATGGATCCGGAGTTCCTTCGCGGCCGCGCGCGGGTCTCCCGGATGCCGCAGCCACTGGTAGAGCGTGTCGACGTAGCCGCTCTCGTGGGCTTCGTCGTGCGCGCGCAGCAGGCCGAGCGGTCCGAGCTCGGCGACCTTCGAGGTGCTCGCCGCCGTCGCGCCGCGGTGCAGCGAAAGGGCTGTCCACGCCTCGTCGAAGACCACGACACGGCCAGGGACGAGCTTCGCGCGAAGCAGGCCCAGCGCCTCGTCGGCCTGGAGCCGTGAAGTCGCGAGCTCGCCGATTTCGCAGGCCGAGCCGGCGGCCGCCCTCGGCGTCCCGCCCTTCCGCGACGACGGCAGGGCTTCGAGGGCCGCCCGGAGTTCGCCCCAGCCGTCGCCCTCCGGCACGACGGCATAGAGGACGCCGCCGAGTTCGGTGGCCACCGGCCGCCTGCCGACACCCTGCGAGATCCGTTCGAGCAGCGCGAGCCGCAAGCCCTCGTCGTCACGGCCGTCACCGCCGGAGACCTCGATGACGACCACGCGGTGCGGCTCCTCGGACAGGTCGAGTTCCGCGATCGCCTTGCGCGGGCTGGCCTTCCCTTCGAGGAGCGCGCGCAGGAGCTCGGCCGAGACCCGGCGTTGCGAATCGGTGTGCGCGCGGCGGCGCAGCAGGTGGAGTGCGACGACGGGGGCCGCGTCGGCGAACGCGGCCGCGCGTTCGTCGGAGACCGGGCCCGCGACGACCGCCCACATCGACCCCAGCAGTTCGCCGCCCATCCGGATCGGCACGATGAGCCGCGGCAGGGTGCCGTCGCGTTGCGCGGGCACGAAGATCGTCTGCCGCCCGCGGGAAAGCTCGCGGAACACCCCTCGCGACCGGAACCGCGCGAGCACGTCGTCCGGGATGCGGCGGCCCATGATCGTGGACACGCGCGCCGAGTCGGTCAGGTCCTGCCGGGCCGAGTAGGCGAGCACCCGCGAGTTGGTGTCCTCGATGGTCACGGGCGCGTCGACCACCGAGGCGACCGCGTCGGCGAGCCGGAACAGGTCACCGGAACCGGGGCCGCCACCGTCCTCCAGCGCGTCCGACTCGTCGGCCAGCGCGTCGAGGACCGTCCTGAGCAGCCAGACGAGCTGGGCCCACGACGTCGCGGACCGCACCTCGATCAACGCGATGTCCGCCGATTTCGCCGCCCGTTTCACCGAGGGCTTCGCCGCGAGCGGGGGTTTCAGCAGGACGGCGGCGGCGCCTTTGGCCGCGCTGAGCTTGACGAGTTCGGCGGCTTCCGGTGTTTCGGTGATCGCGACGCCGAGGACGAGGTCACCCGCGGCGAGGGTGTGGCCGGGTTCGGCGATGACGACGTCACCGACCGCGGGGGACTCCTCGGGGACCTGGAGGGCGTGCAGCAGCGTCGGCCCCACCCGGTCGACGACAGTGCGCACCGAAACCATGGGGCGATTGTCCAGCAGGCGGGACCGCCGCACACGTCAGACCTCGCGGGGCGTCCTCGCGTCGATGTCCTCGGGCGTGAACCGTTCGCGTTTCGTGGTCAATGCCCACCGGTGGCCGTCGGGGTCGGCGATCCGGCCGTAGCGCTCGCCGAAGAACATCTCCTCGACCGGCGCCTCCACCCGGGCGCCCGCGAACACCGCGCGCCGTACGAGGTCGTCGGGGTCCTCGGTCTCCAGTACCAAGAGCATCGGCGTGCCGCCCAGCGTCGACGGAGCGAGCGCGTCGAGCTGCGGGATCTCCTGGCTCACCAGCAGCCGCGCGTCGCCGACGGCGATCTCCACGAACAGCACGACGCCGTTCGGCAGGACGTTGCGGAACAATTCCACGGCGCCGAACGCCTTGCCGTAGAAGGAAAGCGACGCGTCGACATCCTTGACGAACAGATGCGGCGCCAAGCCGAGCGTCCGGCTCACGCCGACTCCGCGCGCTTCAGCAGCCCGGCCTGGTCGGCGACCGCGACGAGCCTGCTCAGGAACTCGGCTTCGCGGGCGGCGACTTCGCGGCCGGCGCGGGTCAGCCGGTAGTAACGACGGCGAGAGTCGTGCGGCTGGTCCTCGCTCGCGTCCGGGGCCTCCTCGACCAGGCCGTCGGCGACGAGCCGGGCGAGGGTCCGGTACAGGGTGCCCGGCCCGAGTTGTGCGGTGCCGCCGCTCACCTCGTCGACGAAACCCATGATCGCGTAGCCGTGCGCGCGCCCCTTCGCGAGCGCCAGCAGGGTCTGGAACGCCGCGGGGGTGAGCTGCGGGTTGCCGTCGGCCATTCGCGAAGCATACACTCCGATCTCGTTATATCCATGATGGATAC
Organism: Amycolatopsis sp. WAC 04169; assembly: GCF_003947535.1. NCBI lineage: Bacteria > Bacillati > Actinomycetota > Actinomycetes > Pseudonocardiales > Pseudonocardiaceae > Amycolatopsis > Amycolatopsis sp. WAC 04169. The sequence goes on along the minus strand of NZ_QHJI01000005.1, from coordinate 598,309 downwards.
AAAGGAGCGGGGACGTGGCGATTCGAGGTGTGCACAAGATCGTGGTCGGCGTGCGGGATCAGGAACGGGCGAAGCGGTTCTGGTCCGAGGTCGTCGGATTCGAGATCACCACCGATGTGCCGTACGACGACGAAGGGAACCGGTGGGTCGAGGTCACTTCAGCCGATGGGGTGACATCGCTCGTCCTGAGCACCGCGCCGGAGGACCTCAAGCGCTTCGAGGTGCGGGACGAACTCCCGACGGGCAATTTCTTCTTCTACGCCGACGACATCGAAAAGACGTATGAGGAGCTTTCGGCGAAAGGCGTCGAGTTCCCGGCCAGGCCGGAGAAGCAGCCGTGGGGCTGGTGGGCGATGTTCACCGATTCGGAGGGCAACAGGTTCGCTCTCCAGGAAAGGAATCCCACCTCCTGAGAGCAGTTGGGTGCCCCGTCCGGCGGAGCTAGCTTCGGTGCCAACAGCCGAAACCCTTGAGCCGCTAGGAGAATCGCGATGAGCGCGGACGGATGGTCGTTCGAGACCAAGCAGATCCACGCGGGTGCGGCGCCGGACACCGCCACCGGCGCGCGGGCGACCCCGATCTACCAGACCACCTCGTACGTGTTCCGCGACAGCCAGCACGGCGCCGATCTCTTCAGCCTCGCCGAGCCCGGCAACATCTACACCCGGATCAACAATCCCACGCAGGACGTGCTGGAGCAGCGGCTCGCCGCGCTCGAAGGCGGCGTCGCGGCGCTGGCGTTCGCCTCCGGGACCGCGGCCACGACGGCGGCCATCCTCAACCTCGCGAACTCGGGTGACCATTTCGTCTCCAGCCCGGCGCTTTACGGCGGCACCTACAACCTCTTCCACTACACGCTGCCGAAACTCGGCATCGAGGTCTCGTTCGTCGAGGACCAGGACGACATCGAGCAGTGGAAGGCGGCCGTCCGGCCCAACACCAAACTGTTCTTCGCCGAGACGCTGGCCAACCCGGGCAGCAACGTGCTCGACATCCGCAAGGTCGCCGACGCCGCGCACGAGTCGGGTGTCCCGCTGGTCGTGGACAACACCGTGCCGACGCCGTATCTCGTCCGGCCGATCGAGCACGGCGCCGACATCGTGGTCCACTCGGCGACCAAGTACCTCGGCGGGCACGGCACCACGGTCGCCGGGGTGCTGGTCGACGGCGGCACGTTCGACTTCGGCAAGGACCCGGCGCGTTTCCCCGGGTTCAACGAAGCCGACCCGAGCTACCACGGCCTCAAGTACTGGGAGGCGCTCGGCCCGGGCGCGTACGCGGCCAAGGCCCGCGTCCAGATCCTGCGCGACACCGGAGCCGCGATCGCGCCGCTGAACAGTTTCCTGATCCTGCAAGGGATCGAGACACTTTCGCTGCGTCTGGAGCGGCACGTGTCCAACGCGCAGGCACTGGCCGAATGGCTGGAGCAGCGCGACGAGGTCGAGAAGGTGTACTACGCCGGGCTGCCGTCGAGCCCGTATCACGAGGCCGCGAAGAAGTACCTGCCGAAGGGCGCCGGCGCGGTGCTTTCGTTCGACCTGCGCGGCGGTGTCGAAGCCGGACGGGCCTTTGTGGACGGTACGGAACTGCACAGCCAGCTGGTCAACATCGGCGACGTGCGCAGCCTGATCGTGCACCCGGCCTCGACGACGCACAGCCAGCTCACGCCGGAGGAGCAGCTGTCGAGCGGTGTCACGCCGGGCCTCGTGCGGCTCGCCGTCGGCCTGGAAGGGATCGAGGACCTCAAGGCCGACCTCGAAGCCGGATTCCGGGCGGCCAAGGCCGCTCTGTGACCGGTGCTTGGCGAGAGGGAGAGCCGCCTGGACGCCGCCGCTTCGTCGACGGCGTCCAGGCGCTCGAAACCGGCGGGACCTTGCCGTTCACGCTCGCCTATGAGACCTGGGGAACGCTGAATCCCAGTGCCTCCAACGCGATCCTCGTCGAGCACGCCCTGACCGGCGACAGCCACGCCGTCGGCCCCGCGGAGGAAGGTCACGTCAGCCCCGGCTGGTGGGACGGCCTGATCGGGCCGGGCAAGGCGATCGACACGGACGCGTTCTTCGTCGTGGTCCCGAACGTGCTCGGCGGCTGCCAGGGCTCGACCGGTCCGTCCTCCGCGCATCCGGACGGAAAGCCTTGGGGCAGCAGGTTTCCCGCTGTGACGGTCCGGGACCAGGTGGGCGCGGAGGTGGTCCTCGCCGACGCGCTCGGCATCGGCCGGTGGGCCGCGGTGATCGGCGGCTCCATGGGCGGGATGCGCGCGCTGGAATGGGCGGTGAGCGAGCCGGAGCGGGTCGCGGCGCTGCTCGTCCTCGCGTCGACCGCGCAGGCGTCGGCCGACCAGATCGCCTGGGCCGCACCGCAACTGCACGCCATCCGGTCGGATCCGGGCTGGCACAGCGGAGACTACTACGACCTTCCCGGCGGCGGCCCGGACGCCGGACTCGGCATCGCGCGCCGCATCGCGCACGCGACGTACCGCAGCGAAGCCGAACTGGCGCAACGCTTCGGCCACCGCCATCAGGACGGTGAAGACCCGCTGCGCGGCGGGCGGTTCGCCGTCGAGTCCTATTTGGACCATCACGCCGGGAAGCTGTCGCGCCGGTTCGACGCGGGCAGCTACGTGGTGCTCACCGAATCGATGAACACCCACGACGTCGGCCGCGGACGGGGCGGTGTCGCGAACGCGCTCGGCCGGATCACCGCGCGGACGGTCGCGGCCGGGGTGGACAGCGACCGGCTCTACCCGCTGTACCAGTCGCGGGCCATCGCGGACGGGGTCGCCGGGGCGGAATTCGCCGTCATCGCTTCGCCTTACGGGCACGACTCGTTCCTGATCGAGACCGAGCAGATCGGGCGGCTGGTGAAGCTGCTGCTGGGTTAGCCGCCTCGCGTGATCAGACGGACGACACACGTGACCAGACGGACGACTCTCGTGATCAGGCGGACGACACGTGCGACGTCCGGCTGATCACGCGTGTCGTCCATCCAGACACGGGTGTCGTCCATTCGGTCACGCGAGCTGTCCACGCGCGCGAGCGGCTAGTCCGCGACGGCGTCCGAGATCCAGGGCGCCACCGGCAGATCCCGGTCCAGGCATTCCGCCGACAGCCGGATCGTCCACCGCAGCGCCTGCAGCACAAGACTGTCGACCTCGTCCGGCGCGGCGTTGGCGAGCGCGATCTCGACCTGTTCCTGCGCGGCCTCGCTGTTGCCGTGCACCTCGGCCAGCAGGGTGCGGACGGCCGTCCGCACGGGCGGGTCCGCCTGGTCGATGGAGACCTCTTCACCGTCCTCGTCGAACACCTGCACCTTGACCGGCGCACTTCCTCCATCGCCCAGCGTCGACACCATGGCGCTGCATTCACCGAACAGCATCATCACGAGCTCTTTGGTCTCGTCGGAGCGGGCCTGCGGCTCGGCGGCGGTCGGCATGAGCTCGTCGAGCGCCTCGGCGTCCTCCCCGAGGCTGATCGCCACGAGCGCACGCTGCGCCTTTTCGACGAGCCTCCGCTCGTACTCGCTCCTGTCCGGCTCCACGTGCCTATCAAACACCAGAGGACGGAAAAGTGGGGATAGGCCGAAACCCGGTCGTGGTCACTTGGCGGAGTGCAGTGCACCCAGCGCGAGACGGCAGAGCATCTCGGCCAGTTCGCTGTCACCGAGATGGCGGTTGTACGGCGTCGAGTTGATCAACCCGAAGACCGCGTGCGCCGCCGAGCGCGCCTGCCGTTCGCCGATCCCGGGGACGGCGTCGCTGATCGCGCGCACCCAGACCTCGACGTACTGGCGCTGGAGGGCGCGGACCTGCTTGCGGTCACTGTCGGTGAGATTGGCGAGGTTGCGTTCCTGCACGGTGATCAGCGCGGGATGCGTGAGCGCGAAATCGACGTGAAAATCCACCAGTGCTTCGAGAACCTCGCCCGGCTCGTCCCGCTGGCTCGCCCTGGCCGTCCCGCCGTCGAGGAGGTAGCGGCTGATCGAGTTCAGCATCTCGCCGAGAATGGCGTCCTTGCTGCGGAAATGCCGGTACAGCGCCGGGCCGGAGATGCCGACGGCCGCGCCGATGTCGTCGATGCCGACGCCGTGGAAACCGTGGTGGGCGAAGAGCTCGGCGGCGGCGGCCATGATCTGTTCGCGCCTGTTCGCCTTCTCGCCGTTCACGAGTGGGGTGGGGTTCGCCGGCATCTGGCCATATTAAGGCCGCGTGTTAGCGAGCGCTAACACGCGGCCGTACTTCCAGCCTGAGCCAAGTGGGCTACCTGGGGAAATGACCCTTTTGTGTGGGGTTACCACCTGGTAATGCTGTCTCTCGTCAACTTGTCACGAAGGAGTGACCATGGCCGTCCCTGCTCGGATCAAAGCTCTTTCCTTCACTCGTTTAGGTGCGGCCCTGGGGGTCGCTGTCCTTGCCACCCTCGGTCTCGCGGGCACCGCCCAAGCGGCGACCAACTACGTGGCGCTCGGCGACTCGTACTCGTCCGGCGTCGGTGCCGGCAGTTACGGGAACTCGGGCGACTGCATGCGCAGTGCCAACGCCTATCCCCAGCTGTGGGCCAACGCCCACGCCGGGACCACCTTCAAGTTCGTCGCGTGCTCGGGGGCGCGCACCGGCGACGTCCTCAACCAGATCGCGAACGTCACCTCCAGCACCACGCTGGTGACGGTCTCGGTCGGCGGCAACGACGCCGGTTTCGCCGACGTCATGACCACCTGCACCACTGGCAGCGACCAGACCTGCATCAACCGGGTCAACACCGCGAAGACCTACGTGAACAACACGCTTCCCGGGCTGCTGAACAACGTCTACAGCAAGATCAAGGCGAAGGCGCCCAGCGCGAAGCTGGTCGTCCTCGGGTACCCGCGCTTCTACACGGTGCCGGGTTCGTGCTCGGTCGGGCTGAGCGACACGAAGCGCACCGCGATCAACTCGGGTTCCGACGCGCTGGCGTCGGTGCTCTCGGCCCGCGCCGCGGCCAACGGCGCGAAGTTCGTCGACGTGCGGCCCGCGTTCACCGGGCACAACATCTGCTCGTCGGCCGACGACTACCTGCACAGCCTCACCTGGCCGATCGTGAACTCGTACCACCCGACGGCCGCCGGCCAGCGGGGCGGCTACTACAACCCGCTGGTCTCCGCGATCGGCTGACCGTTTCGCGCGTGAAGGCCCCCTTCCCTCGGCTCAGTCGAGGGAAGGGGGCCTTCACGCGCTTAGGGGAGGTGGACAGAGTGGGTTAGTGGACGTTAACCTGACGGCACGAGTTAACGACGGCTAACTTGGCGACGAGGAGCCATGGACACACCCGTACTGAGCACTTCGGCCGATCCGGGCAGCGACGAGTACGCCCGCAGCGTCACCTCCCATGCCGAGCTGGTCGAAGACCTGCGCAAGCTGCTCGCCGCCGCCCGGCTCGGGGGCCCGGAGAAATCCCGCACCCGCCACGTCGAGCGGGGCAAACTCCTGCCACGCGACCGGGTCGACACCCTCCTCGACCCGGGTTCGCCGTTCCTGGAGCTGTCCCCGCTGGCCGCCACCGGACTGTACGACGACGAGGCGCCTTCGGCCGGGATCATCACCGGGATCGGGCGGGTCTCGGGCCGCGAATGCGTGATCGTCGCCAACGACGCGACGGTCAAGGGCGGCACGTACTACCCGATGACGGTCAAGAAGCACCTGCGCGCGCAAGAGGTCGCGCTGCACAACAACCTGCCGTGCATCTACCTGGTGGACTCCGGCGGCGCGTTCCTGCCGAGGCAGGACGAGGTCTTCCCGGATCGTGAGCACTTCGGCCGGATCTTCTACAACCAGGCCACGATGTCCGCGCGGGGCATCCCGCAGATCGCCGCGGTGCTCGGCTCCTGCACCGCGGGCGGCGCGTACGTCCCGGCGATGAGCGACGAAGCGGTCATCGTGCGGAACCAGGGCACCATCTTCCTCGGCGGCCCGCCGCTGGTGAAGGCCGCGACGGGCGAGGTCGTCACGGCCGAGGAACTCGGCGGCGGCGACGTCCACTCGCGCCAGTCCGGCGTCACCGACCACCTGGCCGAAGACGACGCCGACGCCTTGCGCATCGTTCGCTCGATCGTGTCGACCTTGGGCCCGCGTACGCCGCGCCCGTGGGACGTCCTGCCGACGGAGGCCCCGGTCGCCGACCCGAACGAGCTGTACGGCGTCGTCTCGACCGACCCGCGCGTGCCCTACGACGTCCGCGAGGTCATCGCGCGGATCGTCGACGGCAGCCGGTTCGGCGAGTTCAAGAAGGAGTACGGCTCGACGCTGGTCACCGGGTTCGCCCGGATCCACGGCCACCCCGTCGGCATCATCGCGAACAACGGCGTGCTGTTCGCCGAGTCCGCGATGAAGGGCGCGCATTTCATCGAGCTGTGCGACAAACGCTCGATCCCGCTGCTGTTCCTGCAGAACATCACCGGATTCATGGTCGGCCGCGCCTACGAGGCGGGCGGCATCGCCAAGCACGGCGCGAAGATGGTCACCGCGGTGGCCTGCGCGCGGGTGCCGAAGCTGACCGTCGTCATCGGCGGCTCGTTCGGCGCGGGCAACTATTCGATGTGCGGCCGCGCGTACTCGCCGCGGTTCCTGTGGATGTGGCCGAACGCGCGGATCTCGGTGATGGGCGGCGAGCAGGCGGCGTCGGTGCTGTCCACGGTCCGCCGCGACGCCATCGAGGCACGCGGCGGCGAATGGTCCGCTGAGGACGAAGAGGCCTTCAAGGAGCCGATCCGCGACCAGTACGAGGCGCAGGGGAGCCCGTACTACTCGACGGCGCGGCTGTGGGACGACGGCGTGATCGACCCGGCGGACACCCGCACGGTGCTCGGCCTCGCGCTGTCGGCGACGGCCAACGCGCCCTTGTCCGATGTCAACTACGGCGTCTTCAGGATGTGAGCATGTTCGACACGGTTCTGGTCGCCAACCGCGGGGAGATCGCGGTCCGCGTGATCCGCTCGCTGCAGGGGCTCGGCATCCGTTCGGTCGCGGTGTACAGCGACGCGGACGCGGACGCCCGGCACGTCCGGGAGGCGCACACGGCTGTCCGCATCGGCCCGGCCGAAGCGGCGAAGAGCTATCTGTCCATTCCCGCGATCGTCCAGGCGGCGCTCGACACGGGCGCGCAGGCGGTCCATCCCGGTTACGGCTTCCTCGCGGAGAACGCGGAATTCGCCCGCGCCTGCGCCGAAGCCGGCCTGGTCTTCATCGGCCCGCCGGTCGAGGCCATCGACGCCATGGGCGACAAGATCCGCGCCAAGGCGACGGTGTCCAAGGCCGGGGTCCCTGTCGTACCCGGGGCGTCCGATGTGGACATTCCCGAATGCGGTTTCGCCGCCGCCGCGGAGAAGGTCGGCTTTCCGCTGCTGCTCAAACCGTCCGCCGGTGGCGGCGGCAAGGGAATGCGGCTGGTCACCGAACTGTCCGAATTGGACGCGGCCGTGGAATCCGCGCGCCGCGAGGCCAAGGGTTCCTTCGGCGACGACACGCTGCTCATGGAGCGGTTCGTCACCACGCCGCGCCATATCGAGATCCAGGTGCTCGCCGACAAGCACGGCAACGTGATCCACCTCGGTGAGCGCGAGTGCAGCCTGCAGCGGCGGCACCAGAAGATCATCGAAGAGGCGCCGTCGGTGCTCCTCGACGAAGCCACGCGCGCGAAGATGGGCGCGTCCGCCGTCGAGGCCGCGCGTTCGGTCGGGTACGTCGGCGCGGGGACGGTCGAGTTCATCGTGTCGGCCACCGCGCCCGACGAGTTCTTCTTCATGGAGATGAACACCCGGCTGCAGGTCGAGCATCCGGTGACCGAGCTGGTGACCGGGCTCGATCTCGTCGAGTGGCAGGTCAAGATCGCCGCCGGTGACGTGCTCACCGTGGCGCAGGACGACGTCCGGCTGGACGGACACGCCGTCGAAGCCCGTGTCTACGCCGAAGATCCCGCTCGCGGTTTCATCCCGACGGGTGGCACCGTGCTCGCGGTCCACGAGCCGTCCGGCGAGGGCGTGCGCGTCGACTCGTGGATGAGCGAGGGCGCGGTCATCGGCTCGAACTACGACCCGATGCTGGCCAAGGTCATCGCCTGGGGACCGGACCGGGCGGCCGCGTTGCACCGGCTCGATCTGGCGCTCGCGGACACCGCGCTGCTCGGCCTCGGCACCAACGTCGCCTTCCTGCGCGCGCTGCTCGCCGACGGCGACGTCCGTGACGGCAAGCTCGACACCGGTCTCGTCGACCGGCGACTGTCCACTTTGGTCTCCGAGGAGGTGCCGCCGGAGTTCTTCGTGGCGGCGGCGCTCGACCGGCTGCTTTCCCTGCAACCCCAAGGAGACGTCGTCGATCCGTGGGACGTCCCGGACGGCTGGCGGCTCGGCGGTTCGGGCGGGATCGACTTCGCGTTGAAGTCGGGAAGTTCCGAAGCCGTCGTGCGGGTTCAGGGCACGCCCGCGAACGCGCTCGTCAGTGTCGACGGCGCCGAGCCGGTGAAGGTGTCCGCGCGACGCCTCGGCGATCTGCTGGAAGTGCGGCATCCCACCGGTTTCCACCGCTACCGGCACGCGGCCGGGACCGGCCGGACGGTGTGGCTCGCGCGCGACGGGCACAGCTTCGCGATCGGCGAGCGTGAACGGCTGCGTTCGGCCGCCGGTGCCGCGGGCGGCGCCGGACCGGTCACCAGCCCGATGCCGGGGACCGTGCTCGTGGTCAAGGCCGCGGCCGGTGACGTGGTGACCGCCGGGACCCCGCTCGTGGTCGTCGAGGCGATGAAGATGGAGCACACGATCACCGCGCCGATCGACGGCGTGGTCAGCGAACTCCCCGTCCGGGCAGGCCAACAGGTCGCGCTGGACGAGACGGTAGCCGTCGTGACACCCCAAAAGGATGAGCAATGATCGACTTTCGGCTGGATGACGAGTACGAGGCGCTGCGCAAGACGGTCGAGGAATTCGCGCGCTCCGAGGTCGCCCCGGTCATCGGCGACCTCTACGAGCGGGAGGAATTCCCGTACGAGATCGTCGCGAAGATGGCCGACATGGGCCTGTTCGGGCTGCCGTTCCCCGAGGAGTACGGCGGCATGGGCGGCGACTACTTCGCGCTCTGCCTGACCCTGGAGGAGTTGGCGCGCGTCGATTCCTCGGTCGCGATCACCGTCGAGGCGGGCGTTTCCCTGGGAGCCATGCCGATCTACCGGTTCGGCACCGAGGAGCAGAAGGAGAAGTGGCTCCCGGAGCTGTGCGCCGGCACCGCGCTCGGCGCCTTCGGGCTCACCGAACCCGGAGGCGGCTCGGACGCCGGCGCCACCCGCACGCGCGCGAAACTCGACGGCGACACCTGGGTGATCAACGGCAGCAAGTCGTTCATCACCAACTCCGGCACCGACATCACGAAACTGGTCACGGTCACCGCCGTCACCGACGTGAAGGAGAACGGGCGCAAGGAGATCTCGGCGATCATCGTCCCGTCCGGCACCCCGGGCTTCGCCGTCGCGCCGAAGTACTCCAAGGTCGGCTGGAACTGCTCGGACACGCACGAGCTTTCGTTCGACGACGTCCGTGTCCCAGCCGAGAACCTGGTCGGCGAGCGCGGCCGCGGGTACGCACAGTTCCTGTCCATTTTGGACGAAGGCCGGGTCGCGATCGCCGCGCTGAGCGTCGGGCTCGCGCAGGGCTGTGTCGACGAATGCCTGCGGTACGTCAAGGAACGCGAGGCGTTCGGGCACAAGATCGGCGAATACCAGGCGATCCAGTTCAAGATCGCCGACATGGAGGTGCGCACGCACACCGCGCGGCTGGCGTACTACGCGGCGGCGTCGAAGATGCTGCGCGGTGAGCCGTTCAAGAAGGAGGCCTCGATCGCGAAGCTCGTCGCGTCGAACGCAGCCATGGACAACTCGCGCGACGCGACGCAGATCTTCGGCGGGTACGGCTTCATGAACGAGTTCCCGGTGAGCCGCTTCTACCGCGACGCGAAGATCCTGGAGATCGGCGAGGGGACCTCGGAGGTGCAGCGCATGCTGATCGCGCGGCACCTCGGCGTGGCCTGACACCCTTGACCATGCCGATAACTATACCGGTATAGTTATCGGCATGGTCGAGTTGAAATCCGCCGCCGAGCTGGACGCCATGCGCGAATCCGGCCGTGTCGTGGCGCAGACGTTGCAAGCGGCGAAAGAGGCGTCGGCGATCGGCGTGAGCCTGAAAGAGCTGGACGAGATCGCCGCGCAGGTGATCAGGGACGCCGGCGCGAAACCGTCGTTCCTCCACTATCGCCCGCACTCCGCGCCGACCCCGTTCCCCGCCGTGATCTGCGCGAGCGTCAACGACGCCGTGGTCCACGGCATCCCGTCGGACTACCGGCTGCGCGACGGCGACCTGGTCAGCATCGACGCCGGCGCCTACATCGACGGCTGGCACGGCGACGCGGCGATCAGCTACGTCGTCGGCGAGGCCGATCCCGCCGACCTCGAACTCATCGCGACCACCGAGCGCGCTCTGGCCGCGGGGATCGCCGCCGCGCAGGCGGGCGGCAGGATGGGCGACATTTCCCACGCTGTCGGCACTGTCGGTCGCGAAGCGGGCTACGGCCTCCTCGCTCACCATGGCGGCCACGGGATCGGCCGCAGCATGCACGAGGACCCGCATCTGCCGAACGAGGGCAAGCCGGGTCGCGGCATGCGTCTCCAACCGGGGCTGGTGCTGGCGATCGAGCCGATGCTCATCGCCGACGGCCGCGACGCCTACCGGACCGACGATGACGGCTGGACGCTGCGCACCGTCCGCGGTGCCAGGGCCGCGCACGTCGAGCACACGGTCGCGATCACCACAGAAGGTCCGCGCGTCCTCACGATGTTGTAGAACGGAAGGATGAGCGACTTCATCATCCGCCAGGGTGGTTCTGGGGATTTCCAAACGTTGCTGGACATGTTCGACGAGGTCGTCGCGTGGCTCGCCTCGCGCGGCAGCGAAGGGCAGTGGGGAAGCGAGCCGTGGTCCACGATCCCGAAACGGGTCGAGCGGGTCCGCGGGATGGCCGACGGACCGGGGCTGTACCTCGCCGAGATCGACGGCGAGGTGGCCGGCGCGATCATCCTCGGCGACCGTTTCCCGCATGTCTCGCCGGTCGACGAGCCGGAGATCTACATCGGCCTGCTGCTGACCTCGCGCCGGTTCACCGGGCACCGGGTCGGCTCGCGGCTCATCGAGTTCGCGCTGGCCGAGGCGCGGGAACGCGGCATCGGGCTGGTGCGGGTCGACTGCTGGGCCGGTGGTGACGGCGACCTGCAGCGTTATTACGAGAGCCAGGGCTTCAAACCGACGGAACGCTTCGACGTCAAGGGCTGGATCGGGCAGGTGTTCGAGCAGCGGCCGCTGATTTAGGCTTGGGAGCGCAGCTCCTCCGTTGAGGGTGGTGGCGGGGGCATCGATGGATGGCGTGGATGCGGCTTCGGGTGCACCATAGTTGACACATCGCCAACAGTGCCCCGGACAATGAAGTCGCAGAGGAGACCGGCATGGCCAAGCGTGAACGTTCCCTGGCGGGCAAGGTCGTCGTGATCACCGGAGCGGCGCAGGGCATCGGGGCCAGTACCGCGACGGCGCTGTCCCGGCTCGGCGCCAAGGTGGTCATCGGAGACCTGGACCAGGTTCTCGCCGAGAAGACCGCGGCCGAACTGGGCGCGGAGGCGCTGCCGCTCGACGTCACCGACACGAAGGGTTTCACCGAGTTCCTCGACGAGGTCGAGCGGCGCGTCGGCCCGATCGACGTGCTGATCAACAACGCGGGCATCATGCCGCTCGCGCCGCTCGACGAAGAGGACGACGCGGCGACCCGCAGGCTGCTCGAGATCAACCTGCACGCGGTCATCCACGGCACCAGGGAAGCCGTGAAACGGATGCGCCCGCGTGGCACCGGCCACATCGTCAACATCGCCTCGATGGCGGGGAAGGCCGGATTCCCCGGCGCCGCGACCTACTGCGCGACGAAACACGCCGTCGTCGGCCTGTCGGAATCGGTGCATCTGGAATTGCACGGGACCGGCGTGCTGGTGTCGTGCGTGATGCCCGCGGTGGTGCGCACGGAGCTGGCCAGCGGGCTCGGCGAGGCGAAGTTCTTCAAATCGGTGCAGCCCGAAGATGTGGCGCAGGCCATTGTCGATGCGTTGCGCCGTCCCAAGTTCGACGTCTTCGTTCCCGCATCGCTGGACGCCATGGGCAGGATCACACGACTGCTTCCGCGTCGTCTCGGCGAAGGCCTGCTCAGGGCCCTCGGCGGCGACAAGATTCTTTCCTCCGCAACGCATTCCTCCGCCCGGGCGGAGTACGAATCGCGGGCCGCGCGGAGTGCCCCGGCGGCGGAAAAGGGCGCCGATTCTTAACTCGGACGGCCTAGCGACTGTCCGAAAAGGACGGCCTGTGACGGCGGCGGTGTTGAGTCGTGCGCTCCCAAGCGGCAAGATTACGTCTTACCGCGTTGATTCCCCAGGAGGCACACCATGGCCACACCCCCGGCACGGCTCGCCGCCGCCGCGTCGAACGTCGTCGGGAAGGTGCTGCACGGTGGTGTCGCGGATCTTCGCCCGGTGCCGCGCGTCCTGATCGACCAGGGCCCGAATCGTTCCCTATACCGGCTGACCAACGGCAAGGGAGCCCAGGAGGGCCCGCCGGTGCTGCTGGTGCCGCCGCTGGCCGCGCCCGCGCTGTGCTTCGACCTGCGCCGCGGATGCAGCCTGGCCGAGCACCTGGTCGAGGGCGGCCGCAACACCTACCTGGTCGACTACGGGAACGTCGCCTTCTCGGACCGGCGCCTCGGCATCGAGCACTGGATCGAAGAGGTCCTCCCGCGCGCGATCCGCAAGGTCAGCGAGGACTCGGGCGGCCAGGGCGTGCACGTCGTGGCCTGGTGCCTCGGCGGGATCTTCTCCCTGCTGACCACCGCCGATCAGCCCGACCTTCCGATCGAATCGATCGCCACCATCGCGTCGCCGTTCGATTTCACCGCGATCCCGCTGATCGCCCCGTTCCGCCCGCTGGTGGACCTCACCGGCGGCCACCTGCTGACCCCGTTCTACCGGGCGCTCGGCGGCGCACCGTCCTATTTGGTCAGCCGCGTCTTCCGGGCGACCGGGATCAGCAAGGAGATCACCAAACCCCTTGCCATCCTGAAGAATCTCGACGACCGGGACTACCTGGCGCAGATCGAGGCCGTCGACCACTTCATGGACAACATGATCGCCTACCCCGGGCGGACGTTCGGCCAGATCTACCACCGGTTCTTCCGCGCCAACGACCTCGCCGAGGGCACGGTCGACCTCAACGGCCGCATCATCGCGCTGTCCGGGGTGAAGGTGCCGACGCTGGTCATCGCCGGGCAGAACGACACGATCGCCCCGCGCGCCGCGGTCGAACGGCTCACCGAACTGCTGGACAACTCGCCGTCGGTGACCTTCGAGACCGCGCCCGGCGGGCACCTGGGCGTCCTCACCGGCCGGAAGGCCCGCGGGACGACCTGGCGCTACCTCGACCGTTTCCTCGACGAACAGGCCGCCTGAGCCTCGTCGTCGTGCTGGGTGATGGCGCTGCGCAAGGACTGGCGCGGCGCGATCAGGTCCACCATCTCGGTGATCTGGCGCCAGGCGTCGGCGATCTCGGCCGTCGCGCGGTCGCGTTGCAGGACGATCGTGGACAACGTCAGCGCGGTGAGCCCGACGGTGGCGTCGTAGGCCTGGACGTGCAGCATCCTGGTCGTCAGCTCGTAGGAACCGTAGGGGCCGAGTCCTCGGATCGCGGCGAAGATCGTGACCGTGCAGACGCACAAGGAGCACAGCAGCGCTCCGGCTTGCCGGAAGCGCAGCGCCGCCCAGATGAGCACGGGGAAGACCACGAACAGCTTCGGCGTCGTCGTGGACGCGAGGGCGGCCGTGCCGAGGCCGAAGAGCGCGAGCGCCGCCGCCTCGCCCCAACGCACGAGCGGAACCCGCCTGGGCAAACGGAACCTCGGCGCCAGGAGCAGCAGCGGCGTGATCGTCAGGACGCCCATCGCGTCGCCCGTCCACCACACGAGCGCGGTCGCCCAGAACTCGCCGGGGCTCAGCGCGCCGCCGGAGACCAGCACGCCGGTGCCCAGGACGGCGCTGACGGCCGTGCCCCCGATCGCCCCGACCGCCACCAGGAGGACGGCGTCGGGAAGCCGGTCGAGTTCGGTGCGGAAACCCAGCCGCCGCATCACCGCGTATGCCAGCATCGGGCCGGCCGTGTTCCCCAGGGAGATCACCAGCACCGTGCCCACTGAGGGGCCGAGCGCGATGTTCGTCAGAAGCGCGCCGAGGAAGATCCCCGGCCAGAACCGCGGGCCCAGCAGCATCGGCGTGGCCAGCGCGACCCCCGCGGCGGGCCACAGCGGCGAGATCTGCTCCCGCACGATCGCCCACTGGATCCCGATCTGGGCGGTGGCGAAATAGCAGACCGTGACCCCGAGGACGATGAGACACCAGCGTGAGGCAGGGGGAAGCGGTCTCATCGCGACTCCTGCCTTCGCGGGCAAAGGAAAGTCCGAGAGTACCTCTGCTCGGTCACCACGAAGGTGTTGTCGAAATGGTGGAAATAAACGGGCTCGTGGGTGGCAAGGACGGTTGCCACCCAAGGGTGTCTTGGCTACCTACTGGCTTCCGGGTGCTGCCGGTCTCAGGCTCACGGTTTGTGGTGGTGTGCCGCGAAAGCCACTTTCGCGACGTCTGATGTCCCGAAAGTGGCTTTCGCAACCCCCGGGCGCAGTCGGCACCCGGTCATGCGAGCCTCGGTTCTTACTTGAGCTCCGCGCTCGTCTTGCCCAGGATCCGGCGCGCCACGATCAGCTGCTGGATCTGTTGCGTGCCTTCGAAGATGTCCAGGATCTTCGCGTCCCGGCTCCACTTCTCCAGCAGCGATTCCTCGGTGTAGCCCAGGGTTCCGGCCAGCTCGACGCATTTCAGCGTGATCTCGACGACCGACCGGCCCGCCTTCGCCTTGGCCATCGAGGCCTGCAGCGAGTTCGGCTTGCGGTTGTCCGCCATCCAGGCCGACTCCATGGTCAGCAGGTACGCCGACTCGTAGTCCGCCTCCAGCTGCAGGAACGTGGCGGCCGCCGCGTGCTGGCTGTGGACGGGCTTGTCGTAGTCGATGGTCACCCCGGCGTCGGTGAGGATCTTCCGGGTCTCTTCCAGCGCCGCGCGGGCGACACCGATGGCCATCGCGGCGACCAGCGGACGGGTGTTGTCGAAGGTCTGCATGACCCCGGCGAAACCCTTGGCGGTGTCGATCTCCGGCGTGCCGAGGAGATTCTCTTTCGGCACGCGGACGTTCTCGAAGCGCAGCACGGCGGTGTCGGAGGCGCGGATGCCGAGCTTGTGCTCGACGCGCACCACCTCGAAGCCGGGCGTGCCCTTCTCGACGACGAACGACTTGATCGCCGCGCGGCCCTTCGTCTTGTCCAGGGTGGCCCAGACGACTACGGCGTCGGCGCGCTCGCCCGCGGTCACGAAGATCTTCTCGCCGTTGATCACGTACTCGTCGCCGTCGAGGCGCGCGGTCGCGGTGATCGCGGCGGAGTCCGAGCCGCAGTCCGGTTCGGTGATCGCCATCGCGGCCCACAGCCCGGAGAACTTCTTGAGCTGCTCGTCGGTGGCGACCGAACCGATGGCGGCGTTGCCGAGCCCTTGGCGCGGCATGGACAGCAGCAGACCGACGTCGCCCCAGCACATCTCGATCGTGCCGAGCACGATGTTGAGGTTGGAACCGTTGCGGTTGCCCGGTTTCTCGTTCTTCTCGGACCGGCGGACCCCCGCCGCGCCCGCGCCGCCCTCGCCGGAGGAGTTCAGCCCGTCCAGCAGCGCGGCGAACATGTCCAGTTCGGCCGGGTAGGTGTGCTCGGCGCGGTCGTATTTGCGCGAGATCGGCCGGAACACCTCGGCCGCGGCCTGGTACGCCTGGTTGATCAGGGTGCCGGCCTTCTTCGGAACCTCAAGGTTGATCATGATTGCCTTTCGAAAGTCCTAGAGAAGGACGGCGCCTTCCATGACGCCGATCGCACGGAGGTCGCGGTACCAGCGCTCGACCGGGTGCTCCTTGACGAAGCCGTGCCCGCCGAGCAGCTGCACCCCGGCGCTGCCGATCTGCATTCCCTTGTCGGCGGCCAGTTTCCGGGCCAGCGCGACCTCGCGGGCGTACGGCTTGCCCTGTTCGGCGCGAGAAGCGGCGCGCAACGTCACCAGCCGCAGCCCTTCCAGCTCGATCGCGATGTCGGCCACCGAGAACGCGACGGCTTGGCGGTGGCTCACCGGTTCGCCGAACGCCTTGCGCTCGTTGACATACGGCACCACGTAGTCGAGGACGGCCTTCGCGGTACCGGCGGCCAGCGCGGCCCAGCCGAGCCGCGAGAGCCGGACGACCTCGGTGAAGACCTCGGCCTTGCCGCCGCCGAGCAACGCTCCGGCGGGCAGCGCGACCTTCTCCAGGTGCAGTTTCCCGGTCGCCGCGCCGCGCAGGCCCATCGCCGGTTCGGACTCGATGGTGACACCGGAGTTCGAAGACTCGACGAGGAACAGCGCCGGGCCGCGGCCTTCGAGGTCGGCCGACACGATGAACAGTTCGGCGTCCGCCGCCCGGGGGACCAGCGACTTCACGCCGTCGAGCTGGTAGCCCTTCGGCGTGCGGCGGGCCTTGGTGGCCGGCTTGAACGGGTCGAACAGCGCGGTGCGCTCCTGCAGCGCGAGCGCCGCGGCCGGGACGTTCTCGCCGACGAACGCGGGCAGGTAGTCCGCCTGCTGCTGCTCGTCGCCGTAGGACACCAGCGCGGTGCTGACCGCGGACGGCGCGAGCACCGCGACCGCGAGCCCCAGGTCGCCGTGCGCGAGGGCCTCGGCGACCAGCGCGTTCGTGACCACCGACCGCTCGGTGCCGACGCCGCCCAGCTCCTCGGGGATGCCGACGAGCGTGATGCCGAGTTCGGCGGCGCGGCTCAGCAGACCCTCGGGGGCCTGGAGCTTCGCGTCGGCGTCGGCCGCGGCGGGCCGCAGCTGCTCGGCCGCGAACTCCGTCACGGTCTCGACGATGAGCTGCTGGTCCTCACTCGGGGTGAGGTCGAACAGTCCTGTGTCCTCGGCAGGCGCGAGCCGCGCGGGCTTGCCGAGCTTCTTGGCGGATTTGAAGGTCCGTCCCGCCGCGCCCGCGACCCGGAAGCCGTTGCGCGTCCCGGCACTGACCAGGTTCTGCACGGGCTTCCGAAGTCCGGCCCGTTCAATGACCTTGCTCCCGGCCAGCCGGGTGAGCGCGGACAGGCCAAGGCCCATCGCGTCTCGTTTCCTAGGCGCACCCACGGTGAGTCTCCCTGCCTCGCTTACCTACTCGTGAGTAGGTTAACTCTCCTCGGGCGGATGCGCCACCACGGGGGAGGCGAACGTCACGCCGATGAGTGATTCCGGGGGTGGAGAAGTCCCGGATTACTCACAAGCTTGCGCCTCTCGAACAGCACCAGCGCCACCGCCGCCAGTGCCACCGCGCCGACCAGCACGATCGCCGGCACGAGCTCCAGCAACGGCGTCGCCGCCAGCAGGAGCACCGCGAGCACCAGCCGCTGCACGTTCCACGAGCCCAGATTCCGCCGCCGAAGCCCGCTCAACGCGATCAGGTACAGCGCGAGCCCGCCGGTGAGCGCCCAGATCGGCGTCCCGTGCAGACCGTCGGAAAGGCTGTGGTGCTCGGTGTCGGACACGTACAGCAGCGACTTCTTCAGCCCCAGTGCCACGAGCACGATCCCGGCGATGAGCGGGAGGTGCAGGAACGTGTACGTGTCCGTCCCGATCCGCACCCGCTCGACGCCCTCGGCGCGCTTCAGGTTGTGCTCGGAAACGTGCGAGACGACGGCGAAGTACATCCACCACATCGCCGAAGCGAGCGTTAGCCCGAAGACGGCGGCCAGCGTGATCGGCCACGACATCGGGTACGAGCTGATCCCGATGCCGATCGCCACGATCGACTCGCCGAGCGCGATGATCACGATCAGCCCGAACCGCTCGGCGAAGTGGCCGAGCTGGTGCAGCCGCCAGTCCGAGGAGCGGGTCCGGAAGACGTTGACGTAGTCGGCGAGCAGCGCGACCGCCCAGATGCCGAGCTGCACCCAGCCCGAGAAGAAGGCCGCGACGGTCAGCAGCGCGACGCTCGGCAGCAGTCCGACGAACATCTTCAGGACGACCTTGCGCAGCTCCGGATCGGTCCGCGCGGCGCCGAAGTACGCGGTGAGATGCAGCAGCCGAACCAGGAAGTAGCAGCCGACGAACATCAGTGGCGCGTACAGGCCGCCGGGCAGATCGGTGAACGCCTCCGGGATGGTCAGCGAGACCAGGAACATCGTCCCCATCGCGGCGAACATCGCGAGCTGGGCGATGCCGCGGTCGACGTGCAGGGTGTTGGCCAGCCAGGCGTAGGCGCACCAGCACCACCACAGCACGGCGATCATCGCCACGCCCTGTCCGATGCCGAGCGGGCTGAGGCGGTCGGCCATCAGCTGCGTGGTCTGGGTGATGGCGTAGACGAAGACCAGGTCGAAGAAGAGCTCCAGCGTGGTGACCTTGTGGTCTTCGTCCCGGGTCACCAGATGCAGGCCGCGTTTCGTGGGCACGCGCATATCGTGCCCGGCGGGCCTTTGCGGAACACGCGAGTTTGCTAAGAGCTGACTTTCAGGACGGCGTGCGTCAGCGCGGTCAGCTCGGCCTCGAAGTTCGGGCGGCCGTTGACCCGCCGGGTGCGCGCGAGGTCGTTCGCGATGGTCAGCGCCGCGTGCACGGTGATCTTCACTTCACGCAGGCTCAGTTCCGGATGGACTTCCGATGTCAGCGCGATCCAGCGCGCGACGTAGTCACGCTGGACCCGGATCAGATCCGCCTTGTCGCGTTCCGGCAGCTCCATGGGGCTGCCGGAGAACGACACCAGCAGCTCGGGCGTGCGCAGCAGGGTGTGCACATAGGACGCCGCGAGCCTGCGGAGCGCGTCGCGTTCGTCGTCGGTCCGCAACGCGCGTTCCGCGGCGAGCGCCAGCCGGTCGGCCGCTCGATGCCCGATCGCCACCATCAGCGCGGCCTTGCTGGGGAAGTGCCGGTACACGCTGGGCCCGGCGATCCCGGCCGCCGCGCCGATCTCCTCCATGCTCACCGAGCGGAAGCCGCGTTGCCCGAACAGCTCGGTCGCGGCGGCGAGGATCTGCTCGCGGCGGGACGGCTCGCCGAGCGCCATCGACGGCGTCTCCTCCGGCGTCTCCTCGGGTTCGGGGAGTGTGACATGCAGCACCGACTCCGCCAGCTGTACCAGGATCTGCGCGAAGCGTTTCTTCGCCACCGACGTGTGATGCACGGAGACACTGCCGAACACGCTCAGCCCCGCCCAGCACAGCAACTCGGCGTCGTCGGCGGTCAGTTCCGGCCGCAACGCGCGCAGCGCCTTGGACCACGCTTCGAGTACCGCGCCGGACCGGCGGCGGATCTCACGCCGTTCCTCCCGGGGCAGATGCCTGCCCTCCCAGCGCCACAGCGCGGCGACCTCGCGCCGCTCCACCGCCTGCGCCGCGAGGGTGCCCAACAGGGCGTTGACCTGGGCGGGAATGGGAAGACCGTCGGCGAGCGTCTCGGTGGTGGCCGCCTCCATGTCGTCGATGCCGGACAGCACGACGTAGGACAGCACGGCCTGCTTGTCCGCGAAATGCCGGTACAGCGCGGGCCCGGTGATCCCGGCCGCGGCGGCGATGTCGTTGATGCCGACGCCGTGGAACCCGCGGGCGCGAAAGAGCTCCGCGGCGAGGCCGGCCAGCTGGGCCTTGCGGTCGCGCGGTCGCGGGGAACGCTCGGTCGGGTGATCCATAGGTGAACCCACGATAGCGCCGGTTGCGTGCATCGCAACCCATTGACACCATGGGGTTATCGCGGTTTATGTTAATCGGCATTAGCATGACTACTGGCCGGTACGTTTCATCTTGATACAGCGCCGTACGCGGAGGAGTTTTTCTGTGAGTAGCGAGGCCTACATCTACGAGGCGATCCGTACGCCTCGCGGCAAGAACAAGGGTGGTGCCCTCCACGGCACCAAGCCGGTCGATCTCGTGGTCGGCCTCATCGAAGAACTGAAGGTCCGGCACCCGAACCTCGACCCCGCCGTGATCGACGACATCGTCCTCGGCGTCGTGTCCCCGGTCGGCGAGCAGGGCGCCGTGATCGCGCGCACCGCCGCGCTGAACGCGGGCCTTCCCGAGACCGTCGCCGGTGTACAGCTGAACCGCTTCTGCGCCTCCGGCCTCGAAGCCACCAACACCGCCGCGCAGAAGGTGCGCTCCGGCTGGGACCAGCTGATCATCGCCGGCGGTGTCGAGTCGATGTCGCGGGTGCCGATGGGCTCCGACGGCGGCGCGCTGTTCATGGACCCCGCCACCGCGTACGACAACTACATCGTCCCGCAGGGCACCGGCGCCGACCTGATCGCGACCATCGAGGGCTTCTCCCGCGAGGACGTCGACGCGTGGGCCGTGCGTTCGCAGGAGAAGGCCGAAGCGGCCTGGTCCGGCGGCTACTTCGCGAAGTCCGTCGTCCCGGTGAAGGACATCAACGGCGTCACGATCCTCGACCACGACGAGCACCGTCGCCCGGGCAGCACCATCGAGGGCCTCGGCAAGCTCAAGCCCGCCTTCGCCGGTATCGGCGAGCTGGGCGGCTTCGACGCCGTCGCGCTGCAGAAGTACCACTCAGTCGAGAAGATCGACCACGTCCACACCGGCGGCAACTCGTCCGGCATCGTCGACGGCGCCGCGCTGGTCCTGGTCGGCAACGAGCAGATCGGCAAGGACTTCGGCCTGACCCCGCGCGCCCGCATCGTGGCGACCGCGACCGTCGGCTCCGAGCCCACGATCATGCTCACCGGTCCGACCCCGGCCACCGAGAAGGTCCTCAAGATCGCCGGCCTCACCCCGGACGACATCGACCTGTGGGAGCTGAACGAGGCCTTCGCCTCGGTCGTCCTCAAGTGGATCAAGGACCTGCACCTCGACGAGGAGAAGGTCAACGTCAACGGCGGCGCCATCGCGATGGGGCATCCGCTGGGCGCCACCGGCGCGATGCTGGTCGGCACCGTCGTCGACGAGCTGGAGCGTCGTCAGGCGCGCCGCGCCCTGGTCACCCTGTGCATCGGCGGCGGCATGGGCGTCGCGACCATCATCGAGCGGGTCTGAGGAAGAGACAATGACTGAAGCGAAGACCATCCGCTGGGAGCAGGACGCCGACGGCATCGTCGTGCTCACCCTGGACGACCCGAAGCAGTCCGCCAACACGATGAACGCCGACTTCCGCGAGTCGCTCGGCGTCGTCGTCGATCGCCTGGAGGCGGAGAAGGACAACATCACCGGTGTCGTCCTGACCTCGGCCAAGAAGACCTTCTTCGCCGGTGGCGACCTCAACGACCTGATCCAGGCCAAGCCGGAGCACGCCGCCGAGATCACCCAGAGCAGCTCCCTGATGAAGGGCCAGATGCGCCGGCTCGAGCAGCTGGGCAAGCCGGTCGTGGCCGCCATCAACGGCGCCGCGCTCGGCGGCGGCCTCGAACTCGCGCTCGCGACGCACCACCGCATCGCGGCCGACGTCAAGGGCAGCCAGATCGGCCTCCCTGAGGTCACCCTCGGCCTGCTCCCCGGCGGCGGTGGCGTGGTCCGCACCGTACGCCTGCTGGGCATCCAGAGCGCGCTGCTGAACGTGCTGCTGCAGGGCCAGCGGCACCGCCCGGCCAAGGCCAAGGAACTCGGCCTCGTGCACGAGCTCGTCGGCACCGTCGAGGAGCTGGTCCCGGCCGCGAAGGCGTGGATCAAGGCCAACCCCGAGGGCGGCGTACAGCCGTGGGACGTCAAGGGTTACAAGATCCCGGGCGGCACCCCGTCGAACCCGAGCTTCGCGGCGAACCTGCCCGCGTTCCCGGCGAACCTGCGCAAGCAGATCAAGGGCGCCAACATGCCGGCCCCGCGGGCGATCCTGGCCGCGGCCATCGAGGGTTCGCAGGTCGACTTCGACACCGCGATCACCGTCGAGACCCGCTACTTCATCAGCCTCGCCACCGGCCAGGTCTCGAAGAACATGACGAAGGCGTTCTTCTTCGACCTGCAGAGCATCAACTCGGGCGGCTCGCGCCCGGAGGGCTTCGAGAAGTACACCGCCAAGAAGGTCGGCGTCGTCGGCGCGGGCATGATGGGTGCCGCGATCGCGTACGTCTCGGCGAAGGCCGGCATCGACGTCGTGCTCAAGGACGTCACCCTCGAAGGCGCCGAAAAGGGCAAGGGCTACGCGGTCAAGCTGGAGGAGAAGGCGCTCTCCCGTGGCAAGACCACGCAGGAGAAGTCCGACGCGCTGCTCGCCAGGATCAAGCCGACCGACAAGGCGGAGGACTTCGCCGGCGTCGACTTCGTGATCGAGGCCGTCTTCGAGAGCGTCGAGCTGAAGCACAAGGTGTTCCAGGAGATCGAGGGCATCGTCAACCCCGACGCCGTGCTCGGCTCCAACACCTCCACGCTGCCGATCACCGCGCTCGCCGAGGGTGTCCAGCGGACCGAGGACTTCATCGGGAT
Organism: Amycolatopsis sp. WAC 04169; assembly: GCF_003947535.1. Taxonomy (NCBI): domain Bacteria; kingdom Bacillati; phylum Actinomycetota; class Actinomycetes; order Pseudonocardiales; family Pseudonocardiaceae; genus Amycolatopsis; species Amycolatopsis sp. WAC 04169. The sequence continues at coordinate 575,688 of NZ_QHJI01000005.1, read as the reverse complement.
CCACTTCTTCTCGCCGGTGGACAAGATGCCGCTGGTCGAGATCATCTGCGGTGAGAAGACCTCGCCCGCCACGCTGGCGAAGGTCTTCGACTACACGCTGCAGATCAAGAAGACCCCGATCGTCGTCAACGACAGCCGCGGCTTCTTCACCTCGCGCGTCATCGGCACCTTCCTCAACGAGGCCGTGGCCGCGCTGGGCGAGGGTGTCGAGCCGGCGTCGATCGAGCAGGCCGGTTCGCAGGCCGGGTACCCGGCCCCGCCGCTGCAGCTGATGGACGAGCTGACCCTGACGCTGCCGCGCAAGATCCGCAAGGAGACCCGCGAAGCGATCGAGGCCGCCGGCGGCACCTGGAACGCGCACGCGTCCGAGGGCGTCATCGACCGGATGGTGGAGGAGTTCGACCGCAAGGGCCGCTCCACCGGCTCGGGCTTCTACGACTACGACGAGTCGGGCAAGCGGACCGGTCTTTGGCCGGGCCTGCGCGACGCGTTCAAGTCGGGCAGCGCCGAGGTTCCCTTCGAGGACCTCAAGGAGCGCATGCTGTTCGCCGAGGCGCTCGAGACCGTGAAGTGCTTCGACGAAGGTGTGCTCACCACCGTCGCGGACGCCAACATCGGCTCGATCTTCGGTATCGGCTTCCCGGCGTGGACCGGTGGTGTCATCCAGTACATCAACCAGTACGAGGGTGGCCTGCAGGGCTTCGTCGACCGCGCGCGTGAGCTCGCGGAGCGCTACGGCGACCACTTCACCCCGCCCGCTTCGCTGGTCGAGAAGGCCGCGAAGGGCGAGATCTACGAGTAAGCCGCTTCGCCCGCTTTAACATGCTAGGAACGGTCCTTTCCTTGCGAAATTTGCAAGGAAAGGACCGTTCCTGGCATCCGGGGGCTAACGCGACGCCGGTTCCAGCGCCACGTGCGGCAACCGCCGGTCCAGCCACCGCGGCAGCCACCAGGCGCGTTCCCCGAGCAGCCGCATCACCGCGGGCACCACGAGGCACCGGATCACGAACGCGTCCACCAGCACCGCCACCGCCAGCCCGAGCCCGAACTGCGCCAGCATCCGGTCGGGATTCAGCAGGAACGCCCCGAACACCACGATCATGATCGCCGCCGCGGCCGTGATCACCCCACCGGTGGAAGCGAGCCCCTCGCGGACGGCATGACGCGCGTCGCCGGTGCGCCGCCACTCCTCGTGCATCCGGGACACCAGGAACACCTCGTAGTCCATGGAAAGCCCGAACACGATCGCGAAGATCAGCACCGGCACGAAAGCCTCGATCGGTCCCGCCTGCGCCCCGAACAGGCCGTCGCCGAACACCGCCGTCATCACGCCGAGCGCGGCGCCGATGCTCAGCAGGTTCAGCACGGCCGCCTTGAGCGGGATCAGGATCGAGCGGAAGACGACCATCAGCAGCAACGCCGACAGGCCGACGACCACCAGCACGAACAGCGGCAACCGGTCGCCGACGGCGTCCGCGAAGTCCACCGCCGCCGCGACACTCCCGCCGACCAGATACTTGCCCGGCAGTCCCGGCAGAACCTCGGTCCGCAGCCGTTCCACCAGATCGGCGGTCGCCGCGTCCTGCGGTGAAGACGTGGGGAAGGCGAGAACCGTCGTGACGCCCTGGCCCATCGGTGGCGTCACCTTGACGATGCCCGGTGTGGTCTCGAGTTTCCGTTGCAGCGCGGCGCCATCGCCGTTCTCGGTGACCACGATCAACGGCTCGCTGAACCCCGGGCCGAAACCCTCCGCCATCAGGTCGTAGGCCTGCCGGGTGGTCGACGTCTCCGGATCCGTGCCCGAGTCGGCGAACCCGAGGCGCATGCCGAGCGCCGGCAACGAAAGTCCGATGAGGACGAGCAGCCCGATCGCGAGCGGCACCATCGGCCGCCGCTGCACCGCGTCCCCGAGCTTGCCCCACGACTTGCCGTGTTCGCGTTTCGCGGCGTGCTTGCGGATGCCCTTTTCCAGGCGGCGCCCGAAAAGCGAGAGCAGCGCGGGAAGCAGGGTGATCGAGGCCAGCATCGTCACGAGCACGGTCAGCGCGACCGCGAGCGCGACCCCGCGCAGCGAACCGAGGCCGAGCGCGAGCAGGCCGAGCAACGCGATGATCACCGTGCCACCGGCGAACAGCACCGACCGGCCCGCGGTGTCCAGCGCCCGCCTCGCCGCCTGATCGCGGTCGAGGCCACCGAGGATTTCACCACGATAGCGGGAAAAGATCAGCAGCGCGTAGTCCACGCCGACGCCGAACCCGACGAGCATCATCAACGGCGCCGTGTAACTCGCGATGTCGACGAACCTGCTGACGAGCACGATGACGCCGAGTGTGCTGCCGACGGCGAAGATCGCCGTGATCACCGGGAGCCCGGCAGCGAGGATCGAGCGGAACAGGAAGACGAGGATCACCAGCGCGGCGAGCAGCCCGACGCCCTCCGACGGGCCGCCGCCCCCGCTGGTCCGCTTGATCGGGTCGCCACCGAGTTCGACCTGGAGCGCGGCCGTCTCCGCCTTCTTCGCGGTGTCGACGACACGCACGATGTCGTCGTACGGCAGATCTTTCGACTCCAGGTCGAAAGCGACCGCCGCGTAACCGATCGTGCCCTCACGCGAGATGGCCGACGGGGTGTCGAAAGGGCTCGTCACCGACTTCACGTGCGGCTGGTTCCGCACTTCGGCGAGCATCGTGTCGATCGGTCCGCGTGCGGTCGCGAGTCCGCTCTCGGTCTTGAAGACGATTTCGGCCGTCGCGCCGGTCTGTGCGGGAGCCTGTGCTTTGAACAGGTCCATGATCTGCTGGGATTCGGTACCCGGCAGGGAATGGTCGTCGTGGTAGGCGCTGCCCGCCAGCTGCGAGCCCAGCGTGACACCGACGAGGGTGAGCAGCCAGAGCGAAACGGCGAGCCAGCGGTGGCGCTGAGACCAGCCCGCCAGCTTCGAGAGACCGCCCCCAGGCCGCCTCTCGGAGAGAGTGTTGGTGTCCATGCGGGACAGCATCGGCTTTCCCCGGCCGCATATCGTCGGGCTCGGGCGGGCACCCGGGCCGCAACTTTCGGCTACCCCTAAGGCGCTTCCCGTACTACCGGGGTTGTGGTCACGGGGTCAACCAGCGCGGGGTGACCATGCCCGATTCGTAGGCCAGCACGACCAGCTGCGCGCGATCACGGACGTCCACCTTGGTCATGATCCGGCTGACGTGCGTCTTCGCCGTCGCCGGGCTGAGCACGAGTTCCTTCGCGATCTCGTCGTTGGACAGTCCGGCCGCGACGAGGCTCATCACCTCGCGTTCCCGCTCGGTGAGCCGGTTCAGGGTGGGCGAGGGGACTTGGCCGGTCCACTCGCCCGGCGAACTCGGAGATCAGGCGGCGGGTGATCGACGGCGCGAGCAACGCGTCGCCCCTCGCGACCACCCGGACGGCGTGGATCAGTTCCTCCGGTTCGGTGTCCTTGACCAGGAATCCGCTGGCGCCCGCGCGCAAGGCGCCGTAGACGTCCTCGTCGAGGTCGAAGGTGGTGAGGATGACGACCTTGGTCCCGGCCCGCGCCGGATCTCCGAGCAGATGCCGGGTCGCGGTGAGCCCGTCCATCACCGGCATCCGGATGTCCATCAGGACGACGTCGGGTTCGTGTTCGCGCGCGGCTTCGAGGGATTCACGTCCGTCGGCCGCTTCGGCGACCACGCTGATGTCGTCTTCACCGTCCAAAATGGATTTGAAGCCGGCACGGACCAGCCGTTGATCGTCGACCAGCAGGACCCGGATCACTTCTTCACCCGCAAGGGAAGCCGGGCGCGTACCCGGAAGCCGCCGTCCTCGCGCGCGGCCGCGGTGAGCTCGCCACCGAGTGCCTCCGCCCGTTCGGTCATGCCGCGGATCCCGTTTCCGGGTACAGCCGCGCCTCCTCGGCCGTCGTCGTCGATCTGCACGGACACATCATGGGGCGTGTAGCCGATCCGCACCACGACGGTGTTCGCGGCGGCGTGGCGCGCGACGTTCGTCAGCGCCTCCTGGACCACGCGGAAGGCGGCGTGTTCGACATCGGGTGGCAGCTCCGTCGCCGTGCCGTCGATCTCGGTCCGGACGGTGAGCCCGTGCGTGCCCGCCGACTCGGCCAGTTCGGCGACCCTGGCCAGGCTCGGGGTGTCCGCCTGCCGCAGCATGCCCAGGGTGGCGCGGAGTTCGCGCAACGCCTCCTTGCTGGTCTGTTTGATCGTGGTCAGCGCCTCCTCGGATTTCGCCGGATCCTTGCCGTGCAGCGCCGCGCCGGCCTGGACGTTGATGAGCGCCAGGTTGTGGCCGAGGACGTCGTGCAGTTCGCGCGCGATCCGAAGACGCTCTTCGGTGGCCCTTCGCTGCGCCTCGGCCTCCTTGGTGCGCTCGGCTTCCCGGCGGTAGTACGTCACGGCGCCGACCGCGACCAGCGCGATGAACCAGCCCGCCATCAGCAGGAACGCGAAGTTGTCCACCTGCCGTGCCGCGCCGGCCCCGGCTTCGCCGATCGCGACGCCGCCCATCGAGGCCGCCGCGACGACCGCCGCGCTCCGTATCCGCCCGGTCGAGGCGTTGTTGTACAGCGCGAAGGCGAACGCGAGCAGGACGAACCCGTCCGGATCGGTCTGCGGGTAGTAGACCGCGCAACACGCCGCGGTGAAGATCGCTACGGGGAGCGGGTACCGGCGGCGCAGGAACAACGACGCGCAGGCGAGTGCCACGCAGGCCCAGCCGACGGCCGCGTTGCGCGGTGTCTCCGCGTCGTCCCCGAGCGAGACCACGACGGAACCCGCGATCACCGCCACGGTGACCGCGATTTCCGCCGCGTACCGCCGCAGGATCGCCACACGACGAGAGTAGCGCGATCCGGGCCGATTGACAAAATGGATTTTTACGTTCAAACTGATTTTTGTGATCAAGGGTGTGGCGTCGTGAAGGATGTGGAGTACCTCGATCGGCTGGACCAGGCGGAGGCGTTGCTGAAACCGCAGCGGGTGGACGTCCTGCGGCAGCTGGCGGAGCCGCGGTCGTGCACCGAGGTGGCGACGGTGCTGGATCAGACGCCGCAGCGGGTCTATTACCACGTGAAACGACTGGTGGAAGCCGGTCTCGTGAAGCAGGTGTCGGAGCGGAAGGTGCGCGCCGTCAGTGAGGGCGTGTACCAGGCGACCGCTCGTTCGTACTGGCTGTCACCCGGGCTGGTCGGGCGGCTCGGCCCTCGGGTGGCGCGGGACGAGCTGAGCCTGGGCTACCTGGTGGACCTCATGGAGGAGGTCCAGGCGGACGTCGCCGCGCTCGACCGGACCGCGCCGGAGCTGCCGTCGATCGGTGTTTCCGGCGAGATCCGGGTGGCGCCCGAGCGGCGCCAGGAGTTCCTCGACGAACTGAAGACGACTTTGCAGGATCTGTTCACCCGCTACGGCGGAGCGGAAGGCGACGCCTTCAAGCTCGCCGTGGCCTGTTACCCGAAGGGAGATGCCCGTGACTGAACCGACGAGGTTCCAGTTGCGCCTGCGCGCGCCGATCGACGAGGTCTGGCACGCGCTGACCGATCCCGGGGCACTGCGCGAGTGGCTTTCCGAATACGCGGAAGTCGATCTGCCGTCCCGCTACGAGTTCTGGGGCCGCTACACGCCGGACGGCGATCGTCCGCGCCAGCGACTGTTGCTGGCCGAGGACAACGTCCTGCGGTTCGCGTGGACCGTCGGCGGGAAGGAGACCGTCGTCGAGATCGCGCTGACGGAAGACGGGGACGGGACGTCCTTGTCGTTCAGCCAGAGCGGTCTGCCGGACTACACCGCGATGCTGGCCGACCCGGATTCGTCACTCGGCCTGATGTACACGTTCTGGGCGCTTTCCGTCTCGAATCTCGCCGATCACGTCGAAGGACGCCCGCTCACCGCCCGCTGCGACCTCACCTCCCCGCTGATGAGCAAAGAAGTGCGGATCGACGCGCCACGCGGTGAGGTCTACTCCTCGATCGCCGATCCCGCCGTGTTCACGCGCTGGTTCGGCGCCCGGATCGAAGCGGAGACCGAGGTCGGCGGCAGCTGGGCGATGGGGTCGCTGGAAAGCGACCCGGCGCCGGCGAAGATCGTCGATCTGGTGCCCGGCTCGAAGATGTCGCTCGCCTACCAGGACGGTGTCGTCGCCACTTGGGAACTCGAGGACTCCGGCGGCGGGACGAAGCTGACCTTCGTCCAAAGTGGATTCTCCGACGGGAAACCGCCGTACGGCGCGTGGATGGGCTGGCTCAGCGGGCTGGCCGAACTGCGCAGATTCCACGAGGTCCGCCCGTGGCGCCCGTTGTGGGTCGATGTCCAGCTGGAGGGCGCGCCTGAAGGACTCATCACCTTGGACGGCAAATAGGAGGAAGCGATGTTGCTCGAAGGCAGGAACGCGATCATCTACGGTGCGGCGGGCGGGATCGGGAGCGCGGTGGCCCGCGGATTCGCCAGGGAGGGCGCGACCGTCCACCTCACCGGCCGCACCCTGAAGAAGCTCGACGCGCTGGCCGACGAAATCCGGGCGGCGGGCGGGAAAGCGGAAACGGCGGAATTCGACGCGCTGGACGAAGCCGCCATCGTCGAGCATGCCGCTTCGGTGGCTTCCACGGCGGGCAGTGTCGACATCTCGATGAACGTGATCACGCACAATGACGTCCAAGGCACGCCGCTGGTCGAAATGTCGCTGGAGGACTTGGAAAGCCCGGTCCGGACGGCGGTGCGGACGAACTTCCTGACCGCACGGGCGGCCGCCCGGCACATGATCGAGCAGGGGTCCGGGGTGATCCTGATGTTCGGCGGCGACGGTGATCCGCTGCCGGGATATCACCTTGGTGGGCTCCAGGTCGCGTTCAGCGCGATGGAGGCGTTGCGGCGAGGGCTGGCGTGCGAGCTCGGACCGCGGGGAATCCGCGTCGTGACCCTGCGCACCGGCGGCATCCCGGAGACGATCCCGGCGGGCGCCGGGCTCGAAGACGCCATCCGTGACATGGTCGACGCGACGATGCTCAAGCGGACGGCGTCGCTCGAAGACGTCGCCAGGGTGGCCGCCTTCGCCGCATCGGACCACGCGCGCAGCATGACGGCGACTGCGCTGAATATCAGTTGCGGCACGATGGTCGACTGACCGCACAACCGCCGTTAACACCGGCGAACGATCTCCCGACTACGCGGCACTACCAGGTGCTGGGGAGGTCGTTATGCCGAAGAGCGCAACGAAGCTGGGCATGGCACTGGCGATCGGACTTTTGGTCGCCGGAGCCTGCGGTGTTGAGACCGTGCCCACCGGGCGGGTCACTCCGCCGAGCAGCCAGAGGCCGACGCCGGCGATCAGCACGTGGGCACCGCCGACGAGCCTGACCACGCCTACGCCGACACCTCAGCAGTTCGTGCCACCGGCCACGACTGCTGTCGAGGTGCCGAAACAGGTCGAACCGAAGCCGACGAAGGCACGCCCGAAGACCACACAGGCGACGGCGCCGGACCCGGTGGAATGCGGAAGCGACTACTACCGCAACACCGACGGCGTGTGCGTCCATCGGCCGGCGAGCGGACCCGGTGCGGCCGACGGCGCGACCGCCCTCTGCCGGGACGGTTCGTATAGCTACAGCCAGAATCGCCGCGGCACCTGCTCCGGGCACGGCGGGGTCCGCACCTGGCTGTGATCCCGTCCGTCAGTGCCTGTCGGTGAGCCCGCGGCCGCGATCGACGTCGGCAGGGCGCTGCCTGGCCATTAGCGGGCCTTCGGCGGAGCGGGTCGTACAGCGTGACGCCCGGCTCTCCGGCATTCACTGGGAAGGGTGGTGCTGTGTAAGGTCGGATCATGGGATGCGCATGGTGAAACCGGCCGGACGGGCACCTTCGCCCCGGATCTTCGTGGTCGTGCTCGCCACCTGCGGGCTGGTGGCCTCGTTCATGCAGACGCTCGTCGTCCCGCTCATCCCGGCGTTTCCGCGGCTGCTCGACACGACCCCGTCGGACGCGTCGTGGGTGGTGACGGCAACCCTGATCGCCGGAGCCGTGGTGATGCCGGTGAGCGGCAGGCTCGGCGACCTCTACGGCAAGCGCCGGTTGCTGCTGATCAGTCTGGGGTTCCTGGTCGCCGGTTCGGTGGTGTCGGCGCTGACGAGTTCGCTCGCGCTGATGGTCGTCGGCCGAGGGCTTCAGGGCTGCGCGATGGGCGCGATCCCACTGGGCATCAGCATCATGCGCGACGAACTCGCCCCGGAACGGGTCGGCGCCGCGATCTCGGTGATGAGTTCGACGCTCGGTGTCGGCGGTGCCATCGGGCTCCCGGTGTCGGCGCTGGTCGCGCAGAACGCCGACTGGCACGTCCTCTTCTGGGCGTCGGCGGGGCTCGGGCTCGTTTGCGGGCTGCTGATCCTCTTCGTGGTGCCGGAGTCGCCGGTGAAGACACCGGCGCCGTTCGACTACCTCGGTGCCGTGGGGCTGACCGTCGGCCTGGTCTGCCTGCTGTTGCCGATCGTCAAGGGCGGCGAATGGGGCTGGGGTAGCGGCCGCACGCTGGCCTTCGGCGGGAGCGCGGTGGTGATCCTGCTGATCTGGGGCGCCTACCAGCTGCGGCGCCGGGATCCGCTCGTGGACCTGCGGGTCTCCGCGCGGCGGCCGGTGCTGCTCACCAACCTCGCGTCGATCATGATCGGCTTCGCGCTGTACTCGATGGCGTTGTCGTTCCCGCAGCTACTGCAGGCACCGGCGTCGACCGGCTACGGCCTCGGCCTGACGATGGTGGAAGCCGGGCTCTGCCTCGCGCCGAACGGTCTGGTCATGTTCATGCTGTCGCCGGTTTCGGCCCGGCTCATCGAGCGCTACGGACCGCGTACGACACTGATGGTCGGCGCCACGACCATCGCGGCCGGGTATGCCTTCGCGACCGTGTTGATGGACAACGCCTTCGAGCTGATCACGGCGTCGGTCATCATCGGCGGTGGAGTGGGCGTCGCTTACGCGGCCATGCCCGCGCTGATCATGGGCTCGGTCCCGGTCACCGAAACCGCGTCCGCGAACGGGCTGAACTCGCTGATGCGCTCCGTCGGCACGTCGACGTCCAGCGCGGTGATGGCGTCCATGCTCGCGTCGCTGGCGATCACCGTCGGCGGGGTTTCCGTCCCGTCCGCGGCCGGATTCCGGCTGAGCTTCGTGGTCGCCGCCGGTGCGGCGCTGCTGGGGCTCGTCTTGACCGTTTTCGTGCCGAAGCAACGTCAGCCCGAGCCGCTGGTCGCGTCGGTCCACTAGCGCGCCTTGCGTTGCGATGAAAGGGTTTCATCGCAACGCAAGGACACCTCGCTCAGAACAGGGTCGGGACGATCGCGTCGATCAGGTGCGGTCCCGGCTCGGCGAGCGCGCGCTGGAACTGTTCGGCCAGCTCCTCCGCGGTCGTCGCCCTGGTCGCCGGGACGCCCATGCCTTCGGCGATCTTGACGAAGTCCATGTCGGGCCGGGAAAGGTCGAGCAGTTCGTTCGCCTTGGGGCCGTTGGCGTCCGCGCCGACCCGCTGCAACTCCAGCCGCAGGATCGCGTACGCGCGGTTGTTCAGCAGGACCGTGGTGACGTTGAGATTCTCCCGGGCCTGCGTCCACAACGCCGAAATCGTGTACAGCGCGCTGCCGTCGGACTGCAGGTTGATCACCGGCCGGTCCGGCGCGGCGACGGCGGCGCCGGTCGCGACGGGCATGCCGTAGCCGATCGCGCCGCCGGTCAGGGTCAGCACATCGTGCCGGGGCGCACCCGCGGTCGCGGCGGGCAGCAACAGCCCGGAGGTGTTCGCTTCGTCGGCGATGATCGCGCGTTCCGGCAGCAGCGCGCCGATCACCTCGACCCAGTTCTGCGGGGTCAACGGCCCGGACGGCAGGGCGGGCCGGGCGGCCTCCTGCAGTACGGGCTCGGTCTCGGCCGCGACCAGTTCCGCCACGTCGGTCAGAGCCCGCGGCACGTCCTGCGCGACATCGGCGAGCACATGGACCTGTGCGCCTTCGGGCACCAGGTTGCTCGCCTTGCCGGGGTAGGCGAAGAACGAAACAGGTGCCTTCGTGCCGGCGACGATCACGTGCTTGATCCCGTCGAGCTGGTAGGCGACCTGCTCGGCGAGATAGCCCAGCCGCTCGATCGTCGGCAGGCCTTCACCGCGTTCGAGCCGGGCGGGGAAGGTCTCGACGAACGTCTTCACCCCGGTCGCGGCCGCGATCCGGCTGGTCGCGCGCAGTCCGGCCTCGCGACAACCGCTGCCACCGACGAGCAGGGCGACCGGTTCACCACTGGCCAGCACTTCGGCGATGTTCTTCACCGTCGTCGCGTCGACGACCTGCGGGATCCGGGGCGGGATGGGCGCGCAGGTTTCACCGCCCTCGCCCCAGGACGCGTCGGCGGGGAGGATCAGGGTCGCCACCTGCCCGGGGGCGTCCTGGGAGGCCGCGACCGCCGCGGCGGCGTCGGCGCCGACGTCCTTCGTGTGCTCCGAGCGGCGGACCCAGCCTTCGAGCGAACCGGCGACGGCCTCGATATCCGATTCGAGCGGGGCGTCGTACTGCTTGTGGTAGGTCGCGTGGTCGCCGATCACGTTGACGATCGGAGTGTGGGCGCGGCGCGCGTTGTGCAGGTTCGCCAGCCCGTTCCCGAGCCCGGGGCCGAGGTGCAGCAGTGTCGCGGCCGGCTTGTCGGCGATGCGCGCGTACCCGTCCGCGGCGCCGGTGACGACGCCTTCGAACAGGCCGAGCACGCCGCGCATCTCGGGCACGGAGTCGAGCGCGGCCACGAAGTGCATCTCCGAGGTGCCCGGGTTCGAGAAGCACACGTCGACGCCCGCGTCGACGAGGGTGCGGATCAGGGACTGGGCGCCGTTCATCTCACTCACTTTTCAAGCCCTCTCAGCGAAAAGAACGCCGGGGTTGAGGATCCCGGCCGGGTCGAAGCTTTCCTTGATCCGGCGCATCAGCGCGATCTTCGCCGGGTCCTCCAGGTCGAGGAAGTAGCCGGCCTTGGCCCTTCCGAGGCCGTGTTCGCCGGAGATCGCGCCGCCGAGTTCCATGCCGAGCGCGAAGATGTCGGTCAGCAACTGTTTCCGTTTGTCCGCGTCCTTGCAGAAGATGGCGAGGTGGACGTTGCCGTCGCCGGCATGGCCACAGCCGAGCGCGCCCGCCTCGCGCGACAACGCCATTTCCCTCGCTTTGCGCAGGAACTCGGGCATGGCGGATCGCGGGACCACCACGTCGATCACGTCGTCCGCGCCGGCCGCCTTGGCCGTCCAGAACGCCTTTTCGCGAGCTTCGATGAGCTTGCGTGCCGAAGGGCCTTCGAGCACGTACACGTCCATCGCGCCGAGGTCTCCCAGCAGCCCGCCGAGTTCCTCGATGTCGGAGTGCAGCCGGTCGCTGTCGCGGTTTTCCAGCGCCACCACCAGATAGGCCTGCGCCGTGTCCCGGATGGAGTCCGGTACGCCGAGGCTGAGTTTCTCGTTGTAGCTGATCGCGGCGAGCGTCAGGTTGTCGATGTACTCGAGGATGTGCGGCGCGAGCCCGCTGGAGATGATCTTCGGGACGACGGTCATCACCTCGTCGAAGGTCTCGAACGGGGCGAACACCGTGGCACCGTGCGGCAGGCGCGGGTACAGCTTCACGATGACCTCGGTGGCGATCGCGAGGGTGCCTTCGGAGCCGATGATCAGCTGGGTCAGGTCGTAGCCCGTCGACACCTTCGAGGTCTTGCCGCCGGTCCGGATGATCTCACCGGTCGGCAGCACGGCCTGCAGGCCGACGACGTTGTGCCGCGTGACGCCGTACTTGACCGCACGCATGCCGCCCGCGTTGGTGCCGACGTTGCCGCCGACACTCGCGCTCAGTTCCCCGGGATAGACGGTGTAGCCGAGTCCGGCTTCCGTGGTCTTTTCGTCCAAATCGGACAGTGTGACGCCCGGCTGGACGACGGCGACGTGGTTGTCGGTGTCGATCTCCAGCACCGCGTTCATTCGTTCGAAAGAGATCACCAGGCCGTCTTCGCGAGGCCGCGCGGCACCGGAAAGGCCGGTGCCCGAACCGCGCGCGGTGACCGGCACGCCGTGTTCGCCTGCCGCCTTCAGCAGTTCCGCGACCTCTTCGGTGCTTCCCGGCTTCGCCAGGTAGGCGGGCCTCTGCGCCGAGGTGGTCAAAGCCTCGTCGTGTGCGTAGTCCTCGGGAATCGCCTCGCCTGACAGCAAGTTCGCGTCCCCGACGATCTCGGCGAACCGTGCCGCAACATCGCCCATCGACTGCCCTTCCTCACGCTTCTTTGCCTGGTTACCGAAGCGTAGTACGTCGTGGACGAGGATGGCCATGAATCATTTTCATGTTTGCTCCCGCTGGTCACAACCTCACGACAACCTCACTCGGTTACCCATGTCGCAGCGGGCCGCGGCGGTCCGCCGGAAGGGGAGGACGCTCGATGGGATCAACGATGAGGCGGATCGCGGCGCTGGGGGCGTCGTTCGCGATCGCGTTCGGGCTCGCGGTACCGGCGGCCGAAGGCGGGGAAACGGCCTGCACCGTGCCCGTGGTGAACGTCGGCGGCGTCAGCCAGGCCGAGGGGACAAGCGCCGGGTACACCACCCTTCTCTTCACCGTTTCACTCGCCGACGGCGGTTGCGCACCGCAGGGCTCGGTCGAATACCGGACGATCGAGGGCAACGGCTCGCCGGTCGATCCGGCGTTCGTCGCGAAGGAGAGCGTCGACTACCTGCCGCGCGCGGGCACACTGACCTGGTCCGGGCGGGCGGACACGCAGACGGTCGCGGTCGAGGTCCGCGCAGATTCCTTCGTCGAGAACGACGAGATGTTCTCACTGCATCTCTACGGCGGGAAAGGCCTCCGGATCGGGCACAGCGTCGGCGTCGCCTGGGTGGCCGACGACGACAAGGTCAAGACCGTGCCGCTGGCCACCACCCAGGAAGGCGAGATCTGCTGGTCGATCCCGCCCAACTTCGCGCAGGCCGCCACCTGCAAGGTGCCGCTCGTGCTCTCCCGGCCGTGGCTCGCGGGACCGCTCACGATCCGCTATCGCACCGAAGGCTCCGCCCACGAGCCGGTGAAGGACGGTGTGGTCACCTTCCAGCGTGGTGAGACCAGGGGATACGCCGAGCTCACGGTCGTGCCCGGGCAAACGGGGAAGGCTCGGGTCGAGTTCTTCGCGCCGTCGCAGGGCAGGCTCGTGTACGCGACCTCGACCGTGGTGATCAGCCCCGCCGGGTGACGAGGTCGGCGTCGGCCGTCGCGTTCGCCCGCCGGTACAGCTCGATCGCTCGAGCCCAGTGGGCGGCCGCGGCGGCCGTGTCCCCGCACCGTGTCTCCAGGTCACCGAGGTCGCGGTGCAGATGAGCCTCCTCGTATGGATCGGGGACGCCCGCCCGGACCGCGACGCCGCGTTCGAGGCTCTCCCGCGCCGCCGTCAGATCGCCGAGCCCCAGATGGGCACGGCCGAGCCGGTCGAGCGCGGCCGCCTCGCTGTGCCGGTTCCCGACGTCCCGGCTGATCAGCAGCGCCTGGTCGAAGTCGTCCCGCGCGGCCCGGAAGTCCTTGCGGGCGAGGTGGACCTGGCCGGCGTGCAGCAGCGACTCCCACTCCTGCCAGCGGTCGCCGATCGCCCTGGACGCGGCCAGCGCCTTGCCGAGGTGGTCCAGCGCGACGTCGTGATCGCCGAGTTCCTCGTAGGCCTCGCCGAGCGTGTCCAGGGTGGCCGCTTCCAGCCGGGCGTTGCCGAGCTCGCGGAACGTCTCCAGCGCGGCCGTCAGCGGGCTGAGTCCGTCCATCGGCTGGCCGCGGCGAATGCAGGCGTGGCCGAGGTTGCGCTGGGACAGGGCACGCCCGAGCCGGTTGCCCGCCGAGGTGCATCGCTCCACGGCCAGCTGGTACGCGGTGATCGCCTCGTCGAACCGGCGAAGCGCGGCGTAGGCGTTGGCGGTGTTGTTGTAGATGTGCCCTTCGCCTTCGAGATCACCCGCCGCTCGGGCGGCCTTCAACGCGCGGGCGTTGGTTTCGAGCGCGTCCGTCAGCCTGCGGGTCATGAAGTAGGCCGCGCCCAGCGCACGCAGCATTTCCGCCTCCGCCAACGGATCGTCGAGCTCGACGGCCGCCGCGGCCCCCTCGCGGCAAAGCCCGATCCGCTCGTTCCAGCCGCCGGTGGTGTCGTAGAAACTGGTGAGCAGGTAGGTGAGCTGCCAAGCGGCGGTGTTGCGGCCGTGTTCGCGGGCGAACCGCACCACGGGCAGCAGATTCGCCCGCTCGGCCCCCAGGAACGCCAGCGCCGCGCGTCTTTCCGCCGGGAACGGCAGCCCGGGTGCCGGATGCCGCAACGCCGGGGTGACCAGATCGCGGTTCGGGTCGATGATCCGGTTCGCCTCGGCGGCGACGTGCAGGTACCAGTCGATCAGCCGGTCCGCCGCCTCGGCGCGGCTCGACGTCGTTTCGTCGGTGCGGGCGCACGCGACGGCGAACTCGCGGATCAGATCGTGGAGGCGGTAGCGGTCCGGGCCGGCAGGGGTGATCAGGTGCGCCGCGGACAGCTCGGCGGCCGCGGTCCGGCCCGCTTCGGCGGGCACTCCGCACAGCGCGCCGCCGAGCGCCGCGCTGAACGATGTTCCGGGGATCAGCCCGGACAGCCGGAACAGCCGGGCCGGAGCACGCTCCAGCGGCAGGTAGGCACTCGCGAGGACGGTTTTGACGGTCCGGGAATCCCCTTGTACCGCAAGGGTTTCCAACCGCCCAGCGCCGGTCAGCTCATGGGTGAGCTCCGCGATCGGACGATTCGGCTCGCCGGTCAGGCGCGCGGCGGCGATCCGCAACGCCAACGGCATCCCGTCGCACAGCCTGGCCAGCCGCGCGGCCTGCCCGGGTTCGCGGGCGACGCGATCAGTACCCAGCACCCGGGTGAGCAGGGTCATCGAGTCCGGGTCGGCCAGCGCGTCGAGGGCGAACACCCGCACGGCGTGCCTGCTGCCGAGCGCCGCCAGCGTCTGCCTGCTCGTGACGATCAGCATCGTCTTCGCCGTACCAGGAACGAGAGGAAGGATCTGCTCGACGCCGCCCGCGTTGTCGGCGACGATCACGCAACGCCTGCCGTGCAGCAGTGAGCGGTAGAGCGCCGCGCGTTCGGCCGTCGCGTCGGGCAGCCGGTCGTCAGGGAGGCCGAGCCCGCGCGACAGATGCGCGAGCGCGTCGCCCGGCGAGACCGCCTCGTGCGGATCGTGCCCGGCCAGATCGAGGAAGAGCTGACCGTCGGGGAAGCGGTCCGCGATGCGATGCGCCCACTGCACGGCGAGCGCGGACTTCCCCATCCCCGCCGCCCCGGAGATCACCACGACCGGCGGCTCGGCTTCGTCGAGAAGCGCGTCGAGTGAAGCGAGCTCCTGCTGCCGTCCGGTGAAGTGCCCGACACGGGCGGGAAGCTGTGCGGGCGCGGTGCCCCGGGCGGGTGCGTCGAGTTCGGGCGCGCGTCGAAGGATCGACGTGTGCAGTTCGACCAGTTCCGGTCCGGGGTCCACGCCGAACTCGTCCGCCAGTCCTCGGCGCACGGCCTGGAACGTCTCCAGCGCCTCGGCATGCCTTCCACAGCGATGCAGGGCGAGCATGTGCAGTGCGGCGAGCCGTTCGCGGTACGGCTGTTCGGCCCGGAGCCGCGGAAGTTCTCGGAGGACTTCCTCGTGTTCACCGAGCCGGAGCTCCGCGTCCCAAAGTTCTTCCCAGGCGGACAGCCGTAGCTCTTGCAGCCGCTCGACCTCGCGCAGCCCCCAGCCGTCGAGTTCGGCGTCCGCGAAGGCATCGCCGCGCCAGAGCCGCAACGCCTCACGCAGCGCCGTCACCGCCTGACCGGGATTACTCCGCTTGGCGGCACGAAGTTCTTCTTCGAAGCGAAGAGCGTCGACAGAGGACGATGCGACCGTCAGGACGTACCCGGGTTTGCGCGTCTGCAGGACCAGCGGGAATCCGCAGTCCTCCAGTGCCTGCCGGATCCGGGCGACATGGCTGTGCAGGGTCTTCACCGCGGTGCGCGGCGGATCCTCACCCCAGAGCACGTCGACCAGCCGGGGGATCGGGACGACCGAGCCCGCGTGCAGGGCGAGAACGCCGAGCACGGCTCGCTGGCGGGCGCCGTGCAACTCCGCCCGCCCGGTGGGGCCGATCGCTTCGACCGGGCCCAGCACCCGCAGTTCCCCTGGCCCGGGCACCCTGCTCCCTCCGGCATGTGACCTCGGTGAGCGTATCCGGGCGAAGACCCACCGAAATCGGCCGATTAGGGCACACGATCTCGACAACCGCGCCACAACCGGTGTGGCCGACGGTCAACGGGTCGAACGTTTCGCCCAAGGAGGGGAACATGATCAGCAGGAATCCGCGGCGCAGGCGAACACTGCTCGCCTCGGCCGTCTTGGCCGCCGCGACGCTGTTCGCGGGGGTCGCGCCGGCGGTGCAGGCCGCGCCGGGGGACCGGAGCGACGTCTTCATCCGCGACAACGCGTCCGATGTCGGGTTCGAACCCTCGACCGGTTCGCTCTACTCCAGCCCCGACATCCGGGTGTGCCTCACGGAGATTCGGTGCCTGACCGATGACCCGGTCGCCCAGGGAGACAACGCCTTCATCCATGTCACGTTGAACAACCCGGGCCCGTACGGGGACAAGCTCGAGAAGGGGACGCTGCAGGTCTACTACACGAAACAAGGCACCGTGGCCCAATGGGCGAGCCAGTGGACCTACATCGGCTCGAAGACCGGCGTGTCCGTACCGTACGGCGCCAAGACGGTCGTCATCCCGTGGAAGGTCCCGCTCGGCTCGCACTTCTGCTTGCTGGCACGGTGGCTTTCGCCGACCGATCTGCCGACCGAAGGCCTGAGTACGTCGGCGAACGCACGGAACAACAACAACATCGGCTGGCACAACGTGAACGTCCTGCCGTTCCGGATCAAGATCCCCGAGTACCGGCCGATCGTGTTCGGCTGGGACGGTCCCGACCCCACCGCGGTCGGCGACATCGTCTTCACCCAGCCGGGCAGGCCGTTCACCGGCCCGGGACGGATCACCATCGATCTCGGCCCCGACCTCGCCGCGCGCTGGCGGGCCGCCGGCGCGAAGGGTGAAGGTGTCGCACGGATCGGCGAGACCGAGCTGGCCATCGTCGATCCGCAGAGAGCCCGGATCAGCGGTTTGACGTTCAAGTCCGGCGAACAGGTGGGCGCCAGACTGAGTTTCACCGCGGGAGCGGAGGCGGCAGGGGGACAGCAGTACACCGTCAACGTGACCCAGGTCGACCAGCGCGGCGAAGAGGTCGGTGGCGTCGAGTACCGGCTCTCCGAAGCGCGACAGTAAGCCAGGGAGGGGTGCCGGCCCGTGGGCGGTGAGGGTGGAAACCCGCACCGCCCACGGGTTTCAGGCGCGGGCGAACGAAAGCGTCTCGCCCTCGACACCGCGCAGCCAAAGGTCCTGCGCGGCTTCCGCCATCTCGGCCAGCCCCTCTTCGATCGTCGCGAACACGTTGCCTGGCACCCAGCCCGCGTCGCCGTTGATCAGCAGGTTGTTGCGGCCGTAGAAGATCGCGAGATCCGTCGCGCCCTGATCGCTGTGCGCCTCACTGCCTTCGTCGTAGCCGTACGCCGGGTTGCCGATCTCCCAAGCCTCGAAGCCGAAGTACACGACGTCCCCCGGAATCGGGGTCACCGTGGGGTTTTCGCGGCCCGGTTTCGGTTCGGCGAAGGGCGGCACGAGCGTGTAGACCTCGTTGCGCGCGTACTTCGCGTGGTAGGCCGAACCGCTCTGCGGCAACGCGTCCCACACCGCGCGGCAGGTTCGCGGGGCTTCGGCGTCGAGCAGCCGGGCACGGCAGGAGACCCCGCGCTTGTCCAGGGTGATCGTTATGTAGCGGGCCATCACTCGACCCCCGCCACGACGTCGCCCCAGATCCGCAGCGCCTCGTCGACCTGTCCGGAGTCGACGATCAGCGGCGGCACCATCCGGACGACGTTCATGTACGCCCCGCAGGTCAGCAGAAGCAACCCGTTGGAGGACGCGGCTTTCTGCGCCGCCTGGGCCTTCGCCGTGTCCGGCTCGCCGTCCGGCGTGGTGAATTCGGACCCGACCAGCAGCCCCAGCCCGCGCACATCGCCGATCGACGGCGACTTGTCCGCGATCACCCGCACGCCTTCCAGGAGCTGGCGTCCTCGTTCGGCGGCGTTCTCGACCAGACCTTCGCGCTGGATCACCTCGAGTGTGGCGATCGCCGCGGCGCAGGCCACCGCGTTGCCGCCGTAGGTCCCGCCCTGGGAACCGGGGAGCGCCTTCGCCATCAGCTCCTCCGACGCGGCGATGCCCGAGATCGGGAAGCCGCTCGCGAGCCCCTTCGCGATGAGCACGATGTCCGGGCGCACCCCGAAGTGCTCGTGCCCCCAGAACCGGCCCGTCCGGCCGAAGCCGGTCTGGATCTCGTCCATCACCAGCAGGATCCCGTGCTTGTCGGCGCGTTCCCGCAGCCCGGCGAGGAACTCGGGGTTCGCCGGGACGTACCCGCCCTCGCCAAGCACCGGCTCGATGAAGAACGCCGCCGTCTCGTTCGGCGCGCAGACCGTCGCGAACAGGTAGTCGAGCTCGCGCAAGGCGAACTTCGTCGCCGTCTCCTCGTCCCAGCCGTAGTGGAAGGCGTACGGGAAGGGCGCGACGTGCACGCCGGACATGAGCGGCGAGATCCCGGCGCTGAACCGGGTGCCCGACGTCGTCATCGTCGCCGCCGCGACGGTCCGGCCGTGGAACCCGCCCTGGAAGACGATGACGTTGGGCCGCTTGGTCGCCTGCCGTGACAGCCGGAGCGCCGCCTCGACCGCCTCGCTGCCGGAGTTCGCGTAGAAGAGTGAATCCAGGCCCTCCGGCAGGACACCGCCCAGCTTCTCGGTCAGCTCCAGCATCGGCTTGTGCATGACCGTCGTGTACTGCCCGTGGATGAGTTTGCCGATCTGCTCCTGCGCCGCGCTCACCACGTGCGGATGACAGTGGCCGGTGCTGGTCACGCCGATACCGGCGGTGAAATCCAGGTGACGTTTGCCATCGGTGCCGTAGAGGTAAACCCCTTCACCGTGGTCGACCACGACCGGCGTTGCCTGCTTGAGCAGCGGTGATAGCTGGGCCATGGGCTGCGCTCCTAGGTCGGCTGAGCTGTTGTCGATTGTTGACAATATCCATAGCATGGCGTTCGGGACAACATGGAGGAGCGTTGGGATGAGCTCGATCAGTGAGGCCGGCGTGGTCACGTCGGTCGACAAGGAACTGTTCATCGGCGGCAAGTGGGTGCCCGCCGCGGACGGGAAGACCTTCCCCGTTCTCGACCCCTCGACGGGTGAAGCCCTGTGCGAGGTGGCCGACGCGTCACCGGCGGACGGTGTCAGCGCACTCGACGCGGCCGTCGCCGCGCAGGCCGACTGGGCGAACGTCGCCCCGCGCGAACGCGGTGAGATCCTGCGCCGCGCCTACGAACTGCTGATCAAGCGCGCCGACGAACTCGCACTGCTGATGACCCTCGAGATGGGCAAGCCGCTCGCGGAGTCGAAGGGCGAGATCACCTACGCGGCCGAGTTCTTCCGCTGGTTCGCGGAGGAAGCCGTCCGGATCGACGGTGGTTACGCCGTCGCTCCCAACGGGACAGGCCGGTTCCTCGTGACCAAGCAGCCGGTCGGTCCGTGTCTGCTGATCACGCCGTGGAACTTCCCCATGGCGATGGGCACCCGCAAGATCGGGCCCGCGGTGGCGGCAGGCTGCACGATGGTCATCAAACCCGCTGCTCAAACCCCCCTTTCGATGTTGGCCCTCGCGGCCATCCTCGCCGAAGCGGGATTGCCGGAAGGCGTGCTGAACGTGCTGACGACGTCGGACTCCGGCGGCGTGATGGAGCCGTTGATCCGGGACGGCCGTGCCCGGAAGCTGTCCTTCACCGGCTCGACCGGCGTCGGTCGGAAGCTGCTGGAACAGTGTGCGGACAAGGTGCTCCGCACTTCGATGGAACTCGGCGGCAACGCCCCCTTCCTCGTCTTCGAAGACGCAGACCTCGACGCGGCGGTCGAAGGCGCGATGACCGCGAAGATGCGCAACATCGGCGAGGCCTGCACGGCCGCGAACCGTTTCTATGTCCAGCGGGGCATCGTCGACGAGTTCTCCCGGCGCCTCACCGAGCGCATGGAGGCCCTGCCCATGGGCCGTGGCACCGAGGAGGGTGTCGTCGTCGGCCCTCTCATCGACGAAGCCGCCGTCGAGAAGGTCAGCGGCCTGGTCTCCGACGCCACCGAGCGAGGAGCGCGCGTCCTCACCGGTGGATCCACTGTGGATGGTCCGGGCAACTTCTATCAGGCCACGGTGCTCACCGATGTTCCGAAGGACGCCAGGCTCGCTTCGGAAGAGATCTTCGGGCCGGTCGCCCCGATCACTCCGTTCGACAGCGAGGACGAGGCCATCGCGGCGGCGAACGACACCGAATTCGGTCTCGTGTCCTATGTGTACACCTCCGATCTCAAGCGGGCTCTGCGGGTTTCGGAACGGCTGGAAGCCGGCATGATCGGCCTCAACCAAGGGCTGGTCTCGAATCCGGCGGCGCCGTTCGGCGGGATCAAGCAATCCGGCCTCGGCCGCGAGGGCGGCACCGTCGGCATCGACGAGTTCCTCGAGACCAAGTACATCGCGGTGGCTCTGTGACTTCTTCGTATCGGATCGCGAGTATCCCCGGCGACGGGATCGGTGTCGACGTGACGGTCGAGGCCCGCAAGGTCCTCGACCGCGCGGCGGCATCACACGATTTCTCCTTGTCCTGGAAGGAGTTCGACTGGAGTTGTGAGCGGTACACCAAGACCGGCTCGATGATGCCGGACGACGGTATCGAGCAACTCTCCCGGTTCGACGGGATCTTTCTCGGTGCCGTGGGCTTTCCCGGTGTCCCGGATCATGTTTCGTTGTGGGGCCTCCTCATCCCCGTTCGGCGTGCGTTCGGTCAGTACGTCAACCTCCGGCCGGTCCGGCTGCTGCCGGGGACGACGTCGGCATTGGCCGGCCGGAGCGCCGACGAACTGGAGATGGTGATCGTCCGGGAGAACTCCGAGGGCGAGTACTCGGAGCTCGGTGGCAGGCACAATCGAGGTCTGGGCAACGAGTTCGTCTTACAGGAATCCGTGTTCACGCGGGTCGGGGTCGAGCGGATCATCCGCTATGCCTTCGACCTGGCGAAGACGCGGACGGGGCGGGTCTGCTCGGCGACCAAATCCAACGGGCTCATTCACTCGATGCCGTTCTGGGACGAGATCTTCGCCGAGATCTCTTCGGAGTATCCGGACGTGCACGCCGAACAATGCCATGTCGACGCGCTCGCCGCGCGGATGGTGCAGGCGCCGGACCGGCTCGACGTCGTGGTCGCTTCCAATCTGTTCGGCGACATCCTGAGCGACCTGGCGGCGGCCGTGACGGGTGGGCTCGGGATGGCGCCTTCGGGCAATATCAATCCGACCGGTGAGCTCCCTTCCATGTTCGAGGCGGTGCACGGCAGCGCTCCCGACATCGCCGGACAGGGCATCGCGAATCCGGTGGCGCAGATCCTGGCGGGAGCGATGCTGCTCGAACATCTCGGGGAAAGCGTTGCGGCACAAGACGTACGCGCGGCCGTCGAAAAGGTTCTCGAGGAGGGGACCGTGCAGACCCCTGACCTCGGAGGGAAGTCCACCACCGCCGAACTCGGGTCCGCGGTGGTCGCCGCTCTATCTTGAACCATCCGCCTGGAGGCGTGTCAAGTCCCGGATGTCATGAATGGTCCATTCACGATTTCGGGTAGTACGTGAAGCCCCCTTCGCTGCGGTTAACGCAAGGAAGGGGCCTTCACGGTCTGGATGTCGAGCGGGTTGGATTCACTTCGCAGGGCATGTAGTGCACGACAGGCCACTGAAGGTTGCGAAAGCCACTTTCCCAACCTTCAGTGTTGCGAAAGTGGCTTTCGCGACACGTCACGTTCGCCGTACCCCTCGATAGTGCCGACCCCCGCCGCGGCCCGGCCGTTGAACTCCGCAGGTTCTTCCTTCTCGGCAAGCAGTAGATTTTCTCAAGACGAAAAACGTTGCCACTAAAGGGAATCTCGGCGCGAAGTCCAGTATGAAAGCCCGTTCGCCGCCCGTGTGCCGATCCGGGGTGTGGGTTTTTGTCGGTGCCGCGGTGCACAGTGTCGATCATCGGATTCGACGACTGGAGGAGTGTCGATGTGCTGGCATTGCGACAACCCCGGAAAGACCCGCGACGACTACCTCGTCGAGGAGGTCCGTCCCCTGATCCGCAAGTACGGCTGGATGGTGCAGACGGTCGAGCGCGGAATCGTCCAACCGGGCTTCGCGTACACGGTCGGGCTCACCGACGCCGGGCTTCCGGAGCTCGTCGTCACCGGCCTGAGAGAACGAAGATCCGGCCAGCTGCTGAATTATTTCGCCCAGCAGGTGGTCCGGTCGGGGCCGCCGGAGCCGGGGGAGGTACTGCCCGCGGAGGTGGGTTGGCCGTCGTTGGAGGTCGTGCCGCTCAGTTCTCCGCCGGCGCACCTGCTCACCGCCGTCTTGCTGTACGGCGAGAACTTCCGGGCCCTGCAACTGGTCTACGAGGACGAGCACGGCAATTGGCCATGGGACAGGGAGTTCCGTGGCGGGACCGGTGGGCAGCCGGTGCTGGGGGCGCGGGGCCGTGGCTGAATCCCTAAGGCACAGCGGGAGCTTCGCCCTCCCGCAGGCTGGTTCCCGGGGCCAGCCGTTGGACGGCGTCCTCCATATGGGCCTCCAGCAGCGAAAGCGCGGTCTCTTCGTCGCCCGCCCGCAGGGCCTCGATGATGCTGGTGTGCTCGGTGACCCGTTCTTCGACCTGCTGATAGGTCCCCTGCAGCGCGGTGAGGCACATCCGGGTCTCGATCAACAGGGTCCGCGCCATGCGCACGAGCCGTTTGCTGCCGGAGGCGGCGATCAGCGCCTCGTGGAAACGGAGGTCCGCCCAGGAGAGCGCGGTCGGGTCGTCCTCGTCCGCGGCGGCGGCCATGGCGCGCACGGCCTCTTCGAGTTCGGTGGCGATCCGTTCCCGGTCCCCGCGCAAGGCGCGCAGCATCGCGGCTCGTTCGATGGCCGAGCGTGCCGAGTAGATGTCGTAGACGTCGCCGGGTTCGAGGTCGATCACGAACAGTCCGCGGTGCCGCTCGCTGCGCAGGAGCCCTTCGGACACGAGATGCTGCATCGCCTCGCGCAGCGGTCCCCGCGAAACCTGGAACCGGGAGGCCAGGTCCGTTTCACCGAGCTGGGTGCCGGGTGGGAGGGCGCCGGTCATGATCGCGTCCCGCAACTGGCGCGCGATGATCCCGGCGGTCGATTCCCGGCTGACCGGCTCGATATCCGGCAAGGACATGGCTCAGCTTCTCCTCTGTCCGAACAAGGCGCCCAAGGTGCGGACGAGCGGGGACTTCCCGGTGAGCCGCAGGCCCTCCCAGACGGTGACCTGGTTGGCGGTCAGCACCGGCTTGCGGATCCGGGTTTCGAGCGTGTTGATCTCGCCGAGCGTCCGCATGGCGGTGTCGGGGACGAGCAGGGCGTCGGCGGCCGGGTGGTCGCGGCTCACCGCGAGTTCGACGACGGCTTCCGGGCTGAGATCGCCGACCTCGGCGGCGGTGTCGATATCCGCGCTGCCCATCGAGACCACTTCGATCCCGCCCGCACCGAGGAACTCGACGAACAGCCGGGCGACGTCGTCGGGGTAGCTGGCGGCGACCGCGACCCGCCGGACGCCGAGCGCCCGTGCGGCGTTGACGAAGGCGAAGGACGTGCTCGACGCCGGGACACCGGCGACGGCCGCCAGCCGGTCGGCCTGGTCGCGGGCGCCTTCCCAGCCGTAGACGAAACTGCCGCTGGTGCACGCCCAGACCACCGCGTCCGGTTCGTGCTTGGCGACCAGCGGGGCGCCGTCGGCGAGCCGGCTTTCGCTGCCGAGGTCCAGTAGCTCGGGCACGGCGTGGAGATCGGTCCCGTAGATGTGCTCGACCGGCAGTTTGATCCCGGCCATGTCCCCGCCGAGGAGCTGTTCCGCGAGCGGGTAGTCGTCTTCGGCCGCGTGATCGGGGTAGATGAACCCGATGGTGGTCGTCTCGGACGGCGGCTCGGGTGGGGCGAACGGCGTGATGGGCACGGAACCTCCGGAGGGCAGATTGTCGACAATCGTAAGGGAAGAGGTCAGTCGACCTCCCGGAGCCACTTGCCGGGCCCGACGATCGGCAGGTTCATCCGCCGGAGGCAGGCCCACATCGTGAGCTGGTTCGCGGTGAGGACGGGTTTGCCGAGCGCGCTTTCGAGCGGCTCGATCAGATCGTAGGTGGGGAGGTTGGTACAGCTGACGAAGATGGCTTCCGCGTCGGCGTGGTCGGCGGCGAGGATGCGTTCGGCGATGGTCCGGTAGCTGACCTTCCAGATGCCACCGCCCAGGCCGAGGTGGTCGCTCGAAACGGTGCGGACGCCGAGTTCGGCCAGGAAGTCGTGCAGCTTCCCGGTCAGGTCGCCGTCGTAGGGCGTCAGTACCGAGACCCGGTGGAGGTCGAGCTGATGCAGGACCTCCGCCAGCGCTCCGGACGTGGTGACGGCGTCCGTCGCGCCCGCGTCGCAGATCGCCTTGGTCAGAGAACGTTCGTAGTCCACACCGTTGACGAAACTGCCGGAGGTGCACAGATAGGCGACGACTTCGGGCTCCACGTGGAGCACGTCCCTCGTGGCGGCGGCGAGATGCCTGCTGTCGCTGACGAGCTGGGCCATCTCCATGCTGACGGGCACCGGCTCGTACGGCGTGCGCGCCAGATGGAGGGAGACCTCCATGGGTACCCAGCGCCACAGCTCGCGTTCCAGGGCGAGGTCGAAGGGGGCGATCACGCCGATACCGCGCTGCGCCAACGGGCCTTCGAACTCCAGTAAGTCGAAATCCAAGTCTCAGCCTCCGGAAAGCTTCTGCTGTCACAGGTCCGGTGCTCCGGGGGTCGTTCCTCGGATTGTTGACAATCATACGAGCCACTTTTACGGTGTCAACGTGATCGCCTCGGAGACCCCTGTGCTGGCGGTGCTCTGCGGAGACACGCGCCCACCGGACATGCGCGCTATCGAAGCCGAAGCGGTGGTTCGTTACACCGACGCGGCCGGGTTGGCCGACGCGTTATCCGGCGCCGACGCGTTCTTCGTCTACGACTTCCTCTCCACCGCCGTCCCGGGCGCCTGGCATGCGGCCGACCGGCTGCGCTGGCTGCACATCGCCAGCGCGGGCGTCGACCCGGTGCTCTTCCCGGGGCTGCAGGAGAGCGACGTCGTGCTCACCAACTCGCGTGGGGTGTTCGACGGGGCGATAGCCGAGTACGTACTCGGTGTCGTCCTCACGTTCGCCAAGGATTTCGCCCGGTCGTGGGATCTGCAGAAGCAGCGGCAGTGGAAGCATCGGGAGAGTGAGCGGATCGCCGGCCGTCGCGTCCTGGTGGTCGGCACCGGCCCGATCGGCCGGTCGATCGCGCGGATGCTGCGGGCGGCCGGGATGTCGGTGGCGGGTGTCGGACGTCGTCCTCGTGCGGACGATCCCGACTTCGGTGACGTGTATGCCTCGGCGGAGCTGTCTCGGCATCTTCCCGGAGCGGACTACGTCGTCGCGGTCGCGCCACTGACCGAGCAGACCAAGGGCATGTTCGACGCCGAAGCCTTCGGCGTGATGAAACCCGGCTCGCGGTTCGTCAACGTCGGCCGCGGCGAACTGGTCGTCACCTCCGACCTGATCGGCGCGCTGCGGGACGGGCCGCTCGGCGGCGCGGCGGTCGACGTCTTCGACACCGAGCCACTGCCCGCCGAAAGTCCTTTGTGGACTATGGAGAACGTGCTGATCTCGCCGCATATGTCGGGCGACTTCGTCGGCTGGCGTAATACTCTGGTAGAGGTGTTCGCGGACAACTTCCGTCGCTGGCGCGCGGGGGAGCCACTGCGCAACGTCGTGGACAAGCAACTCGGATACGTGCCGTCGGAGACGCTTCGCCAAGGTTAGGGGCCGGATTGAACGACACCAAGTTGACCGCGAGTGAGCTCGTCGCCGCGTATGCCACCGGAGAGCTGTCACCGGTCGAGGCCACCCAGAACGCGTTGCGTGCCATCGAGGAACGCGACGGCGAGACCAACGCCTTCTGCCTGGTCGACGCCGATGGCGCGCTCGAACAGGCGAAGGCGTCCGAGGTCCGGTGGCGGGACGGTAATCCGATCGGCTGGCTCGACGGTGTCCCGGCCTCGATCAAGGACATGTTCCTGACGCAGGGCTGGCCGACGCTGCGCGGTTCGCGGTGCATCGACCCCGACCAGCCGTGGGACGTCGACAGCCCGGTCACCGCGCGACTGCGTGAGAACGGCTTGGTACTGCTGGGAAAGACCACGACACCGGAACTGGCGTGGAAGGGCGTCACCGACAACACGCTGACCGGGATCACCCGCAACCCGATCGACCCGTCGACGACGGCGGGCGGCTCCAGTGGAGGCAGCGCCGCGGCCGTCGCGGCGGGGATGGGCGAGCTTTCCGTCGGCACCGACGGTGGCGGCTCGATCAGGATCCCGGCTTCGTTCTGCGGAATCGTCGGTCTCAAACCGACACACGGCCGGATCCCGCTGTTCCCGGCGAGCCCGTTCGGGCCGCTTTCGCACGCCGGCCCGATGGCGCGTTCGGTGGACGACACGGCGCTGCTCCTCGACGTGCTCGCGATGCCCGACTACCGCGACCCGGCCGCGCTCGCCCCGCCGGTCTCGACCTACCGCGAGGCCGTCCGCCGGGACGTGCGCGGGCTGATCGCCGCGTACTCGCCGACGCTCGGCTATGTCGACGTCGACCCGGAGGTCGCGGAGATCGTCAAGTCGGCGGTGCAGTCGCTCGGGGACGCGGGCCTGCACATCGAAGAGGCCGATCCCGGCTTCGCGGATCCCAAGCCCGCCTTCGACATCCTGTGGTCGACGGGTGCGGCCAAGTGGCTGGACACCTTCCCCGCCGGTTCGGAGACCAAGGTCGACCCCGGGCTGCGGAAGGTCTGGGAGTTCGGCAAGACCTTCTCGGCGAGCGACTACCTCGGCGCCAACGCCGAGCGGGCCGCGCTGGGCATCCTGATGGGCGAGTTCCACACGCGCTACGACGTGCTGATCACGCCGACCCTGCCGATCCCCGCCTTCGAAGCCGGGCACGAGGTGCCGCCGGGCAGCGGGCTGAGCGGCTGGCCGGACTGGACGCCGTTCACCTACCCGTTCAACATGACCCAGCAGCCCGCCATCAGCGTGCCGGCGGGCCGCACCTCCAGTGGCCTCCCGGTCGGTCTGCAGATCGTCGGCCCGCGGCACTCCGACGACCTGGTGCTCGCGGTCGCGAAGCTCCTCGAAGAGGTCCGCCCCTGGCCGTGACCTGCGGAAAGGGAGCAAGGGACCTTTGCTACCACTTTCGCGGGCGGGGTCAGGGCTGGGCGGCGTGGGTCTTCCGGACCAGTCCGCGCACCTGGCCGCTGCACAGGGCGAGACAGGTGGCGGCCACGACCAGGGCGGCGCACGCGAGCAGGGTCGTGCTGACCCCGAAGTGGTGCGCGGCGGGTCCGGCCGCCATCTGGCCGAGCGGCAGGGCGATGAAGGAACCGAGCATGTCGTAGGAGTAGACGCGCGCGAGTTTGTCCTCGGGCACGTTCTCCTGCAGCGAGACGTCCCACGCGACCACGAACTGCTCGATCGCCAGGCCGGAGACGAACATGGCCGCGAGCAGCAGCGGGAGCAAGGGCGCCTGGCCGAGAAGGATCAGCGGCGGTGCTTCGAAGAGGATCACCGCGACACCGACGAACAGCGCGCGCCGCGGCTGCCATCGGGCCACGAGGATCCCGCCGACGAGCGAGCCGATCGTCTGCGCGGCGAGGGCGAAACCCCAGCCGGAGCGCCCGAAGGTGCTGTCGGCGACGACGGGACCGAGCACCGCGATCCCGCCGGCGATGACGGCGTTCACCACCATGAACTGCACGACCACGACCCACACCCAGGTCCGTGACCGGAATTCGCGCCAGCCTTCGGCGAGTTCCGCCAGCGGACGGCTGCCGGGGACGCGTTCCCGGCGGTTGAGGCGGATGCACCGGTACGACAGGGCCGAACCCAGGAACAGGAGCGCGTTCCCGGCGAGCGCCCAGCCGGGGCCGACCGCGGTGACCAGGATGCCGCCGAGTCCGGCACCGGCGATCCGGCCGGAGTTCGACAGCAGCCTGGCCAGCGCGTTCGCCTGCGCGAGCTGGGTGGCGGGCACCGTCAGCGGGGTGAGCGACGCCGACGCCGGGGCCGAGATCGCGGCCACCGCTCCATTGACCACGCTCAGGGCGACCAAGAGCGGGATCGACGCGAATCCACAAAGGACACTCGCGGCGATGACGGCCTGGGTCAGCGTGGCGGCGACCTCGGTGCCTTGCAGGATCACCGACCGCGGCAGCCGGTCCGCGAGCACCCCGCCGAACAGCAACAGCACCACGCTCGCCACCGAGCGGGCGCCGACGACGATGCCGATGTCGACGGCGGAACCGGTCAGGTCGATGACGGCGAACGCGAGCGCGAGCGGGGCGACGGCGTTGCCGAACTCCCCGAACGTGCGGCCGGCGATCAGCCAGCGGAAGTTGTGGTGGCGCAGTGGTTCGCGCAGGGTGGTCACGGTCGCCTCATCTCGAACATCGCCACCGTCGCGCTGACCGGGATCGTGCCGCGGGTGCGGGGTGGTTTCGCGGCCGAGTGCAGCAGAGCGCTCAGTTCGCGAGCGTGTTCGAGCGCCTTCTCCCAGGTCTCGCGGTCGACCCACATCTCCGCGTCGTTGATCGAGCCGCGTTCGCCCGGCAAATGGAATTCGCTGCGGCGCTTGAGTTCTTCGACCATCGCCGCGATGAGAAGCTGTTCCTCGTCCGGATGCTTCGAGGTGAACCGCATCCCGGACTCCGGATCGTGTCGGTAGCGTTTCGCCAGCCCGCCCCGGATCCGGACCTCCTCGGCGACGTCGAGCAGCCCTGCCTCGTGCAGCCGTCGCACGTGATAGCTGACATTCGCTTGTGTCTCACCGAGTTCGCGCGCGGCTTCGGCCGCGCTCATCGCGACACCGGTCAAAAGCGACAGAATGCGCAGCCGCAAGGGATGGGCGAGGACGCGAAGCCCATCGAGGCCGGGGGACTCGGACATGCCACGAGTATCGACTGCCGGGACGGCAACCGTCAAACAGTTATTTGGGGGTTTCATTGGCCGGGAGAACCGGTGCGGTGATCCGATGTCTGTGCTCTGCTGGAGTCATGCGTACGACGACATTGGGCAGGAGCGGCCTCGAGGTGTCGAGGATCGCCTTCGGCACCTGGCAGCTCGGCGGGGACTGGGGTTCGTTCGACGAGGACACGGCGATCGCCGCGATCCACCACGCCCGCGAACTCGGGGTCAACCTCTTCGACACCGCGCAGGCCTACGGTTTCGGGAAGTCCGAAGCCATGCTGGGGAAGGCGCTGCGCGAGGAACTCAAGCGCGACCGCGACAATCTCGTCATCGCCACCAAGGGTGGCATCAAGCCGCGCTCCGAACGGCCACGCGACTCCCGGCGTGAGTGGCTGACGCAGGGAATCGAGGACAGCCTTCGTTTCCTCGACGTCGACCACATCGACCTCTACCAGATCCACTGGCCCGACCCCGGCGCCCCGGCCGAGGAAACGGCGGGGATCCTGCAGGAGTTCGTCGACGCCGGGAAGATCCGGCACGTCGGCGTCTCGAACTACGACGCCGCCGGGCTGGCCGCCTTCGACGAGACCCGTCCGGTGGAAACCCTGCAGCCGCCGTATCACCTGTTCCGCCGCGACATCGAGACCGATCCTCTGCCGTACGCGCGCGAGAACGACATCGGTGTGCTCGTGTACAGCCCGCTCGGCAGCGGCTTGCTGACCGGGGCCTTCACACCCGAGACGACGTTCGAGAAGACCGACTGGCGGTCCCGGTCGTCGGCGTTCACCGGAGACACCTTCCTGCGCAACCTCGCCGTGGTCGACAGGCTCAAGGAATTCGCCGCGGGCAAAGGGATCTCGGTCAGCCAACTCGCGATCGCGTGGACGCTCGCCCAGCCCGGGGTACACGTCGCGATCGTGGGCGCGCGCAAGGCGGCCAACATCGAGGCCGGCTTGGCCGCCGCCGACATCGACCTGTCCGCGGACGAACTCGCGGAGATCGATCGTCTCACCGCCGACGCCGTTCCCGTTTCGGGAGCGAGCCCCGAAGGCGTCGTCTAGAGCTTGAATTCCGTACCGTCCAACGGAAGGGAGCCGCCGCCGGCCAGTACGGCGGCGTGCTCCGGCGAGGCAGGGTCGATCACCGGGTTCGTGTTGTTGAGATGCGTGTACACCCACCGTGGGCCCGGCCGGAGTTTCGCGAGGCTGCCGGTGATCGGCAGATGCCCCATCGCCAGCTGGGCGCCGTCGCCGACCTCGGCCGCGGTGGCACCCGACATCTCGTCCGGCGCGTAGAAGGTTCCGTCCAGCAGCACCAGGCCCGCGTCGCGCGTGAAGTCGTCGAATCCGTCCGGCCAGCTCTTCAGGCAAGGCGCGTATACGAAGACGCCGCCGGTCTGGACGTCTTCGATCCGGTACGCCACGACCCATGGTCCGTCCTCAGTGGACGAACGGGCGTACTTCGGCTGTTTGTCGCTCACGGGAAGCATGCTCACGCGGAGACCGTCGATGGAGACATCCGATGACGGCAGCCACTCCCAGCCGCCGTAGCCGTCGATGATCGAACGTGCGGGGAACTGTTCGGACAAGGCACCCAGAACCGCCTCCGGTGCCCATATCGGAAGGCCGCCCGCCTCCCGCAACAGAAGCAGGCCGAGCGAATGGTCGAGTTCGGCGTCGGTCAGCAACACCCCGCGCAGCGGGATTTCCCGCGGCCCCGGCCCGGCGCGCAAGGGCGGCGTAGCGAGGATCTGCGCACGGATGTCGGGGGACACATTGAGCAGATACCAGCCCTCGCCGTCCGCGCTCACCGCGACACAGTCCTGGGTCCGCGGCGGCGCGTCCGACACGCAGAGCGCGCAGGCGCAGTTCCATTGCGGGAAACCGCCGCCCGCCGCGGTACCGAGCAGGATCACCCTCATCGCGGTGCCCGCATCACGAGTTCGTCCGTTTTCGTCGGCGTGGCGAGAATGAGGTCGACCACGCCGCGATGCGGTGAACGCGAGCACACCGGGTCCGTCGCCGCGGCGTCACCGGTGAGCTGGAACGCCTGGCACCGGCAGCCGCCGAAGTCGATCGCGCGCCGCTCGCAGGTGCCGCAGGTGTCCGGCATCCAGTCCTCGCCGCGATAAGCGTTGAAGGAAGAGGATTCGTACCAGATCCAGGCCAGCGGCTTGTCCCGCACGTTGTCGAAGTCCAGGGTCTCGATCGCCGTCGACGCGGGACACGGCAGCACGTTCCCGTCGGGTGCCACCGTCAGTTGCCGCGCGCCCCAGCCGTACATACACGGCTTCGGGTACTGCTCGTAATAGTCGGCGACGACGTAGATGATCTCCATGCGGCCGCGCAGCCGTTCGGTGGCCGCGCGCACGATCGGCTCGGCCTCGTCGAGTTGCCGCCGGGTCGGCATCAGGGCGTCGCGGTTGCGCAGGGCCCAGCCGTAGTACTGCGTATTGGCCAGTTCGAGCCGGTCCGCGCCCATTTTCTGGGCCAGGTCGATGATTCCGGCGAGCTGGTCGTGGTTCTGCCGGTGCAGGACGACGTTGACCGAAAGCGGCAGCCCGGCCTTCGTGATCAGTTCGGCGGTGACCAGCTTCCGGTCATGGGCGCGCGCACCGGCGAGCCGGTCCGCGCGGTCGGCGGTCGCGCCCTGGACGGAGAGCTGGACATGCGCGAGGCCGCGTTCGACGAGGTCGTCCAATCTGGACTCCGTCAGCCCGAGCCCGGACGTCACCAGGTTGACGTAGCACCCCAGTTTCGTGGCGTGCTCGACCAGGATGGGCAGATCCGGTCTGGCGAGCGGCTCGCCGCCGGACATGTGCACCTGGAGCACGCCGAGTTCCCGTGCCTGCGAGAGCACGGAAATCCATTCCTCTGTGGACAGTTCGCCGTCACGGGCGATCAGCTCCACCGGGTTCGAGCAATACGGGCAATGCAGCGGGCAGCGATGGGTCAGCTCGGCCAGCATGCCCAGCGGTGCCGCGGTGTTCAGGTCCATTCGACGATCCGCCGATCTCCGAGCCGGGACAGGACGTCCAGGATTTCTTCCTCGCGAACACCGGCGTAGCGCTCGCGCAACGCCGAAGCGATCGCCGCGACGTCCCCGACGCCGTCGCAGAGGGAAAGCACGGCCGCCGCCGTGGGATTCGGGACGAGCACGCCTTCGGGGAACAGGAGGACGTGCGTTTCCCTGGTCTGGTCGTAGCTCAGCCGGACTCCGCGCCGCAGCCGCGGCACCGACCCCAGGTCGAGGGTGGTCATGGCTACTCCTTGGCCGCCGCGCGCTCGATGGCGTCGAGCATGGACCACAGCACGTCGGTCTTGAACGACAGCGCGGCTATCGCCTTCTCCTGCTGCTCACGGGTGACGGCGTGCCGCACCACGATGTCGAGCGTTCCCTTGCCCTCGCCGGAGACCTTGTCGATCCGGTTGGTGAAGTAGGCGAGGTCTTCCGGGGCGATCCACGAATAGTTCGCCAGCATGTCGGCGACCCGCCGCTGCATCAGATGGCCGGCGAACATTTCGGTCAGCCCCGAAGCGACCGCTTCGAGCCAAGGCTTCGTGCGGGCGAAGGTCACGTAGGCGTCGACGGCGAATCGCACGCCGGGGGCGACGTGCCGCTGATCGAGAACCTCTTCGCGGTCGAGCCCGACCGCGGTGCACAACCGGAGCCATCGCTCGATTCCGCCGTCCCCGGCCTTCGCGCCGTCGTGGTAGACGATGCGATCGAGCCATTCACGGCGGATCTCCGGCAGTGGGCAGTTGCTGATGATGGCCGCGTCCTTCTGCGGGAGCACACATTGGTAGTACCAGCGGTTCGCGGCCCAGATCTTCAGCTCGTACTCGGACAGCTCGCCGTCGTGCATCCGCACGTGGAACGGGTGGGTGCCCCAGTAACGGTGGGAAAGCCCGCGCAGAGCCGCGATGAACTCCGACGACGACATGACGGACACCGTGCTGCCTCCAACGGCTCGCTGATCGGGACGGCGGCGCGGTGGTGGGGGACGGCCCCCACCACCGGATGCGGTTTCAGTCCTCCATGCGGGCCGCGTAAGCGGTGACCTCCATGGGGGTTTCGTACTCGACGAAGTCGGGCGTGGTCCATACCTCGATGGTTTCGGTCATTTCCTGCTCCTAACGTCCACATGGGATCGAACGGGGCCGAGCCCCGCCACCCTAGAAGCGTGTCCCCGATTCTGACCAGACGTAAGGGGCGACTTCCGCTGGCATTTTGTAAAGTTTCCTACCTATGGCCGATCGGGCCGCCCGATTCGTCACGCTCGGCGCACACAACGGTTAACAGCCCGCGCCGCCGATAGCCCGTCCAGTGGTGTCCGTTTCGTTATGTTGTGTGTTTCTATCCAACTTCGCGGGGCTCCAGGGGTGTAGCTGAAGGAGGCGTCCCATGTCCTTACGTCGTATTCTCGCCGCCACGTTCGCCGCCGCGACGGCCGTGTCGATCGCGGCCGTCCCGGCGGCCGCCGAAGCGCCGCCGTCGGCCCAGGCGATCAGGCAGCTCGCGAGCGGCCTCAACCAGGCCTGGTCGATCGACTTCCTGCCCGACGGCACCGGCGTCTTCACGCAGAAGGACGCCAAGACGATCAGCAAGATCGACAAGGCGGGCAAGGTCACCACGGTCCAGACCATCCCCGGCGTGAGCGTCACCGCGGAGGCCGGACTGCTCGGCATCGCCGTCTCGCCGAAGTACGCCACCGACGAGACGGTCTTCATCTACTACACGACCAGTTCCGACAACCGCATCGCCAAGCTGAAGCTGGGCCAGCCGCCGACGCCGATCGTCACCGGCATCCCGCGTGGCTCGCAGTACCACCACGGCGGGCGGATCCGCTTCGGGCCGGACGGCTACCTCTACGCGGGAACCGGTGACGGCCAGAACGGTGCCAACGCGCAGAACAAGAACTCCCTCGGTGGCAAGGTCCTGCGCGTCACCACCGACGGCGCGGCCGCGCCCGGCAACCCGTTCAACAGCCGCGTCTACTCCTACGGCCACCGCAACGTCCAGGGGCTGACCTGGGCGAACGGGCAGCTGTACATCTCCGACATCGGCGCGAACAGGCTCGACGAGCTGAACAAGATCGAGCCGGGCAAGAACTACGGCTGGCCGACCTGCGAAGGCCCGTGCAACACGGCGGGGATGACCAACCCGGTCAAGTCCTGGCCGACGTCCTCGGCGACGCCGAGCGGGCTCGCCGCGTACAAGGGTTCGCTGTACATGGCGTCGCTCAAGGGCGGCACGTACAAGCTCGATCTGAACGGCAACGGCGGCAAGCTCTGGACCAACCTCGGCCGCACGCGTGACGCGACCGCCGGCCCGGACGGCCAGCTGTACACGATCACCCCGGGCGGCCTGTACGTCTCCGACGGCAGCTAGCCCCCCGGCGCGTTTAGTCCTCTGAATGCGGTGGGCTACCGCATTCAGAGGACTAAACGCGGGGTAGGGAGACCGCGTGTTCCAGTTCGACGAGCGCGGTGTCCAGGTGGGTCAGGATGCGCTGCAGATGCGGGACGCTCCGGCGGCAGCCGGTGACGCCGAAGTCGAGGTTGTCCCCATTGCTGGTCAGCGTGATGTTCAGCGCCTGCCCGTCGAGCAGCACCGACGCCGGGTAGATGCCGTCGAGCGCGGCGCCGTTCCAGTACATCTGCTTGCGCGGCCCTGGCACGTTGGAGATCACCAGGTTGAACGGCGGTTTCGTGTTGTTCACGAAACCGGGGATCGGTGAGATGCCGAGCTGCGCGACGTTGATCCCGGACAGCAGCAGCGTCTGCAGCGGGGTCAGCTCCGAGAAGAGCTTCTTGCCGTTCCGCATGGACGCGTTGATCGTCGCGAGCCGCGCGGCCGGATCGGTCAGATGGGTGGCGAGGTTGCACAGCAGCGCGCCGATGTTGTTGCCCGCCGCGTCCCCGCTGTCCTTACGTCGCAAGGAAACCGGGACCATCGCGGTGAGCGGCGCGTCGGGGAGCGCGTTCTGTTCGATCAGGTAGTCGCGCAGCGCGCCCGAGCACATCGCGAGGACGACGTCGTTGCGCGACACCCCGGCCGCGGTCGCCACCTTGCGCACCCGGTCCAGCGACCACGACTGCGCGGCGAACCGGCGGGCCCCGCCGATCGGCACGTTCAGCATCGTCTTCGGCGCTTGCGCCGGCAGCGTGAGCGTGTGCTCCTGGAACGCTTCCCGCGCCACCTTCATCGCGGCGGGCGCGATCCCGGCGAGCTGGTTGACCGTCTTGCCGAAGGTGCTGAGCACCGAGGGCGACGCCTTGCCGTTGCGGCCGCCGTCCGGTTTGGCGCGGCGTCCCCACGGCGGCGGGCAGTCGAGGTCGGCCGGGTCGTCCGACAGCGTGCCCTGCAGATGCCGCAGCGCCGAGACGCCGTCCATCAGCGCGTGGTGGATCTTGCTGTAGATCGCGAACCGGCCGTCCTGCAGGCCCTCGACCAGGTGGATCTCCCACAGGGGGCGATGCCGGTCGAGAAGGGTGCTGTGCCAGCGTCCGGTCAGCTCCAGCAGTTCGCGGATGCGGCCGGGCTGGGGCAGCGCCGAATGACGGAAGTGGTAGTCGAGTTCGAGGTCGGTGTCGGTCGACCAGGCGAGGTGGCCCGCGGTGTTGACCGGCCGGGCGGGACGGCGCCGGAACACCGAGCGCATGTTGTCGGAATCGAGCAGTTTCCGGCGGATGTCACGCAGGTACTCGGGCCCGGCGTCCTCGGGTTTCTTGAACAGTTGCAGTCCGCCGACGTGCATCGGATGTTCGCGGGTCTCCACGAGAAGGAACATCGAATCGGTCACGGGCATGAACGGCATCGTCGGGACCACCTTCCGCGCGGCGGCGTGCGGACACGCCGGGTGCCAGAGTCTACGCACACCGAAACCACCTTCTCACGCTTTAGGGTGGCTCACATGACGATCCCGACCGATCCGCAGACGGGTGAGTTCCGTCGGTCCGCCAACCATTTCGACGCGCGTGTCACCGCCGACGGCCGCGACGGCTGGCCGGTGGAGGCGGGGAGATACCGGCTGGTGGTCAGCCGGGCCTGTCCCTGGGCGAGCCGCGGACTGGTCGTCCGGCGGCTGCTCGGCCTCGAGTCCGCGTTGAGTGTGGCCGTGGCTGACCCGATCCAGGACGAGAAGAGCTGGCGGTTCACCCTCGATCCCGGTGACCGGGACCCGGTGCTCGGGATCAAGTACCTCGCCGAGGCCTATCACGCGGCCGATCCGCACTACATGGGCGGGATCAGCGTTCCGGCCATTGTGGACATTCCGAGCAAACGGCTGGTGAGTAACGACTATCCCCAGATCACCCTCGACCTGTCCACCGAATGGACGAGCCTCCACCGGCCCGGCGCGCCAGACCTCTACCCAGAGCGACTGCGCGGCGAGATCGACGACGTCAACGCGGGGGTCTACGCCGACGTCAACGCCGCCGTGTACCAAGCCGGTTTCGCGACCAAGCAGGCCGCGTACGAGGACGCCTACACCCGGCTTTTCACCATGCTGGACGTGCTTTCCGAACGGCTCGAAAAGCAGCGCTACCTCGTCGGTGACACGATCACCGAAGCGGACATCCGGTTGTTCACCACGCTCGTCCGCTTCGACGCCGTCTACCACGGGCATTTCAAGTGCAACCGGAACAAGCTGGCCGAGCTGCCGGTGCTGTGGGCCTACGCCCGCGACCTCTTCCAGACGCCGGGCTTCGGTGACACCGTCGACTTCGACCACATCAAGCGGCACTACTACGCGGTGCACGAGCAGGTGAACCCGACGCGGATCGTCCCCTTGGGACCGGACCTGTCCGGCTGGACGACGCCGCATCACCGGGAGCAGCTGGGCGGGCGCCCGTTCGGTGACGGCACGCCGCCGGGACCGCCGCCCGAGGACGAACGGATCGGGGACACGGATGGAGCCACTGCCTGAACGCACCGACGTCGTCGTGATCGGAGGCGGCATCATCGGGGTCGCCTGCGCGTACCGGCTCGCCGCCGCCGGGGTCTCGGTGCTGCTTCTCGAACGCGACGCGCTGGGGGCGGGGTCGACGGCGAAGGCGGCGGGCGGGATCCGGTCGTCGTTCACCACCCGGGTCAACATCGAGATCGGGTTGCGCGGGCTGGCCGAATACGCCTCCTTCGCCGAGACGTACGGGACCGAGATCGACTTCCGCCGCGACGGCTATCTGTATCTGGTCACCGACCCCGCGGACCTGCCCGAATTCGAGCGCTGCGCCGAACTGCAGAACTCCTACGGCGTCCGCAGCCGTCTCGTCGAGCCCGCCGAGGCACGGCGGTTTTCCCCGCTGATCGACACCGAAGGCGTGGTCGCGGCGCTGTGGTCGCCCGACGACGCCAAGGCGACTCCGGACTCCGCGGTGCAGGGCTACGCGCGGGCGGCCCGCGGGCACGGCGCGGTGCTGAAGACCGGCGTCGAGGTCGTCGGCATCGAACGCGACGGCGACGAGATCACCGGCGTCCGGACCTCGGCCGGTTCCGTGCGGACGGACGCGGTGGTCTGCGCCGCGGGCGCGTGGTCGGGGCGGATCGGCGAGCTGGCGGGCGTCGACCTCCCGGTGCGGCCGTACCGGCGGCAGGTCGTGTTCACCGGCCCGGTCGCGGACCTGCCCGGGCGAGTGCCGCTGACCATCGAGATGCCCTCGGCGTTCTACTTCCACCGCGAGGGCCTCGGCTTGGCGATGTCCTTCTGCGACGGTGACGGCGACCCCGGCTTCGACACCCGGTATCAGCCGGGCGAGTGGCTGCCGAAACTCGCCGAGATCGCCGCGCGCCGGGTGCCCGCCGTGCTCGGCGCCGGGATCCGCGGCGGCTGGGCCGGGCTGTACGAGGTGACTCCCGACCGCAACCAGATCGTGGGGGAAAGCGTCCACCTGTCGAGGTTCTTCTACGCGACCGGGTTTTCGGGACACGGGTTCCAGATGGGCCCGGCCGTGGGGGAGCTCGTGCGGGACCTGTATCTGGGGCGGGTCCCGGCCATCGACATCACCGGGCTCGACGTCCGCCGGTTCGCCGGCGACCGGGCCGTGACGAGGGAGCACAACATTGTCTGAGTTCGTCGAAGTCACCACCGAGGCGGAACTGCGCGAGATCCTGCCGCCGCCGCTGGAGCGGACCGCGAACAAGGCGCGCCCGAAACTGCACGAGCTGGACCGGCAGTGGCTCGCGGAGTCACCGTTCGTGCTGATCGCGACTTCGGCGGCCGACGGCACCTGCGACGTCTCGCCGAAGGGCGACCCGGCCGGGTTCACGCTGGTGCTGGACGACACGCGGATCGCCATTCCGGAGCGGCCGGGCAACCGGCGCGCCGACGGGTTCCACAACGTGCTGTCGAATCCGCACGTCGGGCTGATTTACCTCATCCCCGGCCGCGGCGACACGTTGCGGATCAACGGCCGCGCGCGGCTCGTGCGCGAGGCGCCGTTCTTCGACGACATGATCGTGAAGGGCAACCGGCCGAAGCTCGCGCTGGTGGTCGACATCGACGAGATCTTCCACCACTGCCAGAAGGCGTTCATGCGGTCGAAGCTGTGGTCGCCGGAGAGCTGGACGCCCGGTGCGCTGCCGTCGCGGGCGGCGATCTCCAAGACCTTCGAGCGGCCGGAGGACTCGCTGGCCCACCTCGAGGCGTACTACGCACCCGCGGCCTACTCGGCCGGTTTGTACTGAGGGGCGTGCTGCTGCCGTAGCGGGGCCGATATCGGCGAGTGGGGAGGATTTGGGACGTTCAACGTCCCAAATCCTCCCCACTCGGATGCGAGGTCGGAACAGCCTCCGACGATGTAGGAATCGGGACACTCAACGTCCTGATTCCTACATCGTCACCCTCCTGGCACACCGGGTAGCCGATCCTCGCGCCGGTCAGGTGATACGAGTGTGGAGGATTTGGGACGTTCAACGTCCCGAATCCTCCACACTCGACCGTGCCGGGGCGAGCTGGCGGAGCCTTCACACGCCGTGGCTGGTTGCTGGATCGTTGAACGATCTGGCACTATCGGCGGGGTGCCTGCACCCACCGGAGCCCAGCATCTCGCCGACGCGCTGACCGCTCTGGGGACCGAAGTCGTCTTCGGTCTCCCCGGGGTGCACAACCTGCCGTTATGGGAGGCGCTGGCCGATACGGACATCCGGCTCGTCGGGGTCCGGCACGAACAGACGGCCGGGTACGCGGCCGACGGGTACGCCCGCGCCACGGGCAAGCTCGGGGTCGCGCTGGTGACCACGGGGCCGGGCGCGGCGAACACCCTCGCGGCGGTCGGCGAGGCCATGGCGTCGGCGGCACCGGTGCTGATCATCGCCACCGACATCCCGTCCACGCTGCGGCGGCCCGGCGTGGTCCGCGGCGTCCTGCACGAGACGTCCGATCAGCAGGCGATGTTCGCGCCGGTCACCAAGGCCGGGTTCACCGTCACGAGCGCCGACCAGGTCGCCGCCACGCTCCACCGCGCGGCCCGGCTCGCGCTCCAGCCGCAGAGCGGGCCGGTCTACCTCGGCATCCCCACCGACTTCCTGTCCGAGCGGACGCCCGCGCGCCGTCCGCCGCGTTCGCACGCCCGGCCTGCCGAGATCCCGGATCTCACCGAGGCCGAGGCCCTGCTGGCCGCCGCGGACCGGCCGCTGATCTGGGCGGGCGGCGGCGCGTTGCGTGCCGAGGCGGGGGAGGCGATCGGGAAACTCGCCGAACGGCTGGCCGCGCCGGTGCTCACCACGTTCGGCGCCCGCGGGCTCCTGTCGGTCGATCATCCTTGTCTCGCCCCGAATCCGGTGCACGCGCCCGAGGTCGGCGCGCTGTGGGACGAGGCCGATGTCGTCCTCGCGATCGGCACCGACTTCGACGGGCTGATGACGCAGAACTGGCTGATGCCGCAGCCGAAGAAGCTCATCGCGATCAACGTCGACCCGGACGACGCGGCCAAGAACTACCAGCCGGACATCACGCTGGTCGGCGACGCCCGGGTGCTCGTCGAGGCGCTGAAGGTCGAGGAGCGGTCCGGGATCGCGGCGCTCGTCGGCAGGCTCGCCAAGGTCTCCGCCCGGGTCCGGCAGCGGATCAAGGAGGAGGAGCCGCAAGCCGCGGACCTTCTGTCCACTTTGGACGAGGTATTGCCGCCCGACGCGGTGGTGGTCGCGGACATGTGCGTGGCCGGGTACTGGATCGGCGGATTCCATCGGGTCCGTGCGCCGCGCAAGCTCGCGTATCCGATGGGCTGGGGCACGCTCGGCTACGGTTTCCCCGCGGCGCTCGGTGCCGGCGCCGCGGGCGGCGGCCGCGCGATCTGTGTCACCGGGGACGGCGGCTTCCTCTTCGGCTGCGGTGATCTCCACACGCTGGCGCAGGAACAGTTGCCGGTCACGACGATCGTCGTCGACGACGGCGGGTACGGGATGCTTCGCTACGACCAGGATCGCGCCGGGCTGCCGCGCCGGGGCGTCGATTGGGACAGTCCCGATTTCGTCGGACTGGCGAGGTCCTTCGGCGTGCACGCTGATCGCGTCTCCGGGTTCGGGCGGGCGTTCCGGCGGCTGCTCGGCGAGTTCGTCGAGTCCGACGAGCCGAACGTGCTGGTCGTCCGCGCGAAGATGGCGCCGCCGCTCAACACCTCGCCGCGCTGGTACCGCAAGGAATCCCCGTGACCGGGCTTCGGATCGGCGTGGACATCGGCGGTACTTTCACCGATCTCTGCGTACTCGACGAAACCGGGGTCGTTGCCGTCGGCAAGGTGCTGACCACACACGACGAGCCCGCCCGCGCGGTCGAGGAAAGTCTCAAAAGGACACTCGCCGACGCCGGGCTGGACGCGGGCGACGTCGAGCAGTTCGTGCACGGCACCACCCTGGTCACGAACGCGCTGATCGAACGCAAGGGCGCCCGCACCGCGCTGCTCGCGACCGCCGGTTTCCGTGACGTGCTGGAGATGCGGCGCGAGCACCGGTACGAACTCTACGACCTGCTCATCGAACTTCCCGCCCCGTTGGTCCCGCGTCACCTGCGGTTCGACGTGCCCGAGCGGATCCTCGCCGACGGTTCTGTCCACACCGGACTGGATGAGGAGTACGTCGCACGGCTGGGCCGCGAACTCGACGCCCGTGGGATCGACGCGGTGGCGATCTGTTTCCTGCACGCCTTCACGAATCCCGCGCACGAACGACGCGCCGCCGAGGTGCTCAAGGAGGTGGCGCCTCGGTTGCGGCTCGCGCTGTCGAGTGAGGTCGTTCCCGAGATCCGCGAATTCGAACGCGCGTCCACCACGGTCGCGAACGTCTACGTCCAGGACCTCACCGAGCGCTATCTGCGCGATCTGGAACGGCGTTTGCACGAGGCCGGAGTGCGGCCGTCGCCGCACATCATGCTGTCCAACGGCGGGATCGCGACCGTCGACACCGCCGCCCGCTATCCGATCCGGATCCTCGAATCCGGCCCGGCGGGCGGTGCGCTGGCCGCGTCCGCGATCGGGTCCGCGGCCGGTGTCGACGACCTGCTGGCCTTCGACATGGGTGGCACGACGGCGAAGCTGTGCATGATCTCCGGCGGCGCGCCGCTGGTGACGCACGAGTTCGAGGTGGACCGGAAGTACCGGCTGCTGCCGGGATCCGGGCTGCCGGTCAAGGTGCCGGTCACCGACATGATCGAGATCGGCGTCGGCGGCGGCTCGATCGCGCGTCTCGACGCGCTCGGGCTGCTCACCGTCGGCCCGGATTCGGCGGGGTCCGAGCCCGGGCCGGTCTGCTACGGACGAGGCGGCACCGAGCCGACCGTGACCGACGCCGACCTCGTGCTCGGCTACCTGGATCCAGGCTATTTCCTCGGCGGCGGAATGACTTTGGACGCCGAGGGCGCACGTGAGGCGATCCGTTCGAAGATCGCGGGCCCACTCGGCGTCAGCGTCGAAGAGGCAGCTTGGGGCATCCACACCAGCGTCAACGAGGACATGGCCAACGCCGCCCGCGTCCACGCCGTCGAGCGCGGCAAGGATCCGGCGAAGCTGCCGATGTTCACCTTCGGCGGCGCCGGGCCGGTGCACGGTGTCGGCGTGGCGCGGGCGCTCGGCGCGCCCGAGGTGGTCGCGCCGCCCGCCGCCGGGGTGCTGAGCGCGGCGGGATTCCTCACCGCGCCCCTGGCCTTCGACTTCGTCCGTTCGGCGCGTTCGGCGGTCCTCGATCTCTCCTGGGAGCAGGTCGACGCCTTGTTCGCCGAGATGGAGGCCGAGGGCGCGGAACTGCTGCGGAAGTCCGGTGTGGACGATGTGACGCATCGCCGGATCGCCGAGATGCGGTATTCCGGGCAGGGCTACGAGATCCGCGTGCCGGTCGAGCGGGGGAACTGGCCGGAGTCGCTGATCGGCGCGTTCACCGAGACCTATCGGACGCTGTACCGGCGGACCGGGCCGGACGTCGGGATCGAGGTGCTCAACTGGCGGGTCGTCTCCAGCGGGCCGGCGCCCGAGGTCACGCTGAAACTGGCGGGTGCCGAGGCCGAGGGCGACGCGCGCAAGGGGAGCCGCCCGGCCTACTTTCCCACTGAAGGTGGATTTGTCGACACGGCGGTGTTCGACCGGTACCGGCTCAAGCCGGGTGACCGCGTCGACGGGCCCGCCATCGTGGAGGAACGAGAGTCCACTGTGGTCGTTCCGCCGGGTGCGCGCTGCGTTGTCGGCGATGACGCCAGCCTGGTGGTGACGGTATGAGCGTCGACCCGATCCTGGTGGGTTTGCTGGGGAACCGGCTGCACTCGATCCTGGCGGAGCAGCAGAACGCGCTCGTCAACACGGCTTTCTCGTCCGTGGTGCGGGAATCGCTCGATCTGGCCTGCGCGGTGTTCGACTCGCGCGGTGAGATGATCGGCCAGTCCGTCGGCGGGACCCCCGGCCACATCAACGCGATGGCGACCGGGATGCACCACTTCGTCGCCGCGTATCCACCGGAGACCTTGGCGCCGGGCGACGTCCTGCTCACCAACGACCCGTGGCAGACCGCCGGGCAGATCAACGACATCACCGTCGCGACGCCGGTGTTCCTGCGGGGCAGGCTGGTCGCCTGGTTCGCTTCCTGTTGCCACGCCCCGGACATCGGCGGACGGCTGGTCTCCGCCGAGGCGCACGAGGTCTTCGAAGAGGGGCTGCGCCTGCCGATCGTGAAGTTCCTCCGCGCGGGCGAGGTCAACGCGGATCTCGAACTGCTGATCCGCGCGAACGTCCGCACCCCGGAGGAGACCATCGGCGACCTGTACGCCCAGGTCACCGGGAACGAGGTCGGCGCTGCCAGCCTGGTGCGGCTGCTGGAGGAATTCGGTCTCGATTCACTGGACGACGTCGCCGCGGAGATCATGAACCGCTCCGAACGGGCGCTGCGCGACGCGCTGGCGAAACTGCCGGACGGCACGTACACCAGCGAATTGGCGACAGACGGTTTCGACGACGAAGAGGTCGTCCTCAAGGTCGCGGTGACCATCGACGGCGAGGACATCCACCTCGACTTCGCGGGATCGTCGCCGCAGAGCCGCCGCGGGATCAACGTGGTTCTGAACTACACCAGGGCGTACGCGTCGTTCGCGGTCAAGGCGGCCATTTCGCCGGAAGTACCGCACAACGCGGGTTCGTTCCGGCCGGTGCATGTCACCGCGCCGGAGGGATCGGTGCTCAACTGCCTGCCGCCCGCGCCGGTCGCGTCGCGGCATCTGATCGGGCACTTCCTGCCGTCGCTGCTGATCAGCGCCCTGCCCGGCAAGGCCATGGCGCACAGCGCGGACGCGTTGTGGATGACGATCTGGCGCGGTACCGACGCCGACGGCCGCGAGTTCATGCTTAACGTCTTCCAAACCGGCGGTATCGGCGCTCGGTCCACAAAGGACGGACTCAATACTACCGGGTTCCCGAGCGGTCTGCGCTCGACGCCGACCGAGGTCATCGAGACGATGGCGCCGCTGATCCAGTGCGAACGCGTGTTGCGCACGGACTCGGGCGGCGCCGGAAAGTGGCGCGGCGGCCTCGGCCAGCGCACGACCATGGCCGCGCGCGGCGAGATCTCGTGGAGTGTCAACGGGAATGTCGACCGGTTGCACCGCCCGGCGTCCGGTGTGGACTCCGGGCGCGACGGGGCGG
This sequence comes from Amycolatopsis sp. WAC 04169, assembly GCF_003947535.1. NCBI lineage: Bacteria > Bacillati > Actinomycetota > Actinomycetes > Pseudonocardiales > Pseudonocardiaceae > Amycolatopsis > Amycolatopsis sp. WAC 04169. Next base: position 531,318 of record NZ_QHJI01000005.1, on the reverse strand, counting down.
CCGGCCGCTTCGAGCTCACCCGTGGTGCCCTGCCGTCGAAGAGCCGGGTGAATCTGCGGCCGGACGACGTGGTGAACGTGGTCTTGCCCGGTGGCGGCGGTTACGGCGACCCGAGGGAGCGGGCCACGGAAGCCGTGCTCGCCGACGTCGTCGACGGATACATCTCGGTGGAGGCGGCGCGCGAACTGTACGGCGTCGAGGTCACCTATCACGGGGACCCCGGAGCGCTGGTGCGTCTTCCGGAGGACTACACGGCGGTTTCGTCGCGAGGGAGGAAATGAGCATGGGTCGGCTGGCAGGCAAGGTCGCGGTGGTCTTCGGGGGAGCGAGGGGTATCGGGCTCGCCACCGTGAAGGAGTTCGTCGCCGAGGGCGCGACCGTGTTCTCCAGTGACATCCGCGAACCCGCGGAGGCTGTCGAAGGGGCGCGACACTCCCTTGTGGACGCGACCGACGAAGGACAGGTCGACGAGTTCGTGCGCGGCGTGGTCGCCGAGACCGGCCGGGTCGACGTGCTGTTCAACAACGTCGGCATCCACCTCGGGAAACCGCTGGCGGACACCACGTTGGCGGAATTCGACAACATCTTCGCGCTGAACGTGCGGGCCGCCTTCCTCGGCACGCGGGCGGTGCTGCCGCACATGATCGCGAACAAGGCGGGCAGCATCGTCACGACTTCGTCCAACGGCGGCGTGATGGGCCGCCCCGGCGACCCGGTGTACAACGCCACCAAGCACGCGCTGGTCGGCATGATGAAGTCGATCGCCGTCGCGCACGCGCACCAGGGGATCCGGGCGAACACGGTCAACCCCGGCGCGATCGACACGGACATGCTGCGCGGCACGCTCGCGTCGCCGGAGGACTTCGAAGCCAAGCAACACCAGCTGGTCGCGAGCACGCCCGCCGGGCGGGTCGGCGAGGCGTGGGAGGTCGCGAAGGCCGTGGTCTTCCTGGCCAGCGACGAATCCCGGTTCGTCAACGGGGTCGCGCTCCCGATCGACGGCGCGAAGGCCGCCGGTGCCATGCCGGGCAACCGGTACAGTCTCGACTTCGAACTCGGCGTCAGGTAGCGCCGTGTCCACCTCTGCCGCCGAGGAGACGCTGGCCCGCGACAGACCCTTGCTCGAACGGAGCGGGACCGCGGAACGGGTCGCCGAGATCCTGCGTCAACGCATCACCGAAGGCGTTTTCCCGCCGGGGTCGAGGCTTTCCGAACCGTCGATCAGTGCCGCGCTCGGCGTTTCGCGCAACACCCTGCGCGAGTCCTTCCAGCTGCTGGCGCACGAACGGCTCGCGGTGCACGAACTCAACCGCGGCGTGTTCGTCCGCGAGCTGACCGCGCAGGACATCTCGGATCTGTACGTGATGCGGCGCGTCACCGAATGCGGTGCGCTGCGGCGCGCGTCGGAACTGTCCACTGTGGATCTTTCGGCCGTCGCGGCCGCGGTGCGGGACGGCCGTGCCGCGGCCGACGAAGGCGACTGGCAGGCCGTCGGGACCGCGAGCATCGCGTTCCACCAGGCGGTGGGCGACCTGGCGGGCAGCGAGCGGGTCAGCACGACGATGCGCCAGGTGCTCGCGGAGACGCGGCTCTTCTTCGTGCTGGCGGAGAACACGCGCGCGTTCTTCGAACCGTTCCTGGAACGGCACGAGCGGATCCTGCGGGACCTGGAGCGGGGACGATTCGGGCCCGCCGAGACCGCGCTGGAGAAGTACCTGCGGGAGGCCGAGAAGCAGCTTCTGGCCGCTTACGACCGCCGGGACTCGTGAGTCGGCGACTACAAGCCGGACAAGTCCGCGGCGCGAACTGTGCACGATGGAGTGGTCGCGTCCCGGGCGGATCCGGGTGAGGATGGGGGCACGAGCACGAGGAGGAAGATCATGGTTTCGTCGGCGTCCGCGCGCAATCCGCTGTGGCACCCCTTCGCGGACATGGGAGCGGTCGACGGCGACCGGCTCGTCATCACCCGCGGTGAGGGTTCCTACGTCTGGGACGACGAGGGCAAGCGGTATTTCGACGCGACGGCGTCACTCTGGTATGCGAATTTCGGGCACGGGCGCGAGGAGATCGCTCAGGCCGTCGCGGACCAGCTGCGGACGCTCGATTCGTACAACCTGTTCGGCTACAACGCCAACGAGCCCGCGCTGAAGCTCGCCGAGCGCGTTTCCGCGCTCGCGCCCGAACCGGGCTCGAAGGTCTTCTTCGGTTCGGGCGGCGGTGACGTCATCGACACCGCGGTCAAGATCGCCCGTTCGTATTTCGCGCACACCGGGCGCCCGGAGAAGGTGCACGTCATCGGCCGGGTGCAGGGTTACCACGGCACCCACGGTTTCGGCACGGCCGTCGGCGGCATCGCGGCCAACGCGGCGGGCTTCGGGCCGCTGCCCGGCGACATCTCGCACGTTCCCTATGACAGCGCCGAAGCACTCGAAGCGGAGATCCTGCGGGTCGGCCCGGAGCGGGTCGCGGCCTTCTTCTGCGAGCCGGTGATCGGCGCGGGCGGCGTCCTGCTTCCGCCGGACGGGTACATCGAGACGGTCGCCGGGATCTGCCGCAAACACGACGTGCTGTTCGTCGCGGACTGCGTGATCGCCGCTTTCGGGCGGCTCGGGACCTGGTTCGGGATCGACCGGTGGGCGGTGAAACCGGACATGATCACCACCGCTAAGGGAATCACCGGCGGGACGATCCCGCTGGGCGCGCTGATCGTCGCGCCACGGGTGGCCGAGCCGTTCTTCACCGGCGCGCCGGGTGCGCCGGTGCTGCGGCACGGCGCGACCTACGCCGGGCATCCGGTGGCCTGCGCCGCGGGGAACGCGACGCTGGACATCTACGAGCGCGACGGGCTCATCCCGCGCGGGCGGGAACTGGAGAAGCCGTTGGCGGACGCGCTGTCCGGGCTGGCTTCGCATCCGCTGGTCGAGGAGGTCCGGGCCGGGCTCGGCTTCCTCGGCGCGGTCGAACTGAAGGCGGACGTCGTCGCGGCGAACCCCGGCGCGGCGAACCGGCTGCAGCGGCTGGCGCGGGACGAAGGTGTCCTCGTGCGGAACCTGGCCAAGGGGATCGCGGTGTCGCCGCCGCTGATCGCCGGGGAGACCGAGCTCGACCTGCTCGCGACGGCGTTGCCGCGCGCGCTGGACAAACTCGCCTAGCCGAAAGCCTCGTGAGTGGTAAGGACGGCTCTCACCGTCCTTACCACTCACGAGCCGCGCACGAGGGCCGCGCGCTCGGTCATGAAGGGCACAGCCGACGGGACCAGGTCCCTTCATGACACCCCCAGTGACGGGCCCTCGTGGGCCCGCCTCAGGAGAGGCAGAGTTCGTTGCCTTCCGGGTCCGCGATCGTGATCCACTCGGCGGGACCCTGCTTGCCGCGGTGCAGGAACGTCGCACCGCGCGCGGTCAGCCGCTCGAGCTCGGCCTCGATCTTGTCCGCCCCCATCCGGATGTCGAGGTGCAGGCGGTTCTTGACCGTCTTCCCCTCCGGCACCAGCTGGAAGAGGAACCGCTGCTTCGTCTCCGGATGGACGATCGCCGCGCCGTCCTTCCACACCAGGACACCGTTGTGCGTGGTGGTCGCCTCTTCCGGGGCGTACCCCTTCGCGACCATCTCGCGGATGAACTCCTCGTTGCTCCCCTCGACCTGCCAGCCGAGCATCTCGGCCCACCAGTCGGCGAGGTCGTGCGGATGAGCGGAGTCCACGGTCACCTGGAAGTCATACGCCATACCGGCACATTAACGACCCGCCCCGACAATTCCGGGCGCTCATGCCCGCTGACCACGGTGAACCGCCATTTGTCGACCCCGCCGCCGATGATCTCGGCGTAGCGCCGGGCGCCGTCCGCGTTCGCGAAACGCACCTGCTGCCCGTTGGTGAGATGGGTGATCTTGACCGCCATCCGTGCCTCCCTGAAGTCCGGTGCCGGCCCGCGGAGCTTCCCCCTCCGGGACCGGCGCGGATAGTAGAACACATGTTCGATGGCCGTCGCCAACCCAGCCCCCCGCGCGGGTGGCTTCGCGTGATCGGAGCCGGAACTCGCGGCGTCTCAGCGGGTGGTCAGGCCGGTGATCAGGTCGTGAACCAGTGCCGCGGCCTGCGCTCGTGCCTCGTCGGGGTCGTCGGTCTCGGCGACGACCAGCGCCAGCTCGGTCAGTGCCCCGTAGAAGGCGGCCGCGACCAGCTTGGCCGGATGCGGCCGGATCCGCGAGGTGGCGAGCATCGCCTGGACCGTGTCGTCGACCAGGCCGCTCAGATGTTTTTGGTCGAGTTCGCGCCACCGGCGCCAGCCGAGCGCGATCGGCCCCTGCAAGAGCACGACGTGGCGGTACCGGGGTTCGGCGCAGACGGCCAGGAACTCCGTGGCTCCCCGTTCGGTGCGTTCGACGGGATCCTCCGATGAGGCGATCGCGGCCCGGATGCGGTCCGCCGCCTCATGTTCCAGCTCGTCCACGACAGCCTCGAACAGTCCGCGTTTACCGTCGAAGTGGTGGTACAGCGCCCCGCGCGTCAGGCCCGCGGCGCGGACGAGCTCCTCCGCGGAGAGGCTCGCGTACTCCCGTTCGGCGAACAGGCGCAGGCCGGTGTCGAACAAGGCCTGGCGGGTGTGCTCCGCGTACTTCACGCGCACCGATTCCATTCGCCATGACTATCACATACACTCCGTATGTCAGATACACGCTGTATGAAGGTGGGCGGCGATGGAACGATCGGTGGACGTCGTGGTGGTCGGAGCGGGGATCGCGGGCCTGGTCGCCGCCCGTGATCTGGTCCGGACCGGGGCCGAAGTGCTGGTGCTGGAGGCGCGTGACCGGGTGGGCGGCAGGCTGCTCAACGACGAGCTCCCCGGTGGCGGCCCCATCGAGGTGGGCGGCCAGTGGGTGGGGCCGGGGCAGCACGAGGTGCTCGCGCTGATCGAAGAGCTCGGGCTGAGCACGTATCCCACGTATGACACGGGCAGGCGTATCGCCGAGTTCGCCGGGCGCCGGGCCGAGTACGCGGGCCGGATCCCGCGGCTGGGTCCCGTGGCGCTGGCCGACATCGGCCAGACGCAGTTCCGGCTGGACCGGCTGGCGCGACGGGTGCCGACGGCCGAGCCGTGGCTGGCGAAGCGGGCCGCGGAACTGGACGGCCAGACCCTGGCGACCTGGTTGCGGCGGACCGCCCGCACCTCGGCGGGACGGTCGTTCTTCCGGGTGATCACCGAGGCGCTGTTCTCCGCCGAGCCCGAGGATCTTTCCGCGTTGTGGGTGGCCTGGTACCTCGGCGCCGGAGGCGGGCTGAACGCGATGATCGAGACGGCGGGCGGCGCGCAGCAGGACCGGGTCGCCGGCGGTACGCAGCGCATCGCGCTCGCGCTCGCCGGCGAACTCGGTGACCGTGTCGTCCTCGGCGCACCGGTGACCGGCATCGAATGGGAGACCTCGGGAGTCCGGGTACGGGCGGGCGCCATGACCGTCCGCGCCCGTCGCGCCGTGGTCGCGGTGCCACCGACGCTGGCCGCGCGCCTGCGGTTCACTCCCGGCCTGCCCGGCGACCGCGATCAGCTCGTCCAGCGCATGCCGATGGGGCGGGTGATCAAGGTCAACGTCGTCTACGACGAGCCTTTCTGGCGCGAGAAAGGGTTGAGCGGTCAGGCGAACAGCGACCGCCGCCCGCTGGGCACGGTGTTCGACAACACCCCGCACGGCGGATCACCCGCGGTGCTCGTCGGTTTCCTCGAAGGACGGCACGCCGACGAAGGCGCGCGGCTGGCCCCCGCCGACCGCCGTGCCCGCGTCCTCGACGACCTCACCGGGTATTTCGGGCCACGGGCCTGGAAGCCGATCGCGTACCTGGAACGTGACTGGGCGGAGGAGGAGTTCAGCCGCGGCTGCTACGGCGCGTTCACCACGCCCGGCACCCTCACCCGGTTCGGTCCGGCCCTGCGCACGCCGGTCGGGCCGCTGCACTGGGCGGGCACCGAAACCGCCACGCGCTGGGCGGGTTACATCGACGGCGCCGCCGAATCCGGGCATCGCGCCGCCCGCGAGATCGCCTCCGCGCTCGGGTGAGCCGCGCGGGTCATCGGCGCATGGTCACCCGAGGCCACGCGTCCAGGCCGCGGGCGATTTCGTGCTCGCGGACGGCCCGCAGGCCCTCCGTAAGGCTCTCCTCGTCGAGTGTCGCGAAGCCGAGCCGGGCATAGTACGGCGCGTTCCACGGCACTTCGGCGTACGTCGTCAGCGTCAGCCCGGCGAGACCTTCGCGCGAGGCCCACTCCGCGGCGTGCTCGATCAGCCGCCGCCCGAGGCCCCGCCGCGCGTGACCGGGATGGACGGACACCTGCTCGATGTGGCCGTGACCGTCGACGACCTCGGCGAGCAGGTACGCCACCGGGCCGTCGCCGGCGTCCCAGACCCACGCCCGGCCGTCGCGCTGGAAAACCGTGAGGTCCGCGATCGACGGCGGGTCGTCGTCGGCGATCGCGGCCATGCCGAGCGCGCGGAACGGTTCGCCCGCGGCGCGTTCGACGTCCTGGAGCGCGGGCAGGTCTTCGGGAGTGGCGAGTCGGATCACGGATCGAGTTCTACCCCGCCGCGGTGCGCGGCCGCCCGCGATTTACAGCGAGAACGACGAAACGGCGCGGTGGATCCTGCTCGCGTACGACTGGAGCGTGACGATGGCGGCCCGTTTCGCGTCGTCGCCGATCCGGGTCGCGGGGGCGGCCAGGGTGAGCACCGCGGGCCGGTGCCCGGTGCTCGGGATCGGCACCGAACACGACCAGACGCCGTCGTCCAGTTCGCCCCAGCTCACCGAATACCGGTTCGCGCCGGCGCGTTTGACCTCTTCCCGCACGCTCGGACCGCGGCGCTGGACGATCGACGAAAGCCGTCTCTCGCGTTCGGCCTCCGGCAGCATGGCGAGCAGCATCTTGCCCGACGCGCCGGTGCCGAGCGGGACGGAATGCCCCGGCTGGAAGGTGAAGCGCATCGCGCGTTCGCATTCGACCCGGTCCGCGCAGACCGCGGAATCGCCGAAATGCTGGAACAGCAGCACCGTCTCGCCGAGGTCGCGGGCGGCCTCCTCCATCGACGGCCGGGCGAGGCGGGCGAGATCGTTGGCCAGCTGCGCGGCCCGCGCGAGCGGCATCACCTGGCTCGTCACGTGATAGCGCCCCGTCTTGCCCTCCTCCAGGAGCTGGAGTTCCTTCAACAGCGCGACATAGCGGTACGTCGTGGCGACCGGGGTGCCGATCCTCGCGGCCAGTTCGGCGACGCTCGCGTCCCAGCGGCGTTCGGAAAAGGAGAGCAGCAGTTGCAGGACCTTGCGGGAGCTGCTGGCGCCGGGGGTGCGTTTCGGCGGGGCGGTGGTGTCCAGGGATCGTGCGGCAGGCGTCATCTCGACCTCTCGCCGGAGAATCACGAAGAGTCAAGAAAGTAGCACATTGTGTGAATTGCGGACCAGGGACTTTGGTCCACGAACAAGCGGACTTCTTGCTAGGTTCGGGCCATGGAAAAGCCATTGGCGGGCAAGATCGCGTTGGTCGCCGGGGCGACTCGCGGAGCAGGCCGGGGAATAGCGGTCCAGCTGGGTGCCGCCGGCGCGACCGTTTACGTGACCGGTCGCAGTACCGCCTCCCGGCGGTCGGAAATGAATCGCCCGGAGACGATCGAGGAGACGGCGGCGCTCGTCGACGAAGCGGGCGGGCGCGGGATCGCGATCGGTGTGGACCATTTGGCGGCGGACCAGGTCCGCGAACTGGTGGAACGGATCGACGCCGAACAGGGCGCGTTGCACGTGCTGGTCAACGACATCTACGGCGCGCCCATCGAATGGGACAAGACCGTCTGGGAGTCCACTTTGGACATCGGGCTGCGGACGCTGCGGCTCGCGATCGACACGCATGCGATCACCAGTCATTTCGCGCTGCCGCTCATGATCAGGAATCCGGGCGCGCTGGTCGTCGAGGTCAACGACGGCACCACCGAGTACAACTCGGAGAACTACCGCGTTTCGTTCTTCTACGATCTCGCCAAGACCGCGGTGAACCGGATGGCGTTCGCGCTCGGGCACGAATTGGCACCGCATGGCGGTACCGCGGTGGCCGTCACGCCGGGCTGGTTGCGTTCCGAAGCGATGCTCGACGCTTATCGGGTGACGGAAGAGAATTGGCGCGACGCGACGAAGGTGCAGCCGCACTTCGCCATTTCCGAAAGCCCCGCGTTCGTCGGCAGGGCGGTCGCGGCGCTGGCCGGCGACGCGGAAGTCGCCCGCTGGAACGGGAAATCGATGTCCAGTGGCGAATTGGCGAAGGAATACGGATTCACCGACCTCGACGGCAGCAGGCCCGACTGCTGGCGCTATCTCGTCGAAGTCCAGGACCCCGGCCTGCCCGCGGACGTCACCGGCTATCGCTGAGCATCCCGGCGAAGGAAGGGCGTGAGCAGACCGGGCGCGGCCCGCTCGGCCATCGCCAGCCCGGCCGATTCGCCGACGTCGACCACCTGATAGCCGCCCTTGCCCGCCGCGATCGGGGCCGTCACGGTGATCAACCCGGCGCGGCGCTGGAAGAACGAGCGGCTGACGACGACCCCGGTGAGGCCCTCCCGCCGGATCGCCACCGTCGCCCGCGCCAGCGAACCGGACCGGCTGACCAGGTAGCGCCCGACGATCGCGTGGCCGAGGTTGCGGTAGCGATCCCAGCCCACCAGCGCGGCGAACGGCACCAGACCGAGCGCGACCTGCCACATCCACGACGGCAGGAAATCGATCCAGGCCAACCCGAACAGCGCCGCCGCGAGCAGCAGCACGCCGCCGACAGCGCGGGTCAGCCGTCTTGTCAGCGCCCGTCGCGGATGCCGGTTCAGTGGCACGGTGGCCGGGTCGAAGTTCTCCCGCAGCACCTCGGCCGCGACCTCGTGGACCCGGCCGACGGGGGCGGGCGGCAGCAGGAGCCCGCCGCCCTTGTCCCCGCCCTTGCCCTCGCGCAGCCCGCCCGCGATCGCGGTGAGCCGTGCCCCGCCCGCGATCCGCAGCGGCAGCGGCTCCTTCACTTCGACACCACGAAGCCGTTCTTCTTCGATGGACACCGAACGCGTGGTGATCAGCCCGCGCCGGACGTGGAGGGTGCCCTCGGATTCCCTGGTGAGCTTGAAGTTCCAGAACGACAGCACGTAGCCGCCGACGGACAGCAGCGAGACGACCACGAGCAGGCCGAACGCCGCGACGACCACGATCAGCCACAGTGCCGTGTTCGCCAGATCGTCCAGGAGATCCCGCAGCGGTCCGACGTTCTCCGGGGCGATGTTCAGCTGGTGCGCGAAATGCCAGACCGCGGCGAACATCGCGCCCACCACGGCGAGCCCGGACAGTGTGAACGGCGCGTACCGCACCCACTTCCGGTCGACCTCCGCCACGACCTGTTCGGGAGGTTTCGTCTCGGCTTCCGGAGAGATTTCCTTGCGGTGCAACAGAACTGTGCGCAGGCGGTGTGCTTCGGTCTGGCTGACGGCGTCGAGCACCAGCTGGTCGTTGCCCGCGCCCTGGGCCAGTGAATGCCGTCCGGTGCCGATGCGCACGGCACTGAGGGAGAACAAGCGGTGCTTCGGTTCCGACGTGACGTCGACCGTGCGGATCCGGTCCAGCGGGATCGCGCGATGTTTGCGCAGCAGCAGGCCCGTGGTCCATTCCACCTGGCCGTCCGCGACGCGGTACCGCGATGTGAGGACATGGGAGACGCCGACGAGCACGGTCAGCGCGGTGACGCCCAGGCCGAACCACTCCCAGCCGTTGCCCTGGCCGAGGATCACCGTCCCGATCAGGACCGGCAGCGATTTGACGACGTCGAGGACGGGGCGGATCAGCAGCATCCGGCGGTCGAGCCGATGCCACCGGCCGACGTCGGTTTCCGGTGGTGCCTCGGTGCTCATGTCGCGTCACCCGGCGTGGCCTGCGTCGTCCTGGTGAGTTCCGCGACCAGCGCGAGCGCCTGGGCGTGGTCGAGACCGGAGATCTTGACCGGGCCCGCGGCCGACGCCGTCGTCACGGTGATCTTCGCCAGCCGGAACAGCTGCTCGACCGGGTCGCGTTCGATGTCGACGGTCTGGATCCGCGAGATCGGCGCGATCCGCCAGTCCTGTTTGAGCCAGCCCTCCTGGGTGTACACGGCCTCGCCGGTGACCTCCCAGCGGTGGATCCGGTAGCGCCACTGCGGCATGACCAGCAGATGCAGGGGTGCGAGCACGCACGAGATCGTCAACGTCACCGTCAGCCACGTCGGCGCGTCGTCGCTCGTGAACACGAACACCGCTTGCGCCGCGACGAAGATCACCCAGCCGACCGCGGCCCATACCGTCCAGTAGCCGATGGCGCGCCTGCTCACCCGATTGGCGGGCGGACGCAGGCTGAGGGTCTCTTCCGTCACCCCTCCACCCTGCACCACCTCGGTGCGGACCGCCCACGACACCTGTCACGGACCGATAGGATTTCGGCCACGGCCGGCGGAATGGATACCCCCTATCGGGGCGTTGCCACCCGTAGACGGTTGCACGCACGAAACCTGGAGGATCTGGTGGCGCTGGACCCGGAAGACCTGTACGAGGTGGACTCGGACGTCCCTGACCTCGGCGGGGCCGTGCTCCTGCACTACTTCGACGGCTTCATGGACGCGGGGTCCGCGGGCAAGCTCGTCGCCGAGCAGCTCCTGAACTCCTCCGAGCACCGCGTCATCGCGCGGTTCGACGTCGACCGGCTCATCGACTACCGCTCGCGGCGCCCGGCGATGACCTACTCCATCGACCACTGGGAGGCCTACGACGCCCCCGAGCTGGTCGTCCACCTGCTGCACGACGCCGACGGCGTGCCGTTCCTGCTGCTCACCGGGCCGGAACCGGACCACGACTGGGAGCGGTTCTGCGCGGCCGTGCGCGGGCTGGTCGAACGCTGGGACGTCCGGCTCACCACCGGTTTCCACGGCATCCCGATGGGCGCGCCGCACACCCGCCCGCTCGGCGTGACCGCGCACGCGACGCGGAACGAGCTGGTCGGCGAACACCGCCCGCTGCCCAACCGGATGCAGGTGCCGGGCAGCATCGCCGGGCTGCTGGAGTTCCGCTTCGGCGAGTGGGGGCACGACGCGTCCGGGTTCGCCGCGCACGTGCCGCACTACCTGGCGGACTCGACGTACCCGAGCGCCGCGCTGAACCTGCTCGGCGCCGTCGCCGCGGCGACCGGGCTGAACCTGCCGGACGGGGAGCTGCGGGAGGCCTCGCACGAGGCGGAGGCCGAGATCGCCCGCCAGGTCGCCGGCTCGGAGAAGGTCGCCGACGTCGTGCGCGCGCTGGAGCAGCAGTACGACACGTTCATGGAGGCGTCGGGCAAGGAAAGCCTGCTCGCGGAGTCGGTCGAGCACATGCCGACCGCCGAGGAGCTGGGCAACCAGTTCGAGCGGTTCCTGGCCGAGCAGAACGGCGGGGACTCGCCGGAGCGCTGAGTCACGCTCGCGTGGCGCCGCACCTGTGTGCCTAGTCCGTGAAGGCCTCCTTGAGGGACCCAGGGTCCCTCAAGGAGGCCTTCACGGACTTCAGACCGGTAGGTCCAGAGGACAGAGTTGGCTCTGACTCGAATCGCCACTCACGACCATCTGTACGGAAACGGTGGTTTCGCGTGGTTGAGCGGACGGCGCGTGTGATCCGACGGACGACACACGTGACTGGATGGACGACACGGCCATGGCGAAGCCTCCGCCGTGAGTCGTCCGTCCAGACACTCGTGTCGTCCGCCGGATCACGTGTGTCGTCCATCCAGTCACGCTAGACCGCCAGTAGGTATCAGTAGTCGACGGCGACCATCGACTTCGAGTGCGCCGGCCGCTCGATCTCGTCGACCAGCGCGACCGCGAGATCCGCGTAGGAGAACGGTTTCGTGTCCTCCGCGCGCGGCAGCACCCGGTGGTCCCCGCTGCGGTACTCGCCCGTGCGCCCGGCGTGTTCGTCGAGCATCACCGGCGGCGGCGCGACGATCACCCAGTCGAGCCCGCCGCCGGACGCACGGAAGACCTCCAGCTCCGCCGTGTGCCCGAGTGAGAACTCACGGTGTTCGGGCGGCCAGCCCGGCTGGTCGTGGAAGGCGACGCCCGGCTCGATCTCCAGCGCCGATCCGACGCCGACGACGACCAGCCTCCCGACACCGGCCCGCCCGAGGCCGTCGATCAGCGCGTGCGCGGCGGCAGGGTAGTACTCGCGTGACGGGAGGTCCGCGCGGTAGACGGAACTGATCGCGGCGTCGTGCCCGGCGGCGGCCTTCGCGACGTCGTCCGCGTCGGTGACGTCGGCGGCGACCAAGGTGACGTTGTCCCCGGCGAGATCCGCATGGCGGCCGGGATCCCGCACCGCGGCGGTGACCAGGTACCCGCGGCTCACGGCTTCGGCGACCGCACGGCGCCCGGCGCGTCCGCCCGCCCCGAAGATGACGATGCTGCTCATCGTGCTCCTTTTCTTCTTGCCGGTACCCGAGTACCGGCTGCGAACGCGATGCTAGGAGCGGACCCCTCGGTTACCGCAACGAAACCGGGTCCGGGACGTTCTGGTCCCGTTCACTCGAACGGTGCTGGTGTATCGTCCCGGAATGCGTCACCTGGTACCCCATTCAGCCCTGAAGACCTTGGGCCGTTCGGCCCGCGGAACGTTCGGCCGGGGCCTGCACCGGCTCGCCCGGCGATTCCACGATCCTTATCCGGCGGAACTGGAACGGGTCGCCGCGGAATTGCGGGCGGAGATCATCCGGCAGGGGGACCGCTGTTTCGATCGGATCGTCGAGTTCGAAATCCGGAGCCGTCGCGACATCATCTACGCGGGCGACCAGGACGCGGCCCGGGACAGCAACCGGTTCGCCCGTGAGCACCTCACCGGGACCAAACACTTCGCCCGTCCGCAAGAGACTCTCGCGTACGCGCTTTCCCTTGCCCCGTCAGGGGGAATGGCTCTCGAATTCGGTGTCGCGAGCGGGAACACGCTGCGCGTGATCGCCGAGGCCCGCGGTGGCGTCGAGACCTACGGGTTCGACTGGTTCCAGGGCCTGCCGGAGAATTGGCTCAACGGCATGCCCGCCGGTTCGTTCGCGCGCGACGACCTGCCGGACGTCCCCGGCGCCGAACTCGTCGTCGGGCTTTTCGCCGACACGCTTCCCGGCTTTCTCGAGCGGCACGAAGGCACCGTCGATTTCCTTCACGTGGACGGCGATCTGTACAGCTCGGCGAAAACCGTGATCGACCTGGCCGGGCCGCGGCTGCGATCCGGCAGCATCGTGCACTTCGACGAGTTCTTCAATTACCCCGGCTGGCAGCGGCACGAGCACCGGGCGTGGCTGGAATACGTCGAACGAACCGGTGTCGAATTCGAATACGTGGCTTACACGTATGCCGACAACCAGGTCACCGTGCGGATCTCCTAAAGCATCTCGCGGACTTCGATCGTCCCGACCGCGGCCCACGGGTGGGCCTTCGCCGCCTCGACGGCTTGTTCACGGCTCTCGCATTCGAGGATGGCGATGCCGCCGATCTGTTCCTTCGTCTCGGCGAACGGGCCGTCGGTCAGCAGTGCCTCGCCGCCCCGGACGCGGACGGTCGTCGCCGACTCGGGCGGGTGCAGGCCCATCCCGGTGACGCGCAGGCCGCGCCGCGTCAGCTCCCCGGCCCAGTCGCGGCAGGGTTCGGTGATGTCCGTGTCGAGAGCGTCCTCGCCGATGGTTCCGCCGAGCATGAGCAGGTAGCGCACCGGTCCTCCTAGTCCGTCAGTCCGTCTTCGTACGCGCGCAGGGTATCGATGTTGCACCTGCTGGAAGTCGATGCCGCCCGCGGCCGCGCGATCGCCGATCAGCTGCTCGGCCATTGCGTGACCTTCTGCAACGACCTGCGGATGCATCATCTGCGCGAGGACGGCGCGTACACCGCGATCCAGAAGACCCATCCCGGGCTCGCGCCGGCGCTGGACCGGCTCCGCCGGGAGCACGAGACCGTATCCCGCGCCCTGCTCGATCTCGACGCTTTGCTTCAAGGCGGGGGAGACCTCGACGCCGTGCGCGAGAAGTTCGAGCGGGTCGCCGCCGGGCTGGAGGAACATTTCGCCTACGAGGAGGCGAATCTGCTTCCGGAGCTTCGTGGGAGCGGGGTGCCGGCCGCCCCGGTTACTCCGAGCGGGTGAGGCCGGCGGCCCACTTGGCGGGAGACGCCGGTAACGAACGTCCGTCGCCGGGCGACTGATCGTTGTCCGCACCGATCGGCGCGACGCCCCCGACCGGAATAGTGAGAAACCGAATGAAGCTTCGAAGAGCCTCACTCCTGTCTCTGGTGGCCGCAGTGGCCACGATCATGCTCGTGGCACCCACCTCCGCCCTCGCCGCCCCGCCGACCAGCGCGGTGGAGGTCTCGCCGACAACCGTCCAACGTGGACAGACGTTCACCGTGACGCAGACCGTGTACAACGCCGACGCGACGTCGACGATCGAGGGCGGCAAGGCGACGCTCTACGGCAAGGAATCCCCGCTGCCGGGGATCGTCGACCTGGTGTCCTGCCCCGGCGCGTTCGCCTGCGACATGCTCGGCGGCAGTATCCGCGGCGGCGTCGGCACCGTGACCCCCGGGCAGAGCAAGACCGTGGTGTTCACCTTCCGCGTCAAGGACGACGCGCCGCTGGGCGATGTCACGCTGCAGCACCAGTTCGTCGGCGACAACTACAGCTTCGAGATCCTCGACGGCCCCGTGCTGACCATCACCGGCACGCCGAGCGCGGCCGACCTCGGGGTCACGCTGACCGCGTCCCCGCGCGGGATCCTGACGTCGTCGATCGACTACACGGTCAAGGTCACGAACGCGGGCCCGGCCGCGGCGTCCGGCATCCGGGTGGTGTCGACCCTCGGCAACGGGCTGCGCTTCACCGGCTCGTCCGTCTGCTCGAACCCGAGCGGCACGAAGGTCGTCAATTGCGACTTCTCCTCGCTCGCGTCCGGAGCCAGTGCGACGGCGAAGTTCTCGGTGGCCGCGGGGCTGCTGAGCGTCGGGCCGGTCAAGACGACCGCGAAGATCACGCAGAGTTCCGTCGCCGACCCGAACGCGGCCAACGACACCGCGTCGTCGACCTGCACGGCGATCACCGGTCTTCTGCTCACCTGCTGAGCCCTGCCGTCCGGCACCCGCTCGCGAGCGGGTGCCGGACGGCGTCAGCGCAGTCGTTCGGCGCGAGCCCGGAGATAGCGCTGGTGGGGCAGGCCGGTCGCCAGCCGGGCGGCGTCCACATAGGACTCGACGGCTTCGGTGGTGTCCCCGGCCAATTCGAGCAGATGCGCGCGGGCGGCGTGGAAGCGGTGGTCGCCGGAGATCCGGTCGCCGAGCTTTTCCAACGCCGTCAAGCCTTCTCGTGGCCCCTCGGCCATCCCGACGGCGACGGCGTGGTTCAGCGCCACCACGGGATTGTCGGAGAGCCGCAGCAGAAGTTCGTAGAGTGCCATGATCTGCGGCCAGTCGGTCTCCGCCGCGCTCGGCGCCTCGTCGTGCAGCGCCGCGATCGCCGCCTGGATCTGGAACTGCCCGGTCGGCCCGTTCGGCAGCGCTTCGGACAGCAGCGCGATGCCCTCGGCGACGTACCCGGCGTTCCACCGGCCCCGGTCCTGTTCGGACATCGGGATCGGCGCGCCGTCCGGCCCCGTCCTCGCCGGACGGCGCGCGTCTGTGAGCAGCATCAGCGCGAGCAGGCCGGTGGCCTCGCTGTCGTCCGGCACCAGCCGGTGGACGATCCTGGCCAGCCGGATGGCTTCGGCGGAGAGATCGCTCCGCACCAGATCGGGGCCGGACGTGCTGGCGTAACCCTCGTTGAAGATCAGGTACAGCACGTGGAGCACCGCGTCGAGCCGTCCCGGTTCCGCCGGCAGGGCGAACGGGACACCGCTGGCCTTGATACCCGCCTTCGCGCGGCTGATCCGCCGGGTCATCGTCGCCTCGGGGACCAGGAACGCGCGCGCGATCTCCGCCGTGGTGAGCCCGCCGACCGCCCGCAGTGTCAGCGCGATCTGCGACGCGGGCGAGAGCGACGGATGACAGCACAGGAAGAGCAGGACGAGCGTGTCGTCCGAGTCGGCCGCCCGCCGGTCCGCCGCGGGCGCGAGGTGCTCCTCCGGCAGCTTCCACTGGACGACGGTGTCCTCGCGGCGACGCCGTGCCTGCTCGGCGCGGAGCAGGTCGGTCAGCCGCCGTGAGGCGACGGTGATGAGCCACGCGCGCGGATTCTCGGGCCGCCCTTCGGCCGGCCATTGCGTCGCGGCCGCGAGAAGCGCCTCCTGCGTCGCGTCCTCCGCCAGGTCGAAATGACCGTAGCGGCGGACGACGGCGCCGAGGACCTGCGGCGAAAGCTCGCGCAGCAGGTCTTCGACGCCGCTTTCCGGCACTTAGAGCTCCAGCTCTTCGAAGCTGTCGGCGCACGGCCGGATGTCGACGTACCAGTCGCGGCCGAGGTCGCTGCCCTCCGGATGCGGGGTGTTCGCCAGCTGGGCCGCGATCTCGGTCGCGCGGTCGTAGCTCGCGCAGTCGACGGTCGTGTACCCGACCAGGACCTCCTGCGTCTCGGCATACGGCCCGTCCGTGACCACAGGGGCGCCGTCACGCAGGGAGACGCGGCGGGCGTGCGCCGGCTGGGAAAGGCCCTGCGCGTCGACGAACTCGCCCGATTCGACCAGGTCGTTGTTCCACTTGGCCATGAACTCGTGCAGGGCCTTGACCTCGTCGACGCTCCAGGCGCCGCCGATGTCCGCGAGGTCCTTCTGCGACCCGAACATCATGATCATGTACTTCACGGTTCTCTCCTCTCGGCCGGCACCGTTTCGGCGCCTTCTGCCGGGGACGTCGGAGCCGCCGGACAGGACCGGACATCGTTCGCCGCGAATTCTCCCTCAGCTTCGGTCGGCCGCCGTGTTCATCGCGTCGGCCGGTGCCAAAGTGCGCCCGCCGGTGATCTTGGCGTAGAGGTGCGCACCGCCGAGGACGGGCGGATATTTCGGCGGGTTCCCGGCGGACTGGCAGGTCGGGAGGCATTCGAACCGCGCGTCGTGGTCGCCGTCGAAGAAGAACGCCACGCTGCGCCGTCGTGACGGCCCCGGCCCGGACGGCGGCACGACCCGGTGCAGGGTGGAGCGCCAGCGGTCGTTGGTCCACTGCGCGGTGAGATCGCCGAGGTTCACGACCAGCGCGTCTTCGGCGGGGATCACGTTGTGCCAGGCGCCGTCGGGGCCGTGGATCTGCAGGCCGGGGACGGGATCGGCGTAGAGGACGGTGACGATGCCGTAGTCCGTGTGCGCGCCGAGCCGCATCTGGCCGGGCAGGGGTTCGGGCGCTCCGGCCCGGCGCTCGAAGTGATTCACCCGCAAGGTGCGCGTCGGGTGCCGGGTGTACGCGCCGAGGTAGCCGTCGGGGAGCCCGAGCGCCTTCTCGAAGATCTCCAGCAGCACCCGCGCGACGCGGTGGGCTTCGTCGGCGTACTCGGTCAGCGCGGGCCGCAGGTGCTCCGGCCGGTCGGGCCAGATGTTCGGCACGAAGAAGCCGTACGGGTCTTCGCCGTCGATGTGCTCCGCGCCGATGACGAACGATTCCGACAGGTCGGGAGGTGTCGTCTCGCCGAGGCTGTACGCCAGCCCTTCGGTGCCTTCGGCGGCGTATCCGCGATCCGAAGCGCGGTCGGCGGGCGCGGAACGGAGCTTCTCCTCGACAGGGAGCGCGAAGAAGGCCGCGGTCGCTTCGCACAGGGCGTCGATCGTCGCCCGCGGGATGCCGTGCCCGACGACCTGCAGGAACCCCACGCGCGTCAACGCCTCGTCGACGGCGTGCGCGAGCTCCGCGCGGTCGCCGTTTTCCCAGGTGCTCAGATCGACCGTCGGTACGAGTGTCATGACGCGACGGTAGCCAGGGTGGCGCCGGTGATCACCGGGTCACGGTCATCCGATCGGGCGATCTGTCCTGCCCGATCGGCCCGCGCAGGCTCACCGCGCACACCACGCCGACGAGCAGCACGCCGGCGGGAAGAAGGAAGGCCACCTTGACGGCGTCCGTGAGGGCGGCACCGGTGACCTGGGCGACCAGCTCCCGTGCCTGGACGGGCAGATCCGCGGCCGCCTCGGGGACGCCGCCGAACTCGCCCGCCGCGACCGCCGAACCGGCCTCTCCGGCGAATCCGTCGATGAACCGCTGCCGGAACTCGGTGGGCAGCGCGGCGGCCGCTTCGTTCGCCCGGGCCACCATCGAGGCGCTGGTCCGCGCCTCCATCAGGACTCCGACGGCCGCCGCGCCGAGCACCCCGCCGACCTGGCGCGCGGTGTTGAAGATGCCCGACGCGCTGCCGACCAGCGACCGCTCGACGGAGTTGATGGTCACGTTGTTCATCGGGGAGAAGGTGAACCCGACGCCGAGCCCGCAGAGCAGCAGTCCGGGGAGCAGGGCCTGCGGCGAGCTCGCCGGGATGAGCACCTGCGAGACGACGCAGAGGCCGCCGCTCAGGGCGAGCATCCCCGACATCAGCAGGTACTTGGGGTTCACCCGGTCCGACAGTCTGCCCGCGAACGGCGCGACGCCGCCGGACACCACGGCGAGCGGCGCGATGAGCAGGCCGGCGTCGGCCGGGGACAGGCCGAGCACCGACTGGATGTAGACGACGAACACCAGGAGCATGCCGGTCATCGTGAAACCGACCGTCACCGCCGACGCGGTACCGAGGGAGAAGTCGCGGTGGCGGAAGATCCGCAACGGCAGCAGCGGTTCACGGCGGTTGGCCCGTTGCCACAGCACGAAAGCGCCCAGCAGCAGCACGCCGGCCCCGATGATGTCGAAGGCCGTCCCCCAGCCGTACGTCTGTCCATTTTGGATACCGAAGACGACGCAGACCAGACCGGCGCCGAAGAGCAGGATCCCGGGAACGTCGAAGCGGTGCGAGTTCCCCGGTCGCCAGTCGGGGACGAGGACGACGGTGAGCACCAGCGCGATCAACCCGACCGGGACGTTCGCGAAGAAGATCCACTCCCAGCCGAACTGATCGACGAGCAGGCCGCCCAGCACCGGGCCGGCGATCATGGCGAGGCCCGCGACACTGCCCCAGGCGCCCATGGCCGGGCCTCGTTCGTCCGGCGGGAACAGATGCGTGATGAAGGCCGTGGTCTGCGGGGTCATCAACGCGGCGCCGAAACCCTGCACCGCCCTGGCGACGATCAGCGTTTCCACGTCACCGGAAAGCCCGCACCACAGCGACGCCGCGGTGAACACCAGCAGCCCGGCGACGAAGACGCGCTTCGGCCCGAAGCGGTCGCCGAGCCTGCTGGCCGGCAGGATCGGGACGGCGTAGGCGAGCAGGTACACGCTGGTCACCCAGATCACCGCGGTCAGCTCGGTGCCGAGTTCGCGCACCATCGACGGCACCGCGATGTTCACGATGCTGATGTCCAGCATGACCATGAAGAAACCCAGGCACAGCGCGAAAAGCGCGGACCAGGGCCGGGTTCGCTTCGGCATCCGTCCTCCTGTTCCCGACGCCGGAAGGGTGGGACGACGAGCGGCTCCACCCGCCGTCCACCCCGGGAGTCACCCTGCTTGCGCGACCATGGCGACGGCGGGCGCGCGGGTGCTGCCCGGACGTCCGATGCCCTGGTAGGAGAGCCCCGTCCTGGCCACGGTGAGCGGGTCGAGCAGGTTCCGGGTGTCGATGACGGCCCGGCCGTGGAGCCGGTCGGCGATCCGCCCCCAGTCGAGGTCGCGGAACTCCGGCCATTCGGTCAGCAGCACGAGCGCCGCCGCGCCCTTCGCCGCGTGATAGGCGGTCCCGGCGATCCGCACGTCGTCGGTCACGCCCGGCACCGGCGCGTGGACGCTGGGGTCGTAGCCGGACAGCTCCGCGCCTTCGGCGGCCAGCCGGGCCGCGATCGCCAGCGAGGGGGAATCCCGCAGATCGTCCGTGCCGGCCTTGAACGTCAGGCCGAGCAGGCCGATCCGGACCCCGGCGAGGTCGCCGCCGACGGCCTTGCGCACCTTGGCGACCACCAGTTCCTGCTGTTTGACGTTGGTGTCGATCGCCGCACGCAGCAGGGCGAAATCGCTGCCCGCCGACTCCGCGGTGCGCAACAGCGCGAAAGTGTCCTTCGGCAGGCAGGAGCCGCCCCAGCCCGGCCCCGGCCGCAGGAACGCCTTGCCGATCCGGTCGTCGTAGCCCATCCCGGCCGTCACGTCGTCGATACTCGCGTCGAGGTACTCGCACAGTTCGGCGACCGTGTTCACAAAGGACAGACGCGTCGCGAGATAGCAGTTGGACGCGTACTTGATCAGCTCCGCGCTCGAGGAGTCGGTCACCAGGACGGCGGTGTCGAGGTGCTCGTACAGTGCCGCGACCCGCCTGGCGGGGACCGGGTCGCGATCCGCGGAGCCGACCACGATCCGGTCGGGATTCAGGAAGTCGTGGACGGCGAACCCCTCGCGCAGGAATTCGGGATTGGACACGACCGCGACGTCGGCGCGGTCGATCAGCGCCGAGACGTGGGCCGCCGTGCCGACCGGGACCGTCGACTTGTTCACCACGACGCATCCGTGCGGCAGCAGATCCCGCACCTCGGTCACGACGGATTCCAGCGCGGTCAGATCCGCCGCGCCGGTCGGACCCATCGGCGTCGGCACGCAGAGGATCACGATGTCCGCGCCCGCCGCCGCCGCGCTCGCGCCGAGCACGAACTCCAGCCGCCCGGACGCCAGCCCGTCCACCACGAGTTCGCAGATTCCCGGTTCCCTGATGGTCGCCTCGCCGCGCCGCAACGCGTCGACCTTCTCCTGGTCGACGTCCGCGCAGACGACGTGGTGTCCCAAGGACGAAAGGCACGCGGCCGTGGTCAGCCCCACGTAGCCCGCGCCGATCACGGCGACCGTGACCCCCGATGTTGCACCCATTCTCTTACCCTCCAGTTTCGATGCCGCCGGGCGGCGCGGAGTCGCCCCGCCCGGCGGCATCGCGAGATACGGATTTGGTGTTCAGCCGGAAAAGCCGTGTGTCACTTGGCGTGCGGGATGGCGCGGATCCCCTCGTACGGGGTCTCCTTGCCGAGGTAGTCCACCGTTTCGAACAGACCGATCGCGTGCATCGGGTACCGGGCGCCCGCTTCCGCCGCGAAGACACAGGGAAGGATCTGCTTCCGCTCGGACGCGGCGGCCTGGCCGCCCTTCCGGATGTGCTTGTGGGTGTGGATCAGGATCGGCATGTAGCCGCCGCCGAGGAACGAACCCGACTGCAGGACCGCACCGCCGACGCAGTCGATCACGCAGCCCTTGCCCAGGATCGCGTCGCGGCCCTGGTAGTAGTACGACGGCGTGGCGAGCGTGCCGTGCTCCACATGGAACACACCCGCCGAGAGGCCGATGATCGAGCGGCCGCAGGTGCGCAGCACCGAGCGGTAGAAGTCGACCAGGATCGGCCGGACGGTCGTGTCCGGAAGCGAGAACTCACCGCACATCAGGGTGATGCGCACCAGTTCCGCGAGCGTGAGGCCGGAGCCGTGCTCGCCGGGGAACTCCTGGTCCCACGGCACCAGGTAGTCCGACGGCGCCACCATCGTCGTCCCGACGTCCTCCAGGATCAGCCGTTCCGCGTCGCCGACCTCCTCCGCCGGCACGACGCCGTTCGCGAGGACACGCACGGCGAGCAGATGCCTGCTCTCCAGCGTCTTCGCCCGGCTGGCGGCGATCAGCAGGTTGAGCCTGCCGGTCACGGTTTCCGGGATGTCGAAGAGGTGGTCGATACCGTCGGTGGGGACGGCGATCTTCGCCTGCAGGCCGCGTTTGGGCAGCGGCTCGTAGGAATCGACGACGTCCTGGAGGGCGCCGGTGAACTCGCCCGCACCGACCTGCACGAGCCTTTCCGCGGCCAGCGCGCGGTAGTCGAACGGGATCGACGTCGACGTCGACAGCACGACGTCGGCGAGCAGGGCGCGATAGCGGTCGTCGTCCAAAGAGGACGCCGCCAGTTCCAGGGACAGGTAAGGGGATTCGTCGCCGGGCCCGTGGATCCAGCTCGCGGTGTAGGGCGCCTCGAACCGGCACGCCTTCGCGAACAACGCGCGGGCGGCGTCGTCGTTCTTGACCTGGCCGGTGACCTCGGCCAGCGCCACGTCGCGCTCCGCGACCTCGGGCAGCATGTCCTTGGCCGGCCGCAACAGTGTCGAAAGATCCTCGATGCTTCGCGTCATGCTTCGCTCCCAATTCGTGCGTACTTCTCGGTTTCCGTTGTCTGCGGGAAGGTTCCGGTGAACATCGCCGAACCCAGCGCGGCGAGGAACCGGTGCTCCGCGGGGCGGACCACCGTGGTGCCCTCGTCGAGGTGCCGCAAAAGGTCCAGCTGCGTCAGAAGCGCCTCCTTGAAATGATTGACGGCGATGAGGAAATGGCCTGCCGGTGCCGTGTCCCGGACGTGGACCGCGTGGATGTTCTTGTAATCGGGGTCCGCGCCGAAGAGGGGCTCGAAGACCAGCGTGGCGTGTTTCCCGGACTGGAGCTCCACGTCCGCGAAGCGGTACCGGAACTCGGAGCCGTACGGGATGGCCGCCGGGGTGATGAAGTTCCTCGAAACGCTTTCGGGGAAAGCGAATCCGGCCAGTTCGGGGAAGGCGATGGCGCCGGTCGACGACGTGTAGAGCTCGACGTCGGGCAGGCCCGGGGCCGCGGTCCGCACCCGCATCTCCGCCGTCACCGAGGAGGGCACCGTGCGCAGATAGGCCCGGTACTGATCGGCGGGGAGGAGCGAACGCAGAACGCTCAACATGTGGAAGCCCTCGTAGCCGGCTTCGCCGTACTGGGTGTCGACGAACCTGCCGTTCGCGACGTCGAGTTCCCGGTTCTTGGTGAATTCGATGGTGATCTTCCGGATGGGATCGGACTCGCGGAGCTCCCGCACTGACGCCGCGAAGCGCTGCACGGCTTCGCTGTGCGAATACACGTCGTTGACGATGATCCGGGCGCGAGGATGGCGCCGGACCGTGCGGCCGAGACCCGCGAGGTCCTCCGGGTAGCAGGCCGGTTTCTCCAGCAGGACACGGGCATCGGGCTGCCGCCGCAGGATCTCGTCGACGACCGCGAGATGGGTCGCCGTCGGGGTGGCGACCACCCAGGCGTCGACCGACGCCGGATCCGGCACCTGGGCGACCCGCACCCAGTCGGCCCCGTCGCCGATGTCCACGGTGCGGATCCGGTGTCCCGCTTGGCCGTAACAAGCGGCGTACAGCGATCCGATCTTGCCGAGCCCGACGATGACGATCGTCTTCTCAGCCAGCGACGGTGCCGACACGGGCTTCTCCTTCCCGTGCTCGGATGGCGTGGCGGGCGGCGGACGTACCCGCCGCCCGGCCGAGCACGGCGCCCGCCATCAGGCCGGTGCCGCCCGGATAGCCCTGGTCGTAAAGGCCGCCGACGATCACGCCCGCGGCGTAGAGGCCGCTGATCGGCTCGCCGCCGCCGCGCACTTCGGCGTCCGGGGTCACCGAGAGCCCGCCGTAGGTGAAGGTGAGCCCACAGACCACCGGGACGAACAGGTACGGCGGGGTGTCGAGCCGCTTTTCGTCCTGGTCCGCGTGCAGCCGCTCGATCTCGGCGGTCAGGTTCGCGGCGTCGATCCCGAGCCGCCGGGCGCCTTCCTCGATGGAGGAGACGGTCACCGACGCGGGATCGCCGACATAGCCCTTGGGGAGCGCACCCGCCGAGACGACCTTGTCGTCGAAGATCTGGAAGGCCGTCCTCCCCGGCTGCTCCTGGATCTTCTGGCCCAGCGTGACGTAGGTGAGGTTGCTGTAGCCGCCGGATTCGTCGAAGAACCGGCGTCCCTCCCGGTTGACCACGACGCCCAGCGGATAGGCGTACCGGGCGAGACCGTGGGATTTGTGCATCTGCCCCGGCAGCATGTGGTCGGGCAGCTCGATGCCCTGCGGTGTGGTGTGGCACTTTTCCCAGTTGCCCGCCGTGTCCGCGCCGAGTCCGACGGCCGCCGTCAGGGGAGCGCCTTCGTTGAAGGGGACCCCGCGCAGCTTCACATCCCGCCAGGCCTCGCCGAGGTGACGTTCACGCAGCCGGTCGTTCGCCTCGAAGCCCGCCGACGCCAGCACGAGCGCGTCGGCGATCGCCGGGAACGCGGGACCGGAACCGTGGAGCAGGTACCGGCCGTCGGCGGTCCTCTCGAAGCCGGTGACCGCGCTGTCGTAGGAGACCGCTCCGCCGAGCCGTTCGAACCGGTCGAAGTTCCGGTCCTGCAGGCTCTGGCCGCCGCCGTCGAGGACGATCGGCACGTCACCGGGAAGCGGCGTCGGTCTCGGCGCCCAGCGCTGCCCGAAGTCGCGCATCCAGGCGATCGTGTCCGTCGAACGGCGGATGATCGACTCGATGAGCGCGACGTCCACCTGGTCGCCGGACACGCGCAACCAGTCTTCGAGGTACTGCTCGTCGCTGTAGCCGGAGCGGCCGGACAGAATCTCCTCGACCCGGTCCTTGTCCGCCTGCCGCAGCAGTCCGGCGATGAAAGGGCTTCCCTGCCAGGAGAAACGCATGGTCCTGGTCAGGGAACTGTTCCCGCCGCGCAGTTCTTTCGGCGCGGCTTCGAAGACGCCGACCGAGGTCGCGCCCGCCTGCAATGCGGCTATCCCCGCGCAGAGCCCCGCATTACCCCCGCCGACGACGGCTACCTGCCATTCGGCCGTATCATTTTGACCGTTTCGCATCAACAACGCTCCACAATCCGGTGTTCGCCATTCAGGGACGACCGCGTTCGAACAGGACCGATCCATATCGCCGGAGGACAGCGCGAATGCTTATGTCGACGCACGGTCATCGGGCGAATACAGATTTGGTCCGTGAACAAGTGGTCTGCTGCTGGATTCGCAGCTTTCGTTCCTCGCGTGTGCTCAGACAGGCGGCGCACGAGGATGATTCTTCGGAATCGGTGGCCGACGCCGGATTCAGGCGGCGGCAGACGTCATCCGGTCTTCAGTACAGAGATTTCAGTGGACGCCTTCCGAGATGAACCAGGTGTTTCCGCCGGGTTCACCGTCGCCCTCGACGATGGTCGTACGGATTCCTCTGGTTTGCTCATTTTCTCCGACCCGGCATTCCCGGGCCTCCCCAGTCTTGGCCGGCTTGGTGACCGGCTGAGGCCAGCCTGACTTCCTGACCAGCGCAGGGGCAACCTTCGGGTAGTTCGGCCTTGTTCGAAATCGTTCGAGTGGCCCGAACAGCAGATTCCGGCGCCGCTGAATGGCGGTATCGCGGCTCAGATCGCCTCAGTCAATCTAGAGCGATGATCGTTGAAGAGGGGGACGGCGACGGGGAGTCGCCGACGACGGTTCACCCACCGGACTCCACGGCTTCACCGGCTGAGTTCACGGCGGCACTGCGTGTATTGAGAACGTGGTCCGGATTGACTTATCGGCAGCTGGCCGGACGGGCTAAAGAACTCGGGGGAACACTTCCGGCGAGCA
Organism: Amycolatopsis sp. WAC 04169; assembly: GCF_003947535.1. Classification (NCBI taxonomy): domain Bacteria; kingdom Bacillati; phylum Actinomycetota; class Actinomycetes; order Pseudonocardiales; family Pseudonocardiaceae; genus Amycolatopsis; species Amycolatopsis sp. WAC 04169. The sequence goes on along the minus strand of NZ_QHJI01000005.1, from coordinate 505,820 downwards.
CGGTCGCGACCACCCTCGGCCGCACCACACTGCCGCGCGAGTCGTTCGTGGAGACGTTCACGCGCGCGTGCGGGTTGAACGACGAAGAAGTACGGCGGTGGCTCGACTCCCGGACACGGATCGCGATGGGGGCTCCGCCGCGGCCGGCCGACGAGACGAAAGTGGAAGCCGTCGCGCCGCCGGAACCCGAAGCGGCACCCCGCCGCCGGCGCTGGCGGGCGCCGATGATCGTGGCCGCGTTCATGAGCGTCGTCCTCGTCGGGACCTTGGGCTATCTGACGCGCTCCTTCGGGGCGTCCTCCAAGCCGAAGGAGACCGCGGTCGTGGTGCCCGGGCTGGACGTGCGGGAGGTGGGCAGCTGGGTGCGGATCCGGCCCGCGCGCTCACCCGAGTTCTGCCTGGCCGAAGGGACGGACCGGACCCGCCTCTACCCCGGCAAGATCGTCGCCCAGCAGATCTGTGGCGGTGACGCGTCGCCGCATCTGTTCCTCGACCCCGTCGGGGAGGAGAACGCCGTGCAGATCCAGTGGCACCATCCGGAGACCGGGGTCGGCTGTGTCACGGTGGTGAACCAAGGCCTGGGACACGACCTGCTCGAACCCCGCGACGACTGCGACGACGATGGTATGGACCAGCTGTTCACCATCGGCTCGGCCGGTCCGGCGGAACCGGGGCGGTTCGTCATCCGGCCCGCCGGCACCAGCCAGTGCCTCGGCCTGCGCGATCTGGACACCGTGGCGGGGACCGAGGTCGTGCGGGAACGCTGTTCGGGGGCGCCGGACCAGACGTTTCTCATCGATTTGATTCCCCCTCCGTGAGTGCCTGGCCGGGTCTCGTGAGTGGTTAGGACGGTTCTAACCGTCTTTCTCACTCACGAGGATTTGGCGAAGCCGGGAACCGAAGACGACCTTTCGACGACTTGTGGGGCTGAATCGTGCGGCCCGGCGAGCGGAGAGAGATGCACTGGTACGAGGACGACGACCTGTGGGTCGGCTTCGCGGACGTGATGTTCCCGCCCAGCCGGGCCGAGGAGGCCGAACGCCTGACGGCCACGTCGCCGCTGCTCGAAGTCGCCGACGGCGCGAGAGTGCTCGACCTGGCGTGCGGACCGGCGATCCACGTCGTGCCGCTGGCCAGGAGGGGCGCCGACGTGACCGGCGTCGACCTCAGCCCGGCGATGCTCGAACGCGCGCGTGAGGCCTGTGAGAACGCGGGAGTCGCCGCGAAGCTGATCCAGGCCGACATGCTCGAATACACCGAACCCGGCGCGTACGACCTGATCATCAACATGTACACGTCGTTCGGCTACTTCACCGACCCCGGCGACAACCTCACGGTGCTGCGCAACGCCCACGCCAGCCTCGCGCCCGGCGGCAGGCTCCTGATCGACGTGCTCGGCAAGGAGGTGCTGGCCGGCTGGATCGGCAGGCCGAAGGCGGTCGACGTCGACGGCGGGACGGTGTTCATGCGCGACACCATCCTCGACGACTGGACCCGTCTCGAAACCGAGTGGACCCTGGTTCGCGGCGGCGAGGCGAAGCAGGCGTCGATCGTCTCCTTCCTCTACAGCGCCGCGGAACTGAAGGCGCTGTTCGAGACGGCGGGCTTCACCGGCGTCGAATGCTTCGGCGACTTCGACGGCTCGCCGTACGACAACCACGCGCGCCGCCTGATCGTGCGTGGTGAACGTGCCTGAGCCGCTCCGCCTGTTCGCGGAACCGGACGACGCTGGGTCCGACGAAAGAGCCGCGCGGCCACTCCGGCTCACCGGTCCGGTGCTCCTGCTTTCGGTCGCGCTCGCGCTGTCGCTGATCGCGGGCATCGCGCTCGGCCCGTCGAACGTCGCGCTCGCGGATGTCCTGCGCTACCTGGGAAAGGCGATCACCGGCGGCACCATCAGCGGCGACGAGGTCACCGGGTATTCGATCGTCTGGCAGGTCCGCACGCCGCGGGTGCTGCTGGCGGCCGTGGTCGGCGCGGGACTCGCGGTGGTCGGGGTGGCCGTGCAGGCGCTGGTCCGCAACGCCCTCGCCGACCCGTTCGTGCTGGGGATCTCGTCGGGCGCCTCGGTCGGTGCCGCGGCCGTCGTGGTGTTCGGCCTGTTCGCCGGGCTCGGCGTGCTGGCGCTGTCGACGGCCGCGTTCCTCGGCGCGCTCGGCGCGACCGCGCTGGTGTATCTGGCCGCCCGCAGCAGATTCGGCCTGACGCCGTTGCGTCTCGTGCTCACCGGGGTCGCGCTCACGTATGCCTTCCAGGCCGTGATGAGCGTGCTCGTGTACCTCTCGCCGAACGGTCAGGCCGCGCAGACCGTGCTGTTCTGGCTGCTCGGCAGCCTCGGCTCCGCGACGTGGGCGTCACTGCCGCTGGCCGCGCTCGGCGTGGCGGTCGCGGTCGCGGTCCTGCTGCGCTACGGCACCGCGCTCGACGTCCTGTCCATGGGCGACGAGACCGCGATGAGCCTCGGCACCGACGCCGCCGCCTTGCGCCGCTGGCTCTTCCTGCTCACCGCGGTCGTCACCGGGTTGCTCGTGGCGGTCAGCGGTTCGATCGGCTTCGTCGGGCTGGTCCTGCCGCATGTGGTGCGGATGATCGCCGGTTCCGGGCATCGCCGGGTGCTGGCGCTCGCGCCGCTGGTGGGCGCGGTCTTCCTGGTGTGGGTCGATCTGCTGGCCCGCACGCTCGTCGCCCCCGAGGAACTGCCGCTCGGCGTGATCACCGCGCTGATCGGCGTTCCGGTGTTCCTCGTCGTGATGCGGCGCCGCGGCTACGCGTTCGGAGGCCGCTGATGCTGTCGCTGCGCGAACTTTCCGTCGAGGTGGCCGGGACGACGTTGCTCCGTGAGCTGCGTTTGGACGTCGGCTTGGGCGAGGTCGTCGGCCTCCTCGGCCCCAACGGCAGCGGCAAGTCGACCGCGTTGCGCTGTGTCTACCGCGCGCTGGCCCCGTCCGGCGGCGCCGTCCTCCTCGACGGGACCGACATCTCGGGGCAGGGCCTGCGCGACACCGCCCGCCGGATCGCCGCCCTCACCCAGGACAGCCGGGCGGATCTCGACTTCACCGTCGAAGAGGTCGTCGCGCTCGGCCGGTCGCCGCATCAGCGCGGCAACCTCCGGCTTTCGGCCCGTGAGCGCGCGCTGTGCCGGGAAGCGTTGCGGCGGATGGACATCACCCATCTCGCGCAGCGCAGTGTGCTGACGCTTTCGGGCGGCGAACGGCAGCGGGTGCTGGTGGCGAGGGCGCTCGTGCAGGAACCGGAGGTACTGGTCCTCGACGAGCCGACCAACCATCTCGACGTCCGTCACCAGGTGGAACTGCTGAAATTCCTGCGCGACTGCGGGCTCACCGTGCTCGTCGCACTGCACGATCTCAACCTCGCCGCCGCCGTCTGCCACCGGATCGCGTTGCTGCGCGCCGGATCGCTCGCCGCCTGCGGCACGCCGGCCGAGGTGCTCACACCGGAAACGGTCCACGCCGTGTTCGGCGTCGAGGTCACCCCGGTGACCCATCCCGTGACCGGCGCGCTCCAACTGCTCTACGACCTTCCCGCCGACGAAACCGAGGGGATCTCACGATGAAGCCGTCCAGGGTGACCGCGCTCTTCGCCGCGGCACTGCTCCTGAGCGCCTGCGGTGCCCAGGTCGAGGCAGGTCCGGCCGCACAGGCACAGGCCACGGTGACCAACTGCGGCGCGCAGGTCACCTTCCCGGCGCCGCAACGTCCGGTGGCCTACGACGTTTCCGGCGCCGAGAAGCTGTTCGCGCTCGGGCTCGCCGGCCGGATGCGCGGCTACGTGATGAATTCGCTCGGCGACCCGTCGATCGCGGGTTCGCCGTGGAAGGACGACTACGCCAAGGTCGAACGGCTCGGCACCTCGCGGGTCACCCGCGAGATCCTGGTGAACGCCAAGGCGGATTGGGTGATCGCGGGCTGGAACTCCGGATTCAGCGAGGAACGCGGCATCACGCCGAAACTGCTGGAGCAGGTCGGCATCCGCAGCTACCTGCACACCGAGACCTGCTGGGAGTATCCCACCGCGAAGTCGGAGGTGACGCCGCTCGAAGCGCTCTACACCGACCTGCGCAACCTCGGTGACATCTTCGGCGTCCGTCAGCGGGCCGACGAACTGGTCGCGGAACTCAAGGGACGCTTCGACAAGGTCCGCGCCGGAGCGCCGAAATCGCCGCCCGCCAAGGTGTTCGTCTACGATTCCGGCACCGATCAGCCCTTCACCGCCGGAAAACACGCCGCTCCCAACGACATCATCGACGCCGCGGGCGGCACGAACGTCTTCCGCGAGTTGCGGGACGGCTGGGGCAGTGTCGGCTGGGAAGCGGTGGTGAAGGCCGAGCCCGAGGTAATCGTCGTGGTGGACTACGCCGACCGGCCCGCGCAGGACAAGATCGCGTTCGTGAAATCGTCGCCGCAGCTGAAGAACACGCCCGCCGTGCGCGACAACCGATTCCACGTCATCTCCTACGGTGACCTCGTGAGCGGACCGCGCAACGCGGCGGGTGCCGAATCGCTGGCCGCGTACCTGCGCTCGATCGGCCGGTGACCGCGATGTCCGCGCTGGTCCACGAACACGTCACCGACGCGATCAAGACGCCGTCGCTGATCCGGCTCGAACCGAACGTCGTGCTGATCCGCTTCGAAACGCTGAAGGTCTACGCCGCGCTCGGCGCCGTGCGGTCGTTGCTCGCCGACGGATCCGTCCGAAAAGGACAGACGCTGATCGACAGCTCCAGCGGGATCTACGCGCTCGCGCTGGCGATGGCCTGCCACCGCTACGGCCTGCGCTGCCATATCGTCGCGTCCACCACCGTCGACCTCACGATGCGTTCGCAGCTGGAGATCCTCGGCGCGACGGTGGATCAGATGCCGCCGTCGGACGATCTCCGCCTCGACCAGCGCCGCCGGGTCGCGCGCGTGCGCGAACTCCTGGACCGGCATCCGGACATGCACTGGATGCGCCAGTACCACGATCCCGTGCACTACCTGGGTTATGCCGAGGTCGCCGACCTCGTCGCCCGCGCCCTGCCGTCCGGGCCGCTCACCGTCGTCGGCAGCGTGGGCACCGGCGCGTCGACCGGCGGGATCGCCCGCTCGTTGCGCGAACGCGATCCGGACGTCCGGCTGACGGGCGTCCAGCCCTTCGGCAGTGTCACCTTCGGCAGCGAACGGTTCACCGATCCGGACGCGATCATCGCGGGGATCGGCTCGGCCATCCCGTTCGACAACGTCGACCACGAGCTGTACGACCGGATCCACTGGCTGGATTTCGTGCACGCCATGGCCGCGACCGTCGGCCTGATGCGTGAGCACGCCGTGTTCGCCGGGTTGTCCACCGGTGCCGCGTATCTCGTCGCGGGCTGGGAGGCGGCGCGGAATCCGGACCGGACGCATGTGGTGATCGGCGCCGACACCGGGCACCGTTACACGGCAAGGGTCTTCTCCCGGCATCGGGAGGCGGTCGACCCGGCTTCGCTCGCGCCGCGCGAGATCGCGTCGCTGGACGACCTCGCCCTGCCGTGGGCCACGATGGACTGGCGGCGCCGCCGCTTCGGGAAACCCTCGCTGCCGTTGTACCGGAAGGAGCGGGCGTCGTGACCGTCGTCCTGTTGGAAGCACTCACCTTCGGCCTGGGCAGGCTGGCCGACGCGGCGGCGGAGGCCGGGCGGAAACTGGTGCTGTTCACCGGAAACCGCGACATCTATCGCTACGAACTCGGCATGCTCGGGCCGGACAGGGTCGAGGTCGTCGACATCGACACCACCGACATCGAGGCCTGCGAAGCCGCCCTGCGCGCCATCCCGGACCTCGCCGGGATCATCAACTCGACGGACACCTGGGCGTTGCCGGGCGCGGAACTCACCGCCCGGCTCGGCCTGCCCGGTCCGGACGCGGCGGCCGTCCGGGTACTGCGAGACAAGGGCGCGGTGCGTGATCTGCTGTACGAACACGGGCTCACCCGCGGCAGGCCGGTGCCCGTGATGGTCGCCGAGGAGCTCGGATTTCCCTTGGTGGTCAAGGACTCTTCGGGAACGTCGTCACGTGGCGTGTGGCTCGTCCGCGATCAGGCGGAACTCGACCGGGCGCGGCTGGCGGCGAAGGAAACGCCGCTCAAGGGGCACCTGATCGCCGAACCGTATTTCGCCGGGCCGCTCTACAGTGCGGAAACCGTGACCTGGCAGGGAAGGACACGGCTGCTCGGGATCCTCTCCCGTCAGCTGTCGCCGGAACCCGTCCGGCGGGAGGAAGCCGCGGCGTTCCCGGTGGCCTTCCCCGAAGCCGAGTACGCCGGGCTCGCCGACTGGATCGGCCGTGTGCTCAAGGCCGCCGGACACGAGCAGGGCTTCGCGCACACCGAATTCGTGCTCACCGCCGACGGCCCGGAGGTCGTCGAGATCAACATCCGGATCGGCGGGGCGATGCTCGGCGAGGCGTTGTGCCGGTCGTTGGGCACCAACGTCTACTCCGCGATGATCGCCATGGCGCTGGGCGAGGAGCCCGCCCTGCTCACCCAGCGGATCGGTGGAGGGCCGGGGATCGGGTTCGTCCTGGCGTACCCGGCCGCGGAAGGCGTGCTGAAGGGCTGGTCGGGACTCGACAGGCTGCCCGGTCTGCCCGGCGCGCCGGAGTGGTACCCGACGGCGAGCCCCGGCGACGAGATCCGGCATCTCACCGATCAGCGTTCGTGCACCGGGATCGTCCTCGCCGAAGGGCCGACGGCGGAACTGGCGCTGCATCGCGCGCTCGCCGCGGCGGGCGGGATCACGCCGGAGCTCGATTCTTGAGAGGTCTCTCAGATGGATAGTCCTACTTTCTGTTGTGGAAAGTCTGACTATCCATCTGGAGGGAACTGTGGGCGAAGCAGTGGGCAGGCGCGCGGTGCTCGGGGGCGCGGCGGCGGCCGGTGTCGCGATGCTGGCGGCGAACACGGCCACGGCGGGGGAAGACCGGCGGCGGTTCGCGGGCAAGGTCGTGATCGTCACCGGGGCGACGTCGGGAATCGGCCGTGCGGCGGCCATCGCCTTCGCCGCCGCCGGGGCCAAGGTCGGTTTCTGTGGCAGGCGGGAAGAACTCGGCCGCGGGGTCGAACGGGAGATCCGCCGCGCGGGCGGGGAGGCGACCTATTTCCGGGCTGATGTCCGGGTCCCCGAACAGGTGCAGGCCTTCGTGGACGGCGTCGCCCGCCGGTACGGCGGGCTCGACATCGCGTTCAACAACGCCGGGATCCACCTCGGCAAGCCGCTGCACGAGATCTCCGTCGACGAATGGGAGGACGTGCAGCGCACCAACGCGCGGGGCGTGTTCCTCGCGATCAAGTACGAGGTGCCGCATCTGCTGAAGGCGGGCGGCGGGGTGATCGTCTGCACCGCTTCGGCGCAGGCCGACCAGACCAGGCCGGGGCACGCCGCCTACACGTCGAGCAAACGCGCCGTGCAGGGTCTCGTGCGCGCGGCGGCGCTGGACTACGGCGCGAAGGGCATCCGGGTACTGTCGATCGATCCGGGCACGACCGACACCCGGCTGGTGCGGCCGCCGGGTATTCCGGACGATTCGTGGGCACAGTTCAAGAAGGCTTGGGGGCCGTTGAACGTCCATGGCCTGCCGCGGATGGGGGAGGCCGGTGAGATCGCTTCGGCCGTCCTTGCTTTGGCGTCGTCGGATTTCGGCTACCTGACGGGGGCTTCGGTTCTGGTCGACGGTGGGTTGAACGCCGGGCGGCCGATGGTGATGCCGCCCGGTTTCACTCCGCCCGCCTGAATGGTGCGGTGAGGCAAAGGTGAGCCGTGTCGCGAACGGGCCCGAAAAGCCTTAAGCGGGCGAGCACTTCTTGGCCTCCGCGGCGGCGGCCATCAGCTCCTGCGTGTCGATTTTGAGCGCCGGCATGAGGTCGGGGGTTTCCGTGATCGGTTTCTGCGTGGCGTCCATCGCCTTGATCGCAGCGTCCATGGCGGCGTCGTTCCCCGACTTCTCCAACTGCTGCTTGCCCGCGGTCGCCGCGTCCCTCGCGGCGGCGTATTGGTCCACAAGGGACTTCCTTACCGCGTCGCCGCCGGGAATCGGCGACGGGGGCAGCGCGGTCAGGTCGTCGACGACCTTGCCCGCGAGTCCCGCGCGGACCCCGAGTTCTTCCTTCAGCGCGCCGCGGGTGACCTCCGTGCCCGATCGCTGCTTACTCGCGTAGTCGTTGGAAGCCTTCATATAGCCGTACACCGCGCCGCATACTCCGTCGAGCCAGGCGACGGTCTTGGCGTCCGGCCCGGTGGGCGCCGAGGACGACGGGGTGGCGGTGACCGTCGCGGGAGCCGGCGGTGGCTCCCCGGAACAGGCCGTCGTCACGAACAGGGTCAGGGCGATGAGCAAGAGTTTCGTCTTCATGGTTCCCCTCCGGGGTGTACACGCGCCGGAGGGGCGGAGGGTTGCCTTGGCGGTCACCGCCGGAAGTCACTCAGCCGCAGCCGCCCATGATGCGGGCCAGTTCGGCGGGCCGCAGCGGGGGCTCCGGTAGCGGGTTCGCGGCGGGCGCCCGCATCCCGTCGAACAGCAGCGCGAGGTGGCGTCGCCAGACCTCCGGCCGGACGGTCGCGGTCGCTTCCACGGTGCGCGCGATGCCCCAGGTCACGAAGGCCATGTCCTCGAGGGTGAAGTCGTCGCGCAGGGCGCCGCTTTCCTTGGCGCGTTCGACGATCCGGGTCATGAGTTCGTAGCCGCGTTCGAGGTCTTCTGCCTGCGGTGGCCGCGTCGAGGCCAGTTCGTTGTAGCCGCGGTCGGCGGCCTGCAGTTCGCAGACCCGTTCGACGAACGACGTCAAGCCGATCCAGGCGTCGTCGAGGGAGAGCGCGTGTTCGGCCAGTTTCGCGACGGTCTCGGTCCGGTCGGCGAACACGGCGTTCACCAGATCCGCCCGCTGCGGGAAGTGGTTGTACAGCGTGCCGATGCTGACGCCCGCGGTCCTGGCGATCTCTTCGAGCGCGACGTCGAGGCCGCGCTCGGCGTAGAGCCCCCGGGCCGCCTCGATCAGCAGGTCGCGGTTGCGCTGAGCGTCCTTCCGCAGGGGTTTGGTCATGACGGCATCGTAGCCAAGTTGAAGGCATCCTCAAGTTACGGGTATAAGTTGAGGAAGACCTCAACTTAACTCTGGAGGACATATGACCAAGACACTCGCGATCTTCGGCGCCGGACCGGTGCTGGGGCTCTCGCTCGCCCGCCGGTTCGGCCGCGAGGGCTTCCGGATCGCCCTCGTCGCGCGCACCACCGAGAACCTCGACGCGCTCGTCGCCGAACTCGCCCGCGACGGCATCGAGGCGAGCAAGTTCGTCGCCGATGTCTACGAGCCGGCCCAGATCGCGTCCGCCGTCACCGCCATCGGCCGGATCGACGCGGTCGCGTTCAACCCCGGCGGCGGGACCATGGGCGAGGGCATCGTGCCGGTGCTCGACGTGGATCCGGAGAACCTCCGGCTCATCCTCGACCGGTTCCTGGTGTCCGCGGTGGCACTCGTGCGGGCCGTCCTGCCGGACATGACCGAGCGCGGCGACGGCGCGATCCTGTTCACCGCCGGGCAATCCGGGCTGTACCCGGCGCCCTTCCTCGGCAACGTCGGGATGGCGCAGGCAGCGCTGCGGAACTACTTCCACAACCTGAACGCGGTGCTCGCGGAGAAGGGGATCTACGCCGGGGCCGTCAACGTCGGCGCGCTCATCGAGGGCAGCGTGCCGCACCGGGCACTCACGGCGAGCCCGATGGACTTCGAGCCCGAGGTGATCCACCCGGACGTCTTCGCCGACGCCTTCTGGAAGCTCTACTCGACGCGCGAAGCTCCCGAAGCACTGGTCGGGTCTTTCGGGAGGTGACCGTCATCCCCACGGGGTACGGCCGGATGTACCACTGTGGACGGATGTGTGCGCCCGCCCCCGTGCCCACAATCGGGGAAACGGACAAGGGAGGCCCCGGTGGGGAAGACGATCGTCGACATCAGCCCGTCGCTGGACGGATACGTGGCGGGCGAAGGCGTCGGTGTGGACGCGCCGTTCGGCACCGCGGGACAGCGGCTCACCGCGTGGAGCATGGAGGATCCGGACGACGTCGACAAGGCGGCGGCCCGGGTGATGTTCGAGAACACCGGCGCGTTCGTCATCGGCAGGACACTGTTCGACGTCGGCATCGGGCTGTGGGGAGAGGACGGGACCTGGGGGATGCCGGTGTACGTCGTCACCCATCGGCCGGGACCCGATCTGGTGAAGGGACCGACCCGGTTCTCGTTCGTCGCCGGGGTCGAGGAGGCGCTCCGGCGGGCACACGAAACGGCGGCCGGGCGTGACGTCGTGATCGCGGGCGGGGCTTCGGTCGTCCAGCAGGCGCTCGCCGGTGGCCACGTCGACGAACTGCGGCTGCACCTGGTGCCGGAGATGGTCGGCGGCGGCACCCGCTTGTTCGAGGGCGTGAGTCCCGCGTCCCTCGTCCAGGTGAGCGCGGCCGCGGGCAGGGGCGCGGTCCATGTGACCTACCGGGTCTAGTTCACCGGCCGGGCTCGGGTGGGCTGACCAGGCCGTGTTGATAGGCCATGGCGACCAGCTGAGCCCGGTCGCGCGCGCCGAGTTTGCTCAGCGCGCGGCTGACGTGGGTCTTGGTCGTCGCCATGCTGATGAACAACCGGGCGGTGATCTCCGCGTTGCTCAGCCCTTCGGCGACGAGCGCGACGACTTCCCGTTCCCGCACGGTGAGTTCGGCGAACACCGTGTCGTCCACCGTCGCCCGCGCGGGGGTGACGAGCCGCGCGATCAGCCTGCGGGTCAGCCCGGGGGCCAGCAGCTCCTCACCACCCGCCACCACCCGGATGCCGTGCAGGAGCTGGGCGGGCGCGGTGTTCTTGAGCAGGAAGCCGCTCGCGCCCGCGGTGATGCCCGCGACCGCGTACTCCTCGGTGTCGAAAGTGGTGAGGATGAGGACGCGCACCGCCGACAGTTCCGGATTCGCGGTGATGCGCCGGATACCCTCGATCCCGTCGGTGCCGGGCATCTGCACGTCCATCAGGACCACGTCGGGGCGGAGCCGCTCGGCGAGGGCGGCCGCGGTGGCCCCGTCTCCGGCCTCGCCGACGACCTCCATGTCGTCCTCGGATTCCACCAGCACGCGGAAACCCGCCCGGACCAGGGACTGGTCGTCGGCGATCAGCACCCGGATCGGCATCAGCGGTCCACTGCCGGCGTGGGGAGCGTGGCCGTGACCTCGAACGTGTCCCCGGTCCGCGTCGCGTGCAGGGTGCCCCCCAAATCCGTGGCCCGCGAGCGCAGTCCGGTGATCCCGTTGCCACCAGCCGGAGACGGGGCGCTTTCGCCCGCTCCGTCGTTGCGAACCCCGATCTCCAGCACGTCGTCACCATAGAGCAGGGAGACCCGGATCGACGTCGGCCGCGCGTGCCGCCGCGCGTTGGTCAGCGCTTCCTGCACGGTCCGGAACGCGGCCAGGTCCACCTTCGGCGGCAAGGAGCGGCGTTCGCCCCGCACCACCAGTTCCACCTGGACGCCGGTCGCCCTCGTCACGTCCAGCAGGGTGTCCAGCCGGGCGAGGCCGCCGCGGTCGGCCGCGGTCCCGTCGACGCGAAGCATGCCGAGCAACGCTTGGACTTCGGCCAGCCCCTCGTCGCTGATCGTCTTGATGGTGCGCAGTGCCGCGGCACCCTGATCGGGGTTCCGTTCCAGCACATGGGTCGCGACGCCCGCCTGCACGCTGATCGTCACCATGGTGTGGCCGACCACGTCGTGCAGTTCGCGGGCGATCTCCAGCCGCTGTTCGGTTTCCCGCAACCGGAGCCGCAGTGCCTCTTCCCGTGCGCCCTTGGCGTACGCGCGGTGGTAGTGGACGGCGGAACCGAGCGCCACCGCGGCCAGTTCCAGCGAAAGCGCGTTCACCGCCCGGTCGTCGAACCACGCCACGTCAAGGGTTCCGTGCACCACGACGGTGGACACCGCGGCGGTGACCGCCCAGGCCGCCGCGCCGAGCCGCCAGCCGCGTTCGGCCGCGACGGTGTAGCAGGCGAACAGTGCCGCCACCGTGATCAGCCTGCCGGGGCAGTCGAGGACGAACCACGCCGCGACGACCGCGTTGACGGCCACCAGCACCCCGAACGGGAAGATCCGGCGTGCGGTGATCAGCGCGGCCAGCAGGACGAGCAGGACGGCACCGGACGGGCCGAGCGTTCCTTCCGGCCCGCTCGGCCCGATCCGCGTCACCGCCGAGACGGCCACGAGCGCCGCGACGCCGATCCCGGTCGCGGTCTCGGCGGTCGTGGGTCGTCTCACGCTCATCAGGACCTTTGTGATGTCAGGCAACGCGCACCAGGGCACGTGCGCCGCGCAGCGCCAGCGGTTCCCCGGTGCGCAGGTCGCGCACCCAGGTGACCAGCGCGTACTCGCCGGGAGGGAGCGCCGTGGTGAGTATCGCCGAACGCCATGGCGACAGCGGCACGACCCCCGTCGGCCGTCCGGTGAACGGGCTCGGCCCGGTGCGGGCGAAGAAGGCGTCGAGGTCGGCGAGCGCGGTCCCCGGCCGCACCGGCAGCAGCATGGCTTCGGTGAACTGGCCGGACGCGTTGAGCACGAACACCGGCGCACCGGAGGCGAGGGTATGCGGCGCGAGGAATCCGTTGTCGGTCGCGATGATCGCCGCCGTCGCCTTGGTCGCGTTCGGCGACGTCCCCGGGCCGATCCGCAGCGGCCGGATCCGCGAGAGGAAGTCCGGCTCGGCGACGTCGCGGAAATCCACCAGGTGGTAGTCACCCGGGGACACGGCGATCTCGGCCGCCGCCGGGACGGTGATCACGGCGACGCCGCCGAACATCTCCGCGTCGGCGGTGACCGCCCTGCCACCCGCCATCACGTCGGCGGGGTCGTCGGACATCGCCTGTTTCAGGTGCCGCGCATAGGTTTCGAGCGCGACTCCCGGGCGCAGCCGCACCAGGCCCACCCACGCGCCCGCCGGATCTTCCGACCGCACCGCCAGGGTGAGGACGCCCGCACGGACGGTCGATGGTGCGGCGAAACCCGCTTGGGTGACGGTGAGATCGAGTCCGCCCGGCTCGGCCAGCGCGGGGGAACCGGTCAGGAAAGCGGTGACGGCGATCGCCGTCGTGACGAGTTTTCTCATGGTGCAGACTCTGGCCGAGCCCGCCCCGCCGCGCGTCCGCCCTTGACGGGCAACGGGTCTACCGCACCGGGATGACGTACCGCGCGGGTCGGATTTCCCGGATTACCGTTCCCGGCCGACGCGCCGGGCGCCCGCTCGCCGAGATCATCGCGGCATGGACCGACGTTCCTTCTTGAAGCTCGGCGCGCTCGTGGCCGCCGGTACCGTCGTCGCGGGCTGTTCGTCGGGGACCGCTCATCGGCCCGGAGCGTTCGCCAATCGCCTGCGGATACCGCCGCTGCTGTCGCCGGACCTGGACGCCTCCGGCATCCGCCGGTTCGAGCTCACCCTCCGCACGGGAAGTACCGAACTGATCCCGGGCCTGCGGGCGAGCACGTGGGGCATCAACGGCGATTACCTCGGCCCGACGCTGCGCATGCGCCGCGGTGACCGGGTGGCGATGGCCGTCACCAACCGGATCGGCGAGCCGACCACCCTGCACTGGCACGGGATGCGCCTGCCGGCGCGGATGGACGGCGGTCCACATCAGACGGTCGCTCCGGACGCGACCTGGCGTCCGGAGTGGACGATCGACCAGCCCGCCGCCACCGGCTGGTACCACCCGCATCCGCACGAACAGACCGCCCGCCACGTCTATCGCGGCCTGGCGGGGATGATCCAGATCGTCGACCCCGAGGCGGACGCTGCCGGTCTGCCGTCGGACTACGGCGTGGACGACATCCCCCTGATCCTCCAGGACAAGCGGCTCGACTCGGACGGACAGCTCGTGGAGGACTTCGACGGCACCTTCGGGCTGATCGGCGACACGATCCTGGTCAACGGCACGTTCGATCCGTTCGTCGAGGTACTCGCCGGCCGGACCCGGTTCCGGGTCTTGAACGCGTCGAACGCCCGGATCTACTTCCTCGAATTCGCCGACGGCCGCGAGTTCCACGTGATCGGCACCGACGGCGGTCTCCTGCCCGGACCGGCGGCCGTCCGGCGCGCGGTGCTCAGCCCCGGCGAACGGCTGGAGATCGTCGCCTCCTTCTCCTCTGGGGAGCAGGTGGTCCTCCGAAGCGTCGGCGAGCGCACCGACGCGGCGACGGACATCGAGGAGGGCGACTTCGATCTGCTCAAGATCATCGCGGCGGGCCCGCGACGGGACGTGTCACCGTTGCCCGCGCGGCTCTCCTCGGCCGCTTTGCCCGAGGCGCCGCCCGGAGCCCGGGTCCGGCGCATGACGCTGACCGGTTCGGAGATCAACGGCAAGGACATGGACATGACGCGGATCGACGAGGTCGTCGCGGCGGGCGCGCGTGAGATCTGGGAGATCCACAACACGACCTACACGCACAACTTCCACATCCATGAGGTCGCGTTCCGGGTACTGGAGATCAACGGCGCGCCGCCGCCCGCCTATCTGAGCGGCCCCAAGGACACCGTCTACGTGCCGAAGCAGGCCACCGTGAAACTCGCCGTCGAATTCGGGCGCCACGCGGATCCGGCGGCGCCCTACATGTACCACTGCCACATCCTGCGTCACGAGGACAAAGGGATGATGGGCCAGTTCGTCATCGTCGCCCCCGGCACCGAAGACCGCGTGTCACGGTTGCTTCCGATGCCGGGCCACGACCACGGCGGTTGAGCTACTTCTCGATGGCGTAGGCCTCGATCTCGACCTTCATCTTCGGGTCGAGCAACGCCGAGACCTCGACCATGGTGGCCGCGGGCAACACGTCGCCGAAGGCTTCCCGGTGCGCCCGTGCCACCAGGTCGGCGTCCTTGATGTCGGTGACGTAGGTGACCGTGCGGACCACCGCGACCAGGCTCGAACCGGCGTCCCGCAGCGCGGTCTCGATGATCGAAAGCACGGCCACGGCCTGCTCGTACGCGTCGCCCGAGCGGGCGGGTTCACGCGCCGTGGTCCCGGAAACGTGGATGTGCTCGCCGACGCGCACCGCCCGGCTGTAGCCGAAGACCGTCTCGTAGTCGCCGCCGGAGGAGATGTTCACCCGTTCAGTCATGACCCGAACGAAAGCACAGGCGGCCCTGTCCCGGAACACCGGTACAGGGCCGCCTGCCCCTTACTGCTCTTCCTTGTCCTCAGGCGGTGTCTCTTTTGTGGCGGGCGGGATGGCCTTCGTCAACTCGACGATGGTCTTCCCCGCCATGCCCGACGCGCCGTAGGTCGGGTCGCTGAGGATTTTGAGCCCCTTTTCGAGCTTGTCGAGCGCGTCCGCCGCCTTCGGGAACCTCGTTTTCAGGTCGCCGATCGGGAAGCTGTTCCAGTAGTCGTACCTTTCCAAGATCTTCTTGGCGTCGGGATGCCCCTCCAGCTCCTTCGCCAGCTTCTCGCGCACCACCCTCGGGGGTATGTCGCTGAGCTTCTCCGGTTTGGGCTTCGGAGCGTCGGGCGTCGCGTCCGGAGTGCTGTCGCCCGGCTTCGGGGGCGGGCCTTCGATCGGCTTCTTGCCACCGGGCATCGGTGTCCCGCCACCGGGCTTCGGCTTGGGCAGGGTGATCTTGCCGCCGCCGAGGGTCAGCTTGACGACGTCGTCGGCCGCGCCGCGGGTCTTCGCCAGGATCTTGAGCATCTCGGCGAGCTTCTTGGCGACGTCGGCGATCTGCTTGGCGATCTTGGCGATCGCCACCGCGACCGTGCTCATGATGGAGGTGATCGCCGCGATGATCGAACCGCCGAAGGTGACCGGCGCCAGCGCCACCGCGACGATCGCCGCCTTGAGGATGCCTGCCAGCGTCATGGCGATGATGTCGCGGACGATGCCGCGGACCGCGCCGATGACCGCGCCGGCGATCCCCATCTGCTTGCCCGCGAATTCGATGTATCCGGCGAGCGCCTCGATCTGGGCGGCGACGCCTTCCATGTCGGCGCGGAAGGTGTCGGCGGCCTCGCCCGTCCACTTCTCCGCGAACTTGGCGGTGGCGGCGGCGTGGTCCTTCGCCCACTCCCGCACCTCCGCGCCCTCTTTGTAGATCGCGGTCTTGGCCGCCTCGATGCCCTTCGGGTCTCCCAGCAGGAAGTCCAACGGCCAGCGGAAGATGACGATGTGCTCGATCAGCCAGCCGATCCCGGCGGTGAGCAGCGAGCCGATCGGATCGGCGACCATGCCGAGGATCTCGATCGCCATCCCCGCCGAGGCCAGTCCGATGCTGAGGCTGTCCCCTTCGTCGACGGCCTTCTTCAGCGAGAACGCGGAATCGAAGAAGCCCGCGCCCGTGGTGTCGCCGCTGCCCGCGAGGAAGCTGTTCTTCTCGTCCTTGAAGTCGCTGGCCTTGGTGCCGGTGTTGTTCCCGAAATCGTTGCGGTGGTACTCGTCGCTCACTTGACCTTCACCTCGTCGATCCCCTTGCCGGCTTCGGTGATCAGCCTCTCGGTCTCCTCCTCGTTGGCGTTGTACTGCTTCGCCGCCTCGCGCACCCTGTCCGAGAACTCCTGCACGTTCTCCGAGTACTTGTTCAGCTGGTCCCGCGCCTTCCCGCAGTGCATGCTCGCGCCGGCGCCGTAGATCTGGCCGCCGAAAATGCCGAAGATGCCGGGGTCCGCCACGCAACTGCCCACCATGTCGGCGCTCTTGCGCAGCGCGTCCTCGAGCCTGCCGAGGTGACCGGTGAACTCGGTCAGGTCCTCCGTCTTGACACCGAATCCGGTCACCAGGGGCTCATTTCATCGTCGTCGGGGGAGGCAGGCCGCCGGGTTCGCGGCGCCGGGGGGTTCGGCGGCCGCACGGGACGGCCGGGCTGCGGCGGGCCCGCCTGCGGGGGTGGCGGCGGCCGGTACCCCGCCTGAGGACGCGGCGGCTCGTTGTGCGCCTCGGGCGCCCACTTGTCCTGTTCCGGGTTGTCCGGCGTCTCGTCCTCGACCTTGGGCAGGAAGGTGCGGACCAACTGGGCGGCTTCGTCTTCGCCGTTGATCTCGGTGTAGGACTCGGTGACCTTCTCGACGGTCTTGCGCTGGGCCTGGCGCACCGTCTGCATGACCAGCGAGGAGAGCCGCGCGGGCCCCAGCGAGGTGGCCCGGTTGCCGAACTCGATGGCGCTCAGCGAACCGTTGGCCTCGACCGTCACCGTCACCGAGCCGTCGGGGGAGGTCACCGTGGACGCCGAGGCGGTGAACGCGGCCGTCAGTGCTTGGGCCTTTTCCTCGAGTTTCCTGGCCTCTCGCTCCAGAAGGAGTGCGAAGTCCTCACCTGCGTCGAAATTGGGTTGCATGCGTCGCCTTGGCTCGATGGGCTGGGTCGCGATTCGGGGGAAATTGCGAGAGGTCGCGAGGTGCGATCGCCCGTATCGTTACCACCGGACGTGCACCGGGACAAGCCTGATGATCAGAGAGTGCCCGAAAGTGCCTCCGGGGTGGCGGATCGGGGCAGGCGAGGGAAAACGGCGGGTGAGGTTCGCCCAGGCGTCACCGGTGCTCGGCGGCCTTCTTGAGGTCCTTCAGCCAGATTTCGAGGCCCTGTCCGAGCATCGCGGTGGAGCCGGGCACGTCCTTGTCGACCTGCGGGCCGGTGTGGCTCTCCTCGGTGCGGACGATGACGCCACCGGGCACCTTGACGAAGTTCCAGACGTGGACGCCGTCGATGTGCATGCCGCCGGGGCCGTCGAGCGGGCCGGTCCAGCGGATGCATTTGCCGAGCTGGAGTTGCCGGACGGTGGAAACGATGGTCACGTCACCGGGCGGGTAGGGCATGCCGGGCGGGACGGGGATGGTCCACTGGAAGCGGGAATGCTTGCGCAGCGGGCCGTCGTCCAGCCGCTTCATGGTGACGGGGATGACCGGGTTCTGCCAGGACGGCCAGGCTTCCACGTCGGTCTGCAGGTTCCAGATCGTGCGCAGCGGCGCCTTGATGAAGGTCTCGGTGCGGTAGTGCACCTTGGCCGATCGGTCGATGCCTTTTCCTTGGCAGGTAAGCGAAGTCGGTTTGGTGTGGTGGGCGGGGGCGGCCTGGGCCGGCGCCGTGACGCCGAGGACGCCCGCGATGGCCAGCGGGATGGTGAGCAGGGCCGCGCGCTTTCCGAACATGGTGCTTCTCCTTCGCTCGTTGTTATCGCTTGTTGCGATAGTTAGAGGCTATAGCTGTGCCGCTGTGAGCGTCAAGGTGAAGGTGAGAACCTCTAACCGAACGGGCAGAGGTCCGTGAAGGGCCCCGGGATCGGGGCGACGCCGACTGTGTGGATTTTGGGGCGTTGGATGACCAGAAATCCACACAGTCCCGGCGTGACAGGTCCGGTCATGAGGGGGTGTGTGGAAATAGAGACGTTGAACGTCCCTATTTCCACACACCTCTCAACGAGACGTCACAGCCATTCCGCATCGGTCGCGATACGGATCGCGTGCACCCGGTTGCGGGCGTTGAGCTTCGTGACGATCGCCGCCAGATAGTTCCGGACCGTGCCCGGCGACAGGAACAACTCGGCCGCGATGTCGGCGACGGTGCGCCCGCGCGCGGTCACCCGGAGGATCTCGATCTCGCGGGTGGTCAGCGGGCAGTCGTCGGTTTCCCAGGCGGCGAGCGCCAATTCGCTGTCGATCACCCGGCGGCCGATCGCGACCGAGCGCACCGCGTTGGCCAGTTTGTCCGACGGCGCGTCCTTGAGCAGGAAGCCGTTGACCTTCGCGTCCAGCGCGCGCCGGACCGTGCCGGGGCGGCCGAGGCTGGTGAGGATCAGCGTATGGCAGCCGGGCAGGCTTTCGCGGATCTCCATGGCCGCGGTCAAACCGTCCTTGCCCGGCAGGTCTATGTCGAGGATCGCGACATCGGGCCGGACGGATTTCGCCGTCGGAAGGATCTGGTCACCCGCGGCGACTTGGGCGACCACTTCGATATCGGATTCCATGTTCAGCAGGGCGACGAGCGCCCCGCGAACCATGTGCATATCTTCGGCAAGCAGCACTTTGATCACCACGAAGCACCTCGCACCCCAGTTCAGTGGCTCCGTCGCCATCCTACGGGATTCGCAGTGCTCAGAGCACGTCCATCTCTCGCGGCCAGTCGACGGGTTCCCTGCTGAGGCCGAGCAACTCGAATTCCGAACGCCCCCAATCGATCCGCACCCGGATCGCCAGCGCGGGCGCGACGGTCAACAGGAAGCAGCCGGGGCCGCCGCCGACTTTGAAAACACCGTAGGTCAGGAAAGCGGATCCGTCGCAGACGGCGAACAACGCGGTGAAAACCGTCGCGCGTTCGCTTTCCGGAATCGGATCCAGGCATTCCAGCCCGCCGGTCAGTACCAGCCGCACCGCCATCCGTGCCTCCTCGCCGCACCGGCTTCCAGCTTGGCCGCCGCCGAGGGCATGGGGCGTCTCGGATCCTGCGCCGAACGCGATGAAGGGGACGCCCCGCGCGGGACGTCCCCTTCATCGAAGAGCCTGCTGTCAGCCGGCTTGCTGGTAGCGCTTGAGGTACTCGCCGGTCAGTGAGCTTTCCGCGGTGAGGAGCTTCTCGGGCGGGCCGGTGAAGACGATCTCGCCGCCGTTCTTGCCGCCGCCGGGCCCGAGGTCGATGATCCAGTCCGCCTGTTCGATCACCGCCAGGTTGTGCTCGATCACCACCACCGTGTTGCCCGCGTCGACCATGCCGTTGAGCAGACCGAGCAGCATGTCGATGTCGGTCATGTGCAGACCGGTGGTCGGCTCGTCGAGGATGTAGACGTTGCCGCCGCCGGAAAGCCGGTCCGCCAGCTTGATCCGCTGACGTTCACCGCCGGACAGCGTGCTCAGCGCCTGGCCCAGCCCGAGATACCCGAGCCCGGTCTCGATCAGCGCGTTCACCTTCGCCAGCACCGGGGCCTCGGTGAAGTACTCCGCCGCCTGTTCCGCGGACAGCTCCAGCACGTCGGCGATCGACTTGCCCCGCAGCTTGTGCGCGAGCACCTCGTCCTTGAACCGGCGCCCGTCACAGCTCTCGCAGTGCGTGGTGATCGGGTCCATATAGGACACTTCGGTGATCAGCACGCCACGGCCCTGGCATTCCTCGCAAGCGCCCTGGGAGTTGAAGCTGAACAACGCCGCGTTCGCGCCGCTCGCCTTCGCGAAGAGCTTGCGCACCGGGTCCATCAGGCCGAGGTACGTCGCCGGAGTCGAGCGGGACGATGCCGCGATCGGCGTCTGGTCAACGAAGATCGCGTCCGGATGCGCCTCGCGGAAGACACCGGAGATCAACGAGCTCTTGCCCGAACCCGCGACACCGGTGACGGCGGTGAGCACACCGGTCGGGATGTCGACCGACACGTTCTTCAGGTTGTGCAGCGAAGCCCGCTTGATCGACAGCTTCCCCTTGGCCCGCCGAGGATCCTCCTTGACGACACCCGAACGCGCCAGCCCGGCCCCGGTCAACGTCTTGCCGGCGCGCAGCTGCCGGTACGTCCCCTGGAAGACGACCTCGCCGCCGTGCACGCCCGCGCGCGGCCCGATCTCGACGATGTGATCGGCGATCTCGATGACGTCCGGGTCGTGTTCGACCACGAGGATCGTGTTCCCCTTGTCCCGCAACGCCCGCAGCAGATCGTTGAGCCGCCCGACATCGCGGGGGTGCAGGCCGACACTGGGCTCGTCGAAGATGTAGGTCAGCCCGGTGAGGTCGCTGCCCAAGTGCTTGACCAGCTTGAGCCGCTGCCCTTCACCACCGGACAGCGACGTCGTCGCCCGGTCCAGCGAAAGGTAGCCGAGGCCGATCGCCTCGATGCGTTCGAGCGCGGCCAGCACGCCCTGCGCCATCGCGGCGGTCTGCTTGTCCTTGATGGACTTGATCAGCTCGATCAGATCGGTGATCTGCAGCTCGCACCACTGCGCGATGTTCTTGCCGGCCAGCTTGGTCGCCAGTGCCGCCTCGCTCAGCCGTCCGCCGCGGCAGGCCGGACAAGGCCCCTCGGTGATGAACTTCTCCGCCTGGGCGCGGGTCTTCTCGCTCATCGACCCGGTGTCACGCTTGAGATGGCGGCGGGTGAAGTTCGCGACCAGGCCCTCGAACGTCAGGGTCTGCGTCTTGCCGTTCTTGAAGGTGAGCTGGACCTTGCCCTCTTTGCCGTGCAGGAGGGTGTCCATCTCCTTCGCGGTGTACTTGTTGAGCTTCTTGGCCGGGTTGATGGCGTCGTGGTTGGCGTAGAACTGCCAGCCGGGGCTGCCGACCGGATAGCCCGGCACCAGGATCGCGCCCTCGTCGAGCGACTTCGTCATGTCGAGCATCAGCTCGGGGTCCGGGCGCAGCGCACGGCCGATGCCCTCGCAGTCGGGGCACATCCCGTTGGGGTCGTTGAACGAATACAGCGAAGGATTGCCCGCGCTGGGTTTTCCCTGACGCGAGAACAACACCCGCAGCAACGGGTGGATGTCGGCGACCGTGCCGACCGTCGAGCGCGCGTTCCCGCCGAGCGGGCGCTGGTCGACGATCACCGGGGTGGTCAGGTTTTCGATGCTGTCCACGTGCGGGCGTTCGTGCTTGGGCAGCTGGTTGCGGATGAACCAGGGGAAGGTGGCGTTCAGCTGACGCTGCGCCTCGACGGCGATCGTGTCGAACACGACGGAAGACTTCCCGGAACCCGAAACCCCGACGAAAACCGTGATCTGGTTCTTCGGGAGTTCGAGTGAGACGTCCTTCAGGTTGTTCTCGTGAGCGCCGGTGACGCGGATTCCCTCACCCGCCGGTTGCTTGGTCTTGCGGGCTGCGGCAGTCACAGAATTTCCTTTCCTCGCCGGTGCGCGTCAATGATCGCGCCTGCTCACCAGTATCGCAGCGCCGCCGAATGCCCGGTAGTCGATTCGTGTGTGATCGGGCCATGATCTCGTCACGACGGAACAGTGAAATTTTCATGGTCCCCGTGAATTCAGGCGCGGGTGTAGACGGCGCCGATGACGCCGGTTTTCAGCGCGTTCGCGCGGGTGAGCTTCAGCGGGATCTCCTTGCCCGTGCCGTCGAACAGTTTCGCGCCCTCGCCGGCCACCAGTGGCATGATGTTGAGCGCCAGTTCGTCCAGGAGTCCTTCGGCGAGCAGCCATTGGACGAGTTTCGGGCTGCCGGGCACCCGGATCGTCTTGCCGGGGCCTTCCTTCAGCCGGGTGATCTCGCCGGCGATGTCACCGGTGATCAGGCTCGTGTCCGGCCAGGTCAGCGAGGCTTCGTCCAACGTCGAAGAAACGACGTATTTGTGCGTGCCGTTGAGGAACGCCGCCATCGGGTTGCTGTCACCCTGCGGCTTCCACATCTCTTCGAAGGCGAGGTACGTGTCCTTGCCCATCAGAATGGCGTCCGAAGCGGCGAGGCTCTCGGCGATGCCTTCGCTCATCTCGTCGGACCAGTACTGCCCCATCCAGCGATCGGGCCGTTCGGCCACCCCGTCCAGGGACATGAACAATCCCGCGGCGATTTCACGCATGACGAACTCCTTCGTTGTCCTTCAGGCCTGTGTTCAGGCCGCGGGCCGATCTTCCCACCGCCGCGCGCGACGCTCCAAAGGATCGAGCACACCGGAAGAAGTCCAGCGGACCGGCAGCGCGGACAATGCGCGCATCGTCGGGGAGACGGTCCATTCCAGGGAATCTTCGGGTACGGCGAGGCAGAGTTCCGGCGCACGACGGGAAAGCGCGCGCAGCGCCGACTGGATCTCGACCCGCGCGAGGTGGGCGCCGATGCAATGGTGCGTCCCGTGCCCGAACGACAGATGCCTGCCGTTCCGGTCCATCGCGAACCGGTCCGGATCGGCGAAGACCTCTTCGTCGCGGTTGACCACCGGCAGCAGCGCGGTCATCAGATCGCCGGGCTCGATCCGGGTGCCCGCGATGGTGACCTCCTCCGTCGCGACCCGTGTCATGCTGAAGTTCACCGCGGGGCTGTACCGGAGCGTTTCCTCGACGGCCGCGTCCAGCAGCGCCGGGTCCGCGTCCAGCGAGGCCAGCAGGCCCGGCCGCGAGATCAGGCAGAACACCGCGTTGGCGATCTGCGCGGCCGCCAGCGCGTGCCCGTCGAAGAACAGCGACGCCGCCAGCCCGGTCAGTTCCGTTTCGTCGAGCGCCCCCGAGCGGTGTGCCTCGATGAGCTCGGCCATCAGCCCGGACGGCGGGTCTTCGGTGTCGGCGAGCATCATCGCGACCTCGTCGTGCAACAGCAGTTCGCCCTGGTAGACGGCGGATCGCGGGGAGCCCGGCTTGCCGAGCCGCGCGTTCGCGCGTTTGCGGACGGCTTCGCGCCGCGACGGCGGCACACCCAGCAGCTCGGCCTGCGCGGTGAAGGTCAGCGGGGCGCAGAAGTCGGCGATCAGATCCGCGGTGGGATCCGTGTCGATCAGCCTGTCGAGCAGCCCGACGGCGGTGGTTTCGACGTAGTCGCGCAGCTGCTCCGCACGGCGGGCGGAGAACGCGCCGCCGATCAGCTTCCGGATCCGGGTGTGCCTCGGCGGGTCCAGGTCGGTCACCGACATCCGGGTGGCCGGACCGCGCGGATGGGTCGTCTCGGCCAGCACGGCCCGGCTGAACCGCTTGTCGCGCAGGAAATCGCGCGTTTCGGAATAGCCGCTCACCAGCCATTCACGGCGCCCGTCGCGCTGTCGTGAACCGAACGGGCAACCGTCGGGGATGTCGTCCCCGACGAGCTGCCGTCGCTGCCGCCCTTCGGCGAAGTCCGAGCCTCCGCGACCCCCTGTTACGTCGCCCATCGGGTCCATCCTCCGATCATCGATTCCGTGCGGGCACGCGCAGCGCGAGCAGGCAGACCGCGACCGAGGCCACGGACAACGCCGCGATGGCGACCCGCAGGTCGGTGTGCCCGGCGATCTGGCCGACCACCGCCGGGCCGAGTAAGAGGCCGACACTGGCCAGTGACGCCGCCGAGCCGATCACCGCGCCGCGGTCCTCCGCGGTCGCGCCGCGCCCGATCAGCCCGTAGACGGTGGGCGTCGACACCGAGATCGCACCGCCGACCACGGCGGTGCCGAGCAGGCCGTGCACCGGCGCGTCGGCCATCGACAGCATCAGCACGCCCACCCCGGAAAGAGCGCCGGAAGTGAGCAGTACCAGGCGATCCGACACGCGGCCGGACAGCCAGTGCCCGCCGAACCGGCCCAGCGCCATACCGGCGGCGAAGATGCCGGGCGCGGCCGCGGAGATCCCGACCGGCGCACGGGTGATGTCGGCGAGGAACACCGCGCTCCATTGCTGGACGCCGCTTTCCACGACCATCGCCAGCGCCGCCAGCAGGCACAGCAGCAGGACCGCCGGGCCGAGCCGCAGGCGCCGTCCCGGTTCGCGCCCCTGCCGCACCAGCCGCCCCGGCACGGAATTCCGTGCCGCGATCGCACCGAGCACGACCAGTGCCGAAAGCGTCAGCGCGATCACTTCGGCCGGCACTCCCGCGGTCCGGGCCGCCCCGGTGCCGAGGCTGCACGTCAACAGGCCGATGCTGAACAACGCGTGCGCGCGATTCATCACGCGGGGCCCGTCGCCCGCTTCGGCGGACGCCGCCAGCGCGACCACGACGACATTGCAGGCACCCGAACCGAATCCGAACAATCCCAGGGTCAGGAACAGGGCCGGAACGGATCCGGCCAATGCCGGTGTCGGCGCGATGAGCGCGAATCCGGCGAAGGTCGCGACCGCCACCGGGCGGCCGAACCGGTCGAGCAGGCGGCCGATCGCGAACATCGCCGGCATCGCGGCGAGCGCGCCGATCAGCAGCGCGGCGCCCAATTGCGCTTCACCGGCGCCGGTGGCGTGGCGGACGTCCGGCAGCATCGAAAGGTACGGGCCCCACAATGCGCCGTACGCGGCGAATCCCGCGAAGACCGTGCTGGTCCGCGGGGCTGCGGTGACGACGGCGACCATGAGACGTGACGGTCCTTCCCGTGCTGATCTGCGGTATTTCGCCGAGAGGCGGACATTCGCAGGTTAGCAGCGGTATTCGGGAACGGGCCACGATTATTTACCGCATTTATGGAGAAGGACGCCGGGGCGTCCGTCGGTATTCTCGGCGAAGGTGCGGTTTTTTCACGATGGGACAATCATCCCAAAAATGAAGAATTCATACCCGGAAGGTTAACCATTCACTGCTCCCACGCCGCACTTCCTCGCATGATGTAACCGCACGAGAGTGTCTCCGTTGTGAGGAACAGGAAGGTAGTGCGTCATGTTGCAGAACGTCGAACCCGCGACCGCGTCGAGGGCCGGCCCGCGGGGGACCGAGACTGAATTCGCGATCCACGCCGAAGGGCTGGTGAAACGGTTCGGCGAGACGACCGCGCTCGACGGGGTCGACTTGACCGTCCGTTCGGGCACCGTGCTCGGGGTGCTCGGCCCGAACGGCGCCGGGAAGACCACCACGGTCCGGGTCCTGTCCACGCTGGTGACACCGGACGAGGGCCACGCCACCGTGGCCGGGTACGACATCGAGAAGGACGCCCACCAGGTGCGGCAGCTGATCGGCTTGACCGGTCAGTACGCGTCGGTGGACGAAAGCCTGACCGGTGTCGAAAACCTATTGCTGATCGGACGGCTGCTCGGCCTCTCGCGGCGGGCGGCCAAGGCCCGCGCGCACGAGCTCCTGGAGCGGTTCTCCCTCACCGAGGCGGGTGGCCGCGCGGCGAAGGGTTACTCGGGCGGTATGCGCCGTCGGCTCGACCTGGCCGCCAGCCTGGTCGGGGACGCGCGACTGCTGTTCCTGGACGAGCCCACCACCGGTCTCGACCCGCGCAGCAGGCTCGAGCTGTGGGACGTCGTACGCGGCCTGGTCGCCGACGGCGTCACGGTGCTGCTGACCACGCAGTACCTGGAGGAGGCCGACGCGCTCGCCGACGAGATCGTGGTCGTCGATCACGGCAAGGTGATCGCCAAGGGCACCCCGGACGAGCTCAAGGCCAGCACCGGCGCCCAGCGCCTGACGGTGCGCGGCGCCCAGGCGGGCGACCTCGAGAAGGTCGTGCGGCTGGTCGGCGAGATCGCCGGCGCGACGCCGGACGTCTCGGGCCAGGTCGTCAGCGTCCCGGTCACCGACCCGGCGGCCCTGCCCGGCGCGGTCCGGCGGCTGGAGGAGGCGGGCATCGTCATCGGCGAGCTGTCCCTGCGCAGCTCCAGCCTGGACGAGGTGTTCCTGAGCCTCACCGGGCGTCCGGCCGAGGAGCCCGCCGAAGAGACCGAGGAGGAGATCCGATGACCGCCGCGACCACGACGCTGCCGCCGCGGCAGTTGTCGGCCAGGGTCGGGTTCTTCCAGGGCATCTCGCAGATGTTCACGCTGGCCTGGCGCAGCACCGTTTCGGTCAAGCACGAGCCGAAGCAGCTGGCCGACATCAGTTTCCAGCCGATCATCTTCACGCTGCTGTTCACCTTCGTGTTCGGTGGCGCGATCTCCGGTGACCGGAGCGCGTACCTGCAGTTCATGATCCCCGGCATGCTGGTGATGAGCATGCTGTTCGCGACCATCAACGTCGGTATCGGCCTCAACACCGACCTGTCCCAGGGCGTGTTCGACCGGTTCCGTTCGCTGCCGATCGCGCGCTGGGCGCCGCTGGCCGGCCGGATCATCGGCGACCAGTTCAAGCAGGTCTGGTCCGTGCTGCTGGTGGTCGGTGTCGGGCTGCTGCTCGGCTTCCGGCCGGAGAAGGGTTTCCTCGGCGTGCTCGCGGCCGGGTTGCTGCTGCTGGTGTTCGCGATCGCGTTCTCCTGGGTGCCCACCCTGGTGGGTGTCGCCGCCGATCAGGCGGAGAAGGTCCAGGTGTTCGCGTTCGCGGTGATCCTGCCGCTGAACTTCGTCAGCGGGGTGTTCGCGCCGGTCGAGACGATGCCGTCCTGGCTGCAGGCGTTCGCCGAGGTCAGCCCGGTGGCGATCCTGCTCGAGGCGTGCCGCGGACTGATGAACGGTGGCGACGACGTCACCTCGGCGGTGATCTGGTCCCTGGTCTGGGCGGCCGTTATCGCGATCGTGTTCGGGGCGCTTTCGGTCCGTGCCCTGAAGAAGCGGATCTGACCAAACGCCGCTCGATCACCGGAGCCGTGACGCGTGCGCGCGCCACGGCTCCGGTGTTTCGGGGGCACTGCCCGGGGAGCGCCGATGGACGAGCTGGACTACAACACCTGCAACGCCACCTTCCGCAGCCTCACCGACCAGCAGCGGCTGATGGTCGAGGAGACGTCGAGGCTGATCGGTGCGGACGCCGATCTCGAACTGACGTCGTACGGCTGCGGGTTCGGCATGTTCGAACTGGAGCTCATCGCGCGCGTGCCGCGGAGAACGGTGTGGTTCCAGGGCGTCGACACCAACGGCGAAGCGGTCGAACGACTGCGCGCGACACTGGCGGAGCTCCCGAAGGTGCGGGGCCATCGTGTCCTGACGGCGAGCATGGCGGACGTCGCCGACCTCCGGATCACGCCGACCGAGTACGGCCTGTTCGTCCAGTCGCTGTGCTATCTCGGCGCGGACGAGGGCATGGCGGTGCTGAAGGAGGCGCGCAACCGGCACCGGCGGCTGGTCGTCGCGGTGCCCCCGCTGAACCGGCTGAACGGCCCCTTCGCGGAATCCCTTGCGCGGCAGGGCATCGTGCGGCCGTTGTTCGCGCGGACACTGGCGGAGGAACTGACGCGGTTCGGCGTCGAGTTCCGGTCCGCCACGGTGGGCGCGGAGATCACGGTGCCGGTTTCCGAGCCGGCGCACCGTCTTCTGGAGTTCCTGACCTTCGCGCGGCATCAGCCCTGGCGCGGCGGGACCGGGCGGGCCGAGCTGCTCGACGCGGTCGCCGGGCTGGGCACGGTTACCGCGGGGTGCGTGCGGATTCCGCATCCGGTCGAGGTTTTCAGCATCGGCTAGGTGCGCGGTGCCGGCCATCGGTGGTGGTGAAGGCCTCCTTCCCTACTTTCAGGGTAGGGAAGGAGGCCTTCACGGACTCACCTTGCGCAACCCCGCCCACCGCGCAGCCGTAACCCGAAGCACGACCCACCGGACAGGGCGGAACCCGGGCCCTGAGGAGGGGAGGCCCGGGTTCCGAATGGGGGAGGGGCTCAGACAGTGCCCGGCTTCGGCAGCTGCTGCTTGGCCGGAGTGTTCTGATAGGACGCCAGCTGCCACGCGCCGTCCCGCTTGACGACGGTCCACGAGGCGCGGATCGACTGGGAGTCCGCGACCTCGGTCTCGCCGGGGCCGAGCACCCCGCCCTGCGTGATCAGGACGCCGGAGTCCGGGGTGAAGAAGCGGATCTCCAGCGGACGCCCGGTGACCTGCGTGCCCTTGTAGTTGCCCGCGAACGATTCCACCAGGAACGCCCGGATGTCGTCGCGGCCCTTCTTGAACACACCGGGAAGGATCATCGTGCCGTCCTCGGTGAAGACGCCGGCGAAGGCGTCGGCGTCGTGGTACGCCCACGCGGCGATCACCTTCTGGGTCAGCGCCGCGATCGCCGCCTGGTCGGCGGCCGTGCCGGTTTCGGTCGTGGTCATCGGAGGATCCTCCTAGATGTAGAGGGTGTTGGGCTCGAGCCCGCAGAGCACGCGGCCGTACAGCTCGGTGTTGGTGTTGGGGTGCATCAGCGCGTGGAGGTTGACCGCGGCGACGTCGCGGGCGATGCGCTGGATCGGGATGCCGTGGTAGATCGACGAGCCACCGGAGGCGGACGCGAGGATGTCGATGCCCTCCTTGGCGCGGCGGACCACGGCGCCGAGGTCGGCCCGCGCGATCGCGCGTTCTTCGAGTTTCCACGGGGTGCCGTCCTCGGTCTTCGTGTCGACCAAAGTGGACAGACGGTGCGCGTGGAACCCGGCCTCGTCGATCTTCAGCGCCGCTTCGGCCACCTGGTGGTGCGTGATCGGGGCCTCGCGCTGGGAATCGTAGGCGGTGTAAGTGATCTTGCGGTCCGGCAGGCGCTTGAGGAAGGTGTCCTGCGCGCTCCGCGCCATCCCGACCAGCGTGCCCACCGAAGACGCCGAGGCGACCGGGAGCAGCGGCGCCCGGTAGATCGAGGACGACGCCCCGCCCTGGCCTTCGAGCACCGCCGGCAGCGGGAGCACCCGCTCCGCGGGGATGAAGACGTCCTGGGCCACGGTCGAAACGCTGCCGGTGCCGCGCAGGCCCGAGGTGTCCCAGTCGTCCACGATCAGCAGGTCCGAGATCGGCACCAGCGCCATGATCGGGTACGGCTCGCCCTCCGGCGGCACGAGGATCGCGATGATCTCCTGCCACTGCGCGTGCAGGGCCCCGCTGATGAAGCCCCATTTGCCGTTCACCACGACCCCGCCGTCGACCGGCGCTGCCATCGCGGACGGGCTCAGCGTGCCGCAGACGCGCACGTCCGGGGTGGCGAACACCTCGTCCTGCACCGCCTCCGGGAACTGGCAGGCCATCCAGGTCGGGATCCAGTACACCGAGGCCACCCAGGACGTCGAGCCGTCGGCCCGGCCGATCTCGGTGGCGACGTCGACCAGGGTGCGGGTGTCGGCCTCGTAGCCGCCGTAACGCTTGGGGCGGCGCAGCTTGAAGACGCCGGCCTCGGCCAGTGCTTCGATGGATTCCTCGTGTACCCGCCGGTTCTGTTCCTGCCAGGCCGAGTGCTTCTTCAATGCGGGTGCCAGTTCGGCCACGCGGCGAACCAGTTCCTCCCGCGTCGGAACATCGGTGCTCGACACCTTGACCTCCTAGATCGTCGACTGGTCCAGCTTCGCAGCGGGCGGACGCCGGGTCGTCTTCCCGTTTGCCGGTGCGTCAGGCTGCCGCACGTTCGGAGGTGCGGCCGACGAAATCCACCACGTTCCGGCCGTCGCGGCGGGCGAACCAGGTCGCCAGCGGCGCCGCCATCGCGGTCGAGACCAGCGCCATGATCACCAGCATGGTGAACAACGTCGGGGACAGCACGCCGAGGTCGAGCCCGATGTTGAGCACCACCAGTTCGGTCAGGCCGCGGCAGTTCATCAGCGCGCCCACCTGCAGCGACCGGTTCCAGTTCTCGCCGACCGCCCGCGCGGCCAGCGCCGAGCCGCCGAACTTGCCGGCGACGGCCACGAGCAGGATCGCGGCGCACCAGAGCCACGCACCAACGCCGGAAAGCAGGCCGAGGTCGGTGCGCAATCCGCTGTAGGCGAAGAACAGCGGCAGCATCAACGCCGTCGTCAGACCGCCCGCCTTGTCGTGCAGCCAGGTCGCCATCGGGTTGTCCCGGGGGAACACCACGCCGAACACGAACGCGCCGAACATCGCGTGCACGCCGATCCACTCGGTCGCCATGGCGCACAGCAGCACCCCGACGACCGAAAGCGGCGCGACCCGGTGCAGCCGCGCCGCCGAAGCCCCGGCCACGAACTTCCGCAGCAGCGGCCGGACCACCAGGCCGAGCAACGCGACGAACACCGCGGTCAGCACGACCGTCAGCACCACCCCGACCAGTGACGACGCCGTGGTCAGCGCGATCACCAGCGCCAGCAGGCTCCACGCGGTCACGTCGTCGACCACGGCGCAGGTCAGCGCCACCACGCCGATCTCGCTGCGGAAGAGCCCGATCTCGTGCAGGATCCGCACCAGCACCGGCAACGCCGTGATGCTCATCGACACCCCGAAGAACAGTGCGAACGGCAGGAATCCGCCGCCTGTCCCGAACCGGGTGTAGGCGAGCATCGCGAGCCCGACGCCGAGCAGGAACGGCAGCGCGATGCTGACGTGACTGACGACCAGCGCGAGCCGTCCGCGGCCGCGCAGCAGCCTGGTGTTCAGCTCCAGCCCGGCGAGGAACACGAAGAAGATAACGCCGAGCTGCGCCACGACATTCAGTTGCGGTACCACCGCCTTCGGGAGCAGCACGGCCGCGCCCGAAGGCCACAACGCGCCGAGCACCGACGGGCCGAGCAGGATGCCCGCGGTGATCTCACCGATCACCGCGGGCTGCCCGATCCGCTGGGCGAGCCACCCCACCACCTTGCAGGCACCGATCACCACGGTGATCGCCAGCAGCAGCTGCACCAGCGAAGGTCCGGTCGCCTCCTTCGCGGTGGCCGCCCCGGCGCCGCCTTCGCCCTGCCCCAGCAGGACGATCGCGGCCACGACGGGGACCACGACCAGTCCTATGTAGACCAACAGCGCCCGGCGGCCGGGACGGCGTTCGATCTCCACCATGTCCCTTCCGCTCAGGGTTCGGTGACGTTCGCGACCAGATCGTCGAGGTTGATCTTCAACAGCGGGTGCTTGCCCGACAGCCCGGAGATCAGCGTGACGAAGTCGGTGCTGGGGGCGTGGAGCTGCTCCGGGTCGACGATTTCCTGCGCGAGGTCGTAGTAGTACTCCTTGTACTTCGTCCGGTCGTAGAACCGCTCGACGAAGTTGCGGATCTCGTCGAAGAAGGCCCGGTAGTTCCCGGCGTACCGGTCGAGCGCCTTCTCCTCGATGGCCGGGTGCTCCAGGATCCGGTTGACCACTTTGGACAGTGAGCTGCCCGCCAGCGTGGCCAGCGCGACCCCGGTGGAGAACAGCGGGTCGACGAACGCGGCCGCGTCACCGACGAGCACCCAGCCGTCGCCGTAGAAGGTTTCGTTGGTGTAGGACCAGTCCCGCGCCGTCCGGTACCCGGCGTGCTGACGGGCGTTGGCCAGCAGCCCCTTGAGCCGGGTGGTCTTGTCCCGCTCGCGCAGGAAGAGCTGCTCCAGCGACTGGTCGTCGGCGTTCGCGAGATCCGACTTGGTCACGTAGCCGACGCTCATCGTGCCCTTGTCGATCGGGATGCCCCAGAACCAGCCGTCGGCGGTGCCTTCGATGAGGATGTTGGTCCACTCGTCACCGGGCAGCCGGTCGCAGTTGTCGTAGTAGGTCCAGACCGCGACGTTGCGGAGCTCGTTGTGCCAGGTGATGTCGCTGAACTTCCGGCCGATCACCCGCGACTGGCCGGACGCGTCGACGACGAGCGACGCGCTGGCCTCGTAGTCGCCGGCCGAGCCCCGCAGGGTGAACCGGACGCCGGTGACGCGGCCGGTGTCGGACTGGATCACGTCCTTGACCGTCGTCTCCTCGACGACGTACGCGCCGAGCTCACGGGCGCGGTCGAGGATCAGCGTGTCCAGGTCGGCGCGGCGCGTGTGGTAGGCGTAGGTGCCTTCCGCGGCCTTCATGAACGAGAAGTTCCATGGCACGTCCCGGTTTCCCCACACCAGGCTGCCGCCGTACTTGCGCTCGAAACCGCGTGCCTCCATACGGTCGAGCAGGTCCAGCTCCTGCAACGGGCGCATGCCGACCGGGATCAGGGATTCGCCGATGTGGTAGCGGGGAAAGCGTTCGCGTTCGAGGACCAGGACCGTACGCCCCTCCTTCGCGAGGAGACCGGCGCAGGTCGCGCCCGCCGGGCCGCCGCCGATGACGATGACGTCGAACCGCTCGGGCATACCGTGGAGCGTGGCTGACATGAGAAACCCTTCCTGGGCCGATGGAGGAGTGGAGGCGCTCACGCGCGCCGGATGCCGATGTGCGGCTCGTAGCTCAGGTACAGCCCGTTGATCGCCTTCTCGGGCTTCTCCGGAGCCTGCTTGTGCTCGTGGACGCGGTTGAGGTTGTCCAGCGGGTTGTGCTTGCCGCTCTCCTCGCCGAACAGGTGGCCCTGGATCCGGCGGTAGACCTCTTCGGTGTCCTCGAGGTCGGCGATACCGGTGACGAACCGGTCGAACGCCGCCTGCACGTCCATCCCTTCCCAGTCCTTTTCGGACAGTTGCTGTGCGCGGAAGAAGTGGTGCTCCTTGCCGCGGTAGCTCTCGTAGAAGGTGGACACCAGCACCAGCAGCCGCTCGTAGGCGCGGCGGTAGACGACCTCGTAGAAGTCCCAGGCCTCGCGTTCGCCGATCTCGCCGCGGATGACGCTGCTGATCGCGGCGGTGCCGATCAGGGCGCTGTAGGTGCCCAGGTGCACACCGGTCGACAGCAGCGGGTCGAGGAAGCAGGCTGCGTCGCCGGCGAGCAGGAAACCGGGGCCCTGGAACCGCTCGGCCGCGTACGAATAGTCCTGCTCGACCTTGACCTCGGTGACCTGCTCGGCCTCGATGAGCAGCTGCTGTATCGCCGGACAGTCGCCGATCGCCTTGTGGTACACCGGATCCACGCCGCCGAGTTCGTTGCGCGCGGCGTTGAAGGAATCCCTTCCGGTGACCAGCCCGACGCTCATCGTGCCGTCGGGCAGCGGGATCCCCCAGAACCACCCGTCGCCGACCGAGGCGACGGTGATCGCGCCGCTCGGCCCGCGGTCGAGCTGCTTCGCGTCCTTCCAGTACGACCAGGCGGCGACGTTGCGGAAGACGTTGTGGAACTTGCGGTTCTTCAGGTACTTGGTGGCCATCACGCCGCCGCGGCCGGAGGCGTCGACGAGGTAGTCGAACTCGATCCGCCCGCTGTTGGCCGGGTTCTTCGCCTCGGCCCAGTGCGCCGCGACGGGGCGGTCGCCGTCGAAGTCGAGCTTCTTCACCGCGATGCCCTCGGTGACGTCGACGCCGACCTCGCGCGCGTGGTCGAGGAGGATCTTGTCGAAGTCGGCGCGGATGACCTGCCACGCGCTGGTGCTGCCGTCGCGGCCGTGCGGCCGGAAGCGCACCTCCCATTCCTCGGGACCCCAGAAGTAGTAGGCGCCGCCCTTGGGCTGGAACCCGGCCGCGGCGATCTTGTCCCAGACCCCGAGCCGCTCCAGGATCGGACGGCACGAAGGCAGCAGCGATTCGCCGATGTGATAGCGCGGGAAGTGATCCCGCTCGAGAAGAGTGACCTCGAAGCCCTCTTTGGCCAGAAGCCCGGCCGCGGTGGAGCCCGCCGGTCCACCGCCGATCACGAGGATCTGGGTCGTTGCGCGCATGACACCTCTCCAACTACGCCGACAGCCGGAATTACCTGCCCGAAGCTAACAACCGCGAATGGAGATCCACTCAAGAACCGGTTGCCCTGCAACGCTTTCCCGGAAAAGCAGTCGAAGAGACGCTGCCGGCCGGAAGGCGGACGACGATTCTTCCCGTGTCGGACTCCGACGGCCCGGCCGAAGACCTAATGGAGGAATCCCGCGATGGGCGAATACCTTGGCGAACGCGCCGTCGTGCTCGGCGGCGGCATGGCCGGCCTGCTGACCGCCCGCGTACTTTCGGAACGCTACCGCTCCGTCGTGATCGTCGAGCGTGACACGATCGTCGGCGTCACCGGCACCCGCCGCGGTGTGCCGCAGGCGCATCACGCGCACGCGCTGCTCGCACGCGGCCAGCAGATCCTCGAAGACCTCTTCCCCGGCCTGCAGGCCGAGCTGACCGCCGACGGCATCCCCAGCGGTGACCTGTCCGGCAGCCTGCGCTGGTACTTCAACGGGAAACGCCTGCAGCAGAAGAAGTCCGGCCTGCTCAGCGTGTCCGCGACCCGCCCGGAGCTCGAAGAGCACGTACGCGGCCGCGTCGTCGCATTGCCGAACGTCGAGGTCCGCGAGCGCACGGTGATCCAGTCGCTGGTCGCGACCGGCGACCACGCGCGCGTCACCGGTGTCCGCGTGACCGGTGAGGACGCCGAGCCCGAGACGCTGCTCGCCGACCTCATCGTCGACGCCACCGGCCGCGGCAGCCGTTCGTCGGTGTGGCTGGAGGAACTCGGCTACGAGCGCCCGGCCGAGGAGAAGATCAAGATCGACCTCGCCTACACCTCGCGGCTGTTCGAGCTGGACACCGACCCGTTCGGCGACGACCTGGCGATCAACCCGGTCGCCTCGCCCGCCAATCCGCGTGGCGCGTTCTTCGTGAACCTGCCGGGGAACGTGGCCTTGCTGTCGCAGACCGGACTGCTCGGGGATCACCCGCCGCGTGACGCCAAGGGTTTCCTCGAATTCGCCAAGACGCTGGACGCGCCCGAGATCTATCGGGCCGTGCGCAACGCGAAGCCGATCAGCGAGATCGCCAGCTTCAAGGTACCCGCCAGCGTCCGGCGCCGGTTCGACAAGCTGCGCCGCTTCCCCGAGGGCCTGCTCGTGATCGGGGACGGCGTCTGCGCGTTCAACCCGGTGTACGGCCAGGGCATGACCGTCGCGGCCATGGAGGCCGCCCAATTGGCCACGCATCTCGACGCGGGCGGCGTGCGGCCGTTGCGGTTCTTCAAGGAGATCAGCCCGATCATCGACGTGCCGTGGGACATCTCGGCGGGCGGCGACCTCGCCTTCCCCGGTGTCGAGGGCCCGCGGCCGCTGAAGGTCAAGATGGGCAACGCCTACATGGCGAAGCTGCACTCCGCGGCGACCGTCGACGGCCGGTTCACCGAGGCGTTCTTCCGGGCCGCCGGCCTGGTCGACCCGCCGACCGCGCTGATGCGGCCGAGCCTGGTGGTCGGCGTGCTGCGCACCGCGCGGCGCGTCAAGGCGGCGCCGCTCACCCCCACGGCCACGATCGGTCAGGCCCCGCCCGCGTCCGACGACCTCGCGGCCTGAGCACCAAGGAGCCATGGTCATGAACGAACCCGTCGGCAAACGCGCGGTGGTGATCGGCGGCAGCGTCGCCGGCACCCTGGCGGCGAGAGTGCTTTCCGAGTTCTATCGCGAGGTCGTGGTCGTCGACCGCGACGAGGTGCTGGGCGTGGACAAGCCGCGGCGCGGCACCCCGCACACCTGGCACGCGCACGGACTGCACGC
Organism: Amycolatopsis sp. WAC 04169; assembly: GCF_003947535.1. Taxonomy (NCBI): domain Bacteria; kingdom Bacillati; phylum Actinomycetota; class Actinomycetes; order Pseudonocardiales; family Pseudonocardiaceae; genus Amycolatopsis; species Amycolatopsis sp. WAC 04169. The sequence goes on along the minus strand of NZ_QHJI01000005.1, from coordinate 470,098 downwards.
GCGCGGCTACTTCATCCTCGAAGAGCTCTTCCCGAACCTGCTCGGCGAACTGCGGGACTCCGGGATCCCGGTCGGCGATCTCGCGCGGATGAAGTGGTACTTCAACGGGAAGCAGGTGGAACCGGCCGACAGCGGGCTGCCGTCGATCACCGCGCTGCGCCCGGTGCTGGAGCATCATCTGCGCGAGCGCACCGCGGCACTGCCGAACGTCACCTACCGCGAACGCACCGACGTCCACGGCCTACTCGCCACGCGCGCGGGCAACCGGATCGTCGGGGTCCGCGTGCAGGCGCGCGACGGTTCGGCGGAGGAACGGCTCGGCGCGGACCTGGTCGTCGACGCCTCCGGACGCGGTTCGCGGACGCCGGTGTGGCTGGAGGAACTGGGTTTCGAACGGCCGTCCGAGGAACGCGTGAAGATCGGGCTGGCCTACACCACCCGGATGTTCCGCAAACGGCCGGAGATGTTCGACGGCTGGCAGTCGATCAACCCGGTCGCCTCGCCCGAGCATCCGCGGGGCGCGTTCTTCGGGCAGGTGAACGAGAACGAGTGCATCCTTTCGCTCACCGGGATCCTCGGCGACCACCCGCCGACCGACGCGCGCGGCTACCTCGACTACGTGAAGTCGTTGCCCGCACCGGAGATCTACGAAGCGGTGAAGGACGCCCAGCCGTTGATCGAGCCGGTGACGTTCAAGTTCCCGGCGAGCTCGCGGCGGCGTTACGAACGGCTCAAGCGGTTCCCGGAGCGGCTGTTCGTGCTCGGGGACGCGTTCTGCAGCTTCAACCCGGTGTACGGCCAGGGCATGACGGTCGCGTCGATGGAGGCCATGGCGCTGCGTGCGCATCTTTCGCGACGGTCCGAACCGGACTCGCGGCGGTTCCTGCGCGAGATCGGCAAGGTCGTCGACAACCCGTGGGAGATCTCGACCAGTGGTGACCTCGACTTCCCCGGTGCGGAAGGGAAGCGGACGCTGAAGGTCAAGATGGGCAACGCGTACATGGCGAAACTCCAGTACGCGGCGACGATCGATCCGGACGTCACGGCGGCGTTCATGCGGGTGGCCGGGCTGGTCGATCCGCCCACCGCGCTGATGAAACCGGGCCTGATGCTGAAGGTGCTGCGGGCCAACCGGCGGCGTCCCGCCCCTCGGGCGACGGTGACCGAGCTGCCGCGGGCCGACCGGGAATCGCGCGCCGCCTGAACAACCTCGTGAGCGGTAAGGACGGTTAGAACCGTCCTTACCGCTCACGAGGTTTCTTTTTCTTTCCTCCGCAAACAGCGAGATGCGTCGGCCTGCTCTTCCGGCTGATCATTGAGGTGTCAATGACCATTTCCCTGGCGGTGGGAGAGAAATTCATGCGCAAGTTCAAGAGGGTCATGACCGCGCTGGCCGCGGTCGCGGCGGTGGTACTGCTGGGGGGAACGGCGACGGGGGCGGCGGCGAACACGGGGTGGAGGCATTCGGACGCGGCGCTCGCCCGGTCCCTGCCGGGCGGGTTCCAGAGCTCCTACGCCGACGTCAACGGTGTCCGTCTGCATTACGTGGCAGGTGGTTCCGGCAGCCCGGTGGTGCTGCTTCCCGGCTGGCCGCAGACCTGGTGGGCGTTCCACAAGGTGATGCCGGCGCTGGCCGAGCGCCATCGCGTGATCGCCGTCGACCTGCGGGGGATGGGCGGATCGTCGAAGCCGCAGTCGGGCTACGACAAGGAGACGCTGGCCGCCGACATCCACGCGCTGCTCGCCAAGCTCGGGTACGCCAAGGCGGATCTGGTCGGTCACGACATCGGCGCGATGGTCGCGCACAGCTATGGGATCAAGTACCCGCAGGCGGTCGGGAAACTGGCGCTGATGGACGTGGTCGCGCCCGACAAGAGCCTCTACCAGCTGCCCTTGCTGCCCAGCGCGCACGGCCAGTTCTCGCCGTGGTGGTGGACGTTCAACCAGCTCCAGGGCCTGCCGGAACAGCTGGTCTCGGGCCGCTCACGGTACATCGTGGACGCGATGATCGACCAGCTCTCGGTGGTTCCGTCGGCGGTGGACGACTTCGACCGGAGCGTCTACGCGCGGGCCTATTACACGCGTGAGGCCGTCCGGGCCGGGAACGGCTGGTACCGGACGCTGAACCAGGACATCGCGGCCGGCTCGGCGTACGGGAAGCTGACCATGCCGGTGCTGGGCCTCGCCGGGGAGTTCAACCACCAGTACTTCGTCCAGGTGATGCCGTCGAAGGCGGTGGATCCGCAGGTGGTCAAGATCGCCGGGGCGGGGCATTACCTTTCCGAGGAACAGCCCGCTCAGGTCATCGGCGCGCTGACGAAGTTCCTGGGCTGAGCCTTCTTTCGGGGCAGTATTGGAGGCGTCCGGGAAGAGCCGCCGATGGGATTCTGCGAAAAGGAAAAGTCCTGGAATTCCCAGCCTATCGGGAAAAGGTGGCTAAAATGAAGGTTGGTGTTACCGGTGGCACCGGGTTCATCGGGCGCTACGTCTGCGAGGAACTCGCCGCACGAGGGCATACGCCGGTCGTGTTCGACCATCGCGGCGAGGGGGACGGCGGGCCGTGGGAGGTCATGCTGGGCGACATCCGCGACGCGACGGCGCTGACCGAGCTCGCCGCGCACTGCGACGGGATCATCCACCTGGCGGCCGTGCTGGGCACCCAGGAGACGATCACCAATCCGCGGCCCGCGGTGGAGACCAACGTCATGGGCGGCCTGAACTTCCTCGAGGCCGTCGCCCAGTACGACCTGCCCGGCGTGTACATCTGCGTCGGCAACCACTGGATGAACAACAGCTATTCGATTTCGAAGACGACGGTCGAGCGGTTCGTCCGCATGTTCAACGCCGACCGCGGCACCCGCGTGAACTGCGTCCGCGCGGTGAACGCCTACGGCCCGCGCCAGAAGGCCGCGCCGCCGTTCGCCGCGGGGAAGGTCCGCAAGATCACCCCGGCGCTGATCTGCCGGGCGCTGTCCGGGATGCCGGTGGAGCTCTACGGCGGCGGACGGCAGATCTCGGACATGGTGTGGGTCGGCGACGTCGCCCGCACGCTGGTGGCCTCCCTGGAGGCCGCCGCCGAGGGACGGGTGCTGGAGCACACGGTCGAGATCGGGCCGGCCGATTCGGTCACCATCCGCGAGGTGGCGGAGCTGGTGATCGACCTGTGCGAGCAGCGCGGTCACTCGCGGGTGGGCATCACCGACCTGCCGATGCGGCCCGGTGAGACGCCGAATACGCCGGTCACGGCGGACGTCTCGACCCTGCTCACGGTCGGCATCGAGCCGGAATCCCTTGTCACGCTGGAAGAAGGCATGGCGAAGACGGTGGACTGGTACCTGGAGCACCGCGGTACCGCCTGGGACGTCCCTGGGCCCGGTCTTCGGGCTGCCTGAGCGCCTGGCGCCTTGCCGCGAAAGCCACTTTCGCAACGTTCAACGTTGCGAAAGTGGCTTTCGCAACGTCCAGGACCCTGAAGCGCGTGAAGGCCCCCTTCCCTCGGCTCAGCCGAGGCAAGGGGGCCTTCACGCGCAAACCGTCAGGGCTTGTGCGCCTTCAGGATCAGCGAGACACCGCGCCGCGAGCGGGTCGGCAGGTAACGCTCGGCCGTGACGATCGCGGTCAGGGCCCGGTTGACCAGCCAAGGAGTGTGCTCGTTGAGCTCGTTGCCGCGCGCCGTGCGCCGCCGCAGCGCCACCACCGGCCGCAGCAGGACGTTCCAGCTCCACAGCTCCTCGACGACGAAGCCGGCGTCCTCCATGACCTTCCGCAGCGAAGCCCGGTCGTACCGCCGCACGTGGTGCACCGCGACGTCGTGCGCCGACCACAGGTCCATTCCGGACGGGACGCTGATCAGCGCGGAGCCGCCGGGCCGCAGTACCCGGAACAGCTCCGCCGCGGCCTGGTCGTCCTCCTGGATGTGTTCGAGGATCTCGAACGCCACCACCAGATCGAACGACGAGGACGGCAGCGGCAGGTCACGGGCGTCGGCGTGGATCGCGTCGAGACCGCGTGAGCGCGCGATCTCGACGGCGTTCTCGTCGTAGTCCGTGGCGACGACGTCCCAGCCGCGCGAGCGCAGCACCCGCGTGTTGCCGCCGCCCGCCGCGCCGATGTCGAGCGCGCGGCCGGGCGGCCCGAGCCGCTTCAGTTCGTCGGCGAGCAGATGCCGCTTTTCCCGGAACCACCAGTGGCGGTCCTCCATCTCGGTGATCCGGGCGACGTCCTCCGTCTTCACCGGCTCTCCTTCCGATGCCGGGCGAAGACCCAGCGGTCGAGGGCCACGAACCGCAGCAGCGTCATCAGCCCGTAGGCGACGATGAGCACGAGCAGTTCGACGACCGGCCCCGAGCCGGGGGCGATCAGATGCAGCCCGGTCACGGCCAGTGTGGTCAGCAGATACGTGGTGGCGAACAGGATCGCGGCCCGGGTGTGCAGGCCGAGCCGGTGCCCGCCGCCGCGGTTGAACGTCCAGCGCCGGTTCGCCTCGGTGTTGGCCACGCCGACGAGCACCAGCGCGACCAGGTTCGCCCCCGCCGGCGTCAGCGGGACACGCAACGGGAGGTACAGAAGCGTGTACAGCACTGTCGAGATCACGCCGATCACCGCGAACCCGAGGAACTTCGCCAGGGTCGCGGCCCGCGGCTCGGCCAGTACGGCGTCCGGATGGGTGGCGCGCAACTGCGGGATCTCCGGCACGTCCACCCGTCCTTTCCCGGCGGCGATCGCCCGGCCCACGCGGACCAGGCCCTTCAGGTTCCCCATCGCGGTCTGGGTGACCTTGACCCGCGAATCGACGTCCTCGACCCAGTCCAGCGGCACCTCGTGCACCCGCAGGCCGTTGTGCTCGGCCAGCATCAGCATCTCGGTGTCGAAGAACCAGTGGTCGTCCTCGACCGCCTCCAGCAGCCCGGCCACCGCGTCGCGCCGGGCCGCCTTGAAGCCGGCGGACGTGTCGGTGCTGCGCAGCCCGAACACATGCCGCGTGATCGCGTTGTAGGTACGGGACACGATCTCGCGTTTGAGGCTGCGGCGGATGCGCGAGCCGCGGCCGAGCCGGGTCCCGATGGTGATCTCGCAGTGCCCGCTGACCAGCGGTGCGATCAGGGGGAGCAGGCTTTCCAGGCCGGTCGAGAGGTCGACGTCCATGTAGGCGACGATGTCGGCGGTACTCGACCCCCACGTCGCCTTGATCGCCGCGCCCCGGCCGCGGACCGGGATCCGCCGCGCGGAGATACGCGGATTCCGCTCGGCCAGTTCGGTGGCGATCTCCCAGGTCCGGTCGGTACTGCCGTTGTCGGCGATGGTGATCGACCAGGGGAACGGGAAATCGTCGCCGAGGTACGCGCTCAGCGTGGTGATGCAGCCCAGCAGGGCGCGTTCCTCGTTGAGCACCGGGATCACGATCTCGACGGTCGCCGTCGTGCGGCCTCCCGGAACGACGCGGGGTGCCGCGGTGAGTTCAGCCGTCATGGGGCATCACGCTCCCGGCTTGCAGTCGAACAGGGCGGAGGTGAAGCCCATCCACGGGTTGGCGGTGTAGGCGGGCGGCGGGATCCGCACGCAGTTGCGCACCACCCAGTCCTTGCGCGCCAGTGCGGTCGGGCTGTCGTAGGCGAACCCGCCGAACAGGACGTACCTCAGCTGTCCACTGTGGACGGCGTCGGCGAGGCCGTCGGCGGTCGGCATCGGCATGGTGCCGACGAAGCCGCCCATCGGCATCACGGACAGGCCCGCCCGGATGTAGGGAGAGGCACCGGTGCCGCCGACCGTCGCCAGATCGAAGCGCTCGCCGCGCTTGTTGGCCTTGAGGAAACCGAGAAGCTTCGGGTCGGCGTCGGAGGGCATCATCTGGAACATGATCGGCGGGGGCAGTGGCATGGCCTGGCCGCCGGCCGCGCCGGGCTTCGGGCCGCCCGCCATCAGCTTGGTGAGGTCGATGCCGGTGGAGAGCGCGTTCGGGTTCGGTCCGGCGAGGGGGTTGAAGTTCTGGAACATCGCCGTGCGCGGATCCGTCGGCGTCTGGAAGGTGGGCGCCGCCCAGGCGACCGGCCCGGCCAGCAGCGCGACCCCGGCGACGGCGCCGGTCACGACGGCGAACTTCCCGGTGCGGCGCACGAGCACCAGCACCGCGGCGGCGACGGCGGCGATCGCGACGACGGGACGCAGCCACGGCACGTAGTCGCTGGAGCGGCTCATCAGCACGAACGCCCAGGCGCCGGTGGCGAGCAGGCCGACCGGCAGGGCCCACGCGAAGCGGCGATCCGTCCAGGCGAGGTGCAGGCCTGCCGCGGCGATCGCGGCGATGGCGGGCGCCAGGATGCTCGTGTAGTACGGGTGGATGCTCTGCGAGAAGCTGAGCGCACCGGCGAAGAGGACGAGCCAGCCACCCCACAGCAGCCAGCCCGCGCGCGCCTTGTCGGTGCGCGGCGCGCGGCCCGCGGCGACCAGGCCGACGACGACCAGCAGCACGGCCAGCGGCAGCAGCCACGAGATCTGGCCGCCGATCAGGTCGTTGAACAGCCGGAAGACGCCGGTGTCGCCGCCCTGGTCGACCGGCGTGACCTTGCCGTCGGGCAGGACGGGCAGCTCGGCCGACTTCCCGGCCTTCGCGGCGTCCGCGCGGTCGAAGAGGTTGTAGGACCAGACCATCTGCCACACCGAGTTCGAGGTGCTGCCGTCCATGTACGGGCGGGAACCCGCCGGGGTCAGCCCGACGATCAGCATCCAGATCGACGACACCGCGGCGGTGACCGCTCCGGCGCCGAGCAGGTGCAGCACCCGTCGTCCCGGCGAGGCCGGCGCGGCGACGAGGTAGACGATCCCGAGCACCGGGAGGATGGCCAGTGCCATGGCGAGCTTGATGTGGAAGCCGACGCCGACGAGCGCGGCGGTGAGCAGCAGCCAGCGCGGGGACGCCTTCTCCAGCGCGCGCCAGAAGGCGTAGGTCGCGACGAGCAGCGTCAGGATCAGCGTCGAGTCGGGCAGGTTGACCCGGGTGCCCGCGATCGTGATCGGGGTCGCGGCGAGCAGCACCGCGGCCAGCGCGGCGGGCGCGTGCCCGGCCCAGCGGCGCACGAGCACGAACAGCACGTACACCGAGACGGCTCCGGCGATGACGCCGGGCAGCAGCAGCGCCCAGGTCTCGTAACCGAAGACACGGACGGAAAGCGCCTGGAGCCAGAGCGCGCCGGGTGCCTTGTCGACACTCATGAACCCGGCGGGATCGTAGGCGCCGTAAAGGAAGTTGTGCCAGTTCGCGGACATGCTGCGCACCGCGGCGGCGTACGCGTAGTGCGCGGCGTTCCCGCCGATACCCCACCCGTAGGCGACGCCGGCGACGAGCGCGCTCAGGACGGCGATGCGCTTGGCGGCCAGTGCCGACAGCCCCGTCTTGGTCTTCTTCTTCGGCGTCCGCGCGGGCGGGGCGGCGCCCCGTGGCGGGGCGCTCGTGACCGGGGTGCCTAGGTCTTGGGACACGTTCTACTCCCTTCCCAGGAATAGGAGATGACGCGGCTCACGGACGTGAGATACGCACCGCGAATTCGTGATCGTCTCAAAAAGTGTCGCACCACGGTTTCGCGCGCGTCTTATCCCAGCCTGCTGGTTTTCGGCCGAACGGTCCTTTGAGGACAGTTCTCAGCGCAGGCGGACGGGAAGGGATTCGAGGCCGTGCATCACCATGCTGACGCGCCAGCGGAGACTCTCCGCGGGGACGGCCGCGCGCAGTTCCGGGAATCGCGTGAGCAGGGCCGAAAGCGCGATCCCGCCTTCGAGCCGGGCCATCGGCGCGCCGAGGCAGTGGTGGATGCCGTGTCCGAAGGCGAGCTGCGGATTGTCCGCGCGGTCGAGCGCCAAGGCGTCCGCGCCGGGGAACCGGGCGGGATCGCGGTTGGCGGCCAGCAAGGACACGATGACCAGCGAACCGGCCGGGATCGTCACGCCGCCGAGCTCGACTTCCTCGTTGGCGTAACGCATCGCCGCGTGCACAGGGCTCTCGTAACGCAGGAATTCCTCGACCGCGGCGGGCATCCCGTCCGGGTTCGCGCGCAACGCGGCGAGCTGTGCCGGGTTCTCGAGCAGGGCGAGGGTGGCGTTGCCGATGAGGTGGACGGTGGTCTCGTGCCCGGCGATGAGCAGGAGGAAGACCATCGACGTCAGCTCGTGTTCGGTGAGCCGGTCTTCGCCGTCGTGCACCGTGACGAGCGCCGAGAGCAGGTCGGTGCCGGGGTTCGCGCGTTTCTCGGCGAGGAGTTTCCTGACATAGCGCAGCATTTCGGCGGCGGTCGCGTCGAGTTCGTCGACGGGCAGCGCGCTGGCGGTGAGGATCTCGGTCCAGCCGTGGAAGGCGCCCGCCTCGTCGTCGGGCACGCCGAGCATCTCCGTGAGGATGCGGATCGGCAGCGGAAGGGCGAGCGCCTTGATCAGGTCGACCTCGTCGAAATCGGCGACGGCGTCGAGGAGTTCGGCCGTGATGGCCTCGATTCTGGGGCGCAGCTGGGCGATCCGGCGCACGGTGAACGCGGCGGACACCAGCTTCCTGAGCCTGGTGTGATCCGGCGGATCGAGGTTCAGCATATGCGTGTTCATGCCGAGCCGGACGTCCTCGGACAGCCCGCGCCGATCGCCGACGGCGCCCGTGCGCCCGCTCAGCCCGGGATGCGCGAGTGCCTGGCGGACCTCGGCGTAGCCGCTCACCAGCCAGCCGGCGGTGCCGGAGGAAAGGGTGATCCTGCGGACCGGGCCGCTTTCGCGCAGTGCGGCGTAGGCGGCGTGCCTTTCTGGCGCGCCCCCGAACAGGAAATCGGAGCTGGAAGAGGTCACCGAATCAGGTTCCCGTGCGCGCCGCCGTGCCTTCTTCTCCTGACTTGCCCGCCGCCTATGAATAACGCACGAAGCGCGCGAGTTTATTGCACCTTTTTTCTTACGGCCTACTCGAAAACTGCTCGAAGAAATGGTTGACGATCTACGTTCGATGATCGTAACGTTGTTACCAGGACGCCGGGGGGCAACGGAACCCGCGCCTGGTGAAGTCGGAAAATTCCCAGCAATGAATCGGAGTTGATTACTGTGTCCGCAAAGCTTGCCGCCAAGTTCGCCGGTTCCGCCATCGCCGCTCTCGGCCTGATGGCCGTCGTCGCGCCGGGCGCCTCGGCCGCCGCGGCCGTGACGGTGACGCCGTCGTCGGGGCTCTCGGACGGTGCGGTGGTCCAGGTGACCGGAACCGGGCTGACGCCGGGTGCGACCTATCGCGTCGGCGAGTGCGCCCAGGACGCGACGGGCCAGTTCCCTTGCAGCCCTTCGCAGCAGTCGCTGGTCGCTGACGCGGCCGGCAAGATCTCGGCCTCGGTCACCGTGCAGAAGAACTTCACCGGCGTGCTGCCCGACGGCAGCAGCTACGGCGCGGTGGACTGCACGGCCATCACCTGCGTCGTCGGCCTCGGTGACGCCGCCGGCAACGGCGGCGGCGTGATCATCAGCTTCAGCTGACGCCGACGCGAAAGCGGCGATGAAGGAATTGGGACGTCGCGTGTCCCAATTCCTTCATCGCCGGGTAAGCCTACTTCAGATGTCGCGATCGCGGAACTCGCGTGTTTCGCCTCCAATCACGCGAGTTCCGGCTTCAATCACGCGAATCACGCCGACGAGCACGGAACCTCAGAGCGTTTCCGCGAGCAGCCCCCGCTTACGCAGCAGCGGCATGACACCTTCCCCGAAGGTATATGCCTCTTCGAGATGCGGCTGAGCGGAAAGGATCAGGTGGTCGAGACCGAGCGCGTGGTACTCCTCGATCCGCTCGGCCACTTCCTCGTGGCTGCCCACCAGCGCCGTGCCGACGCCGGGGCGCACCAGGCCGTAGCCCGCCCAGACGTTGGGGTGGATCTCCAGCGAGTCGGTGCGGCCGGCGTGCAGGGCCGCCATCCGCCGCTGGCCCTCGGATTCGGTGGCGGCGAAGCGTTCCTGCGCCTGCCGGATCCGGGCCGGGTCCATTCCGGCGAGCAGCTGGTCGGCCACCTTCCAGGCTTCGGCGGAGGTGTCGCGGCTGATCACGTGGAAGCGCGAGCCGAAGCGCAGCGAACGCCCCAGTGCTTCCGCTCGTTCCCGCGATCGGGCGAGGTGCGAGGCCATCGCCGACGGCGTCTCGCCCCACATCAGCAGCACGTCCGCCTGCGCGGCCGCGACCTCCAGCGCGGCCGACGAAGAACCGCCGAGGAACAGGGTCGGCCGCACCGGATGCGGCCGCGCGACCATCCCGGCCTTCAACGTGTAATGCGTGCCCGAGAAGTCGAACCGCGAACCCGGCCAAGCCTGCCGGAAGACGTCCATGAACTCGCCGGTGCGCGCGTACCGCTGGTCGTGGTCGAGCCAGTCGCCGTAGCGGCGCTGCTCGTCGGGGTCCCCGCCGGTCACGATGTTCAGCAGCAGCCGCGAATCGGAGACGCGCTGGAAGGTCGCCGCGGTCTGCGCGGCCAACAGCGGCGAGATGAACCCCGGCCGCAGCGCGATCATGAACTTCACCGACCGCGTCGCACCCACGAGTGCCGAGGCGACCACCCACGGGTCCTCGCAGAACAACCCGAACGGTGTAAGCATCCCGGTGAACCCGAAGCGGTCCGCGGCGAGCGCGACCTGCGTCAGGTATTCGAGGTCCGGTTCGCGGCGGGCGCCGGGGGCCGCGACACCGTCGGCGGTCTTGGCGATCTCCCGTCCGTCGCCGTGTGACGGCAGGAACCAGTGCAGTTGCAGGCTCATGAGTGCTCTCCGAACAGTGAGTGCGCGATCGCTTCCAAACCTCCCGAGGCGAGTTCCGCCTCCAGCCACAGCGCGCGCCGGAACCAGCGGTGCAGCGGGAACTCCCAGGTGACGCCCATTCCGCCGCAGACCTGGATCGCCGTCTCGCAGACGGAGACCGCCGCGCGGCTCGCGGCGTGGGCGGCGCACGCGACCGCTTCGGTGCTGGGGGTGACAGCGGCGCGGTAGGCCAGCGAACGCGCGAGCTCGACCTCGGCGTAACCGTCGGCGAGCTGCTGGCTCACCGCCTGGAACGACCCGATGGGGCGATCGAACTGCGACCGCGTGTTCGCGTGGTCGACGGCGATCGCCAGCGCCCGGTCGGCGACGCCGATGGCCTCGCCCGCGAGCAGCGTGGTCGCCCGGCTCCGGATCGCGGCGAGCAGCGGCGTGGCGGCAGCCGGCCCGGCCAGCAGCCTGCCCTCGGCACCGGCCAGCGCGACGTCCGACGTGGCCCGGAGCGGATCGACGCCGTCGCGCGCGGAAAGCGAAACAGCAGCCGGGTCGACGCCGAACAGTGCCACCCCGGCCGGAGTGCGGGCAGCGACCACGATCTCGGCGGCGACGTCGGCGTGCAGGACGGCCTGCACCGCGCCGTCCAGCCGCCAGCCGTCGTCGCGGCGGGTCGCGCGGCAGGTGCCGGAGCCGTCGGCGAGCGTCGCCGGGTCGGGGAGTCCGACTCCCGCGGCGCGGTACACCGGCAAGGCGAGCCCGGCCGTGGCGAACCAGGGCACCGGATGCAGGACGCGCCCGCCCTCCTCGGCCAGCAGGACGAGTTCGGCCAGGCCGAGGTCCGGATCCAGCCAGCCCTGCCGGACCAGCTCCGGCCAGGCGGCGAGGTCCTGCCCGCCCTCGTCGGCCAGCGACGCGATCCGCTCGAAGCCGTACGTGTCCTCGAGGTAGGTGCGGGCAGCCGCCTTGAGCCCGGCTTGATCCTCGGTCAACGCGAAGTCCATCGGTCGCCCCTCCCTGTATTGGTGAACCCGCGTCCGCGATCGACGTCGGCAGGGCGCGGCTCGGTCTTCCACCTCACGAGGGCCGGCACGGCGCCCTGCCACCGCGATAGCGGGGCCTTCGGCCGGGCGGGTTCACGCGTTTGGTCACTTCTCTCGTCCATCTTCAGCTCCGCCAACTGGCTCTAACGTGATTTCGGCAGGCCCAGGACCCGTTCCGCGACGATGCCGCGAAGGATCTCCGACGTCCCGCCCTCGATGCTGTTGGCCCGGCTGCGCAACCGCTGGTGCTGCCAATAGCCGCCCCAGAAGGCGTCGGTCCCGTCGGCCGCCGCGCCCGCGCCGAGCAGCCGCAGCGCGAGCGCGCTCACCCGCTGGTTCGCCTGCGACCAGCGCAGTTTCAGGATCGAGCTCTCCGGTCCCGGCTCACCGGTCCGTTCCATCGCGGCCAGCGCGCGGTAGCCGGTGAACCGCAGGCCCTGCAGGTCGACGTACAGCTCGGCGATCTCGGCGCGGACGCGGGGGTCGGCGCCGCAAGCCTTGGCGGTCTTGACCAGCCTGTCGAGCTGCACGGACAGCCGGGCGGTGAGGGTGATGCCGAACGTGCCGCGTTCGTGCGCGAGCGTGGTCAGCGCGACCCGCCAGCCCTGTCCTGGCTCGCCGAGTACACAGTGGTCGGGGATTTCGACGCCGCTCAACAGGATCTGGTTGAAGTCGGTGTCGCCGGAAAGCTGACGCAGCGGCCGCACCTCGACGCCGGGCGCGCGCATGTCGAGCAGGAAACAGGTCAGGCCGCGGTGTTTGGCCGCGTCCGGATCGGTGCGGGCGAGCAGCAGGCAGTGGTCGGCCAAATGGGCGTAGGAGGACCAGACCTTTTCACCGTCGACGACGTAGCCGCTCTCGACTCGGCGGGCCCGGGTACGCACCGAGGCGAGATCCGAGCCCGCGTCCGGCTCGGAGAAGCCCTGGCAGAAGATCGTTTCCCCGGAAAGGATCCGGGGGAGGTGCTCGGCCTTCTGCGCGTCCGTTCCATAGTGGACGATCGCGGGGCCGACCATGCCGAGCCCGATCACCCCGGCGTGGTCCGGCGCCTCGGCCAGCGCGCTCTCCTCGGCGTAGATGGCTTGGTACGACGGGGAAAGACCGCGGCCACCGTGCGCGGCGGGCCAGGTCAGACCGGCGTATCCGGCCGCGTGCAACGCCTTGCTCCAGGCACGCAGTTCGTCGGCGGACCACGCGCGAGGCGCGCTCGGCGTGGCTTCGGGTAACTGTTCGGCGAGCCAGGCTTTCAGGCCCGCCCGGAATGCCGCTTGATCTTCGCTGTCGTCCAGCCGCATGTACGCACCATAGCCAGCGCCGATGATCGTGAGGGGGTGCGCGAACCATTCCCGCAACTACGGAGAACCCCCGGTCGGCACCGCAATCCGAGAGACGTTCCCCCGTCGTGGGCCGCACCACGATGGGGAAGCCGGGCACCGCGTCCGGTGGAGAGGCAGGTACCCGCGTGGCCGCGCTGAACGACCGGACCCCGGTCATCGTCTCCGCCGTCCGCACCCCGCTCGGCAAACGCGGCGGGGTGCTCGCCGGGCTCAAGGCCGTCGAGCTGATGCGGCACGTCCAGCTGGAGGTCATCGCCCGCGCCGGCATCGAACCCGGCGACGTCGAGCAGATCATCGGCGGCTGCGTGACCCAGTCCGGCGAGCAGAGCCTCAACGTCACCCGCAACGCCTGGCTCAACTCCGGGCACGACCCGGCCGTCGGTTGCTCCACAGTGGACGTTTCCTGTGGCTCGGCCCAGCAGGCGAACCATCTGATCTCCGCGCTGATCGCCGCGGACGCCATCGACACCGGGATCGCCTGCGGCGTCGAGTCGATGAGCCGGGTGCCGATCGGGACGAACCTCTACCAGGGGCCCGGGCACTACAAGACCGCCGACTACCCGTGGGAAGACCCGCCGAAGGCACAGTTCGGCGGTGCCGAGCGGATCGCCGCACGAGAGGGCATCGGGCGCGCGGACGCCGACGACTACGGCCTCCTTTCCCAGCAGCGGGCAGCGCGGGCGTGGGAAGAAGGCCGGTTCGATCGCGAGGTCTCCCCGGTCGGTTCGGTCACCCGCGACGAAGGCGTCCGCGACACCACGCTCGAAGGGCTCGCCGCGTTGCGCCCCAACGTCGAGGGCGCCGTGCACACCGCCGGATCGACGTCGCAGATCTCCGACGGCGCCGCCGCCATCCTCTGGATGTCGTACGGGAAGGCCCGCGCGCTGGGCCTGACCCCGCGGGCACGGCTCGTCGGCCAGGTCGTCACCGGCGCGGATCCGTACTACCTGCTCGACGGGCCCGTGGTCGCCACCGAACGGGTACTGCGCAAGACCGGGCGTCGACTGTCCGATGTGGACATCTGCGAGGTCAACGAGGCGTTCGCCGGGGTGGTGCTGAACTGGGCCAAGGCGCACGGCGCGGACATCGACCGCGTCAACGTCAACGGCGGCGCCATCGCCCTCGGCCATCCGCTCGGCGCGACCGGGACCCGGCTGCTGGTGACGGCGCTGCACGAACTCGAACGCACCGACACCTCGACCGCGCTGATCACCATGTGCTGCGGCGGTTCGCTCGGCACCGCCTCACTGCTGGAAAGGCTTTGACCATGCGCGAAGAAGACTTCTTCCGCCGGGCGCGCGCCGGTTCGGTGGGCCCGCTGGAAGGCGTGCGCGTCCTGGACGTGACGAAGGTCTGGTCCGGCCCGCTCGCCACCTGTGTCATGGCGGACATGGGCGCCGACGTCGTCCGCATCGAACTCGCCGACGGTCACGACGGCGAGGTGCCGCCGAACATCCCCGGCACCGGCCTGTCGTGGTTCCGGGAGACCGTGCACCGCAACAAACGCAGCGCGGGGCTGGATCTGCGTGACGACGTCGACCGCGCCCGGTTCCTGGAACTGGTGGCGCACGCGGACATCGTGGTCGAGAACTACAAACCCGGGACGCTCGACGGCTGGGGCGCCGGATACGAGGCCTGCCGCGCGGTGCGCGAGGACATCGTGTTCGTGTCGGTGTCCGGCTTCGGGCAGTACGGCCCGAAATCGCATCTGCCCGCCTACGATCCCGCGATCCAGGCCGCGGCCGGCTGGATGTCGCTCAATGGTCTGCCGGAAGGCCCGCCGATGCGCGCGCCGACGTTCCTCGCCGACGAGCTGGCCGGCCTGCACGCGGCGATCGGTGGTCTCGCCGCGCTGGCGCACCGAAACAGGACCGGTGAGGGACAGCACGTCGACGTGTCCATGGTGGACTGCCTGCTCGCCAGCAGCAGCGGCTTGCCGACGCTCGCGGCGACGGGCGCACCGCCGCAGCGGCTCGGCAACGAGACGGACTTCGTCGTCCCGGCCAACGTCTACGCGTGTGCCGACGGCCATTTGTACCTCGCCGTCGCGATCAACCGGCATTGGCGTGCGCTCGCCGAGATCATCGGCAGGCCGGAGCTCGGCCGCGCCGAGGGATTCGGCACGGCGCCCGAACGGCTGGCCAACCGGGACGCGGTCAACGCGATCGTCGCGGGCTGGTGCGCGGGGCGTCCGCTGGCCGAGGCGCTCGAAGCGCTGAACGGCCGCGGCCTGGTCGCCGCGCCGGTCCGCACGCTCACCGAAGCTGTCGCCGACGAGCACGTCAAGGCGCGGGCGATGTTGCAGGAAACGGTGCTGAGCAACGGATCCGTCGCACCGATCGTCGGGCCCGCGGTGAAGTTCTCCCGTACTCCGACGAAGGTCCGCCGTGGTGCGCCGCGCCCGGGCGCGGATACCGAAGAAGTGCTTTCGGAGCTCGCGGCAAACGATGAGAAGAACAGTTTGCGCCGCGCTTCATAAAATGAAAAAAAAGTGTGCTGGAAAACGAGGAGGCGTCGTGGCGGAGCACCACCGGGCCCTGATCACCGGGGCTTCACGAGGGATCGGCCGGGCCGTGGCGCTGCGGCTGGCCCAGGAGGGCTACGCCGTCGCCGGCTGTTTTTCGAAAGCGAGCGCGGCGTCGGCGGAAACCGAAGAGGACATCGCCGCGATCGGTGTTCCCTCCTATTTCGCGGAATGCGATGTCACCGATTCCGAAGCCGTCGAGCGATTCGTGAAGGACGCCGAAGAGAAGCTCGGCACGATCGATCTGCTGGTCAACAACGCCGGTATCACCAAGGACAGCCCGCTGGTGCTCGCCAACGCCGAGGACTGGCACGCGGTGCTCGACACGAACCTCACCGGCACCTGGAACTTCTGCCGTGCCATGGCCTTCCGGTTCATGAAGAACCGCGGCGGCGTCGTGGTCAACATGTCCTCGGTCGCCGGCGTCTACGGCCACGCGGGCCAGACCGCCTACTCCGCCAGCAAGGCCGGGATCATCGGCTTCAGCAAGTCGCTGGCCAAGGAGGTCGCCGGGCACGGCGTCCGGGTCAACGTCGTCGCGCCCGGCTTCATCGAGACGGACATGACCGGCGCCCTCGGCGACAAGCAGCGCGCCAAGGCGCTGACCCAGATCCCGGTCAAGCGGTTCGGCACCGGGGAGGACGTCGCCGAACTGGTCGCGTTCCTGGTCTCCGACCGCGCCTCCTACATCACCGGACAGGTGCTGCAGGTCGACGGGGGGATCACGCTGTGACCGGGCTTCCCGACTACGCCGCGCCGTTGCGGGCGGTCGACCTGCTGGACGTCCGTGCGTGCGGGGACGACCTCGAGCTGGTCGCCCAGATCACCGTGGACGGCAAGGAACCCAACCTGCGCGGGCATTTCCCCGGCCAGGCCGTGTACCCCGGCATCTTCGTCATCGAGACGCTGGAACAGGCGATGCGCGAGGCCGCGAACGCCCGGCTGCGCACCGTCCGGTCCGTCCGCTTCCTCGCCCCGGTGCTCGACGGCGACCGCATGGTCCTCACGGCCACCGCGAAGCGCACCGAGGACGGCTGGGACGTCACCGGGAAGGCCGCGCTCGGCGAGACGACGACGGCCAAGATCCGGGCGACCTTCGAGGAGGACGCGGAATGACCGAGCACCACGACATCCGGGTCCTGCTCCCTCAGCGGTATCCACTGCTGCTGGTGGACCGCGTGCTGGAGCTGGTCCCCGGCGAGTCGATCGTGACGATCAAGGCGGTCACCGGCACCGAGCCGTGCTACGCGGGGATTCCCGACGGCGCGCCGGCGAGCCGGTACGACTACCCGAAGTCGCTGATGATCGAGTCGTTCGGGCAGAGCGCCGCGCTGCTGTGGCTCGAAGGCCGCGCGCCGGTCGAGGACGACGACACGACGTTGATGTTCATCGGTGCCCGTGACTATCGGTTCACGGGTGCCGCCCGCCCTGGTGACGTGCTCCGCCACGAGGTCCGCCTGGAGTCGGTGCTGGCCGACACGGCCTTCGCCACCGGCCGGACCTGGGCCGGGGACCGGCTGATCGCCACCGTCACCACCCTGACCGCGACGCGGCGCCCTGTGCGGGCCGCGGCGTGAGAACCGCACGGGACAACGAAACCGGAGGATCGTCATGACGCAGACCGACACCCAGCTCGAGGAGCTCCGCGAGCTGGTCGCCGAGGTGCTCGAGCTCGAGCCCGAGGAACTCGAGGACAACGGGGACTTCATCGACGACTACGAGGCCGACTCCCTGCGCGCCATCGAGATCCTCGCCCGGATCGACAAGCAGTACAAGATCGAGATCCCGCAGGCCGAACTGCCCGAGCTGCGCACGCTCAAGGCGGTCAACGACGCCCTGATCCGGCACTCCGTCAAGAAGGGATGAACCGTGGCCCGCGTCGTCGTTACCGGGGTCGGCCCGGTGTCGAGCATCGGGATCGGGATCGCCGCGTTCGCCGAGGCGCTCCGCACCGGCCGATCCGGGATCTCGCCCATCACCAGCTTCGACCCGGCCGGGTTCCCGCACCGGAACGCGGGCGAGGTCCAGACCTTCGATCCGGGTGCCCAGCTCCGCCGGGTCGACCCGGCGAGCTGGGGCCGGTCCAGCCAGTTCGCGGCCAGTGCCGCGCGGCTGGCGGTGGCCGACGCCCGGCTCGACCTGACGTCGGTGACGCCGGGACGTGCCCACGCGATCATGGGCACCACCAGCGGTGAGTCCGCGGTCGCGGAGGCGCTCACCGAGCAGATCATCGACGGCGGGTTCGCCGCGCAGGACCCGGCCCTGCTGACCCAGCTGCCCGCCAACCGGCTGGCGAACGCGGTCAGCGAGGAGCTGGAGCTCGCCGGGGAGTCGCTGACCATCGCGACCGCCTGCTCGGCGAGCAACTACGCGATCGGCTACGCCTACGACCTGCTGGCCGGCGGCGAGGCCGACCTCGTCTTCGCCGGCGGCGCCGATTCGGTGTGCCGCTGGGCGCACGCCGGGTTCTACCGGCTCGGCGCGCTGGCGAAGGACGCCTGCACCCCGTTCGACAAGGACCGCGCCGGCATCCTCACCGGTGAGGGTGGCGCCGTGCTCGCATTGGAGACCTTGGAGCACGCCACGAAACGGGGCGCCACGATCTACGCGGAACTGCTCGGGTACGGCGTCAACTGCGACGCCATCCACCCGGTCACGCCGGACGCGCCGACGGTCGCGGAATGCATGCGCATCGCGCACCGCAATTCCGGGATCTCACCGTCCGATGTGGACTACATCTGCGCGCACGGCACCGGCACGCAGGTGAACGACCTGGTCGAGAGCAAGGCGGTGCTCGAAGTGTTCGGCGAGCGTCCGCCGCCGATCAGCTCGATCAAGTCGATGCTCGGCCACACCATGGGCGCGGCCTGCGGGTTCGGGGCGATCGCCTCGACCATCGCGATCGACCGCGGTTTCCTGCCGCCCACGGTCAACTGGACCACCGAAGACCCGGAGCTGGGTGTCGACCCGGTGCCGAACGCGGCCAGGGCGGCGAACGTGCGGGTGGTCCAGAACGACGGTTTCGCCTTCGGTGGCAACAACGCCATCGTGATGTTGGGAGCGCCAGAATGAGCGGTGTGGTGGTGACCGGCTGGAGCGCGCTGACCTCCGCGGGCGTCGGCGTGGACGCGCTGGCGAAGCGGCTCGAGCTGGCCGAGGCCGGTCAAGTCCAGAAGGGCCAGGAGATCGGCGATCTCTACGAGGAGCCCTTACCCGCGGCGAATGGGCACTTCCTGCCGAGCTTCAGCCCGCGGGAACATCTGGGACGCAAGGGAACCAGCACCTACGACCGGGCCACCGGGCTCGCCGTGGTGTGCTGCCAGGAGGCGCTGCGCGAGGCCGGGGTCACCCTCGACGACGAGGTCCGGCCGCGGATCGGTGTGGTGCTCGGGACTTCGCTGGGCAGTTTCAAGTCCACCAGCGACTACACCCGCGAGACCCTCGTGCAGGAGAAGCCGTACCTGGTCAACCCGATGCTGTTCCCGAACACGGTGATGAACTGCGCCGCCGGCCAGGTCGCCATCCGCTTCGGCCTGCGCGGGGTGAACACCACCATCGCGGGCGGCACGCTCGGTTTCCTCAACGCCCTGCGCTACGCGGGCAACGCCATCGACCGGGGCCACGTCGACGTCGTGGTCGCCGGCGCGGTGGAGGAGTTCACGCCGCACCGCGCGTGGTCGACGCATCTGACCGGGGCGACCGAGGTCGTCGCCGCCGGTGAAGCGGCCGGGATGTTCGTACTGGCCAAGGAGGACACGCCGGAGTGGGCGGGCACGCGGCAGCGCGCCGGCGTCCTCGCGGTCGCCACCGCGTACGGGCCAGGCGGTGGTGACGCCGCCGAAACCGCGCTCGCCGGATGCGTGCACCGGGTGCTGGCGAAGGCGGGCGCGGATCCGTCCGAAGTGTCCACTGTGTACACGGGCGAGGCCGACGACGGCGACCGGCGTGAATACGGCCCGATCGTCCGGGCACTCGGCCACCGTCCGGAACGGGTCATGGTCAAGAGGCTGTTCGGCGAATGCGACGCGGCCTCCGGCGCGGTGGCGCTGGGTGTCCTGCTCGCCGAAGAGCGCGATGCCCGGCCCGACGGGCTGTGCCTGCTCACCGCGCGGGGCGCGGACGGTGCCGTCGGCGCCGCCATCGTGAGGAGGTACGCCGATGGCGGTCCTGATCGCGGGTAGCGCGGTGCGCACCTGCCTCGGTTCGGGAGCGGAGACGTTCGAGGGCCTGCTTCGCGGCGCCTGCGGCGTCTCACCGCTCCGGTACGGCGATCCGGAGAAGCTGAATGTCGCCTACGGCTACCACGCCGACCTGGCCGACGAGCCGTTCCGCGCGGGACGGCTCCTCGCCGAGTGCCTGAAGGAAGCCGTCACACAGTCCGGTGTGGACACCGCCACCCAGCGGGTCGCCGTCCTCGTCGGCACGGGGCTGCGTGAGCTGTCCGCGGTGGAACGGCTGGCGCTCACCGGGGAGACCGTGCCCGCCGCTCGGCTGGACTTCGCCGACGTCGTGGCCGGGGCACTGCCCGGCGTCACGGACGTGACCACGGTCGTCAACGCGTGCAGCGCGGGCGGCCATGTGCTCGCGCTCGCGCAGGATCTGCTGGAACTGGGCGAATGCGACGCCGTCGTGGTCGCCGCCGCCGACGCGATGACGCGGTCGATGCTCGCCATGGTCGGCCGGGTCGCCGAGGAACCGACCGAGCGGGTGCGCCCGTTCGACCGCGACCGCACCGGCGTGCTCCTCGGCGAGGGCGCGGCGGTGCTCGTCGTCGTGCCCGAGGCATGGGACGGCCCGGCGCTCGGCAAGGTCACCGCGACCGGCCTCTCCTGCGACGCCTACCACGCCACGGCGCCGGACATCGAGGGCATCGCCCGCGCGATGTCCGACGCCTACACGCGTGCGGGCCGCATACCGTCCGATGTGGACCTGGTGGTGGCACACGCGACCGGCACCGCGCTCAACGACCCGGTCGAATGCGACGCGCTGCGCAAGGTCGTCCTCGGTGGCGGCGGGAACCCGTTCGTCACCGCGGTCAAGGGCGCCACGGGGCACACCTCCGGCAGCGCCGCACTGGTCAATGTGGACGTCGCGCTGCGGATCTTCGCCTCCGGCGAGATTCCCGCGGTCACCGGCCTTTCCGAACCGCTCGACGAGGCGACCGGACTGCGCCTGGTCATCGGCGAAGCCGTCGCCGCCCGGCCGGAACTGGTGCAGGTCAACGCGTTCGGCTTCGGCGGGGTCAACGCCGTCACACTGCTGGAGCGGGCATGACCGGCCGCGCGGGGGAGACCCGCCTGCTCCTCACGGGCTGGAGCCTGCACCTGCCGGGGATCGCGGAGTTCGACGGCGCGCCGCCGGAGAAGGCCGCCACCGTCCTCGGGCGGAAAGGCCTGCTGTACAAGGAACCTTCGACCCGGTTGGCGTTGTGCGCGGTCCATCGCGCGCTCGGCTACGAGCCGGGGCAGCGGGCAGGCGGGCCGATCGAAACCGGCACCGCGGTGGTCGCGTGCAGCAACCTCGGCAACGTCGAGACGGTCGCGAAGGTCACGCGCGCGGTCGAGGCGGAGGGCGGCCGGGCGGTGAGCGTGCTCGACGCGCCCAACGTCTCACCGAACGTCGTGGCCAGCACGGTCGCGCTGTGGTTCGGCTTCGGCGGCCCGAACCTGATGCTGTGCTCCGGCAGCACGGCCGGGCACGCCGGCCTGCGGATGGCGAGCCTGCTGCTGCGCTCCGGCCGCGCCACGCGGGTGGTGCTCGTCGGGGCCGAGCCCGAGGACGAGATCGCCTCGATCCTGCACGACGGGCCGCTGCGCGCGGGGAGCGCGTGCGCGATCCTCGAGCCCTGGCGCGAAAACTCCGGGCACGTCGTCGTCGACGTCGCCCCAAGCGAGGCCGTGCGGCGCACGGTCGGCCCCGGTGGCTTCGACGTCAAGGAACGGTGGGGCGACTTCTACGGCGCGCACGGGGTCGTGGAGCTCGCGCTCGCCGCCCACCTCGCCGTCACGGAAGGCGAAGGCCGCGTGGGCATCGGCCCGCGGCGTCCGGACGGCGGGCCGTCGGTTTCGGTCACCGTCACCGAGCAGAGCGATGAGATGGGGTTCCGGTGAACGGTTCGGCGGTGAAGGCGCACACGCTCGCGCCCGGCAGGCCCGGTGCGCCGCTGGTGCTGTTCGCGCACGGGATGGAAGGCCACTGGAAGAGCTGGACGCCGCTGGCAGCGCACCTCGATCAGGGCTACCGGATCGTTTCGCTGGAGCTGCCGTGGAAGGCGGGCAACGACTTCCGCTGGCGCAACCGCTCCTTCGGCAAATGGCTCGGCGACGGGCTGGAGATGGTCGGCGCCACCCCGGACGTCCTCGTGGCGCATTCGTTCGGTGCCAACGCCGCATTGGAGCTGATGTGCGCGCTCGACCCGCGCGTCGGTTCGTCGGTGGCGTTGTTCTGCCCCTTCTACCGCCTGCCCCGCTACGAGGTGACCTGGCGGATGTTCGAACGCTCGCGCGAGACGTTCACCGCCCACGTCGGCGAGGGCGTCCGCGCCCGGCTCGGCAAACGGGCGGCCTCGCTGGACCCCGAGGTCGTCGACGGCATGGTCAAGATCGCGCTGAACCGCGCCGGCCCACTCGGCTTCGCGGCGGTGTTCGACCGCTACGCCGCGAGCGCCGACCTCCAGCTCGGCAACGTCGAGATCCCGACGAAGGTGCTGGTGGGCGGCCTGGACCCGACGCTGCCCGCCGAGTCCGCGCGCGTCCTCGCCGACGGCATGCCGGGCGCGACGCTGCACACGCTCGACCGCGGTGACCACTTCTTCCACGTCCGCTACGCCCGGTACGCCGCGGCCGAGGTGACCGGCCTCGTCGAAGACGTCCGGACCCTTCCGAAGGTAGGTGAACTCCGATGACCGCAGTCCTGCGGCCGAACCGGACCGTCACGCACGGCCGCCCCGCGTTCGAGGGCGCGAACATCCGCACCTGGATCGGTTTCAAGCACTTCATGTACCTGGTCGAGCAGGGTGTCCTGCAGTGGCTGCGCGAACAGGGCAAGAGTGCGCGCGATCTGTTCCTCGAGCACGGTCTCGGCGCGGAGATCGTGGACTGCTCGGTGCAGCTGCCCGCGGTGCTGGAACTCGACGACGAGGTCGAGGTCGAGGTCACGCCCGGGCGCGGCGACAAGCTGAACGTCCAGCTCTCGGTGGTCCGCGGCGGCGAGAAGGTCACCGTGCTGCGCGGCAAGGTCACGGTCGCGCTGGTCCGCGAACGGGCGGCCGACGCGAGGGCCGCCGCTCCCGAGGCACTGGCGCATCTGGAAGTCCCGGCGCTGAAGTCTGCTGCCGCGCGGATCGCGATCCCGGCGGGGGAGACCGCCGAGTCGGTGCTGACCGCGTCGCCGGGCGCGTTCCTGTGGTCGTGGCGTGCCCCGTACTTCTACTGCCACTACTCCGACCGCGTCCAGCACTCCGGCTTCGTCCGGACGCTGGAGGAGGTCGTCGACCGGTACCTGGCCGATCGCGGCATCTCCGTCGGCCGCATGCTGACCGAACGCGCCTGGATCCCGGTCGTCTCCCGCGCCCGCGTGCGACTGCTGGAGGACGCGCGGATGGAGGAGACGGTGCACACCGTCTTCACCGTCACCGACATCCTGCGCGGGGTCATGTTCGACGGCCGCATGGACTGCTATGTCCAACGTGGACAGGAGCTCGTCCCGGTCGCCACCGCCCAGATCCTGCACGGCTACGCCATCGCGGCCGGGCCGGGCGCGGGCGGCATGGCCGAACTGGACGAGGGTGTCGTGCACGCGCTGATCGGGGACCGGACGTGAGCCGGCCCGCCAAGCTGTACTTCTCGCTGCGCAGCCCGTACAGCTGGCTCGCGATCAACAAGCTGCGCGACGAGGTGCCCGGCGCCCTCGAACAGCTGGAGTGCTACCCGTACTGGGATCCGGACACGGTGACCGGCGCCGGCCTCGACGAGCGAGGCGGCGAGTTCCACTACGTGCAGATGAGCCGCGCGAAGCATCTGTACATGCTGATGGACACCAAACGGATCGCCGAGGCGCAGGGCCGCAAGATGGCCTGGCCGATCGACATCGAGCCGTGGTGGGAGCTGCCGCATCTGGCCTGGCTGCGGGCACGTCGCGAGGGTGTCGAGTGGCCGTTCTACGACGCGCTGAACGAGGCGCGCTGGGGCCGCGGCGACAACATCTGCGAGCCCGGCGTCGTGCGGGCGGCGGCCGAGCAGGCCGGGCTCGATCCGGAGCTGGCCGTCGGCGCGGTCGAAGACCCGGAGATCCGCGCCGAGGGCGTCGACTGCCTCTACCAGGCCTATCTCGACGACATCTTCGGCATCCCCTACTTCAAATGGGGCCGCCACCGCTACTGGGGATTCGACCGGCTGGACGGCTTCCTCGGGGTCTGGCGGCCGACGGTGCGAGAGGAGCGAGCGGCATGAGCGAGGACCAGGAAGCCACGGTCACCGAACTGCCCACCGATCAGTGGTACGGCGTGCCGTCCGAACTGCTGGACGAGGGCGCCGCCTACGACTGGGACAGCCCGGGCGGCTGCGGATGAGGACCGTCGAAGAGGAGCGGCTCTACCGCAAACAACGGCTGGCGGCGACCATGCGGCTGTTCGCGGTACGCGGTTTCGACGAGGGCGCGGGCGGCCACGTGACCGCCCGCGACCCCGGCGACCCGGACCGGTTCTGGATCAACCCGTTCGGTGTCCACTTCGGACACGTGCGGGTCAGCGACCTGCTGCTGGTCGACGGCCGGGGTGAGATCGTCGAGGGCGACGGACGGATCAACCCGGCCGGGTTCGTCATCCATTCGCACGTCCACGCCGCGCGGCCCGACGTCGTCGCGGTCGCGCACGCGCATTCCACCTACGGGCGCGCGTGGGCGGCGCTCGGCCGCAAACTCGACCCGATCACCCAGGACGCGTGCGCGTTCTACGAGGACCACGAGGTCTTCGACGAATTCGGCGGCGTGGTGCTGGATTCCGACGAGGGCAAGCGGATCGCGGTCCGGCTCGGCACGGGCAAGGCGGTGATCCTGCGCAACCACGGGCTGCTCACGGTCGGCGGCACGGTGCAGGAGGCGGCCTGGTGGTTCACCACCATGGACAGCTCGTGTCACGTGCAGTTGCTCGCTGAGGCGGCCGGGAACCCGGTGAAGATCGAGCCCGAGGTCGCGCGGCACACCGCGACGACCATCGGGACACCGGGGATGGGTCGGCTCAATTTCCGGCCGTTGTACGCCGATCTGGTGCGCCGCCAACCGGATTTGTTGGACTGAGGGGAAGGTCATGCCGGCTCTACTGAACGACTACATCGCCGAGGGCGGTGCCGGGACCGCGATGCGCGGCGAGGCGGGCGCGGTCGGGTGGCGCCTGCTGGGGGAGCGGGTGAACCGCTGGATCGCCCTGCTGCGGGACCGCGGGCTCGGCGAGGGAGACCGGCTGGCCTGTGTGCTCGGCAATCGCCGCGAGACCTTCGAGGTCCTGCTGGCGTGCCTGCATTCCGGGATCACCGTGGTGCCGGTCAACTGGCATCTCACTGATCCCGAGATCGCCTACATAGTCTCGGATTCCGGCAGCAAGGCCCTGGTCGTCGAACCTTCGTACGCCGAAACGGCGGGCCGCGCGGTGGCCCGGTCCACCGGGGAATGCACGACGCTGCTGGTCACCGGCTCCGCGGCCGAGTCCGGGTTCGAAGCGGTGGAACCGTTGCTGGCCCTGATGT
This sequence comes from Amycolatopsis sp. WAC 04169, assembly GCF_003947535.1. Classification (NCBI taxonomy): domain Bacteria; kingdom Bacillati; phylum Actinomycetota; class Actinomycetes; order Pseudonocardiales; family Pseudonocardiaceae; genus Amycolatopsis; species Amycolatopsis sp. WAC 04169. The sequence continues at coordinate 444,714 of NZ_QHJI01000005.1, read as the reverse complement.
CCGCGGCCGAGCCGGAAGGACAGACCTGCGGTGCCACGATGTTGTACACGTCGGGGACCACCGGGGCGCCGAAAGGCGTGGTGAACGGCCTTTTCGTGGTCGGCGCGCCGTTCTCCAGGGTGGCGAAGCTGACGCGGTACGCGCACGTCGTCCTCGACGTCCCGTCACGCGAACGGTGCCTGCTCGACGGACCCTGGTACCACTCGTCCCAGCTGTTCTTCTCGCTGCTCGGGCTCCTGCTGGGTTCGACGCTGGTGATCCGCCGGTCCTTCGATCCCGAGTCCACTTTGGACATCATCGACCGGGAACGGATCACCGCCGCGCATCTGGTGCCGACCCAGTTCATCCGGCTGCTGCGGCTGCCGGCCGAGGTCCGTGAGCGGTTCTCGGGGGCGAGCCTCGGGCGCGTGTGGCACGGCGGCGGGCCGTGCTCGCCGGACGTCAAACGCCGGATGATCGACTGGTGGGGCCCCGTTCTGACGGAGTACTACGGCGCCACGGAGGGCGGCGCCGTCACGCTCACCGGCTCGCGGGACTGGCTCGCGCACCCCGGCAGCGTCGGCAAGGCCGTGCCGCCGAACGAGATCGTGATCCTCGGCGAGGACGGCACTCCGCAACCGCCGGGCGCCACCGGGCAGGTGTTCGTCCGCCGGGTCAAGGGACAGAGCTTCTCGTATCACAACGCGCCCGAGAAGACGCGGTCCGCGCATCTGGAGCCGGGCACCTTCACCTTCGGCGACGTCGGCCACCTCGACGAGGACGGTTTCCTCTATCTCACCGGGCGCGCGCAGGACATGATCGTCTCCGGCGGCGTGAACGTCTACCCGGCCGAGATCGAGGCCGTGCTGATCAACCATCCCGCGGTCCAGGACGTCGCGGTCATCGGCATCCCCGACGACGAGTTCGGTGAGCGCGTCGCGGCCGTCGTCGAGGTCACCGCCGACGCGCCCGAAGACCTGTTCGCCGTGCTGGACCCGTTCTGCCGCAAGTCGTTGGCGGGGTTCAAGACACCGAGGTCGTACCACGTCATCCCGCGGCTGCCCCGTGAGGCGACTGGCAAGCTCCGCAAGGACGTACTGCGCAAGAGCTTCGCGGCGATCGGGATCGAGCGGCCCGACATCGCGCACCCCGCTACGTTCGCCGACGGCGTGCCGCACGCGGAGTTCGCCCGCCGCCGGGAGACCGAGCCGGTGGCGTGGACTCCGGAACCGTTGCTGACCAGGCATTCCAGCGCCGGCAGCACCACCCAGCGCGGTTCCGGCTACTGGGCGGTGACACGCTACGACGACGTCTACTCGGTGTCGCGGCGCCCGGAGGAATTCTCGTCGGCGGCCAAGGGCGCCTTCCTCCCCGACCCGCGCACCCCGGGCGATCTCAAGCAGACCCGGCAACTGCTGGTCAGCATGGACGGCCCCGAGCACGTCCGGATCCGCCGTCTCGTCGCGACGGTGTTCACCCCCAAGTCGGTCCGCGGGCTGAGCGACAGCATCGCCGGGCACGCCCGGCGGCTGGTGGAGAAGGTCACCGACGGCGCGGAATTCGACGCCGTCGCCGACTTCGCCGCCGAGCTGCCGCTTCTGGTCCTCTGCGACCTGCTCGGATTCCCGCCGGAGGACCGGCACCTGCTCTACCGCTGGAGCAACGCGCTGGTCGGTTTCGACGATCCGGAGTTCGGTGGCGGAGATGTCGAGGCCTACCGCCGGACGTTCGCGGAGGCGTTCGCCTACGCGATGAAGCTCGGCCTGAACCGGCGCGAAACCCCGACCGACGATCTGATCAGCCGCCTGGTCAACGCCGAGGTCGACGGGAAACACCTGTCGGACCGGGAGTTCTGCAGCTTCTGGCTGTTGCTGGTGGTCGCGGGCAACGAAACCACCCGTCACCTGATCTCCGGTTCGCTGGAAGCACTGGTGAACAACCCGGCCGAACGCGACCGGCTGGTGTCCGGCGAGGTACCGGTGGCCACCGCGGTCGACGAGCTGATCCGCTGGGTCACGCCGATCATGCAGTTCCGCCGCACCGCCGTGCGGGACACCGAGATCGCCGGGCAGCCGGTGGCCGAGGGCGACAAGGTCGTCGTCTACTACACCTCGGCCAACCGCGATCCGGCCGTGTTCACCGACCCGGACCGCCTCGACCTCGGCCGCGACCCCAACCCGCATCTGTCCTTCGGGATCGGCCCGCATTTCTGTCTCGGCGCGCATCTGGCCCGGCTGGAGATGGCGACGCTGCTGACCGAACTGCTGCCGCATCTGCCCCGCCTGCGCCTGACCGGGCCGGTGACCCGGCTCGAGTCGAACTTCGTCAACGGCGCCAAATCCATGCCCGCCCGCTTCGGATGAGTCCACGAGAAAGGGAGGCCGTCGTGCCCTCGAAACCTGTCCAGCCGAGCCGCGCGGGGACGGTCCCCTGGCCCGCCGACCTCGTCGAGCGTTACGTCGCCGAAGGGCACTGGAAGGGCCAGGCGCTCGCCTCGCGCTTCGTGGCCGCCGCCGACGCGACCCCGGACGCCGAGGCACTGACCGACGGCGACTTCCGGCTGACGTATGCCGAACTCCTGTCCCGTGTGGACGGTGCCGCCCAGCGGCTGCGGGCGCTCGGACTCCGGCCCGACGACCGGCTCCTGGTCCAGCTGCCCAACGGCTGGGAGTTCGTGGTGCTGACGCTGGCGTGCTTCCGGCTCGGTGTCATCCCGGTGATGGCGCTGATCCAGCATCGCAGGCACGAACTGTCCTACCTCGCCGAGCTGTCCGAGGCGCGCGCGATCGCCGTGCCGGACCGGGTGAAGGACTTCGACCACCAGGAGCTGGCGGCCGGGATCGCCGCCGGGGCCGAGACCATCGAGCACGTCATCGTCGCCGGTGACGTCCGCGACGGGCACGTCGACCTGCGTGCGCTGTGCGCCCCGGCTTCGGATCCGGCCGCGGCGCGCGCCGAACTGGACGCGCTGACGCCCGACCCGCGATCGGTCGCGCTGCTGATCCTTTCCGGCGGCACCACGGGGCTGCCGAAGCTCATCGCACGCACCCACGACGACTACGCCTGCTATGTCGACGGATCCGCCGACGCGTTCGGTTTCGACGCGTCGTCGGTTTATCTCGCCGTGCTGCCGTTCGGGCACAACTACCCGCTGAGCGCGATCCTCGGAGTGCTGTGGGCAGGCGGGCGCGTGGTCGTCTCGCCGTCGCCGTCCCCGCGGGACTCGCTGGGTGCGATCGAAGCCGAACGCGCGACCGTGACGTCGGTGGTGCCGGCGATCGTGGTGCGCTGGCTCGAATACCGCGAGGCCGACAAGCACCACGACCTGTCGTCGTTCAAGGTGCTGACGCTGGGCGCCGCGCGGCTGCAGGATCAGCTGGTCCGCCAGATCAGCACGGTGTTCGGCTGCACGCTGCAGCAGGGTTACGGGATGGCGGAGGGGCTGACCAACCTCACCCGGCTGGACGATCCGTTCGACATCACCTGCGACACCCAGGGCCGCCCGATCAACCCCGCCGACGAACTGCGCGTCGTCGACCCTGACGGGAACCCGGTCCCGCCGGACGAACAGGGCGAGCTGATCACCCGCGGCCCGTACACGATCCGCGGCTACTACCGCGCGCCCGAACACAACGAGCGCGCCTTCACCCCAGACGGCTGGTACCGCACCGGCGATGTCGTGCGGCTGCGGCCCGACGGCTACGTCGTCGTCGAAGGCCGCACCAAGGACGTGATCAACCGCGGCGGCGAGAAGATCGCGGCCGAGGAGGTCGAATCCTTCGCCTACCAGCTCGATTCGGTGGAGATGGCGGCCTCGGTCGCGATGCCGGACCCGGTGCTCGGTGAGCGCGGCTGCCTCTACGTGGTGCCGACGCCCGGCACCTCCGTCGCCCTGCAGGACGTCATCGACGTCATGGAGACGGCGGGGGTCGCCCGGTTCAAACTCCCCGAACGGCTGGTGATCGTCGACGCGATGCCGCGCACCCCGATCGGCAAGATCGACAAGAAGGTGCTGCGGGCGGACATCGCGCGACTGCTCGAAGAAGAAGCCGCCTGACACCCGCTCGTGAGTGGTAAGGACGGTTCTAACCGTCCTTACCACTCACGACCTTTTTACGTCGCGCATTCTCGCAGAATGGAATAAGACGAGCCCGTCCCCACAATGCGAAGCTTGCAGTGCAGCCGGTTTCCGGCCCGGGTTCCGCCGCGTGACGTGGAAATGCTCGAACGCGGTTCACCCCCATCGCTTTGGGAGAAAGGACGCACAATGAGCGTTACCGCAACGCGGCAAGGCGGGCCGCCCGCAGCCGCGGAAAAGCCGGCCAAACAACGCTATCTGGCCGTCGACGGCCTGCGCGGGGTCTGCGCGCTGGCCCTGCTCTTCACGCATGTCGCGATGATCGCGGGGGTGCTGGGCACCAAGGAACTCGGCGGCACGATCGCATCGACCAGCGCCGTCGGCGGGTTCTTCACCGGCGGCCTCCAGATCTTCGCGGGCGTTTTCTTCGTGCTCACCGGCATGTTCGTCTACCAGGGGTTCGCGAAGTCGGTCATCAACGGAACCCCGCGCAAACGCGAAGGCACGGTCATCCGCCGTGTGCTGCGCCTGCTCCCCGCGTACTACGCGATGTACTTCGTGGTCCTCATCGCGCTGAACCTCCAGCAGATCGACAGCGTGTGGGACGTCTTCCGGCCGTTGGCGCTGCTGCACATCTACGACTGGGACGGCTGGAGCAACGGCATGGAGATCACCTGGACCGTGCCGGACATGGCACAGTTCTATCTCCTGCTGCCGCTGCTGGCCTGGGCGACCTTCAAGTTCGCCTCCCGCGGCAAGACCGCCCGGGCGCGGGCGTACCGGATGATGCTCCCCGTGCCGCTGCTGTTCGCCGCCGGTATCGCCTGGCTGCTGTACTCGCAGATTAACGGTCTCGGCACCCGCGCGCTGTTCTGGTACCCGATGGGCCTGATGCCGGAGGTCGCGATCGGCATGGTCATCGCGATCTGGCTGGAACTGCAGAAGGCCTCGCCGAACGAGGCACCCAAGCTGCTCACCTTCGCCGGCCGCCACCGCGTCCTGTTCCTGGGTATCGCGCTCACCTGCCTGCTGATCAACTGTGCCCGTCCCGGCAGTGAAATCGGCATGGACGATTACTACAGTCTCACCGCACTAGGGATCTTCTACGGTCTACTTGCCATTCTTTCGGCGAGCCTGTTGCTTTCGATGGTCGCACCCGGCCCCGAGTCGCGCGTGATCCGCGCGGTGTTCACCAACCGGGTGATCCTGTTCGTCGGCAAGATCTCCTACGGCGTCTACCTGTGGCAGTTCGCGGTGATGCACTTCTACCTGCAGAAGCCGAACGCCTACTTCAACGGGGAACCGATGCCGTTGATGCTGATCCGCGCCGGTACCGGCTTCTGGGAACTGCAGCTGGTCACCCTGGTCGGCACGATCATCCTGTCGACGATCTCGTACTACGTGCTGGAACGTCCGTTGATGAACTGGGGCGAGCGGGTCATCAAGCGCCGTGCCGCCCGCAAGGCCGCTGCCGCGCTGCCGCGGCAGCGTGAGGAATCGGTTCCGGTCTAGTCCCTTGCTCCTCGATCCGCCGGCCTGGTGTCCGCCACAAGCGGACGCCAGGCCGTTCCAGCATGGAGGTTCGCCCGTGTCGTTTTCCGCGCCCTTGAAGGGTTTCCACGCCCAGCTCCCCGGATCCGGCCCGGTCGTCGAGACGGTTCTCGACCGGCTGCGGATGCTGGATGCCGACGTCGGTGGCGGGCCACCCGGTCTATTCGGCCTGAGCGGGCCGGGCGTCTCGGTCGAGGCTTGTCCGCGCGAGCCGTTCCCGGAGAACCTCGTGCAGGCCGATTGCGGGATCATGGCGCTGCACGGTCGTTCCGAGGCGCAGCCGCGGCCACTGGGTGTCGACTATGTTTCGATCCTCACCGGGATCGCCACCGTCCAGGGCATGCTGGCCGCGACGTTGGCTCAACTGCGCGGAAATCCCGTGTCCCGTATCGAGCTCGACGCGGACGGCGTCGCGTTGCTCGCCGTCGGGCAGTACATCGCCGCGGCCACCGCGGACGAGGATCCCGAGGGCTACGAAGACCTGCCGTCGACGGCGCGGCCGCCGTTCGTCTCGGCCGATGGGATCGCGTTCGAGGTCGAGTCCTTCAGCGGTGAGGCCTGGCAGGGATTCTGGTCCTCGCTGGGGGCGCCGGAGCGTGCGATCGCGCGTGGCTGGCGGCCGTTCCTCCTCCGGTACGAGCGCGCGTCGGCGGTGCTTCCGCGCGAGCTGCACGAGGCGATCGAGTCCACGTCGTTCGAGGAGATCCGCGCGATCGCCGTGTCGACCGGGATGCATGTCTGTCCTGTTCGGACAGTGTCGGAACGGCGCGCCGACCCGGACGCGGGCTTGCCCCCATGGACACTTCGCGCCGGGCGGGCGTCGGCGCCCGGACCCGGCGCCGACGCCGGTCTGCCGCTCGCCGGGATCCACGTCGTCGAGTCGACCCGCCGCGTGCAGGGCCCGCTGGCGACCCGGTTGCTGTCGTTGCTCGGCGCCACCGTCACCCGGATCGAACCGCCGGGCGGCGATCCGTTGCGGGGTATGCCGCCGATGGCGGGCGACTGCTCGGCGAAGTTCCGCGTGCTCAACGACGGCAAGCGGATCGCCGAGATCGACTTCAAATCGGCGGCGGGCCGCGACGAGGTCATGGACCTGATCCGCGACGCCGACGTGTTCCTGCACAACTGGGCACCGGGCAAGGACGTCGAACTCGGTCTGGACGCGGCGGCGATGCACGCGGTGAACCCCGGGCTGGTCTACGCGGCCGCGTGCGGCTGGGGCGACGCGCTGGGGACGCGGCCGCCAGCCGGTACGGACTACATGGTCCAGGCCTACTCCGGGGTGGCCGACGCGCTGACGCCCGCAGGCGAACCGCCGCGCCCGACGTTGATGATCATGGTGGACATCGCGGGCGGATTCGTTTCGGCGGAAGGGATCCTGGCCGCGCTGGTGGCCCGTCAGCGCACCGGCCGGGGCGGCTCGGTCACGACGTCGCTGCTCGCGGCGGCCGACGCCCTCCTGCGCGAGCCGTCACCCGCCGCCGTCGACGGTGTCTTCGCCGCGGCCGACGGGCTCCTCGCGATCGTGACCGAAGACGTCGAAGCCCTGTGCTCGAAGCTGGACATCCCCGTGCCGCCACCGGAAGAACTGGCGGACGCGATCACCAAGGCGCTGGGCACGCGGCCGGTGGGGGACTGGGAAGGCAGGCTGGGCTCGATCGCGGTGCCGGTCCGGCGGGATCTGGGCAGCCTCGTCTCGCGCCATCCCACGCGGTTCGAACGGAACGGCTGCGCGATCGCCGTTTCGCCGTGGATCTTCGGAGGAGCTTCGTCATGAGTGGGAACACACTGGGTGTGCTGGGCTCCGACGTCAAGGTGGGGCTTGCCGACGGGACGAAGATCGCCTACGCCAACCTGGACTACGCGGCCAGCGCGCCCTGCCTGCGCGAAGTGGCAGACGTCGTGGGAGAACTGCTCCCGCTCTACGCGAGCGTGCACCGGGGCGCGGGCGCGCTTTCCCAGCTGTGCACGGCAAAGTACGAACTCGCCCGGGCGTCCGTCGCCACGTTCCTCGGCTGCCGCGCCGACGACGTGGTCGTGTTCACCCGCAACACCACCGACGCGCTGAACCTGCTGGCCCACGCCGTTCCGCCGGACACCGTGGTCGTCACGTTCGAAGGCGAGCATCACGCGAACCTCCTGCCATGGAACGAAGTCGTCCGGCTCCCGGCACCCGCTTCACCGGCGAGCGCGGTTTCCGCCGTCGAGACCGCCCTCGCCGCGCAGACCGCCGGACATCCGATCCTGCTGGCCGTCACCGGCGCGTCCAACGTGACCGGCGAGGTCTGGCCGCTCGCCGAACTGGCCGCCACCGCCCACCGCTTCGGCGCCCGCATCGCGGTCGACGCCGCCCAGCTCGCGCCGCACCGGCGGATCGACGTCGCCGCACTCGGCCTCGACTACGTGGCCTTCTCCGGCCACAAGCTGTACGCCCCCTTCGGCGTCGGCGTACTCGCGGGCCGCGCCGACTGGCTGGACCGCGCGCGGCCGTACCTCGCGGGCGGCGGGGCCACCGCCCACGTCGGGGACAGACCCGGCGACGTCGACTGGGCGACCGGCGCCGCACGACACGAGGCAGGCTCCCCGAACGTCATCGGCGCGGTGGCACTGGCGGCCGCGTGCGATGCCCTCGCCGCGGCGGACCTGGCCGCGCTCCGAGCCGACGAAGACGCACTCACGACCCATCTGCACGACGGCCTGGCGGAGATCCCCGCGGTCCGGATCCTGGGCCGCGGCTGGCCGGACAGGCTGGGAATCGTGTCGTTCACCGTCGACGGCGTCGAGACCCGCACCGTGTCCACCCGGCTGGCCGAGGAATTCGGCATCGGCGTGCGCGACGGCCTGTTCTGCGCCCACCCGTTCACCCGGCGGCTGCTGGACCAGGCGGGCGCGACCGCGCCGACGGCGGTGCGGGCGAGTATCGGCATCGGCACGACGTCCGAGCACATCGACCGTCTGATCGCCGGCGTCCGGGTCATCGCCGGTTCCTGAGCGCCGGACTCGATAGGGTACGCGTCGTGATCGAGGCGAGAGAAGTGGCCGAGGCTCTCTCTGTTCATGGGGTCATCGGCTGGTATCGCATCGCCGTGGGTCGAAGTGTCCTGAGTGGTCTCGTTATCCCGCCGATGATCGTGTGGCGCTATCTTGAGCCGTCCGCGGCCGTTCGGAGAGGTATTTCCGAATGTGTGGAACGATTTTCCGGCGCGCTGGAGTGGGTATTCGATTGCGAATATCGAAACTGGACACTGATGCCGGCCAAGGTTCGTGACGCCTACGCGAAGGCTGATCCGACGTATGTCAACGTTTTGGCGGATCTGGCCGCCTCCGACCAGGATTTCTGCTTAGCGGCCAATGTCGAGCTTGTCTCTTTGCTGGACTCGATAAAAGATATCGAGTCCGATTCAGGACACTGGATGTGAACGATATGAGCCCTGCTCACCGAGCGGTCGAGATGTGCGACCTTCCGCTGCTTCGTGAACTCCTCGACGGCGGCGCCGACATCAACGAAGAGCATGGCGGCCTCACGTTGCTGCACCATGCCATCGACGTCGAGATCGACAGTCATACGCAGACGGGCGAGCCGCTGCACGTGGACGTCACGGCTTACTTGCTGGCGCGAGGAGCGGACCCGAAGCGTCGTTCCGATGGCGGTTGTGGCGTCAGCGCTGAGCACTTGGCCTTCGTAAGCCGTCACTGGCTGGCGGCGGCCCTCTTCGAGGCGTGGGCGTCCAGGCCCTGAAGCTCGAGTGCAGCTGATAGTGGATGCCGCACCCCGTCAATGCGTGTCGTGGGCCCGCTGCCGCCGTTCTCGGATGGTTCGCTCGAGTGTGGTGACGTCGGTGAGCCAGTCCGGGGCGTGTGGTTCGGTCGCTGTCGAAGTGTGGCCGCTGGCGTATTCTGGTGCGCGCCAGAATTGGATGAGGAACTTTTCGATGCCGCGGATGGGTTGGTCGCCGGCGGTCGTCGCGGCGTGGTCGATCATGCGTCTGGTGCGGTCTCGGTCGGTGGTGTGAGCGCGTACGTGATACGAGCCTGGTGTCTCCAGGTCGAAGGTGCCGAAGATTTCTTCGCGTGCGGGATTCAGGATGTTGAGGGTGCCGCTGGAGAAGTGGCACCGCCGCTGCTGGTGGACTTCCCAGCCGGGCCCGGGAGAAGGCGGCGTGGTGGTCCACCGCTGAAGCAGCGCTTCGGGGACGTGCCATTCCCCCGAAGCGCTGCAGACAGCGATCTGGTTGTGGGTGGTGAGCAGCCAGTCGTCAGCCTCCTCGAAGGCCGGGAAAGCCGGCGGGTCGATGTCTTCGTCTTCGATGAGGAAGTGCCCTTCGACGATCCTGACCTGGATGGTGGCCTGAGCGATCGGCTGGCTCATAAGCTCAATCTATGATGTCGACGTAGGAGCTGTCCGTCGCATTGTTCGTCAAAGCGTCCGGAGTGAAGTGGAGAAGCCAAGAACAAGTGCGGTCAAACTCGGCGACATGATCAACTGAAGTACCGGCGTCCCGGAAAACGGTGGCATAACTCCGGCATCACCGGCACGATGCAGCCATGTACCGTCCCGATGACACCGCCGCGCTGACGGAACTGATCTCGCGGTACGTGACACCGGGACGGCGTTACCTTCGACTTGGTGGAGGACTGCTACGACCCGAGATCGCCGACCGAGTCGCGTTCCTGCGGGAGCTGTCGGAGGCTGCCTCGCGCGTCACCGACTCGGAACTCGAGGTATTGCTGGACAAGGGCGGGTGGCGCGAGCGCAAGACCGCCGCATGGTTCATAGCGGTAAACGGCCGGATCCGGTTTCGCGACACACTCGGTGCTCTTCTCCTCGCCAGCGAAAGCCCTAACGCCGGCCGGGCGTACTGCGTCGCCCTGACCTGCCTCGGCACCGAAGCCGACGCGGCCTACCTCATCGCCTACCTCGACCGGTATCTGCTGCGTCCGGACTTCGACTACGACCAGAGCGAAGCACTGGGCGCGCTCTTGTGCCTTGACGAGGCACTCGGAACCGACCACGCCACACGCTTCATCGAACCCCGCGGCCTCTGGTGGCAATTCTGCGCCGACGTCCCCGCGGGAGTCGTCGTACCTTCACCGCGACACGCACAGCGGTTCATCGACCAGATGTGTGCACTCGCCACGGAAAGTGCTCGCTCCGGATCACCTTGAGGCCACAACGCCCGCCTCGACCCCTGCCGCAGTGGAAGTGAACATCGGCACTTGCCGACGAGCGTGTCGCTGAGCTGCGGCGGCGCACGTGAAGCTGGCTAAATGCGCGAGACAACCATTAGCGAGTTCATGTCATGAACGACGTAGGTCGACAGCTGAAAACGCCGTCCAACTGTGTGCCCTCGGCAGGATTCGAACCTGCGACACCTGCCTCCGGAGGGCCGTTAAGTGCCTTAACTATGGCCTCTACCAGCGACTATAGTATCACTTGGAACCGCAGAGGCCTCAGAGATCCCACCAGATCACTCTGGTTCATGTCATGATCCATGTCATGAAAACTCGGCTTGATTAGCTCGCGGAAATCACTCAAGCGGGGGAGGGGTCGGGATTTCCTTGGCAGGCGGACGCTCAGCTCTTTCGGAAGCTGGTGGCATGGCACTGCCTGGAGGTAACCTCGCGTTGGACAGTTGGACATGCGGCTAACTCCCTGTCTGGTGGCGACTGTCGGTCACGTGCTCTCGTGCCGATGAATGCACGCTCGGCTTACCGTCGGCAGTTCCGTGACGACCACGTGATGCAACTTTAGGTCGATCGCACGCTATCGAGGTTCGACCGGATGATCTCGGTTGTGGGGTGGTCGGGGCCTAGTATCCGTTGGCTGTCGGTGAGGGTGGCTTCGTACAGTGGGATTGCCCGGCCAAGGTCACCCGCCGACCAGTAGGCGCTAGCCAGGTTGTTGCGCGACATCAATGTGTGGGGGTGGTCGGGGCCTAGTATCCGTTGGCTGTCGGTGAGGGTGGCTTCGTACAGTGGGATTGCCCGGCCAAGGTCACCCGCCGACCAGTAGGCGCTCGCTAGGTTGTTGCGCGAGGTCAGCGTGTTGGGGTGGTCGGGGCCTAGTATCCGTTGGCTGTCGGTGAGGGTGGCTTCGTACAGCGGGATTGCCCGGCCAAGGTCATCTGCCGATCGGTAGGCGCTCGCTAGGTTGTTGCGCGAGGTCAGCGTGTGGGGGTGGTCGGGGCCTAGTACCCGTTTCCGATCGGTGAGGGTGGCTTCGTACAGCGGGATTGCCCGGCCAAGGTCACCTGCCGATTCGTAGGCGCTAGCCAGGTTGTTGCGCGACATCAATGTGTTGGGGTGGTCGGGGCCTAGTATCCGTTGGCTGTCGGTGAGGGTGGCTTCGTACAGCGGGATTGCCCGGCCAAGGTCACCTGCCGATTCGTAGGCGCTAGCCAGGTTGTTGCGCGACATCAATGTGTGGGGGTGGTCGGGGCCTAGTACCCGTTTCCGATCGGTGAGGGTGGCTTCGTACAGCGGGATTGCCCGGCCAAGGTCACCTGCCGATCGGCAGGCGTAGGCCAGGTTGTTGCGCGACATCAGTGTATCGGGGTGATCGGGCCCCAGTATCCGCTCGCTGTCGGCGAGGGTGGCTTCGAGCAGCGGGATCGCCCGTGTGAGATCACCCGCCGACTCGTAGGCGCTAGCCAGGTTGTTGCGCGAGATCAGCGTGCTGGGGTGGTCGGGGCCCAGTACCCGCTCGCTGTCGGCGAGGGTGGCCTCGAACAGCGGGATCGCCCGCGCGAGATCACCTGCCGACTCGTAGGCGCTAGCCAGGTTGTTGTGTGAGGTCACCGTGTTGGGGTGGTCGGGGCCGTCGAGCCGTTGGAAGCTGTCGCAGGCGCGGGTGTGGTAGCTGATGGCGGTGCCGACGTCGCCCTGCCCTGCAAGGTAGCGACCCAACCGGTTGAGCAGGTGGCTGGTCTGCGTGGTGTCGGTGTCGGACGTGGCGTGGTCCAGCAGAGCCCGCGCATGTGGCAGGACCATTCGATAGGCCGGCCAGTCTTCGGGTGTGTGTGGATCCAGCTCGAGGAGGGCGTTCGCCAGGAGGGTCGCGGTGCTGTCGCGGGCGGTAGTGATGTCAAGGGGTTGGCGGTGTGGGTCGGTCGGGTCGGGTGTGCGGGTGACTGCTTGAACCAGGCGATGCACGGCGGCGGTGTTTCCGGTGAGGGTGATCATGCTGTAGGCGGCCAGGCGGCCCAGCGCCTCGGACAGCTCCGGCTCCCCCACTTCACCTTCCAGCAGCCCCCGGGGGATCCCGTCCGGGGCGAACCAGGCCAGCTGCCTCAGTACCTGCCCCGCGGCCGGGGTGCTGGTCAGGTGGTCGAGAGTGACGTGCCAGACCCTCGCCATCGTCCGCTGTGCGTCACCGCCCTCCGCCGTCGCGGTGAACATCCGCGCCGGAAACCGTGCCAGCAAATCGAGGTAGGCGGCGGGGCTGGTCCGGGTTTGAGCCAGGTAGGCGCCTGCCTGCTCGATCGCCAGCGGCAGCCACCCCAGCTCCCTGCACAACTGCGCGGCGCCGGTCAGGTCTGCGTCTGCCCAGTCCGACCGCACGATCCGGGCCAGTAACACCACCGCCTCGTCCTCGGCGAGTACGTCCAGGGACACCGTCTCCACCGTCCGCCACCCCCAGCGCTGACGACTGGTGATCACCACTGTGCCGCTCCGCACCCGCTCCAACAGGCCTGCCACATCCCGCGGGCTTGCCACGTTGTCCAGCACCAAAAGCCAGTCCTCATGGGTTGCCAGCCACCGGGCCCCCAGCGCACTGCGCTGCGCCACGGGGAGTGTTCTGGTCGCGGGCTGGAGGGTTTCGGCGAGGTCGGCGAGGCCGGCGTCAACGGCGGCGAGGGAGTCCGCGGTGATCCACCACCGGAACCCGAACCGGCCTGCGTGCAGGTGCGCGAACCGGGCCGCCAGCGTGCTCTTGCCCACCCCGCCCAAACCGTGCACCGCGACCACCGTCGCTCGCCCGGACTCGCACAACACCTCGTCGAGCCGGTCCAGCTCATCGGAGCGGCCCACGAACAGGGCTGCATCCAGAGGGACCCGGGACAGAGCCGGTACCGGGGGCACTGACTCGATCGCGGGCAGTGGAGTCTGCCTGACGGTGCTGTAGTTGTGCTGGATGTTGTTGTCGCCGACCTGCACGCCGCGGCTGTTGTTCACCGCGTGCACTGGCGGCACTAAGCCGACGGGGTCGGGATGTTCCGAGTGCGGGGGCGACTGGTCGGTGGGCATTGAGGGCCCGTTCAGTGGAAGGTGTTGGTCTGGGTGTTGTGGTCGCCCACCTGCACGCCCTTGTTGCCGTGCAGCAGAACCCGGTACTTACCCGCATGGGCTCCGTCGGGATCGGTCAGCTCAAGCACCTTCAGCGCAGCCGCCACCAGCTCCTCATCGTCCTCAGCGCCGGCTGCGGTCAGCGCAGCGGCGAGCTCACGCCTCCCCACGCTGCCGCTCCCGTCCCCGGCCTGTGTGATCGCGTCGGATTCCACCAGTTCCATAACCTCGGCCGGCGCTGCCTTCTCACCCGCACCCGCCGCAGCACCAGCCGCCAGAGCAGCCACCACCAACTCCACCGACTCGATCACACCAAACCCCTCACCTGAACGCAGGACCCTCAGCCACCAGTATCAACCCAATCGAGCAGACCGCTACATGCCACACCGAACCACCCACATCGCCAACGTCCGCACATGCCGATGAGCGGACGTTCGGTGTCGAGGTCCGCCAGGTTTGTGACGGCCGCACGGTGGTGGTTCAGGTCGGTCGCGCTCTGTCGAGGTTTGAGCGGATGATCAAGGTCGCAGGGTGGTTAAGCCCCAGGATCCGCTCGCTGTCGGTGAGGGCGGTCTCGTACAGCGGGATCGCCCGGCTCAGATCACCCGCGGACTGGTAGGCGCTCGCCAGGTTGTTGCGCGAGGTCAGTGTGCTGGGATGGTCGGGGCCGAGCGCCCGCTCCCGATCGGTGAGGGTGGCCTCAAACAGCGGGATCGCCCGGCTCAAATCACCCGCCGACTTGTAGGCGCTCGCCAGGTTGTTGCGCGAGGTCAGTGTGCTGGGATGGTCGGGGCCGAGCGCCCGCTCCCGATCGGTGAGGGTGGCCTCAAACAGCGGGATCGCCCGCCCCAGATCACCCGCCGACTCGTAGGCGCACGCCAGGTTGTTGCGCGAGGTCAGTGTGCTGGGATGGTCGGGGCCGAGCACCCGCTCGTAGTCGGTGAGGGCGGTCTCGTACAGCGGGATCGCCCGGCTCAAATCACCCGCCGACTTGTAGGCGCTCGCCAGGTTGTTGCGCGAGGTCAGTGTGCTGGGATGGTCGGGGCCGAGCGCCCGCTCCCGATCGGTGAGGGTGGCCTCGTACAGCGGGATCGCCCGGCCCAGATCACCCGCCGACTTGTAGGCGCTCGCCAGGTTGTTGCGCGAGGTCAGTGTGCTGGGATGGTCGGGGCCGAGCGCCCGCTCCCGATCGGTGAGGGTGGCCTCAAACAGCGGGATCGCCCGGCCCAGATCACCCGCCGACTGGTAGGCGCTCGCCAGGTTGTCGCGCGAGCCCAGTGTGTCGGGGTGGTCGGGGCCCAGCACCCGCTCGTAGTCGGTGAGGGCGGCCTCTAACAGCGGGATCGCCCGCCCCAGATCACCCGCCGACTCGTAGGCGCACGCCAGGTTGTTGCGCAAGCTCAGTGTGTTGGGGTGGTCGGGGCCGTTGAGTCGTTCGTGGCTGTCGCAGGCTCGGCTGTAGTAATCAATGGCGGTACTGACGTCGCCTTGTCCGTTGAGGTAGACGCCCAGTTCGTTGAGCAGGAGACTGGTCTGGCTGGTGTCGGTGTCGGGCGTGGTGTGGTCCAGCAGAGCCCGCGCATGGGGCAGAACCATCCGGTAGGCGGGCCATTCCGCGGGAGTGTGGGGATCCTGCTCGGTGAGGGTGGTCGCCAGGATGGTTGTGGTGGTGTCGCGGGCGGTGGTGATGTCGGCGGGTTGGCGGTGGGGGTCGGTGGGGTCGGGTGTGCGGGTGACCGCCTGTACCAGGCGATGCACGGTGATGGTGTCTGCGGTGAGGGTGATCATGCTGTAGGCGGCCAGGCGGCCCAGCGCCTCGGACAGTTCCGGTTCGTCCACGGCGCCGGCCAGCAGGTGCCGGGGGATGCTGTCCGGGGCGTACCAGGCCAGCTGCCGCAGTACCCGCCCCGCAGCCGGGGTGTCGGTCAGGTGGTCGAGGGTGACGTGCCAGACCCTGGCCATGGTCCGTTGCGCGTCACCGCCCTCCGCCGTCGCGGTGAACGCCCGCTCCGGAAACCGTGCCAGCAGCTCGAGATAGGCGGCGGGGCTGGTGCGGGTCTGGGCGAGGTAGGCCCCGGCTTGTTCGACCGCGAGCGGCAGCCAGCCCAGCTCTTCGCACAACTGGTCCGCTCCGGCCATGTCCGCCTCGGGCCAGTCCGACCGCACGATCCGGGCCAGCAACGTCAAGGCCTCGTCGCCGGTAAGCACGTCCAGCGGCACGGTTTCCACCGCCCGCCACCCCGAACGCTGACGACTGGTGATCACCACCGTGCCCGTCCGCACCCTCCCCAGCAACCCTGCCACATCCCGCGGACTGGTCACGTTGTCCAGCACCACAAGCCAGTCTTCGTGGGTCGCCAGCCACCGCGTCCCCAGTGCACTGCGCTGTTCCACCGGCAGGCCCGCCGTGGCGGGCTGGAGGGTTTCGGCGAGGTCGGCGAGGCCGGTGTCGATAGCGGCGGGGGTGTCCGCGGTGATCCACCATTGGAGCCCGAACCGACCAGCGTGCAGGTGTGCGAACCGGGCCGCGAGTGTGCTCTTGCCCACCCCGCCCAGACCATGCACCGCAACCACCATCGCCCGCCCGGACTCGCTCAGCACCTCGTCGAGCCGGTCCAGCTCATCAGTACGGCCCACGAACAATGCCGTGTCGAAAGGAATCCGGGACAGCCCCGGCACTGCGGGCACCGACTCGATCGGGGGCAGCGGAGCCTGCGTGACAGTGTTGTAGTTGTGCTGGATGTTGTTGTCGCCGACCTGCACACCGAGGCTGTTGTTCACCGCGTGCACGGATGGCGCCGACCCGGCGAGGTCGAGAGGCTCTGGGTGCGGGGGCGGCGGGTTGGTGGGCATCGGGAACCGGGTCAGTGGAAGGTGTTGTGCTGGGTGTTGTGGTCACCCACCTGCACGCCCTTGTTGCCGTGCAACAGGATCCGGTACTTGCCCGCGTGGGTCCCGTCGGGGTCGGTCAGCTCCAGCACCTTCAGCGCCGCGGCCACCAATTCTTGGTCGTTCCCGGCGCCGGCTGCGGTCAGCGCGGCGGTGAGCTCACGGCGCCCCACGGTGCTGGCCTCGTCCCCGGCTGGCGCGACCTCGTCGGCTTCCACCAACTCCACCACCTCGGACGGCACCGCCTTCGCGCGGCGCAGCACCCGCACAGCCAGCGACTTCACCCCGGTATAGGCGTCTTTCACTGCCGTCGATGCCGTCTCACCCGCACCCGCCGCAGCACCAGCCGCCAGCGCGGCCACCACCAGCTCCACCGACTCGATCACACCAAACCCCTCACCTGGACGCACGAACCTCAACCTCCAGTATCGATAGAACCGAGCAGACCGCTACAAGCCACACCGAACCACCCGCAACGCCAACGTCCGCTCATGCCGCAGAGCGTGCGTCTCGGTGAGCCACTCTCAGCGGCACCTCAAAGCGGGAGAAACCTTCTCGAGCAACGCCACTCATGACAGTGACCTGCTGCACGGCAGGGCCCGGTTTGATCCTGCCCGGGTAGATTCAAGCCCAGGTTGCAGCCCGCTGCGCCAGATGTTCAAACCGAGCGCGCCGCAGTCCTCTCACTAATTTGCTTGGGCACAGCTGAGGCAAACCCCCGCCGCAGCTACTCTCAAGAACCACCCAAGTGTCGCAAATGTGCCCCATCCCTGTCCCCGAACTGGCTATCTCCTGCGGTACCCAGGCCGCCGCACCCCGCCCGTCAACGTTCGTGCCGGAGCGCGTCCGGTAGCCCGTACGCCCCGACGTCGGCCAGCTTGTCCACGACGTCGAGACATCTTTCACGCATTGCCGCGTCGCCTTGCCGGTAGAGCCGGAGTACGACGGTGACGATGTCACGGCTGATGGCAGCGGAGGCCCGGCTTAGATCGCCGAGTTCGACGCCGGCATGCTCGACGGCGCGTTCGCAGGCGATGATCGTGGTCGAGGGCAGAAGTCTCAGGCTTTGCTCGAGCGCGTGGAAGAGGTCACCGAAGTTGTCGGGGAAGGCTCGGCTGGCTGCGTATGCCGCCACAACGCGTTCGCTGATCGAGGCGGAGTCAGACTCGTGGAGGACTCGGATCGCAGCAGCGGCGGCTTTGCGGACATCCGGGTCATCGTCGTCGAACAACCTTACGAGCACTTCGTGGGCACGCTGCGGCGCCGTGGCCATGGTTTGCGCAGCACCCTGCCGAGCCCGAACAGGTAGGTCGGCGACGTCGGAGGGGCATGCCTCCGGTAGCAGGGCATTCAACGATGCGTTGGCCCAGATATGGCCAGCTTTCACCGCGACGTTGCTGTCCGCGTCGAGGGCGCGGTTGAGATGCCTAGAGAAACGGGCACCTGCACGATAGATGGAGTGCTTCAACAACCTGCTAGCTGCGTTGGAATGGTAAATCTCGATATCGGTGCTGGCGAACAGAGCGTCAGCGACGTCGAGAGCCTGATCGAGATGGCTGCTGAACAGGGCTAGAACTGGACGAGTGGCCGCCGCGCGTACTGACAGGATCGGATCGTGCGCGAGTAGAGCCACAGTCGGAAGCAGTCGGAGTGCGTACTTGTCGCCAGCGAACAGAATCTGCCCGATTGCTGCGGCTGCAACTCCCCGTATCGAGTTCATTCCTTTCGTCTCGAGGTCGAACTCGCCATCGCGCCGCCAACTTGCGCGTTCCTCCCCAAGGTCGGACGCACGGGCGTAGTGCTCAAGTAAGGCGATCAGCGCGTCCGTGGCTTCTTCGGCGGAGTTCGCGATGGCCCGGCATACGGCTTGGCCAGCCGCTTCGCCCGAGATACACCGTGCGTGCTCGCACAGTTCAGTTAGCTTCGCGATGCTGATCTTGTCAGCCACAGCATTAACGACTTCGATGATGTTGGACGCGGGCGTCTGATCATCGAAAGTCAAGGCGAGTTCAGTGAATCGTTCCGGGGCGACCGCAGCACGGCGACCAAGCACTCCGGCAAGTTCCCGTGAGCCACCGGCCGCGTAGTTCCTACGCGGGCGGTCTTTTGCGGTCGCGTACTTGCTGATGGCTCGAGACCAGTCCCCGTCGGTCATGTGTTCACCGGCGCTTTCGGGCACCGGAGAGCCGACGAAGTGGGCTTCGAGCGGCTCGGGCGGCTGGATGGCGGCCCGAGTGAATTTACGCTCGAGTTCGCCAAGTCTACGTCGGACCGCACCTGGCAGCCGGCTCTCGGGCAGCGCGGACATGAGCATGTATTGCGTGTAGCCCCAGGCTTCGCCCCCACCGGGCCGCTTCTCCCATGCGGGGTAGAAGGCGAGAAGTTTTGTGCATAGAGCGTCGAGATGGGCCTTGCCGCAGTGCGGTGCGGCCGCTTCGATGAGTTGACGTGTTGCCCAGACGCTGCTTCCCTGCCAGCCCAGCCGAAGGTTGCGGTCGTCCGATCGCAGCCAGTCGATGGCCTCATCCGCTGCTTGCTCGGCGATTGCTGTATAGGCACGGCAAGCGAGAAATCGTACAACCTCGTACTCGCTGCTGCGCAGATCCTCGAAGATTGTGCTCGGCTCGCTCCAGAGCTCATGTGCGGTTGCGCGCAGAGCGATCTCGACGCCTTCCAGGACAGCGTCATCGACTTCGTGCGACCCGTAGAACCGGTACGCCCATGGGCCGCCGGTCTTCAGCCCATCACGGTCGTTTGTGGCTGTGTCGCTTGACACCGCGAATACGAAGGGAAGAACTTGCTCCAAGTATTGCTGAGGTGCTGCAGTTGCGATCTCGAGGATCGTCGTGTCACCGCCAGTACCTCCCGAGTGGTCAATGTAGTCCGGAAACGGGTCTGCGACGCCGTCGGCTCGCGCTCGGTCTCTGGCACGGTCCAAGTAGGCGCCTACGACCCGTGCTGCTCCTGCGGAATCTTCGTCGCTGAGGCCGGCGACGATCGACCAGAAATTGCTGTTGACCGCGATGGGGCCTCGAGCTCCGTCGAGCAGGCCGAGGCGGAGCAGCTCAACGGTCAGGTCAACCAGGCCTGGAGAGAGGAACCACTCGACCATGGACCGCAGTCGAAGCGTCCACTCGTCAGAGCTGCCGATGAACGGCTTGACCAGTTCAGCAACGCGTCGCCCGCGCTCCCTGGCCGCCCTGACCAGTACTTCGGCCGTGGGTGTAGCTGTCGAGGTCTCCGTGAGCAAAGGTTCCCAGCGACCGGCTGAGTCGGCGGCATCGAACCACGCCGGCACCATCAGGAGGGCGAGGAGCCGCCCACTACGACGTGAGCCGCCGAACGCGAACGGTTCGATCGCCAGCCAGTCCTCCGCCCCGGCCGGCAGGGAGCCGAGTACCCCGATCACGACGTCGAGCAGGTTCGAACGAATCGCGTCGCTGGTCAAGAGCCGGACGGTGTCCGCCCGGAACCGCCGCCGATCCACGCCGATGAGGTGTTCGAGGACCTGCCGCACCTGAGCGCGCCTGAACAGTTGCTGGCCCGAGCTCACCACGAAGTCGTGCAGGTCTTGTCCTTGGGCGACGAACTCTCGTGCGAACAAAAAGTCGAAGTAGGTCTCATGGAAGAACTGGACGGTGTCGCCGTCATCGCGAATGATCCCCGCCGAAGCCAGCGTCGGGCGTGCGCGTGGTGGAAGCCGGTCGAGGAGCGCAGCCGGCGCGTGCAAGGTCTGGTGATCGCTCATGTAGGTCACGAGAGGTGCGATCGCCCCGTGCCATCCAATGGGTCCCAGGTCGCTTTCAACCAGAGGGCGGAGCTCCCGGGTCATCTGCTGGTACAGGTCTGGGAGTGTCCGATACGGCAGCTCGCGCGACTTGGCTTCCAGCCGGAAGAACACCGCCAGGTGCAAGGGCACCCGAAGCAAGTCAAGCGTATCCAATGCCAGCGAGTTCGCATCGACGTTGAAGGTCGTAAGGGCGGCCTGCACAGCCGCGGTGTCGAGGTGACCGACTTCGACCTGCTCGACCTTTTCCTCTTCGGAGAGCAGGGACCTCATCCTCGGATCAGCCGAAAGATCAGCAGTGCGCACGACGAGGACGACCTTCACATGCCCATGCTTGCCAGCCTGTTCGAGGACCTCGTCGACAGCCTCGAAGCTATCTGGGATGCGACCGCTGTACGTACTCACCGCATCAAGCTGGTCGATGACGAGTACCGCCCTCCCACCGTCAGCAGCCGAAGCAAGGACGTCGACCGGGGACGACCGCAGCTCAGCCGCCTCTCCCAACGCTATGGCGCTTCGGCAGACACTGTCGATCGCGTCCATACGCACTACCGCGGCCGCCCAGCCCGCGTCGGTCAATTGCTTCACAGCTTCGGCAGCAACCGTGCTTTTGCCCGAACCTGCACGACCGTGCATCACAACAACCGGACGGCCATCATTTGCAGTCAACCGATCGGCTAGAAGCGAAACTCCAGGATGCGCAGCCATGACCTGTGGCCGCGCCATCCGGTTCCGCCGGTAGTTCCGGGCCACGGTGCCGCTGATTGCCTCATCATCCCGAGCTGGCGCGGTGACGCCGTTGCCATCGCGGCGAATTATGTAGTTGATCTGCGTACTGTGGTCACCAACCTGCACGCCTTCACTTTGGCTGACGTCGACACGCCGCACCGGCTCAGGCGGTGTCGAGCCGCGATCCTGTCGATCTCGGAAGAACACGGTTGCCTACCGGTCGCAGTGGTTGGTCTGCACGTTGTCGTCACCGATCTGGACACCGCGGCCATCGCGAACATCGACCACATACTTTCCGGCCGAGTTGGATGACGGGCGCAGAGCAGCCCTCTCTTCAGCTGGAGGGTGGCTGCGTAGCTGGCGCAGCGAGACGACCAGGGCGACCATCCCAATAATCAGTCCGACGATGCCAGCAACCCAGCTCGAGGCTTCAACCGCAGGGCGGGCTGGATGGTTTTCCTCCCACAACCAGTTCAATGTGCCAAGCTGCCACGCTCCCCAGAGTGCTAGACCAACAGCAGCCAGGCCTCTCAAGCACCAGATGCGACGACTACGCCCGCCCATATAACCTCCCCAGCCGACACTTCGTCGCCAGCTTTGTTCCAGATTAATCGTCGACGGCGCGAAGATCGCTACGGGTGTTGCCAGACGTGGTTCCCGCCGCTGCGGGAGAGCATCAGCACCTTGTACAACGACCGCGCCCGAGGCCGCGATACCGGCAACCACTGGGAAGAGCTGACGATCAACGGCTAGCCCGCGGTGATCGTGGACGTCGAGGAGAACATCTCGACAAAGCGGGGCGGAGGGCCTCTGGCGTGCAGGCTGGTTCTCGGCGTCGATGACAACACGCTGGTACACATCAAGACCAACACCCGGGGAAAGCCGGAAGCGGGTCCGTGGCAGAACGATCCTTGTGGTGCGGTCACGAAGATCGCCAAGTTCGTCATCGACAACCTCCGCGGCTAGACGCGATGGCCCGGTCCTGAACCAGGAAACGGAAGCCGGCTGGGGCCGTGACGCTGGGCGGCGAAGCCGCTCGTAGCCTCGGCACCGTGACGGGCCTGCCAGCATCAGCGTGCTGCCCTCTAGGAACGTCTTACCACCGTGGGAATGCGGGTAGCCGGGGAGAGGGAGGTTTCTGCCGCGCAGGTTTACGTCGGTGACGTCTGTGCGCTGGATGGCCAGGCCTGGAGCAGCCATCGCTCGTGCCGATAGTCGAGATCCGGGAAGTCGGCGTTCGCGGTGGGGGTGCTGCTGCGGAACGCGCGTAGCTGGAAAGGGCCGGGGACCGGAAGGTCGATGACGACATCCGCCGGCGAGCCGGTGATGGAGCCGAGGACGACGCGACCTGTGTCCACAGTAAAGGCGCCGTCGAACCGATCTTCGAACGGTGACGTGGGCGGCGCGGGTTCTGCTGTCCAGAGCTCGAAGTCCACCACGACATCCGTCATCTCACCCAGGGTGAAGAATTTGCCTCCGCCGTGGCCGCTGACAGCGATAGCCCCGTCCCCTGCCGGGGCAAGGTTCGCCGGCCGGGCCTCGGTGGACTCGACGTCGAACAACATGAACTGCTGGTAATCGATCCAGGGGCTTCCGGTCTCGCGGAGCAGGAGAGCGGCGTCGGTCATCGTGGTCCTTGCTGTGCGTGGGTGATGGTAAGGATATCCACCATCACCCACGCCCAGCAAAAGCTACTTGTAGGCCTCGACGAAGACACCGTCACCGTCGAGGATGTGGTCCTCGGCGAGGAACAATCCCCACCGAGCCCCGGTCTCTTGGTTGTGTTCCTTCAGCACGGGGCGGACCGCCACGGTCCGCAACATGTCCGGGGTGATCGTGAACGAGCCTTCGTATGTTGTTTTGAAGGGAAACTCGTCACATTCGTTGACCTTGCCGTCGGGACGAACCTTGTAACCCGTCCCCCACTTGTCCTTGCAGAACTTCACCGACGTGTTGTAGTTGTTGTTCTGCAACAGCTTGTCGTAGAAGTTTCGGCGAATTGGTTCGGTTCTGTTCGCCCACGCGGGTACACCGATGTTGCCGGGTACATACTTTCCCTGTCCGCCACCGGGGTAGGTTTTGCCGAAATCCTGATGGGCGTCGTAGTACAGCTGCGCGGATTCCGTGATCGCCGGATCGTTGACGTTGAACCTCAGCCAGCCCGTGGCGCCGTGAAACACGCAGTCGCTGCTCTTGGCGTAGTTGGGGTTGGTGCTGCGTGCGACGTCGCAGCGCAACGGCCACGACACCGGCTGGGTCTGGCCGATGTTGTCCCACGGTCCGGGGCCTCCGTAGCCGTAGGCGTAGCTGGAGATGCTGTACAGCGTGCGTTTCTCAGGCTTGATCTGGTCGGGTTCCTGGGGGTTGGGGGGATCCTCGCCCTGGAACTGGAACGTGTAGTCGGCCTGGGTGATGGCCTCCCAGCCGGTGATCGACTCCGAGTGACCCCAGGACGGCGTCTGGCAGCGGGCGCTGCTGCTGGGCAGGGCCTTGTTGCAGGCCACCTCGACACCGACGACCTGGCTCTTGTTCACGTCACCGACGAACTTCCAGTTCGCGATCCGTGTGGTGACCAGGGCCTGCCGGGCGTTCCATGACATGTTGACCGTCAAGGCCCATTCCGCGTGAGCCCGGCCGATCGGGAGCGTGCTGTTCTTCTTGTAGTAGTTGACGACAAGGAACTCGGCGTGGCAGGAGGCGAACCGGCTCTTCAGCCAGATGCGGTCCGGCGGGTCGTCATGGTTCATGAAGTAGTCGACACATTCCCGGGGCAGCACGGGATCGCCAGGATTTGCCATGGCCTTGCGTGTCGATGCGTATCGCGACGAGTCGACCGAATAGACATGCCTGTCGGGATTGAGGGCTTGCCTTGTCTGCTCAGGCGTCGGTTCGCCCTGCTTGCGCTCTGGCCCCGCTGCGCGACTCTGTCGAGTGTTGGCGGGAGGAGGTACGTCGAACGGGTTGACCCCACGTTCCATGGGAACGGTTTGAATTATCGCGTACACGTCGTCTGCGGAATCGGCCGCCGCAGTATCGGTGAATACCGTACTGATGAACATGACAGATATGCCAGCCATTGCCAGCAGGCTAGATCTGAACGAGCTTCTTTTGCGCAACAAAAGATCCCCTAGTGAGCTCGAGTGCTGACCGCACCCCTCAGTGCGAGCTCCACCAACATATTGCACGATCGGTTGACGGTTCACTAGAACGATATGGTGATCACTACAGTACGTACTGGTCGCTGTGGGTAGTACCAGGAGGTGTTTCCGGGTGTGTTACACGTGATTGCTGCACCATCTGGGTGGCCTCACGTCGAGTCTCTTTCTATGTGAAGCCCGGCGCAACAAACGCGTGTCCTGTCGGCACCTGATCGGGCACGGTCGGGGCAGCGCCAGGTTGCTCCGTCTGCCGAATAGGGCCTGCGGCCTGCTTCGACGAGACGTGCCGAGGTCGTTGTGACGAAAGGTGGCCGATCGAGGCAAAGGCGGCACCAGGGCCTCCCGTGTGTTTGCCGCGCTCGCTTGCGACGCCAATCGCTGCCCGCAGTGGCTAGCCACTGGATCAGGCCAGTGTTTTCCTTGCCAGCGCAAAGGTGTGGCGTTCGGCAGGGTGCGCAGCGCGATTCTGTCCGCCCAGTCAGGCCGATACGGGGGAGCATGAGAACAAGGCGCTCAGCCATGGCCCGTGCCATCGCATCGAACCAGTTCGCCGAAAGGAGGCTTCTCGGTGAAGGTCCCCCGCCGCATGGCCGCGCGGACTGGCTGTGCTGCCGGTCCTGCCCGCGTCCTGGGGTGCCTATGCGGACTCGTCGATGAGCCGATGGCACCGATTCCGGTGCGGGGCGGGTGCGGAAGCCCTGTGAACCCCTAGCGCGGCGCCCTGGCGATTCTTGGGACGCTGGCTGGATGTCTTTAGGGCCAGTGGAGCATGCCCTCGGTGGTGACCGTTGGGTGTTTTTCGCCGTAGGGAAGTTCGGTTCCGTGGGCGTAGGAGTCGAGTCGTTCGGCGATCTCGGTGAGCATGTCGGTCACGCTGCCCCAGTGGGTCGCGCTGAAGCCGTCACCGGGTGCCATGATCATGATCATGCCGTGGTCGTCGCCGCTGCGCAGGTCAACGCAGAGGGCGGCTCCGGTGCCGTCGGTGCTGATGGGGACCAGTGCTGAGCAGAAGGGACTGCCGTCGTCGCCTGCTTGGTTCTGGTGTGTTTGGTCTGGGCCGCAGCATGTCGGGTCTGTGGCAGTCGACTCGGAGAGTCGTTGGTATTCCTCGCGGGCGCGGCTCGCGGAGAGGGGGACGAACCGGTTCGGCACCAGAGTCCCGGCTTGTTGGTCGTGTCGGTCGTCGACGCCGTCTGTGAGTGTCCACCAGTCGACGAGATCCGCTGGCAGGGACAGTCCGACGACGCGCTCGAGACCGCGGATCTCCTCCGCGGGACCTGCGGGGCGGATCGCCCGGGAGGTTGCTGGGGCGTGTTCCTGGAGCAAGGTCGTTATCTGCTGCCATAGCTGGTTGACCGGTGCAGTCACAAATGCCCACCTTCTCGTCGTCGTGCATCCGGATGCGGTGCGGGCGGGGTGCGTCCGGCCGCACCGGGACGCACCCCGCCTGGTCAGTCAGGCGACCGTGGCAGTCTAGGGGGTGATGGGAACCCAGAAACGTTCTTGGTCGTTCGGGTCCAATTCCTGATTCCACGGTGGGATGAGGCGATCCACGTCGAGAATCCGGTGGGTTTGGTAGAAGGAGTTCAGCCGGTTGCCGGCCTCCTGATTGTGTGACCTGTTCACGAGCCGTACGGCGAACTCATCCCGGTACTTGTTCGGGTCGAAAACGCCGCCCGGGTCACGCCAGCCGGCGGCTCCTTCGTAGGTGGTGGCGTAGGAGTACTCGTCGCAGTCGACGTCCGGGCCTTCTTCGGGGAGCGCTGGGGGCATGTTCGGCCGTGTGTAGCACACGTCGCGTGCCGTGGCGCGGTTTCGGTCGCGGATGATGTCGTGGCCTTTCGCCACGGCCACGCGGTGCAGGGAGTCGGCATGCAGTGGACTGCCGCCGAGCAGTCGCTTGCCTGCTTTGGGGGGCCAGGAGGCTCCGGGGTTGGCGCGTGCCTCGTCGACGAACACTGCGTGGCGTGCGACCTTGGGGTCGCTCTTCGAATAGGCGATGCCCGGCACGGCACGGTCGAAGATGCTGCCTTGTTTGTCCCACAGGTAGTACGCGCTGTCGAAACGCAGTCCACCCTCGTAGGTCTTCTTGGTCGGGTCGGTGTTCACGCCGGGGAAGTCGAAGTCGTACTCGAAGTGGAACACGCCCTGGGCGAGCTGTTCGCCGTACTGCACGCTGGGGGTCTGTCCTTCGGAGAAGAGCTCGTAGTGGGCTTGGGGGTCGAGGCCCCAGCCGATGAAGCTCTTGTCGTGGCGCTCCAGGGCACTGTTCGGGTAGCAGGCCCGGTCGTTGTCGATGCCGATGTCGACCCGGTATTCGCCGGCGCATTTGACGGCGATCTCCATCTCACTGCGCGGGTCGAGGAAGATCCCGTTGGGTTCGAGGACCTGGGCGGTGAAGCGGAAGTCGGCGAAGCGCCGCGTGGGATTGCCGGGGTATGGGCCGATCTTGCCGTACCCGATGATCGTGTTTTGGATGGTCGCTGTGCTGGTCAGGCCGGTCGTGACATCGTAGTACGAGATCGGGAACAGGAACTTCTGGCAGTATGAGAACCTGTTCTTGATCCAGCCGATCGGCCGGGCGGCGTCGTCGTTCGCGCGGCAGTCGGGGTATTCGATGTACTGGTAGGGGTTCTCGGGCTTGGCGCCACGATCGAATTGGGCGCTGTCCACGCCGTAGCCGGGGTCCTCGGTCGCCGCTGTCCGCCGGGTTGATCTGTCGACGTTCTCGGGATCGGGTCTCAATCCGAGAGCATCCAAGTTGCCATCGCGCTTGAGAACCTCAGTGACCTTGGTCGGGTTGTTCACCAGATCCGGATCGGTGATCATGTATGTCAGAAGTCTGGATTGTTCCCCTGGCCCCTGAGTTGCGGTCGAGGCATAGGCTGGTGCCGAACCGGCAAGCAGCGCCACAACAGCCGTCGCGGCAAGCGCCACGCGCCGCCATCCATGCGTTCTCATCAAGCTCCCCTCACAGTGGAAATCGGATAGGTGGACGCGCAAATGGGCGGTATCCAACGCTAGGGTTCGCCTGACGATGAATACGGCTCAATAGACATACGCGAGAACGATCAACTAAATTGTTCGCGGCAATGACCCTGCCGCAGCGGGACGTCGGTATCGTTCGCGACTTGTGTGCCACGTAGCGATAATCGCTATAGCTGGACGAACATAATCAGGAAACCCGATCCCGCTTGCTGCTGGGTGGTATGCAGTAGTGCCGGTGGTTTAGTAGTTCGAAACTTTTCGAGTATTTCACGCTCAAGTTCGAGGTTGTGAACCCTTGGTCACGTTCCTGGATCGCATCGAGTGCTGTCGATCTTGACGTGAGCTTCTCGTGCAAGCATTGAAACGGAAAGTATCTCGCCCAGTTCCCCCTAGGTTGAGAGTCAACGACACCTGTCTACCAATCAGAAAGTCTCGCTGTCAATCCTCTGTACTCGCAGCAAAATCAGGCGCCGATGCCGGCTGCGGATTCCGTCAGCCTGAAACCGTCGTGGACAGAAATCTGCACTTCAACAGCGCTCATTACCGCAGTGGTGTCCTAGGCATCCTGAATATCCTTCCTCCTGCCAGTCGGCGGGGCCGGCGGTGTGACATGCGGGCCACTGGACCCGTTCGATCCGTCGACCGTTTGCCGCTCTCACCCGTACGTCGATCGCGCGGCGCCGGACTTGACAACAGGTCCGAGATTCCCTCCACAGATGGCCGGCACTCCGGCCGCATGAGGCGCGGCGACCTGCCCAGGGCTGTGACCCGATCATCGGGTGACTCCCCCGCGGCCACGGCCACGGCCGGGCGTGGGCTTCGCTGATGGTGTCGTGCAGTTCACGTGTTAGCCGCAGATTCTCCTGAGCGTGGTTCAGGGCGTCGGCGTTCTCGTCCTGGCGGCCGGGTGCCCAAGCCAGGGCACGATGAGTGTGCGAGAGCTCCTACCGATCCTCCGACTGTTCGGCCAGAGTGATCGCTTCCCGCAGGTGTGTCATGCCCTCTGGATCCCGGTGGGTGCGGGTGGAAGCCTTGGCCGAGGCGGCTGTGAGTGGCGACCAGGGCAGGTTCCGGTGGACGCGCGCGGAGTGCGAGTCCTCAGGTGCGGAAGTCGGCGTCGGCGTGATTTCGTCGGTGGTGGTATGTCGTCAGTGTTCGCTCCAGGTGCCAGACGACGTCGCGCCATCTATGGCCTGCGGCGGTGTCGACTGCGGTGAGCAGGCACTGGTGTTCCGCGTCGAACCAGGCTAGCGCCGCCTCGAGGCTGGCGTGCGCTTCCGGCTGACATCCCGCGCCACCGACGGCAGGACCGCGGGCGGACCGCACGGCTGGAGGTGACGGTCGGCCGCGTGGGCTGAATAGAGGTAGTGGTCGGTCACCCGCCGCATGGCTACGTCGACGCGACGGCAAGCACCCATGGCGCGATCTCCCGGTAGTTCGCCAGGAAGGTCAGCGGCTTGATCGTCGCCACCGTGCCTCTCGCGACGGTCCTTACCTGGTCTGCGCTCGGTCTCCTGCTCCCGGAATACCTGAAGCAGTGGTTGACGGGATTCGCCATCGAGTGGTCATCGCGAGGGGTCTCCAGTTATCGGACCCGACCCCCAGAAAGACCTGGGAACAGGTTCACCCCATGTTGGGCTCTCCTCAGTAATCGTCAGGCAGACCGTGACCGACCTCGGTGTGCGAGGTCGCGGTGCGCGAGCGGCCGACGCGTAGGATCCACTGGATGGGCAGTCGCGAGGACGTGCAGCAGAGAATCAACCTGACGGCGGCCGAGTCACTGTCAGTCTTGGATAGTGCCGTCGCCGAGATCGTGCTCGACAACGCGACGGTCGGCGCAGCATCCTTCACGCGAATGTCGGTCGTTGACGGCATCAACTTCCGCAAGGGAACCGTCACCGGCGCAATGAACTTCGACAACGTCGAGTCCGTCGAGGTCGTTACGTTCGATCGCAGCACCGCTCAGGGGCCGTTCCGCTTCGCCAACTGCATTTTCCGGAAGGATGTCTCTTTCGTAGCGGCGACCCTGGCCGGGCCGCTGGAACTCTCCGACTGTGTCTTTGGCGGGAAGCTGGCTCTCGACAACGTGACGGCAACGGATTCCGTCGTGTTCAGCCGGTCCAAGACTGAGCGCGAGTTGTCGCTCAGCGCCGGCACGTACACCGACCTCATACTCCGCACGCTCGACGTCGGCGCTGAGGTCCGCCTCCAGGACGCATTCGTCTCTGGTCCGCTCGTGATCGAGGACTCCACATTCCGCAATGTGCTGAGTCTTGAGCGGATGCAATCCATGGCGGCTGTAGAGATCCGGGATGTCGCCTTCGAGGGGCCGGTGAGCTTCCACTCGGGGACCTATGCTGGCCGTATTGTAGTGAGTAACGTGGATTTTCAGCGCGAGGTCACCTTCGACTCGGCGCAGTTCCACTCCGACGTCGTATTCCGCGACGTCCGGTTCCTCGGGCCGGTCAGCTTCCGCGGCGCACGGTTCGCAGATCGTCTGGAGTTTGAGCACGTCCGGTTCAGTGGGCCTGTGGATCTGGATATCGAGGCAAACAGAGTGGACTTGGTGAACACTACGTTCGCCGATCAAGCCTCCCTCGTGCTGGAGAACGCTGATCTGATCATGCGGAGGTGCCGGTTCGCCGCGCCCGCCACGGTGGACAGTAGGTCTGCTTGTCGGGTGCGATCGCTCACGGATACGGACGCCACCAACCTCACACTCGCCAAGGTCAGCTTGGCTACGTGTCAGCTCAGCGACGTCTACAATCTCGACAAGCTGCGTGTCGAGGCAGCGGTCTTTCCACTGGCCCCGTATCGTCTCCAGTTTTCGTGGCGGTGGCCTTGGGCATTGAAGCGTGCGAAGCGCCGCGTAGTCGTAGAAGAGGCCCTCGTCCGTGGCACAGCCGCTCCCAGCGGCGGTTGGGCGGTGTTCCTGCAAGACACCAGCGCACCTGCACGTCGGGTCTACGCCAACGATGTGGCGCGGGTGTACCGGCAGCTTCGCAAGGCTCGTGAAGATACGAAAGACGAGCCCAACGCCGGTGACTTCTACTACGGCGAGATGGAGATGCGCCGCCGCGCGACAACGCGGTTCAGCGCCGAGGGCCTGATCTTACGGCTGTACTGGCTGACCTCAGGGTATGGCCTGCGCGGGTCACGATCAGTGGTCTGCCTCGCTGCGCTCATCCTGGCCTGCGCGACGCTGATGAATCGCTTTGGCTTCGCAGACCCGCACACCTGGTCATCGTCTCTGGTCTATGTCGTCGATGCCGCCACCAAGCTGATCGGCGCGAGCGCATCCGACCGACTCACCGGATGGGGCGTCGTCCTTCACATTTTCGTGCGCTTGGGCGGCCCTATCCTGCTGGCGCTGGCGATCCTGTCCGTACGTGGACGGACCAAGAGATAGCCAGAGCGCCAACGTCGACCTACCAGCCGATCAGCCAGTTTCGGCAGTAGCAAGTCGACGCGACCGAGCAGCTAGTTGCAATTGCCTTCGGCTGGCGGGGCGGGTTTGTCAGGCCTCTGAGGACCGGGTCTCGAGGTGCGGCGCAGATGGTGCATCCAAAATCGCCATGATGATTCGCTAGGCGGAAGTCGTGGCCATCCAGGTGGTGCTGGCCATCCTGCTTGAGATGGCCAGCACCACGTCGTGCGGTGTCGCAGACTGCGTTGTGTTGTGTGAGTGCGGTTACCAGGATTGGCGGCCGTCGAGCAGGACGGCGACGACGCCGAAGGGGTCTCCGTCGAGGATGCGGGTGGAGTTGTAGTAGTTGCTCATGATGCCGCCTTGGGAGTCGTTGGAGGCTTTGGGCACGGTGCGGGTGGAGTAGTCGTTGGCGGCGACTCTGGAGGCGCCTTGGTATGTGCTGGCCAGGGCGAACTCATCGCAGCTGACAGGGCTGCCGGAGGGGCAGGCTTTGTCGCGGTTGGCGTCGATGATCTTTTGATTGGTGGTGCGGGTGAGGTAGTTGTAGCGCGGGTTGCCCCAGTGGCTCGGCAGGCTGGCCTGGGCGTCGAAGACGTGCTGGGACACCGCGGCGATGGCGGGGTTCTTGACGGGGTCGTAAACGACAGCGGTGGTCGCGGTGGGGTTGACGCAACCGGTGCGGATGGTGGCGCTGTCGCAGCGGGCGTCGAGTGAGGCGTCGGTGTGGGACCAGGTCAGCCCGCCGGCGTTCTTGAGGGTGATCCCGATCAGGCCGGTGAACTTCTCGATGGCTCCGGCCGTGCTGAGGTTGTTGGCGTATTGGCTCCAGGTGTGCTCGACGGTGGTATTCGGGGTGAGCGACACTTCCTTGGTGGGCAGGACGGTGCCGGTGCCACATTTGGAGGTGTTGGTCAGGCACGGGGTCGCGAGGTGAGCGCGGGTACCGCCGGCCAGGCTTTCCTGCCCGATGCCGACGTCGATCTTGGCGTCGAGTTTCCAGGCCGCGTTCCCGCTGTTGAACTGGGTGACCTTGTCGAACTCGACGGACAGGGTCACGGTATAGGGGAGGCGGCCGATCTCCCGGAGGGTGCCGTTCTCGCTGCGGCGCTCCTTGAGCAGCCAGCCCTTGCGGGAGCAGGCGGTCCAGCGGTCCGGGTTGGAGATGTTGCCGTTGCACCGCGGCGACAGCGCGGTCGGTGTGAGGTCGGGGCTTGGGCGCGGCCCGATGTCGTCCATCGCGGTGGGGTCGGTGGTGCTGTCGCTGGGATTGATCCGCTGTGGGGTGGTGCTCGTCGTGTACTGCTGTGGACCTGATTCGGCGTCGATGGTGTGGACGTTCCAGTAGAGGGAGCCGCGTTCGAAGTCCTGCCGTCGGCCGCCACCGAAGTCGTACTCGTCGCTGACCGGGAAGCCGTAGGTCCCTGTCTCCCAGTCCGCTTGTGCCCAGTAGTCCCGGATCGCGCCACGCACGATGTAGGCCGCGGCCGTACCGTTCTTCCAGTAGATCGAGCCGCCCTCGAAATGGTTGAACCGTCCACCGTTGACCGGCGTCTCCGAGACCAGGGGATAGCCCAGGGTGCCTCGCTCGTCGCCGTTGGTCAGCCACTTCTGCAGGATCAGACCGCCGACCTGATTCGCTTTGCCGCCGGCGACGTTCGGGTGCCAGTAGATGCGGTTGGTGTCGACGCCGAAGGCCTGCCACCTGCCGCCACGCGCGGCGTCGAGTTCGTCGCTGTTGGGTTCCCCCACCGTGGGCGGACCACCCGGCCACAACGTGCCGAGGCGAATGAACTCCTGCTCGATCGCCCCGCGGACCCAATGCCCGTTGCGGAACTGATCAGCGGAAGCTGTACCCGCCGTCGTCACGACCGCCGCGGCCGCCACGATCAGGCACAGCGCGTAGCGCAGCCACCCTCGCTGAAGGATGCCTCTGCCAGAGGACCCGGCATCCAGTCTCCGAACTCGCATCTGCCTGTCACCTTTCGCCCATCGCTGCACCGCATTCCGGCGATCGACGTTAGCGATTCACGATGAAATCCTGATGACACGGCAACCCTCGCCCTGTCAACCGCGGGAAGCCCCGACAGCGGCGGTCGGCTCGACGCCCCACGGCAGCGGTTCCGCTGGCAGCGGATCGTCGCTAGAAATAGGCGTATGGAGCACCTGTGGTCTGAGATCGGGTCTTGCGCGGGTGGCGCGCGCTTCGAGCTGACGCTACGCGGTACCACCGCGAGGGTCTGCTTGATGAACGCCGAGAACTATCAGGCGTATCTCGACGGCGACCCGTACGACGTCTGGTACGGCGGCTTCTGGGACGCCAGCCCGGTCGAGCTGGTGCTACCCCACGACGACTTCTGGTACCTCGTCATTGACAGCTATCCAGGTCACGTTCGCTTCTGGCTCGAGGGGCCTTTCGACTGATCGTCCTCGACGCCGGCTGGCCGAGAGCGCAGGTGACCGGGTGAATGCGTGACAGTGCTGGAAGGGCGGAGGCGGATCCGATGCCTGGGTGCCTGCTGCCTGGTCCGGCCGTTGGGGCCGGTGCTGGCCCGTGTGCGCATCACCTCAGACCGCGTTGATCGCGGCACAGGAGCGTGGATTGCTCATTGGCGGTCCACCACTATCGTCAGGAATATTCCCTGGTAGTAGCGGTCCGGAAAGTACTCGAACCCGTCTTCGTCGACCATTTTCCAATGTATCTGCGCTGTGCCCGGGAGCATGTGTGCTTTCAGTGGTACCGAAATGTCGACCAGCTCTCCGGGCATGGTGTCAGGGATGCGCACTTCGACAGGTGAGCTCGGGATACCTAGGCCGCTGGGAGCTCCGAGGCGACGTAGGTACCGTCCTATCCATGGCACCGTGCCGCTGTTGCGCAGGCGCCACACCTTCACAAACTTCTGTCCTGGCGCCATGACAGTTCCGTCGGGAACGCTGACATCGGCGACGAAAGTGCCGGAATCGCCGGCTACCGGGTAAGCGGGGCGGCCATGTTCGTTCGGCTGTGGTCGGCGGGGTCTCGTCACAGCTGCGACATAGGTCGACCACAGTTGTCCGTCACCGGCGTAGGCGTTCTCGTAGTGGTCGATCAGTTCCCAGCTGGGTGTATCTCGTCCTCGCTCGACGTTGCTGAGGTGGCCCTTGCTGACGCCGGCTTGCTGTGCGGCC
This sequence comes from Amycolatopsis sp. WAC 04169, assembly GCF_003947535.1. Classification (NCBI taxonomy): domain Bacteria; kingdom Bacillati; phylum Actinomycetota; class Actinomycetes; order Pseudonocardiales; family Pseudonocardiaceae; genus Amycolatopsis; species Amycolatopsis sp. WAC 04169. The sequence goes on along the minus strand of NZ_QHJI01000005.1, from coordinate 410,674 downwards.
TCGGTTAGCGAGACGTCGTGAGCTGTTCTCAGGTGCCGCATCGTCTCGCCCAGAGTTTCCAGCGCACTGCCGCGGCTCATGCGATCAGCATGGTTTGGGGTTCGCCAAACCGCAAGAGACCGACCTAGCGTCGTGCTTCCGTTCGCGCCGATACCCGAGGAGTCCGCCGCCATGGCAACGAAACCCAAGGACGCCGACCTTGCATACTCGCTGAGGCTGGCCCGCGCGCTCAATGAAGCACGAGGAAGCTTGCCGCGGTTGGCGCAACTCGAGCAGCTTGATCAGGCGGCATGGCAGGCCGTACTTGAGATGCAGAGATCTTCATTTCAGCCGGAAGAAGGCTACAAGCGTCTGCTCCTGCCCGCTCAGCGTGTGAGAAAGCTGGGCCTGCGCTTCACGAGGCCGCCAGTGGAGACCCTGTTGTACCAGCGTCGTGGCTTGCCGTCGAACAGCGATGACTCCGCGCGGGCAGTGGTCGAGGACCGTCTCTCCGTGCCGGAGTTCCGGGCCGCGCTGCAGGATCGGAGGTACGTGTGGTGTGGCGCGGCAGGGCTCCGTAACTGCTTCGCTTTGGTCTTGGCTGGCTAGGTCTCGTCCGGCGCCTTTGCGTGAGAGGGCCAGGTGGGCGGGCCGGTGTCTGGGTGTTGGTGGACTTTGGAGAGTGCTGGGCATGTCAATTGCTGGGGTGCGGGAAGGTCCACTGGAAGCCGACGATGCCTTCGAGGGTGTCGAGGTAGCGGTGCACCGTGCCGTCAGGCTCGACGGGGATCGGTTCTAGAGATATGGGGCGGCTGTCGTCGAGGTGGTCCCAGACTGCCCACCAGACTTGGTCGGGTAGTCGGCGGGGGGAGAACTGGACGTGGATCTCCACGTTCTCCACCCGTCGGCGGCTGGCCCGTCGGAATTCCGGTGGTGGCGGTGTGGGGTAGCGCAACGTGGTGCTGTACTCGAGGGAGACTGTTTCGCCGGGTTTGCGTGGCCGGTCGAACGTAATGTCGACAGCGTAGACGCCGGCCTCGCCGGTGGAGTAGATCTCGCCCGCGGTGCCGCCCCGGTGTACGTCGATTGCTGCGGCACTGGTGTCGAACCGGTACCGATAGCTCGAGATCTCATCCTGTGCGCGGATGATTTGCATGGTGCGGTGATGGGACGGCAGACCGTGCTCGTTGATGACGTGGTGTTCATGCAGGGCGACTGTCTGGTACCGCGGCCGTGTTCGGTTGTCATGGTCGTCTGGGGATGGCCGGACAATGGCGATCCGGCTGGGGTCGTCTCCAGAACGGAGTGCTCGTAGCTGGTCGGCGTGCAGGTCGGTCATGTGGAACGCCGCGATGAACAGTTCGAGCGTTTTGGTTGACAGGATCGTGCCGGACAGTGCCCTGCTCACTACGTCCTTGAGTGAGCGGGCCTCGCGGACCTGCGAGTCGCGGCTCCATAGGTGGTCGCTCAGGACATGGCAGACGGCTCTCTGGTGTATTCCCGCGCCCTTGTGCTGGAACGCTTCCGGGTGGCGTTGCCAAATCGCCCGGTAAGGCTGGTAGCCCAGCAGGAGTTCGGCCAGGCGCCCTGCAGCATCCTTGACTCGCTCGGACTCGGTTCGTGAAGGGGGCCGTGGGGCCATGATGCGTCCTCGAGCCTTTCCTGGCAGGTACTTTGTCAAGCGCAGCCAACGCTGGCGAGACTGCGACGCGAGTGCGACAACGGTGCGCTAGAACAGCAGCACCGTGCTGGGCCAAACCAGCCACGCCGCGTCATGAGGAGAACTTGATGTTGCCGGTGAGCAAGAATCACCACGCGAAGCGTGTGGTAGCGCCGCGGGGCGACTTTGGCCGAGCGGACCCAGAGTCGCAGGCCTCACTGCGGCATGCGGCTGTTGCCGAACACTGACGCGCCGGCGATCTTGGAAGAGATGGGTTGATGCAGGGTCCTGTCACGTCGCTCTCTCCGTCTTCCGAATGTGGTCAGTGCCGTGCAAGCACGGTACTGCGTCGCGTGACGCCCAGGTGAACTCCGCGCCTACGAACAATTTACGACGCTCCTTCGAGGATAGTCGAGTGGCGTGTTCGTGAAACGCTAGTCAACGTGAAACAGTCTCACAATTCGTTTGCTGTACCGTTAATTTGCTTAGGCTTCGAAAGTTCCTGGTGTGCATGCCAGAACCTTAAGTCATTACTAAGTTCATTGCCTGCGAACGTGTCTAGGGCAAGACTTGATCGCAGATGTCCATCGGCAAAGATGAGAGGAACCAGTGTTTGATAAGGACGATCAGCAGATGATCAGTCGGCCAGTCCTGGGCTATGAGAGTCCTGCGGAGAAACGGGCAGAGGTCATAGAAGGGGCGGTCTTTCTCCCGGTGCACGCGGTGGCGTCGCCCGGCTGCGCAACCTACGCGGAGACGCGCGTGCTCGCTGACGGTGCGACCGCCTTGTTCGCCTATAGCTCACTGTCCACTCTGGTGAACTGCTGTGGAGAGCAGCAGGCGTGGGCTGCGGTGAAGAGCCGGGAGCTGAGTGAGATCCAGGCTGGAAGTGAGGTCGATGTCGTCCTGTGGGACACCCAGCTGCCGGAACAATTACGACGTGACGCGGAGAATGATTAATGTCGGGCTATCAGGTCGACCCCATTGCCTTGTCTATGACCTCCGCATCACTGCGGAGCGCCGAAGAATCGGCCACCGGCGCGGCGAGTGCAATCAGCGAGATCAGTGCCGTCGACGCCGGAGGCAGTTCTGATGCGGTCAAAGCCGCAGTATCCGCGCTTCGCGCTCTGACGGACCCGATCGCGGCAGGCCTCAGTGCCACCTCGGACGCCTTGAAAATCGCAAGCACCAGATATCTTGACAACGAATGCTCGGCTCGTGATGACATACTGCGGATCTTGAAAGAGGAGCCATGAACACGTCTATCAACACGGTAATCCGCGGTAGCAGCGCGCAGTGCCGCGTTGCGAGTGCCGCGCTCACTCGCGCTTCGCGGCAGTTGACACAGGCAGGCGACCGTTGCTCCAGTGCTATCGGCAGCCTTCGGCGGACCTGGAAGGGTACAGCCAGCGTATCTGGGTTGACTGCTGTGGCGGAACAACGAGACGCCGTCACTGGCGTTGCAAACAAGATCAGTAAAGTTGCCTCGGCCCTGACCGAATTCGCTGGCGAAATCGACAGGCTAGACCAGAGCATGCGGACCATACGGCAGGACGCGCGTACCGAGAAGATGGTGGTGACCCCGGACTGGATTCACGCAAAACGTCCAACCGATGCGGTGGAAGTGCTTGCAGGGGTGCAAGCAGTACAGCGCATCACCCACCGGATCACAGAGGTTCGTCGACGTGAGCGCGACGCGCATGACCGCCTGCAGTTCGCGTTGAGTGAGTTCCGTTCCTTCGTCGATCACGCACTCAATCCGACCCCTGCGGCGTTTGCAGGATACGTGCGCAGCGCCGCCGCGGTCGGCGTCCGAAAGCAGTTCGAGACCCGTGACTTCGTGGCGCGCACATCGATGTTCGCTGCGAACGGCGGTATGACCGACCCCGCGGATCAGCTGCACGCCGCCAGATCGCTGGTGAGCAACCAGGAGGCCGCCGGCCGACTGACGCCGGTCAAGAACATCCTCACAGCTGGTGTTGGCCCCCGCGCGTTCAACGTCACGGGCAGCGGTGGGGCACTGGCCGCTTTCGGCGTCGGCGCCGCCATCGCCAGCGGCAAACCGGCCGACAAGGCAATCGCATCAGGTGCGGCCGGCTTCGCCGGCGGGACCGCGGCGACCGGGTTGACGGCGATCGCTATCGGCACGGGCCCTCCTGGCTGGATCGCGATCGGTGTGGGGGCGGTCGTGTCGATGGGGGTCGGCTACGTCGTCGACCAGCACTGGGACGACATTAAGAACTTCTTCACCACATCTCAGCCATGAACTGGCAGCTCGGTCACGCCGGGTTAGGCGTGTGGCGGGCCACTCCTCGTGGCATGGGACGAGCTAACGGGGCTCAGTCAACCATCCCTGGGCGCGATGCATTCTCACATCAGGTCGCGATCACACTGTGAATCCGCCAGTCCGCTGTGGTCCAACGATGCGGCCACGCCTGCACTGTCCAGGAATTCTCGTAGATGTCGTAGATGTACTTGACCGAGAAGTTGCCGTCGCCTTCGTCCGTACGGCGGTTGCGTCGCGCATCCCGGTGTAACAGCCATCCGCCAAGTGGCGACTCTGTTCTTGCAATCCGCCTTGATCGGCCGGTCATAAACGAAAGCCGCCGGATGACATTCCTTTCGATCGAGTCGAATGTCGCACCCGTACGCTCGAAAGTAAGGGGAGGACAAGTGTCGAACGAACCCGGGCCAGTCGGCTGCCTCGACGCAGCAGGCACGGCAAGACCCAACTACCGGGCGTGCAACATGGCCGCGCGCACCCCGACGTCCCCCGGAGCCCGAACTGCCAGAAGGTGGCTTGTTTTTGGCACGTTGACCGTTTCGGCTCGCACTGCTGACATGCTGACCCGGTGCCGAAAATGGATCAAGTAGTCATCGAGGTCAGAGACGAGATTCGTCGTCTGAGAGCGGGACGCGGCGTTTTCACAACCAATCTGATCGACCGGTTGGGTCCGCGTCTGCAGGCCTGGTGCGGAACGCACCACGACTCCTCCCAGCTTCGATCGACTCTGACCCAGCGCTTGCTCACCAGTGCCGGAGCGTTGTCCAGCGACCGTCAAGACGCCCTTGTCGTCAGCTTAGCCATCGATCCCGAGGTCGAACATCTCGTCAGGTTCAAGGACCGGGTCGACCACCTCGCCGCCCAGTTGGCCGTGAGCGCCCGCACCGCGTTGCGCAGGATCGAGTCGGCCGAAACGGAGCTGGCCGGCGAGATAGCCGCCGAGTCGGCAGGCGCCACGGCGAGTGGGCATTTCGTCAAGTCCTACTACGTCCGCCAATACCAAGCCATTGTCGACAACACGGGCGCCCACGGCAATCCGGCGACCGTGTCCGTCCACCAGGAACGTGAGATCGTGTGTGTCCAGGATCGGCTGACCGAGATACCGATCCGTTTCGAGATCCCGGATCATCCCGACACAGCCGAACCGTTGTTCACCGCCCGGGTGCAGCACGGCGGCCGGTTACGGTCTCAGCGTCGGCTTTCTCCGACGGGCTTCGAGCTCACCCTCAGCCTGCCGTCCGCGATCGCTCAGCGAGAGGCCCACCGCTTCGCGTTGAGCTTCGTCTTCCCCGCCGGTTTGATCCGCGCTCACCACGTGATCACTGGTGAGGTCCAGATCCAACGGTACCGCCTCATCGTCAAGTTCCATCCCGACCACCTGCCGGCCTGGATCCGGAAAGTGGACGGCGAGGACATCAGGACCCTGGACGCGTTCGCCCGCAAGGCTGCCGCTCCGCCAGGAGCGTTCCCGCTCGACGCGGTGGGAGAGGCGCACCTGGAGTTCCGGCGGCTCGCTCCACACCTGGCATACGGCTTCCAGTACCGCTGGGCCGACTCACCGGGAAGCCTTGGGTGAGCACCGACCGGGTGGACCCCCGAGCCCGAGAGCCCACCCGCGCCGATCACCTCCGTGAACTGTCAGTCACGCGTCTGGCTCCCCGACTGCCGCAGCAGAGCCGCCGCCCGATACGCGGCTTTGAGACGCGCGACGACCGATGTGAGCATGGCCCGGAACAGGAACGCGAACGTCGCGCCCTGGATACAACCGGCCAGGTAAAGCAAGCCATATGCAACAAGAAGGTATGCGCTCATGTCGCCGTTTCCGGCCGTGGCCAGGAAAGGAAGAGAGGTCTTGAACTCCATGGCTTCACCTCGTTTATCGAATTGATCTGACGAGGCCCAGAATTCGTCGAAAGCAATCGGCCCACTTGTCCCGGCGGGACAGAGATCCATCAGCGCAGTTCGCCGGTATGAAAATAGTGTCCGACCACTCGGACACTCGGACACTCGGACATCTCAGGATCAGCAGAGCGCGAGGAGTAGCAGTTGAACAGCCCAGGTGTGACGCCCGATCAACTCCTGCATGACTTCCGAACCCTGGTCGGTGCGCAGAAGAGAAGCCTCCGGGGACTGGCCATCGCATCGGGCATCGGACATGAAACCATCCGAGGCTGGAAAGACGGGAACCGGTTTCCTCGGAACACGGACGACTTCCTCAAAGTAGTGCGGACCTGCCTCAACTCACTCAAGGAAGATGTGCCAGCGCCTCGCTGGAACTTTCTGGAATGGGAAATCCGCTACCAGGAGGCGAAACGGGCCTGGGAGAACCAAGCTGACGACAGCCGCTCCACAAAGACCGCTCCCCGCCTGTCCGGCGGACCGTCACTGCCGCCCACGATTCAGGTCCACGGCGGCGACTACGTCGCCGGAGTCAAAAACTCTATTCATTTCGGAGACGTGAACCACAACCACAACCCGCAGTAGAAATAGAAATTTTCCGCCATCGCGCGCAATGAAAGGAATTTCCATGGACGACGGTGAGATCAGGATCGAAAACGGGATCCTGTGGATTGACAGCGAGGCATACCCCCTGCGCAATATCTCGCGCGTCGGTTCGCGCTGGATCGACCCGAAGCCGATCAAGGCAGCGGCGGTGAAAGCGTTCATCGTTCGGACGTTGCTCTGCATGATCGTGTCCGGGGTGGTGGGCACCGGCTCCACGGCTGGCGGGATCATTCTCTTCCTGGCCGTCATGGCGGTGCTGATCTGGCGGCTGTCGGTGGCGCTCAAGCTAAGCCCGATCTACGGGCTGGTCCTCAACACCTCAGGTGTTCAACAGGACGCCATTTGGAGCTACGAGCAGAGCGAGATCCACAAGCTCGTCAGGGCGGTCACCGATGCGATCGGCCATCCCGACACGGCCCAGATGATAGTCAACCTCAACCATGTCGTGGGCGGCGACGTCATCCAGCAGTACGGCGCGAAAAGCACCGGCAAGCAGGTTGGCGCGGGAGCGTGAAGGTGCTCAATGAACAGTGATGACCGGTTCGAAATCCACAACTACAATCAGGTCCAGGACGGCGACATCATCCAGCAGTTCGCCCCGGGAAGTATCGGAAAACAGGTGAGCGCGGGCGTCGGCGACAACCACTCGGTTGCAGTTCACGGTGGCGACTACGTTGTCGGCGACAAGCCGGCCGAGCACCGCGGCGATGTCAACCACGACTACCGGCTGGGCACTGTGACCTGAGTGGAAGCGGTCCGTAGGGCAGCATGCCGAGCCGTAGTCACTCTGCGGCTCGGCATGCATGGTGACTGCGGTCAGACGGGAAACGCCGAAGGCCTGCGCGGTGTGCCGTTGCAGTCCCGGATCTGCATCGCGGGGTCTCTGTGGCTCGCCCTCCGGGGGAGGTCCATCGTTCGACGGGGCAACGGTGAACGAGAGGTCTATTTGTCGCACAGCTTTGACTCATAGCTGCCAGGGCTCTGGCCGGCCAGACTGATCCGGGTGCCCGGAAATCGGGACGGAGCGACTATTGGCTCGGCTCAACGCGGTTTCGTCGCTCGTCGGCGGCGTATGCGGCGCAGGCTGCCGTATCCCAGCCCGCCGGCGGCCACGGCTCCTGCGGCGATCTGCGTGATCGTATCCGTGGTCACCTGGCGTAGGAGCGGCTCGGTCCAGCCCGTCACGGCGCCCACGGCACAGACGAGCGCAATGAGCACCATGCCCAGACCGATCAGGACGTCGCGGCGCACCCGCGGGTCGCGGACCCAGCCGTCGACGAGCACCCAGATCGCGGCCAGCGAGGTCGTGACGGCGGCGGGTTCCCGGCCCATGGCGGGTGCTCGCACGGCCTGCTGGGCTCTGGAAGACTCGGTCGGTCCGTTCCGGCGGCGCCCGCGGTTGTCTTGGTCGGTCATGTCTGGTCTTTAGGCTCGAATGTGCTGCTCAGCCCACGGAAAACTTTCCCGGAAAAAGTCGTGGGGTCGCGAGGGCGGGGGGACCTAGAAGAAATCGTGTCTGTGGTTCGCGGGAGCTGTCCGACGAAGGAGGACAGGCCGGGAGAACCAGGACGACCGGGCAGAGCGAGGAGATGCGGGTGGTGGAGGACGGGCAGGGCGCCGGCGTGACGCCGCCGCGCGGCTCGATCGCGCGCCTACAACCCGAGAAAGGTCCCGCGAACTTGTGGGACTTCGTGGCCGACCTGCTGGAGTTCGTCGACTCCGCCGAAGGCGGTCCTTTCACCAACGACGACGTGGAGGCCGCCGTTGCCCGAACCCGACTGGAGTCTCACGGCGCCGACGCACTCCTGGTTGAGCGCCTCGCCGCGCAGCAGTTTCATGGAAGCGAGTTCGAGATCTTCCGCGCCGAGCTGGCGGCTTACGCCTATCCGGTGCTGCGGTCCTGGATCCGCCGGAAGATGATCTACGATCTGTGCGCGCGGATGGGGCGCCCGGTGGCCTCGACCGACAAGATCCGCGAGCACCTGGCGCACTCCCTCGACGACCGGATCGAGTTGGCGTCCGACGCGATCGCGGAGGGCCTGCGTGTCTTCCGTCGCTACGCCCTCGTCGGCGGCCGCTGGTCTGCCGAGGGTGGGGCCTCGCTCAAGACCTACTTCGTCGGGGCCTGCCTGCGTGCGTTCCCCGCCGCGTACCGGCGCTGGCTCAAGGAACAAGATTCCCTCAGCGGCTACGGGTTGAGGCCTGAGACCGCTGAGGGGCGGCACCTCGGAAGGCGGATCGATTCGCCCGCCAATGTCGACGTAGCGGGAGCGGTCGTCAGCGAGATGATGGTGCTGGACCGGCTTGCCGCCATGGACCCCAAGACCCGAGTCCTCGCAGCGCGGGTCGTGTTCCGCACCGACACCCATGAGGAGGCCGGTGAGCCGGACGGCCTGTCGGCTCGCGCGGTGGAGGGCCGGTTCTACCGCCATCGCACGGAGTGGAAACGACGGGAACAGAACCGAGGTGAAGTATGACCGACGACCGCATCGAACGGCAGTGGCACGAGACCGTGCTGCACCTCAATGCCGTCCTAGACCGCTTGGGAGACGGCGTCGAGCGGCTCAACCTCGGCGAGAAGGAGATCGCCGCGCTCCGGGAACTCCGCACCCGCATCCAGCGCGGCTACCATTTGCCCGAAACCACGGCGGCCGACCTGAACGACGACGTCGACCGGATGGTCGAGTACCTGCGCCTGCTCGAACAGTCCTCCCTCGGCTCCCCGGGGGCGGGCGCTGTCCGCCGCCGCAGCAGCCCGAAGGCCGTGGCAGACATTCTCGCCCGTAGCAAGGTCGGCACCTCTGCTCCGTCGCCGAGCACACCGGGCGGCCTGACCGTCTTCGTGCTGGACGACCACGAGATCATCCGTGACGGACTGCGCGCGCGATTGGAGCAGGAACCGGACATCACGGTGATTGGCGAAGCCGCCACCGCCACCGAAGCGCTCGCACGGATTCCGCAGCTCACGCCGGATGTGGTGATCCTCGACATCCAGCTTCCCGATGGAGACGGCATCACTGTCTGCCGAGAAGTCCGGTCGACCATGAAGCCGCCGCCAGCGTGCCTGATGCTTACCTCCGACACCGACGACGATGCGCTGTTCGGCGCGATCGTGGCGGGGGTGTCCGGATACATGCTCACGCGAGCCTCCAGCGCATCGATCGTGAGCGCGGTACGGACGGTCGCCGCCGGCGGGTCGTTACTGGACCCGACTCTGACAGCGGGTGTGATGAATCGCCTCCGACGCGGCGCCGGCGGCGTTGACCCGCGGTACGAACAACTCACCCCCCAGGAGCGTCGAATTCTTGACCACATCGCGGACGGCATGACCAACCGGCAGATCGCCGACCGGCTCTTCCTCGCCGAAAAGACCGTGAGAAACTACGTCGCCTCACTGCTGGCAAAGCTAGGGCTCCAGCGCCGCTCCGCGGCCGCGGCATACGGCACCGAACGCCGCCTGAGGCAAGAAAGCTGACGACATAGGCGGCGTCAGCTGGCGCCGCCTCACTCAAGCGGCACCGCCCGGATACAGGGCCGGATCGCTCCGGCAGCCCAAGCGGAAACGTGATCTCCGCAGACTGGCCACCGACCCAAAGCCGACCTCGAGGACTCCTTCACCGCCAACCGAGCAAACAAGTGCGCCGCACGCGCCTCATCCGCCACCCGGACGCGAAAGCCGGAACCTGCTGGTCATCACCCCCGTCCTGACAGGCACAGCGATCTCGTACCGGGACCCGCCTAGCGCTCGTGGCGGACCAGCCGCGGTGTCCCGACGCGTTCGGCAGGGGGTGACGCTGTTCAAGTCCGCCGGCTCGGACGGGCGTGCCCATCGATGACGACCTCAACGACCTGTAGGTGCCTTTCATGCAACCTGCTATGGCGTGTGTGACGTGCTCCGGTGGCCACTATCGAGTCGGGCAAGAATTGAACATCAACAATTGGCTGACTGGCATAGATCAGGTCACGCAAGCTGTGAATCCGGCGACCGCTCACGTCGTCGGCAAGGTGGTAGCCTGTTTCGATGGGAGCCGATGACGCACTCAGCAATCGCGAACATAACCGCGGGAAAGTGGGTCTATCCGCGGATCTTCTCGAGTTCACGATGCCCAACCCGACAGGAGACAGGCCAGGGGACATGGCATCATTTACCGTCGATGCCTGCCTCGCACTAGCAAAGGCATCAAAAACCTTCAGTGCGACCGCAGCTACCGGCGCGGGAACTGTGCTTTTTGTCGGCATCGGAGCGGTGGTCAAGAGGATCGCCCGGGACGCCGTCTTCGAGGCGGGGATTTCGAACACGCTGGCCATGTTCGCGGACGGCCAGATTGACGCGGCGAAGCAAGCACTTTCCGATGCGCACAACGAAACCTGCGAACAGCAGCGCCATGACCGCCTGCTGGTAGCCGAAGCCCACCTCACCGGCGCATATGCGATGCTTGTCCGAGACATCGAGAAGAACGCCGGCAAAAAGATACCGTCCAGTCCGAACAAGAACGCCGACGCTCTCCGTGTACTGTACGTCAACGCCATGGCCGCCGCGGCGACCACTGCCTCAATTCTCAGAGACCAAGGATCTCGCAATGTGGCGAGATGGGTCGATAATGCAGATAAGCACCTCGCGGCTTTCGGTGACTTCACCGCGCACCTGTACCGGCAGGACAGTGATTCGCTAGGGGATGCGGAGCGAGAATTCGAAGCGACCAGGATGACGCCGGGAAAGGTGGCCGCCGATATAGGCAAGGCGGGTATTTCGGTCGCATCTTTCTTTCTGTCGAGGGGGCGACATGTCATGCCGCCGCCGCAGCTGAATTTCGACCGGGCAACAAGTGCGAGCATTCGGCTGGAAACCTGTCGTGTTGCCAAGAAGGAGATGGATATCCTGGCCCGAATCGGCTCCCCCTACACGGAGCTCAGAGCATGGTGGCTGGAGTCAGCGTAGAGAACCGGATTCGGTTGGCTATGGCGGTGTCGAGCCAAAGCTCGAAGACAAACACCCCGGCCACGCGCGGTGTGGCCGTAACCAGGAACATCAGTGTTCAGATCAGACCGCCGAAGCTACTCGGTGGTGTGGAAAGGGTCGCCGGGCTTCGAACGCCATCGTTGGTGGTGATGTTGGCGCGAAACCGGGCCCTGGCTCAGGCAATCTGCGGGGGCCTTTCCTATGGTCGGCGTTTACTGTGCCGAGGGGAGGGCGGTGAGCGCGCTGATGTGATGTGCGAGTGCGTTGATCTGGTCGAGTAGGTGGTCGAGTTCGACGTTCAGGTCGAGGTGCCGGACGTGGATGCGGATTCCGGCGGTGGGCAGGACATGGGTTGTGCCGTGGCGGGGGCCGTCGGCGTAGATGAGGGTGGCGTCGGGCAGGTTCGCCGCGGTCGCGTAGGCCAGCGTTTGGTAGAGGTGCTGCGCGTCGCCGTGGCCGGCGTCGAGGCGGTATTTGAGCTCGCCGACGAAGCGGCAGTGGCCGTCGACCCAGCGGCTCAAGTCCGGCTGGACGTGCAGTGCTCGCTTGTGGTCAAGGTGAAGTGCCGAGTCAGCACCCGTGGGGAAGTCGTGTTCGTCCAGGCCGAGCACCCGCCGCGTGCTTGTGCGGACGAACTTCTCGAACACCTCGGTCATTCTGACGGCGAACCCGGGGACGGTGATTCTTCCTGGGCCGAACTCGGGTTCGGTGCCGGTGAGGATGAGCCGGGCGAGCTCGACCGCCGGGCGGTAGTGCTCGTTAAGCCGGGTCCATCGGACTGCCGGTAGTGACCCAAGGTTGCGGGGGAGCGGCGTGACCGATTCGAACATGCGCCGTAGTCGGATGATCGATCGGCGGACGTCGTTCGAGTTGATCGGGACCTGTGCGAGCAGGTCGAGTGCCGTGCGCAGCAGCTGGTTCTCGGGGATGTCCTCGTCGTGTGATTGGTAGGTCACCGCGATCGGGAGGTCACGTCCCGGGGACACCCGCAGTTGTTCGGCGAAGTCGATGCGGCCGCGGACGGTGTGGAGCCGCTCTCGATGGTCGCGGTATCCGCGGAGGAGGCCGGTGCGCACGGCCTGGTCGCACATGTGCGTGAAGACCGCTGACATGGCGTCGGTCAAGGATTCGGCGGTGCCGAGTGCGGCCTCGTTCGTCCACGACGGATCCACGGCATGGGTGATCAGGAACAGGACGCGGGCGATGGGTAACTTCGGGGCCACGACGATCGCGGTGTCGCCGACGATGACCGTGCCGACCCGGTCCTGGGCTCGCACGTTGTACCGTCCATCGCCGTTGTCGGTTCGGGTGACGAGGCATTTGAACGTCGTACGCAGGACGGTGACTTCGGCCGGCGTGAGCGGCACGTCGCGCCGCTCCCGGTACTCATGAAAGTGGAGTGTCTTCATCGTCGCCGCCTGTCACCTCCTTGCGGAGAGCCGCGAGTGAGAGTTCGTCCAGTTTGTGTGTCCGGCCGTGGAAGTGGTCGCGCAGTGTCGGGAGGACAGCGTGGTCCCAGATCAGTTCGAGCCAGGCGTCGTCGATCGGCGTGTCCCGGAAGAAGTGGCTCGGGCCGATGGCCGCGTCCGGGTCGGCGATCTTCTCGTTGGCCTTCTCGACGGCGTCGGCGATCCACCGGTAGTCGTGGTGGTGCTTGTCCAGGTAGCGGCGCAGTACTCCGGCCACGGGTTCGGTGTGGGGGGCGAAGTCGACGAAGTAGAACCGGCGCCGCAGCGCGCTGTCGAGCAGGGCGATCGATCGGTCCGCGGTGTTCATCGTGGCGATCAGCAGCAGGTTGGGTGGCAGTGTGATGGGCTGCTGGCGGTAGATCAGGTGAGCGGACTGGTCACGGTATTCCAGGAGGAAGTAGAGCTCGCCGAACACGCGGGCGACGTTGGCGCGGTTGAGCTCGTCGATGATCAGGACGTGGTCGTGGTCCGGGTTTGTGTGAGCCTGCTCGGCGATGGTGAGCAGTGGACCTGGGATGAGGGTGAAGCCGTTTCCGTCCTGGCGGGGGCGGTAGCCCTCGACGAAGTCCTCGTAGGAGTAGGTGGGGTGGAACTGCACGAGCCGCACCCGGTCCGCTGAGCCGGCGAGCCACTCGGCGAGTTTCCGGGCGACGTAGGTTTTTCCGGTGCCTGGGGTGCCTTGGAAGATCACCTGCTTCTTGTCCTTCAGCAGCGCGACGACCTTGTCGAGGAACGCTTCGTCCAGATACATGCGCTCAGCGACTTCACTCAGCGGGCTGTCAGGCTCCTCGGCGGAGACCTGCTCGGCTTCGTCATCGGTGTCCGGTGTGGCAGGGAGTTGCGGCGGCATTGCGCCGGTGCCGCGGCGCCAGTCGCGGAACGCGGCGGTCTCCTCCTCTGTCCAGGTCTCGGGAGGGTCGTAGTTCGTCAGAGCCCAGATGATCGATTGTGCGTCAAGCCGGTCGGACAAGGGGCTGCCCTGGCGGCGGAACGCGTCCATGACCTGATCGAGGAAGACCAGGAACGCCTCGTATCGTTCGCCATCGGTCGCGGCCGGCTCAGGTTTGGTATAGCCGGTGAGGCGATACGCGAGATCGACCGCCCGCGCCCGCCATGGCGGGTACTGGCTGACGTCGTCCGCCCCCAGTAGCACGGACGCCAGGCTGAGCCGTGCCCCGGCGCCGTCCGCGGCGGATCGGGGAAGGTCGGCCAGGAAACGGTCCACTGACTCGGGGCCGGCGTCAATCCAGAGGCCACCGAGGATCTCCCAGCCGTCCTCGGCGTCGTTGAGCCAGGGCAAGAAGCTGTCGGCGGTACGCCAGTCGACCAGGTTGTGCCGCCGGAGAAACGTGAAGGCGGAGGTGTCACGGGATGCGCGGGCGGCCATCACCGCCGATGCGCCGTCGATCTTGTAGTCGCGCTCCTGGCCCTCGAGGTCGATCGACCGTTGCATCCGCTGTCCCCACAGGACCAGAGCGCGCCAGCGGGCGTTGGGTTTGCCCCAATCCCACACGTAGGGCGACCGGTAGAAATTGACGAACTCGTCAGTGCCCCAACGCCCGTTCGGGCTCAGGCCGTGGGCTATGGACGCGATACGGAACGACCCCGGATCGGATGCCGGGCCAGCCAGGTGAGGCCACGTTGCCTGGATCTTGTCGCGGTGCTCGCGGCTCACGACCGGGGCGAACACGTCCGGGAAGAGCAGATGCTCCAGGGAGAACCGCTGGATCGCCGCACCATTGTCCTCAAGACCGTCCAGAAGCTCAACGAACGCACGAGACTCCTCCAGCACGCGACGACGGTCCGGGACAGACAGTCTCTTGAGTGCCGCGACCGCCTCGATCAGATACGCGTACTGGCGCCACCGGTAGTTGTTGTAACCCTGGCCGGGGTTGATCAGACCGGAGTCGAGCGTGCGGGCGAGATCCTCGGGGACATCCTGCCCGCCATCGACGAAACCGAGTACACCGCGGACCAGTTCCAGCTTCTTCTGGCCGCCGATCGCGGAGCTACGCGCGACCAGCAGGTGCACGTACAACAATTCCGCGGCCAGCCGTACAGCACCCGGTGGCGACGTCGCGAGCTGCCCCCTCAACTTGCCGAGGAACGTGCCCTCACCCAGGTCCGGCTGGTTCACGTAGTCCCGGACCAGGATCTCCGCATTCTCCAGCGTGGAAACGCGGTCATCCTCGAAGAGACTGAGATCGTCGAGCAGGCATCGGTCTCGCCACAGCTGCGCCGCCGCGTACACCGGTTGAGCGGAAGGGTAAGGAAGCCTCGTCCGGGTCATACCCGCCATGAGATCAGAAATGTCGTTCCACTGCGACCTTGCCGAATTTGGTTCCAGCGCTAGGTCCTGTACTGCCGTTGGCGCGTTCACCAGCCTCTTGGTGTGCCCGGATCCAGCGGTATCTCGTGGTTGGGGAAAGTGGTCGATAGCGCTGTGGCGGCTGGCCGCGTCGGTGACAGAGAGAAGCTTTGCTGATGGTTGCGCTGTCCAGGTTGGTTCGCCGGCGATCTGGTGGGCGTGCTTGGGCGGGACCCGGCTGGTAGGGGTAAACATAGCGGTGCCGAGGATGATGCGTGTATCGGCAAGGTCGGTTTCCTCGGTGAGGACTGGGATGTCGAGTTTGCGGGCGGCGTGCAAGAGAAGTTCGAGCGCGGTGTGGCTCGCGGTGTCGTGGTTGCGGTTGCGGAGTAGCTCGAAGGCGGGCTTGGACAGCGTCACCAATGCCCATGCGGCGCGGGTCGGCGGGTGTGTCGTCGACGGCGCGGAGGCTCAGTGCGAGCCGGGCGCCGCTGTTGGTGAGCTGGGCGAGTCGTTTGTCGATTTCAGGGATCTATTTGAGGGCTGCGGCCGGGATGCCGAGAAGGAGCAGGCTCGCGACGCCGCTGTGGTCGATGAGGTCGTGCAGGCGACACAGAATCGTTGACTGCGCAAGAGAGGGGCTGACAGCGTGCCCGCGGCCAATAGCCCAGTTCCCTCGTCTGGTGGCGCCCATCGAATACGCACTCTCATGCCGATGAACGCACGCTCGGCTTATCGTCGGTAGTTCCGCGACGACTGAGTGATGCAGCTTTAGGTAGATCGCACGCTATCGAGGTTCGACCGGATGATCTCGGTTGTGGGGTGGTTGAGTCCCAGCACCCGTTGGCTGTCGGCGAGGGTGGTTTCGAGCAGTGGGATTGCTCGCGTGAGGTCACCCGCCGACTGGTAGGCGCTCGCCAGGTTGTTGCGCGAGCGCAGTGTGTCGGGGTGATCGGGACCCAGTACCCGTTCCTGGTCGGCGAGGGTGGTCTCGTGCAGTGGGATCGCCTGGTCCAGATCGCCCGCCGACTGGTAGGCGCTCGCCAGGTTGTTGCGCGAGCGCAGTGTGTCGGGGTGATCGGGACCCAGTACCCGTTCCTGGTCGGCGAGGGTGGTCTCGTACAGCGAGATCGCCTGGTCCAGATCACCCGCCGACTGGTAGGCATAGGCCAGGTTGCTGCGCGAGGTCAGTGTGTTGGAGTGGTCGGAGCCCAGTACCCGCTTCCGGTCGGCGAGGGTGGCCTCGTACAGCGAAATCGCCCGGTCCAGATCACCCGCCGACTGGTATGCGCCCGCCAGGTTGTTGCGCGAGCGCAGTGTGTCGGGGTGATCGGGACCCAGTACCCGTTCCTGATCGGCGAGGGTGGCCTCGTACAGCGAGATCGCCTGGTCCAGATCACCCGCCGACTGGTAGGCATAGGCCAGGTTGCTGCGGGAGCTCAACGTGTTGGGATGATCGGGGCCGTTGAGGCGTTGGAAGCTGTCGCGGGCGCGGCTGTAGTAGCCGATGGCGGCGCCGGCGTCACCTTGTCCATTGAGATAGCGGCCGAGTCGGCTGAGCAGGCGGCTGGTCTGGGCAGTGTCGGTATTGGGCGTGGCGTGTTCAAGCAGAGCGCGTGCATGGGGCAGGACCATTCGGTAGACAGGCCAGGTCGCGGGAATGTGTGGATCTAGTGTGGCGAGGGCGGCCGTCAGAAGGGTTGCGGTGCTGTCGCGGGCGGTGGCGATGTCGGCGGGCTGACGGTGCGGGTCGGTGGGGTCGGGTGTGCGGGTGACCGCCTGCACTAGACGATGCACGTCGACGGTGGTTCCTGTAAGGGTGATCATGCTGTAGGCACTCAGGCGGCCCAGCGTCTCTGACAGCTCCAGTTCCCCTGCCTCACCGGTCAACAGGCTCCGGGGGATGCCTTCCGGGGCGAACCACGCCAGTTGACGCAGTATTTGGCCGGCAGCGGGTGCGTCGGCCAAGTGGTCGAGTGTGACGCGCCAGACTCTCGCCATCGTCCGTTGCGAGTCGCCGCCCTCCGCTGTCGTGGTGAACATCCGCTCCGGAAACCGTGCCAGCAGCTTGAGGTAGGTGGCAGGGCTTGTGCGGGTTTGGGCTAGGTAGGCGCCTGCCTGCTCGATCGCCAGCGGCAGCTGCCCCAGCTCGCTACACAACCGGTCCGAACCCGACAAATCCGCGTCCGGCCACTCCAACACCACGATCCGGGCCAGCAACGCCACCGCCTCGTCCCCGGTGAGCACGTCCAGCGGCAGCGGCACCGTCTCCACAGCCCGCCACCCCGAGCGCTGACGGCTTGTGATCACTATCGTTCCGGTCCGCACCCGCTCCAACAACCCCACGACATCCTGTGGACTGGTCACGTTGTCCAGCACCAGCAACCAGTCTTTATGGGTTGCCAGCCACCGCATCCCCAATGCGCTGCGCTGCTCCACGGGAAGGTCTCTACAGGCGGGTTGGAGGGTTTCGGCGAGGTCGGCGAGGCCGGTGTCGATCGCGGCGGGGGAATCCGCGGTGATCCACCACCGGAACCCGAACCGGCCTGCATGCAGATGTGTGAACCGGGCCGCCAGCGTGCTCTTGCCCACCCCGCCCAAACCGTGCACCGCGACCACCGTCGCCCGCCCAGACTCGCTCAGCACCTCCTCGAGCCGGTCCAGCTCAACGGAACGGCCTACGAACAGTGCTGTGTCGAGAGAGATTCGGGACAAGCTCGGCACGGCAGGCACCGACTCCATCGCGGGCAGCGGAGCCTGCATGACGATGTTGTTGTACTGGGTGTTGCTTTCGCCGGCCTGCACACCCTGGCTGTTGCTCACGGCGTGCACCGACGGCGCCGAGCCGACAGAGTCAGGCGACTCCGGTCGTGGGTCCGGCGGGGTGGTGGGCATCGAGGGCCGGTTCAATGGCAGGTGTTGGTCTGGAAGTCGTGGTCATCTACCTGCATGCCCTTGTCGCCGTGCAGGGGCACCCGGTACTTACTCGCATGGGCCTCGTCGTGGTCGGTCAGCTCCAGCACCTTCAGCGTGGCCGCCACCAGTTCTCCGTCCTCGCCGGCATCGGCTACGGTCAGCGCAACTGTAAGCTCACGGCGCACCGCGGTGCTGGTCTCGTCTGCGGCCAACGTGCCCGCGTCGGCTTCCGTCAGCTCCATTGACTCGATCACACCAAACCCCTCGCCTAGACGCAGGCCCCTCAGCCTCCAGCATCTACCAAATCAAGCAAACCGCTACACGCCACACCGAATCACCCACGTCCCCCTAACGGCCGCTCATGCCGCGATGAGTTTGGGACGCGCATACCGGATGAGTTCAGATTCGGTTCTCTGTGGCTAGGTCGTCGATGATCCAGCGCAAGGCGCTTACTGCGATCGAGTACCGCAGATACCTTGGGTTCTGGTTCGACTTGGGCTCGCATTGCTCCCGCATCCGCCTGAGTTCGTCGATCATCTCGTATAGCCGGTCCGCGTCTGTCATGCCAGCAAGCTTGGAGGGCCGGCGGGGACGCGCGCAACGCCATCTCCTGGGTGGCCTAGGTGTTCGGCGCGTCCGTGCTCAGCCTGAGTGGTCATGGAGCTTCAGAACTCAATGACCCTATGTTACGAATAGCGGCCCTTGCCTACCTCGGTCACTGCTCCGGTGTCTCTCGGGTGCAGTTGGAGTGTGCAGTTGGAGTCGGACCTGCGGATCTTCTTCGTTTGGTGTCAGGAGCGCGAACTCGTGCCGCTGGCTGGCTGCGGCGCGGGCACAGATTGAGCTATACATACGCTGGATGCAGGAAGTCCGGCGAGGAGCTAACTGTGGAAGGCGTGGAGTCGTCCGTCGGCGTTGGGTACGACGACGATGTTTTTGGCTTGGTCGCCTGGGTTGCTGAGGTAGTTCCATCCGGTCCAGGTCCCGCCGGGTGCGGGGTTGAGTTGGTCGTTGTGCCAGATTTGGTCGTCCATGCCGATCATGAAGGCGTGGAGTCGTCCGTCGGCGTTGGGTACGACGACGATGTTTTTGGCTTGGTCGCCTGGGTTGCTGAGGTAGTTCCATCCGGTCCAGGCTCCGCCGGGTGCGGGGTTGAGTTGGTCGTTGTGCCAGATCTGGTTGTCTAACAACACAGTGCTGCTGTTGAGTTTTCCGGCTCCCCACTCATTGTTGGGGACTCTTGAGGTGAAGTCGTCCGCGCGAGCCTTGTTGCCCAGATAGCTGATGATCTGTTGCTGAGTCAATGTCGGTTTCGCCTGGAGTAACAGGGCCACGGTTCCCGTGACATGTGGAGCCGCCATGCTGGTGCCCCGCATCGCAACGTACTGCGCTGACGCTGTCCCCGCTCCAGACCGGGCGGAGATAATGCTGTCGCCAGGTGCTGCGATCGTCGGAGCATTCCGCCCGTCCCTGGTCGGTCCCCTGCTGGAGAACGTCGACAGATTCCCGACTCCAGCACCCTTGGTGATGTAACTTGCCGCAGTGATCACCTCAGCGCTTGTGCCGGGAACAGAGATGGTAACCCGGTCGTTTCGATGGGAGCCGATGAACTGCGGGACCGTCGTACCGCGCTCAATCCAGGCGTGCCAGCCACCGTCGGTAATGGTCGCGCCGGTGAGGGTCACGGTCCACGTGCCCTGTTGTATCGTTGTGCTCGTACCTCGCTGGAGCTGCACGAAGATCCGATTATCGCCGTTGTTGGGATGATCGGTGACTGAGTCGACGAAAACCCGGTTACCATTAGGCAGCACAAGTGTGGTGCTTGTACCAGGAGAAACAGAGGGGCTCGCGACACCGTTGGGTGGCGCGATGCTGAAGTCGATCCTGTCGGCGGCGCGATACCAGAAGTCGAAGGTGTCAGGGGTGACATCGTTCGCTGGCACGTCGAACTGCGGGGTATCAGTGCCACCGGCTGTCACTGCTCCGCTGGCATGGGCCCCGGAACCGGCGGCGTTGCCCGCGGACTTCACCATCGATCTTCCGGCGGCTCCGAGCAGATTGTCGATGCCGCGTTCGAGCAGGCTGGTGCCGTCGTGCGGTCCGAGGTTATCTCCCTGGCTCAGGTTGATCACAGCCGGACGGCCGAGCGTGTCCGCCAGCGCGAAGATGTACTGCACCGCGTCGAGTGTGCTCGCTGAGTCGCCGACAGCATCAGTCGTGACACGATTGGCTACGACGACGATGTCCGCCTCTGGAGCGACCCCGATGAAAGTGAACGGTGGCCGCCCGTTGCCCGAGGGGGAGCCGTCACCAGCCGCGATACCTGCCACGTGCGTACCGTGTCCAACAGCATCGTCAATACTGCGTACGACCGTCAAGGGGTTCGGCGCCGCGAGCGCCGCGTCGATCTGCCCTTGCTGGTACTCCACGCCGTAGCCAAACGGCGAGGGAGAGGCCTCGCCCGCCTGGGGAACGAGGCTCTGGTCCCAAAGCCGGATCACGCGACTGTTTCCGGCAGCGTTGAGGAAGCACTCGTGGCGCCAGTCGATTCCGGAATCGATGATGCCCACGATCACGCCGGCTCCCCGCAGTCCGGGCTGTCCGGTGTGCACGAGGTTCGCGCCGGTCTCGGGGAGGCTAATGTCCAGCTCGGCGTCCATCGCCCGCGCAGCCTCGACAAGGAGGACGTGCTCAGCGGCGTCCAGGCTCTCGACCTGCGAGAGGGCGACCTCTCCAGCGACGATGTCGCCGGCCCTGGTGGTGATCTTTAGCCCTCGTTCTGTGAGATCCGCGTCATCATCGGTGCCGGCGTGGACCAGGACGTGTACCTGAGGTTCGAGCACGTTCTCGACGTACAGGCCGAACCGTCCCGTCGTCTCCAGCGCTGCCAGGTCGCCATCATCGCCAGCCTCACTCAGGAGAAATTTCAACCGTGGGTCGAGCATGATTTCCTCCCCGCGTAAACGTATGTAAATGGTCCGTGGCTGTCATGGCTGTTCAGATGCGGCCTGGGATTGCCCGTCGGAAGGCCGGGCCTGCTCGGGTGCGAGCGGACGGCTGATCTCCACGTAGTTCACGACCTCGCGCTCTGCTAACTCGGCCAGGCGGTCGATCGGTACGCGGGCGGTCAGTAAGTTTCCCGCGACGGTTCGCACAGTGACGTCCAACGAGTCAAGTAAGGCGCGGTCATCGCCAGTCACCGTTCTTGTCGTACTTATCAAGACATCAATCTCACGATGTGCGAGCGCCAGTTTTTCGTGATCGGGGGCCATGGCGGCAACGAGTCGCCCGAGCTCCGGGCTTAGCTTACTTTGAACCACGGCCTCACCACCCTGAACAGCCATTTGGTCCAAGGACTCTGTCAGCTGTCCTGGACGCTAGTCCGCGTAGTTGGGTCTCGCTACGGGCTTTCGGCACTAACCTCAGTCCTCGCTAGAGCAGCAACGTACTGGGCTCAGTGTCGTGCAGCGTTCGCCTCGGTGGGATAGCAGGAAATTCGCGACAGAACACAAGGAATATTTCTAACAATTGTCATGTTAGAAGATGAATCACGGATTTTGACGGTCGCGGTCCGGGAAGTGCTCGAACCCGTCTTCGCCGACCGTTTTCCAATGTACCTGCGCGGTGCCTGGCAGCATGTGTGCCTTCAGCGGTACCGAGGTATAGAGCAGTTCTCCGGGTATGGTGTCAGGGATGCGCACCTCGACGGGTGAGCTCGGGATCCCCAGGTCGCTGGGGGCTCCGAGACGACGGAGGTACCGTCCGGTCCATGCCACCGTGCCGCTGTTGCGTAGACGCCACACCTTCACGAATTTTTGTCCGGGCGCTATCACGGTTCCCTCAGGAACGGTGATAGCGGCGACAAGGCTCCCGTGTCGCCGGTAAGGGGTATTCGGGGCGAGCATGGCCGGCCGGTTGCGCTCGGCGCGGTCTCGTCACGAGCTCGACGTAGGCCGACCGCAGCTGCCCATCACCGGCGTAAGCGTTCTCGTAGTAGTCGATCAGTTTCCCAGCCGGGTGCATATCGCTCTCGCTCGACGTTGCTGAGGTGCCCCTTGCTGACGCCGGACTGCAGTGCAGCCTCGGTCAATGAGACATCGTGAGCTGTCCTCACGTGCCGCATCGTCTCGCCCAGAGTTTCCAGCGCACTGCCGCGGCTCATGCAATCAGCATGGTTTGGCGTTCGTCAAACCGCAAGCGATCACCTAGCCTCGTGCCTCCTTCTGCGCCGACACCCGAGGGGACGGCCGTGGCAACGAAACCCAAGGATGCTGACCTGGCCTACGCATTGAGGCTGGCACGTGCGCTCAACGGAGCTCGAGGGAGCCTGCCGCCGTTGGCGCAACTCGAGGAGCTTGATCAAGCGGCATGGCAGGCTGTGCTCGAGATGCAGAGACCTTTATTCCAGCCGGACGAAAGCTACAAGCGATTTCCGTTGCCGGCCAGCGCGTAAGGAAGCTCGGCCTTCACGTCGCAAAGCAGCCGGTCGAGACGCTTCTGTACAGGCGAAGCGGCCTACCATGGAACAGTGACGCCGCGGCACGCGTGGTAGTGGCCGACCGTCTCGTAGTCGCGGAGTTCTGCTGCGCACTTCAAGATCGCGCGTACATGTGGCGCGGAGTTGTTGCGCTCAACCGCAGCGTCGCCTTCATCTTGGCCGGGTAGACCCTGCATAGTATCGTTGTGGGGCAGTTGATCACATAGGCTCCCGGTTCTCGCGCACGCTAGTCCCTGGGATGCGCCGGCTTCTGGCGATCCATGTTGGTTCATAACAAACTTCCCGGCCGGCGGGCACGTCAACAAGGGCGCTAATCGGAACTCGTGGCTGGAATGTTCGGTGACGCGGCATATAGTCGCTCCCTGACGTGTTACCAAGCTGAACGAGTTACTAACGTGGATGAATCACCCGCAATGACTGAGTGACCATGCGGCCGCGCGAGTGGCACGGTCTTCAACCTCTTGGTGAGACCGGTGTGACGTAGCGGTACGCACTGGATGCTTGTGCTTCGCGGGATTAGGGGTCTATGTGACGGTCAAGCGAAGTGGTGTCTGGAAGATAGCTGGCGGTGTCGTGATCGTCGGTGCTGCGGTGTGGGCCGTACTGCGGTTTGGCGTACCCGCGGTGCTGAACGATCCGCAGCATCCCGCCAGGCCAGCCCTTGAGGCGTCGAGCTGGATCGCCGGGATCTTAGGCATGGCAGTGGCGGTTGCCGCACTGGTGTTGCCGCGACGACAGGAGCGCAGACGGATTGCTACCAACCAGCAGGCACCTCCAACCGTAGTGCAGCCCGGTGTCGGCGGCGGTGTGAACTTTCACGGCAACGTGAGTGGTGGTTCGGGGGCCGGGTCGGCTACGGGGGTGCACATCGAGTACGTGGAGGGTCCGTCGGACCCTCCAAAGCCGACGCGGCAATAGGCCATGCCGCGTCGGCGCAGGCGCAGGCTCCAGCAGTACCTGTATTCTTCCGGGGAGACGTCACAGCCCGCGGTGGAACAGCGGTAGGTTTGGTGCAGGGTGACCTCAACATCAGTGGGCCGGGTGTGCCTGCGATGGAACGGGTTCCGGTGCCGCCGGGGCTGGTAAATATTCCGGCAGGTTCGAAATTCTTCGTGGGCCGACTAAGCGAACTTGACCAGCTGGACGCCGCTCTATGCACTTCGGTCCGGACAGCGGTGGCAGCGATCCACGGGCTCGGCGGTGTCGGGAAGACCGCATTAGCCGTTCATTTTGCCCACCTGCATCGTGATCGCTTCGAGCTGGTCTGGTGGATGAACGCAGACTCCCGAGCGGCGCTCGAGAGTGGCTTGGCCGACCTGGCCGCCGTTTTGGCTCCCGAGACGGTGGCGCTGCCGCCTGACCAACGGTCCGAACTTGGCCTGCGGTGGCTGGCCGCGCACAAGAGTTGGCTGGTGATACTGGACAACCTGACAGCGCTGGACGACGCGGCGATATTGTTGGACCGGATACAAGCTGGCACGGTCGTGATCACTTCACGACAGAGCAGCGGGTGGCGCGGGCTCGGCACGGTACACCTCAAAGTCCTTGCCGAAGACGATGCCGAAGCCCTCCTGTCACACCTCGTCAGGACGCACTGGGCAGACGCAACGTTGACCGGAGCCCGCCAACTATGCGAAGAGTTAGGTTGGCTGCCTCTGGCCATCGAGCAAGCCAGCGCCTACCTTGCACAGAGCCGCATCACCCCGGCTGTCTATCTAGACCTGCTGACGAAATACCCGGCGCAGATGTTTGCGGCCACGTCGGAAGGCAGCGATGAACGACGTGCTGTAGCCCGCGTCTGGCACCTGACGCTCGACAAACTCAGCGACACTCCGCTGGCGGGCAAGTTGTTGCGACAGTTTGCCTGGTACGCCTCATCCGGTATTCCCCGTCAGCTTCTGGGTTCCGGCGCATCAGAGCCGGACCAGCATCGGGCGCTGGGCAGGCTCGCCGCCTACAGCATGATCAGCCTCGACGCGACGTCGATCACAGTCCACCGCCTTGTCCAAGCAGTTTCACGCACCCCAGACCCCGAGGACCGCCACCGGCAAGCCGTCGACATCGAACAAGCCCACCATGACGCCGTCACTGCACTCACGGCAGCGGTCCGGGACGCGGACTATTATCTGCCCACCAATTGGCCGGCGTTCACGATGGTCCTGCCGCATGCGTGGGCACTGTTTGACCGCACCGCCGACACATCCGACACGGAACAAATTTGCGCTCTCGCCGACCGGCTCGGCCACTTCCTCGATGAACACGGTGACAACACCCGTGCCGTCACACTGTTCACTCGTGCCGTCGCGGGTCGACTTCGGCTTCTTGGAGCCGACCACCCAGACACTCTGTCCGCGCAAGACCACCTGGGGCACGCCTACCTGTCGGCAGGTGATCTCAAACACGCCATTCCCCTGCTCGAAGCCAACCTTGACGCTCGCATACGGATACTGGAATACAAGGATCCCGATATCCTGACGTCCCGCCAAAACCTCGCCAACGCCTATGCGGAGGCTGGTGATCTCCCGCGGGCAATTCGTCTCGCCAAGGTGAATCTAGACGCTGCCAAGGAGGTCCTTGACCCTGACGACCCCGAAATCCTGATCACTCTCAGCAGCCTCGCCTACCTCTACATGTTGATGCGTAACTACGAAGGCGCCATCCGCCTGTACGAAGAGGTCCTCCAGAGGGCCGAACGTAAGCTGGACGTCGACCATCCTGACCTCCTTACTTACCGCAGTAATCTTGCTGGTGCCCACGCGTCGGCCCGCCACTACAGGCGCGCACTCTCATTGAATCTGGAAGTCTTGGCCGCCCGCCAACGGATACTGAGTCCTAAGCACCCGGCCACTCTGGTTTCGAAAGACAACCTCGCACAGGTCTACCTGTCGCTTGGCAAGCACGATCTCGCTATCTCCATGAGCTTAGAAGTAGCTGCCGACCGTGAGGAGAACCTGGGTGCTGACCACCCTGACACTTTGATGTCCCGAAACAACGTCGCCGGTGCCTACGAGAAAGCCGGAGACGTTGAACGGGCACTACGCTTCTTCAGGGAAACTCTGAACGATGCCGACCGTGTTTTGGGCCCTCGTCACCGGGTCACTGCGGTAATCCGGTCGAACCTTAGGAGAGTTGCTGCTCGGCACAGCTGATCTGCGGCGCTCACTGCGCCGCAATGGCAAGCTGATCGACTCAACATGTCCACGCGTGGACAGAGGCTGTAGCTGACATGGTCCGGTGCACGCTGGTGGGCGTGCGCGCCGACCTCGAAGTCGATGTGAAGCAACCGGGAAGCACGCTGCTGAGAGCTGAGAGAACTCGGTAACGCCGCTTGCTCCGGGCGGTTGCAGAAGACAATTCGATCACCAACGCATCCTGCAGGGGGCAGGGGTGAAGGGCTCTGGCTGAGCCCGTCCTTCCTCGGCTTGCCTAGGAAGGACGGCCCTGAACCGCGTGGGATAAGGGCTGTTGGTCGGTGCGGTGTCGCGCCACACGTATCGTTCGGTTATCACCGGCTCGGTCCCCAGCCAGTACTGGTTCGTGCGTGTCCCGCGGTGTCTCGTGGCAGCGGGAAGTAGTCGGTAGCGGGGCTGTGTGGTGGCGGGTCAGTCACAGTGAGCAGTTGTGCTGATGGAGGTGCTGTCCAGGTTGGTTCGTCGGCGATCTGGTGGGCGTGCTTGGGCGGGACGCGGTTGGTGGGGGTGAACATGGCGGTGCCGAGGATGATGCGTGTGTCGGCGAGGTCGGTCTCTTCGGCGAGGACTGGGATGTCGAGTTTGCGGGCGGCGTGCAGGAGAAGTTTGAGAGCGGTGTGGCTCGCTGTGTCGTAGTGCCGGTTGCGAAGTAGCTCGAAGGCGGGTTTGGGAAGAGTCACCAGAGACCACGAGGCGCGGGTCAGTGCGTCGGCCGGCGTGTCTTCAACGGCGCAGAGGCTCAGCGCGAGTTGGGCGCCGCTGTTGGCGAGCTGGGCAAGCCGCTTGTCGATGTCAGGGATTTGGCTGAGGGCAGCGGCGGGGATGCCGAGCAGGAGCAGGCTTGCGATGCCGCTGTTGTCGATGAGGTCGTGCAGGTGGCTGCAGAAACGTTGGCTGCGCACGAGCGGGGCGGGCAGGTTGACGTGTGCGAAGGGTGTCGTAGCGCGGAGTTGCGCGGTCCAGCTCGCTAGCGCGGTGCAGGTATCGGCGACGGTGTTCTCGATCATGAGGTGCGCGAGCCCGGTGACGCTGGCGAGGTCGCCCAGGTCGGCGAGGGTTCGGTGTGCGCCATCGTCGTCTATCCAGCCTGGGACGGCTTGTACTCCGACGACACCGGGGGAATCGGTTTGCGAGATGACCTGGTAGCTGACGTTGAGACGGCCGTCGTCTGCGGCGTCCCAGGCGTGAGGCAGGAGCGTCAGCGGTGACGTCTTGTCGGGTTCGGGGGGCAGTTCGTCGATGGGCGTGCGGCGGAGGTGAACGCGATCGGGAAGCCCGCGGCGGGCTTGCGCGATGAGCTGGGCGGGCGTGGAGATGGGATCCAGCGGTGTCACGCCGATGCCGGCTTCAAGTTCGATGAGCCACCCGGGAACCGGGATCGGTGCCGCGAGCTGCTCGGACAGGCTGGTGAGCGTGACGGCGAGGTCAGGGTTCGGGTGGCGAGGCAGCAGGACGGCGAGCAGGTCGGGGCCCTCAGAAGTGAGCGTGACATCCCAGAGGTCACCGAGAGCAGTGGTCACGCGGCGAGTGGCGGTCGCTGTGAGTGTGAGTTCGGGTTCTTCAGCGGCGTCGACCAGGTCGCCACGGTCGTGGAGCCGGATAGCGACCAACGCCCCATGTGCTTCGCGTGAGGCGGCGAGTGACGCACCCATCGCCAGGCTCGCGAGGAAACGGGACGTGAGCCCGCTGCCGATCGGGGGCGGGGTCGCCTGGTAGGCGAGGTAGTCGAGTTCCCGTGTGGTGGCCTGAATGACGTGTACTTCGCGCGGGTTCGGTGGAGCGGTGAAGGCTTGGCCGAGAAGCAGTACGGGATCGTTCCGGCTGCGCCGAGGTTGGTGGGTGGATGACATCAGGCCTCATTTCCCTGACCGGGAGACGGTGGTGTGGGATGCGGATAACCACCCCAGGTCCGCATCCGTCGTTGCGCGCGAGCCCGGTATTTGCGGACAGTGTCGGCTTTGACTCCGAGTTGGGCAGCGATTGCGGCGGTGTCCTGCCCGGCCGCGGAGAGGACGAGGGCGATCTGCTCCTGCTTGGGCAGGCGGGGAAGTAACTCGAGTGCGTTCTGCAGGTCGAGCCGTTGATCGGCGGATGCCGGCGCGGTCGACCATAAGGGTATGTCGTCGTCGTCAGCGGTCGCGGCGTGCTCTCGTTGTCTACGGCGCTGGGTCAGCGCGTTGTGCTTCGCTACGGTGGTGACCCAGGCGACGCGATCTGCTGTGATCGTTGGCCAGTGCCGGAACAGGGTGAGAAGCGCTTCGCTGGCGGCGGATTCGTAGTCACCGTCGGGGATGATCGAGCGGACGAGCGCGACGAGCCGTGCGCGATGTTCACGCACGATCGCGGTGTAGGCGATGACGTCGTCAGGGGAGTGGGGACGAGGAAGCGGGCCATCATTGCTCACGCCGGCGGAACCCTGTCCGACCGTCGCTTGCGGACCCGGATCTCGATATCGGCCGAGTAAATGTGGCAATCCATGTCCAGACTATCTGTGGCCTCGATGGCCTGGACGACCATTCGCAGGCAGAGCAGCCGCGAAACAGTTCTCAGGCACGCGCGGCCGAGGCCCGACAGAACGCCGCGACCCAGGTTGCCTGACAGTGTCGACGCTGTCAGGGCCGCGGCGAACGCAGTGACCAGGTAGTACACCGGAATGGCTCCCGATCTTGTCCATACACGGGCACCCGATGTGCCCGCTCTACTGGCTTCACTCCAGTTCTCCTCAGACCGGGACATCAGTTCACCTGATCGGGGAGGGTTCGGGTTCCTGCTGTAACGCGCGGTCCACGCCAGTTTGTCGTGTCAAGTGAGCGCGTCCAGCCAGTCCTTGACTTCGTTCGCCCAGTGGGCGTCGCCAACGTCATGAAACGCAGCTAGGGCACGCTGTGCGGCAGCTTTCGCGGCTTCTAACCGGCCTGCAGCCTCGAATGTGGCGGCGAGGTTGTTCAGCGCGCCGCCTTCGCCGACCCGATTGCCAATGTCGCTCTGGATCGCGACGGATTCTTGCAAGGTGGCGATGGCCTCATCGAGTCGCTGCGCTGTGGCGAGGGTTAGTCCGAGTCCGTTCAAGGCCAAGGCTTCGTTTGCCCGGTCGCCGGTTTCACGGTGGATGGCTATCGCTTCCCGATGAGAGCCTGCGCTGTCGTGTAGTCGGCCCGCCATCTGTAGTGCGACTCCCAGGCTCGTCAATGCCTTGCCTTCGTTGTTTCGGTCGCCGGCGTCGCGGTGAATGGCGACAACGTGCTTTAGGTCGGTGATGGCGTCGTCGAATCGCCCTGCTTCCCTAAGCGCGGCGCCGAGATTGATCAGTGCGTCGCCTTCGCCGTTCCGGTCGCCGATCTCGCGGAAGATGGTGACAGCGTTCTGAAGGGTGATGATGGCGTCGTCGAAGCGCCTCATGGAAATTAACGCGTGGCCAAGGTTGTTCAACGCCATGACCTCGTTGACTCGTACACCAAATGAGCGGTAGGTGGTGACCACATGGGTCAAGGCAGAAATGCCGTCATCAAACCGTCCTGCTTGCAGGAACACGGTTCCGAGGCCTAGCAGTGCTGCAGTCCAGAGCTCAGGCGAATCGAGGAATCGGAGTTGGCTGGCGCGGGCAGCTTCGGCAGGTTCTGGACCTGTGCGACTCGGCCGACGAACAGGTCTCGCGCATCCCTTGTACTGCCGGCGAGTGTGCTGACAACCGCTGCGGCGCCGCTCGTGATTGCCTGCTGAACGATGAAATCCCCGCTGACACCACCCACCGCAATACCGCCGTGCGCGGTACGTACCTGGGTGGGGTGGGGAAGAGCTGCGGTGGTTCCGGCCGCGGGGTGCTCTAGGCCCGCTCCGGATTGTGAGGGCCCGGCGGCTGCCATACGTTCGCGTTGCCGCCGACCGAGCCAATTGCGATACCGTGCCCGCTCGCCGTCACTGGCCCGCTGACCACGGTTCCGCCGACACTGGCGATCGCGCCGCTCCTCTCCGCTTCCGCGAGCGCTGCTTTCAAATCTGTGGCGAAGTCGGCGTCCTGCTCGGCTGCATCCTCCAAGGCCAACGTCACCCGCTGAGTCGTTCGTTCGCTGACTCCTTCTGGCTGGCCAGCTTCCAATCGCAGCCGCTCGAAGGCGGAATCCGCGCCGAGCTTACGCAACACCACATCCCGTAACCGCGCCGCGGACGCGTCCACGACTTGATCGGCAACCCCGTCCAATTGCTGGCCTGCCCGCCGTGCTTTCCCGACCGCCCACGCGATCAGGAACCCAACGACTACTTCCAAACCCATACTTGGCTCCTCTCCGGAGCAGATGTCCTGCTTGTTCCTGACTATGGCTCGACTGCGTCGAACGTTTGCGGGTTCTGCCGTGACGAGTGCAGTCCTGTGCACAGCTGACGTTCCCTGGTGTGGCGTACATTTCTGCGCCACGGTGTTATGGCTGGCGCTGGATGATGCTCGCCCAGTGCTCGGTCGCGTCCTCGTCGCCGAGCGCGCTTGCTGCACGATGCGCGAGACGGGCGAGTTCGTGTTGCGTGTCAACGGTTTCATGTAGCTTCAGCCCGTGCGGGCCAGGGCGCCACAATGAGGCCCGTTTCCCTTCTCCCAGTGGCCATGCCGCGCTGATCATGTCGAGGCAGGCTTTGAGGTCGCCGAGGAGCATTTTGCACAGGGCGCGGTTGTAGAGGTTGATGGCTCCGTGTTCGTAGTTTCGTCGCGCGGCTTCCTCGAGCTTGTTCAATGCACTGCGCGGGTCGTCGGGGATCAGGCAGAAGCCCAGGTTGTTGAGAAGTTCGGCGTCGTCGGGTGATCCGTGCAAGGCGAAGGCGAATAAGGCGGCTGCTTCGCTTGTGCGGCCGATGCGAAGCAGGTCGAGGGCGCTCATGCCAAGCTTGGCGAGCATGGTGCGGTTGAGACCCGTAGGCCCGCCGGCTGGCTCTCGTGACGATTCGGCGTTCACGGCACGCCGCGCGATCTCGGCGTTGAGTTCGTGATCGACGACGTCGCGGTCGGTCATCAGCGCTTCCGGGCAGGGGGCCGCGCAGTTTCCGGAGCGCCACCTGTGCTCGTGATGCAGGGAGGTGGTGCTCCAGTCGGTGAGATGGGTCTCGGCGAACCGGTTGATGATCCATCGGTACTGCTCGAGCACCGCTGTCTCGGGGCGTGGCTCCAGTCGGGCGGCCTGCAACTGCTCGATGGACGGTGGTTTGAGTGCGAGCAGGTCGTCGAGTGGAGCTGACAGCGTCCACGGGTATACCGCGTTCATGATGGCGCCGACGACCTTCTTGATGTTTGCCTGAGAAACGTCGAGGTTGGGTGTCAGGCCATTCTCCGCCTCAAGCAGCGGGCCCAGCACATCTTCCCATGTCTGCGGGTGGGCCACGGCGGCGCAGGTTCTGGATCGGGATCGTGCTCGCTGGCTGGTCCGGGCAGTACTCGGAGTGTGGGTAGCCAGTACGGCATGGCCTGGCCGACGACTGCGGCAGCTATCTCCGGTCCTAGGCCGTAGCGGACGATGGTAGCCCCGTCCATTCCCCGGTTGGTGAGCTCGTGGGTGATCTGCCGAAGGTAGGTGGCTTGATCATGAGCCTCGGGACTGGTGGACACCCCTTCGCGCAGCAATGCGACGCGTAGCGCGGTGATGAGGCTGACGGTCCGCCGGTTCGCGAGGGGGTGCTCGCGGTCACTGAACATGACCTTGCGTGCGTCGAACGGGTCGTCCACCGGCACCTCCGAGTACGTCTTGTTACAATCATACCTAAGATCCTGGCTTGTCGACAGCTACGATGATGAGTACGATAATTTCAGGTGATGCGACTATGACTGGACCCGATGAGATCTTCCAGGCCAGCGACCTGGCCAATAAACGATTGCTTGTGCTGGAAGCTGCTCGCGCTGGTGGTGCGCGAGTGCGTGACAAAGATGGCACCGGGCTGGTCATGCTCCCGGAAGGTGATCTGGACGTACTGAAAGAACTCTCCCGCTGGAGTTCCGCTCATCTGCGGCTCGAGTCTCTGCTCAGACGCAGTGATCGCCCTACGGTTGCCGAGCTGGGTGACCTGGCGTGGCTGCGAGTGTTCGATCGCGATGACCTCGACGAGTTTCTTGTCGAACTGCATGAGGTCCTGATCGCCGCACACGCTGACGGTTCAGTGAACGCGCTGAAGGAATGTATTCATGCCTGGCGCGTCACCGCCTCCCAGCTGGAGGACCCACTGCGTCGCGAGGTGCTGCTCCGCGGTCGGCTCGAGGCGCGCGACCTGGTGGAGGCTGAGAAGCCGGCAGAGGTGGCATCGCCGGATGCCCCCTGACAGTGCTTACCAGCCGTTGGAACCAGCCCGGCGGCCTGGTGGCAAACCTGAGCAGGCACCGCTATACCGGGTTCTCGTGCACCGCAGATACCGCGACCACTGGAACGAGATGGTGGACAGGGTCGGCCTGCAACAAGCCGAGCAACTCTGGGACCACTTGGCCCACAGTCCTGGGCGGCCTCCGGCGATTGGGTCGACCTGCTTCCTGCGAGGGAAGGCAGGCAAGCCACAAGGTGACGGGTGGTCGCGAACGGTTCACTATGAACTGAGCTCGATGGCACGGGTCGACTTCCAGTTCCATGACAAGTTCGATCAGGGCGCAGACGGCGATGAACATCCTGTCGTGGCGATCCTGACCATTAACTACAGCAGTCATTGAGCTACTGCTCAGCCTGCAGGGTGATGACTCTGCGGCGAGCACCGCTGTACATTGAGTGAGCTCTCCCTGGGGAATGAGAGGATCACATGTACGTTGAATCGATTGTCGAGCTGGCATCCCAGTTCGGAGCTGGTCAGCTTTCGGGCGACGAGTACCTGCGCCGTGTGGACCTTGAATGCACTGACAGCTTGCCTGCGGGGATAGCCTCTCCGGCCTAGATGCCGCTTCTGGCGTCTCCTGGTTGTGACAGTGGGCTGAAGAACCAGGGCGCCGCAGACGGGCACTTGCCGGCGGATCGCTGGGTGCCATCAGCTATTCACGTCATACCCCCCAGTGCCGTGCGAGGGTGCCAGCTGGTCAGATGCAGTGCGCACTTCACGGCGGGGTTGCCTGAACCTGGCCCAAGGGCGCTCACTGTGGCCATCGCGGCATGTGACGTTTGGTTTGCTGGTGTGCGCCTGGCTTTCGGTCCGGTTGCGGACTGCGGGGATTAGCTACCTCAAGATCTCAGCAGGGTAGGCGAGGCCTAGTCGTTGCCTGCCCTGCTGGGCTGATGGAGCGTCTCGAGGCGCCGTTGTGGTAGCAGCGGGCCGAATAGCTCGACTCCGCGCTTACCCATCACCTGCCTGCTGTGACGGTGGATGCTGCCCAGATCGACGCCGGATCAGGTTCAAGTGGCTTACGGGTCCTGTGTTAGTGAAGGGCGATCTGATCAGGCTGCGGCAGTGTCTCTGAGTGGTTAGCGGGCCTAGGGCAGCGCTGGGGCGCATTCGTGAGGCAGCCCTCGCCGCTTCTGGCTGTGTCCGCAGTAGCGCCTGGTGCAGGGCATATTTGTGCTGGCTATCTCGGCGTGGGGTGTTCGGCAAGTTGGGGTGGGAGAGTCAGCTGGCTAGCACTAGGGTAGCGACTGCGCTAGTCTTGTGTATGTGAGCGAGGTCAGTGTGACAATGGCTGCTGAACGGCTGGGAGTGAATGTCAGCCGTGTGCGTAGCTTGCTCAACTCGGGCCGGTTGGCGGGGCGCCGTGTTGGATCGGTGTGGCTGGTCGATAGCTCTGATGTGGAGCGTCGCCGCGCTGCGACGAAGGGCGTAAAAGGGCGGCCTTTGTCTGCGCGGGTGACGTGGACATCCGCGGCGCTCTTCGACGGCCTGGGCACTGATTGGCTGTCCTCGGCTGAACGCTCACGCCTGAGCGCGCGGTGGCAGACCAGTGGTGGTGCCGCTCAGGTGTGCCGGTGGTGGATGCAGTCCCGTGCCACGGCGACCAGGTACAGGATCGCGCCGGATGACATTGCTGAGCTGCTGAAGTTCGAGGGTGTGGTGGCCGGCGGGATCAGTGCTGCCAGCCACTACGGGACCGGGCTGGGACACAGTGCCGAGGCGGAAATCTATGCCAGCACAGCGACGGCCAAACGCCTGGTCGACGAGTTCTTCCTGCTTGCTGATCCCCAGGGCAATCTGACTGTGCATGAGGTCACCGCGGACACGCACTGGCACTGCAGGACAGCCAGGATCGTCGAGGGTGTACAGGTCGCTCCGCGACTGATAGTCGCAGCTGACCTGCTGGACAGCGATGACACCCGCAGCCGCAGCGCGGGCGCAGCGCTCCTGACGGACGTCCTGTCCAGCCATCGAGAGCGACAAGGGCAGCTGGTTGCCAGCTGAGTCGCCGCACGAGCTGCTCGCGGCCGCGCTGGCAGCGTATGCCGGTCACACGATCGCAGAGATAACCCGGCTGCATGAGGAAGCGATGGCACCATCGCCTGCCGTCGCTTCCTCGA
Source organism: Amycolatopsis sp. WAC 04169 (assembly GCF_003947535.1). Lineage (NCBI taxonomy): Bacteria > Bacillati > Actinomycetota > Actinomycetes > Pseudonocardiales > Pseudonocardiaceae > Amycolatopsis > Amycolatopsis sp. WAC 04169. Next base: position 376,454 of record NZ_QHJI01000005.1, on the reverse strand, counting down.
AGCCGTGTGACGGCCCGACAGCTATCGACACCGTGGCGCGGCGCCTGCGGATGGCACCGATGGATCACACGGCCAAGGAACCGCATCTCACCGCGCTGAGTGACCTGCTGGCTGCCGCGCCGTCGATGACCACGGCTGAGGCCACTGCCTGGCAAACGGTCGCGCGCAGCCTGATGCCGGTGATAAACACCCTCGACCTGCCCCCGGTGCAGATGCCGGACATGCCTGCACCGCAGGTGATGGCCTGGCATGCCGTTCTCGACCTGGACGAGCACCTGAGCACCCCGTGGGTCCTGGTCGGTGGGCAGATGGTCGCTCTGTGGTGTGCTCAGTGCGAGGTCGCCGTGTTCCGCCCTACTGAAGATGCCGACGTGGTACTCGACGTCTGGGTTCAACGCAGCGCCCTCAGAGATGCCTCTCGGCTGCTCAGTGAGCGTGGCTTCAGCGAGGCTGACACAGGGGATGGCTACGGATACCGGTACCAGCGAGACGATGCTTGCGTTGACCTCATGATCCCGGATCATATGGACCGGCAGGCTAAGCAGCCGGCCACCGCCACGGGCCGTTTAGGGGTCCAGGCTGCCGGCGGCAATCAGGCACTGATCAGGGCTGAACGGATACCTGTGCGGGTGGACGGCAGGGACAGTTACGTACGTCGGCCGAACCTACTGGGCGCGCTCGTCGCCAAAGCCGCCGCCGCGGTAGCAGACACCCGCGAACGTGACCGGCACCGGGACGACATCGCCGTCTTGGCGCAGATCGCCCTGGCCACATCCGCTCATCGGGCCATGAGAGCAACATGCAACCCGAAAGACCGCAAGCGTTTGCGCCTTGCCTTGGACGCGATGCCCCCAACTCACCCCGCGTGGCAGAGAATCACTGACCCCGACTTAGCTCAAGCGGCGTTGCACAGACTTGCACAAGACCGCAGCGGTTGACCGACGCATTGTCGTCATCCTGAAGAAGTCAGCTGCCGTCCAGCGCGCTAAAGCTGGGCAGCTCCTCTAGCGTCAATCTCTGACGCCCTCAACGGGACGGGCGCCCGCTGGCGGGCTTGACGGCAGTGGCCCCCGTTCGACGCCTGGTTCGCGGCGGTGGACGCGATCAGATCTCCGCTTGGCTCCAGCGCCAGGCTGTACGAAGAGCAGCGATCAGGACTTCGTCTTCGGCGAAGGTGACATCTCGGTCTCCGACCGGCACCCAGATCTCGTATGCGAGTTCAGCGCCACGATAGACGAGAGCGAGCCCGGGGTAGGCCAGCACTTCCGCCTGCTCTGTATCGGCGTCGACGAGGATCGCTGTCCGATGATCCCATTTCAACAGCACAGTTCGATCGGCGCTCATCTGGTCAGCCTCCGCCCACGGGCCCGTCGTGGTTATGTCGCATCACTCTCTACGCATGTAACAGACTGGATTCACGATCCAGATGCTATGTAGCAAAGTCAGGCTGCCCGCCGACACCCACGAGGTGACAGGCAGAGATTGGCAGCAGGAAGATCAGCGACCTCACGCGACGGAGGTCGCTGTCCGCGATTCCGTCGGAGTACAGGTCGGGTCCCACAACCTGTTGCAGGTCTTCACCGACCCGCGCAAGCGCCAGTGGCTGATCGCCATCACCGTGGGCGTTGTGCTCACTCTTGCCGGCGTGTTCGTGTTGCTCTACCGAACGGTTCCTCGCACGGATCTGAAGGTCTCGGACTTCTCGGTGCAGCCGCCGTCGAAGGTCGCCGCTAAGCAGCACGAGGTGTACAGCTCCGGCAGTGAAACCAAAGAAGAGGTGCACGGACACGATTCGATCGACGCGACGGCCATCGATATGACACTGAAGAACAGCGGAACCGCCCCGGCAGTGCTGCTCGGCTCCGATGCCAAGATTCTGTACGCCGAGCAGCTCGCTGACTGTAATGACCGCGGCGGCGAGATCACGGTAGCCGCCGAATACTCCATTAAGCTTCCTGACAACATGCCAGATCGACCTTTTGTGATCCCCCGAGACATCCGCTTCGAAGTCAGGGGTGGCGCCACCGACAGGTTCACTCTGTCGATCGGCCCACAAGAGCAAACGGGATCGTCCACCGTGCCTTGGGTCATCGTCGCCGAGGTCAATTTGCGTCACGACGACGGCGCGACCACGCGGGCAGGCACAGCTGCATTAGTCACCTTTGCTGGGCAGGGTCTCGAGAATCTTGAGGTGGCTCCACTGTGGAACCGGGACTGTATACGCGAGAACGGCGACAAGGTTGCGAAAGCATTGTCTCTGCAGGCGGAAGCTCAAGCCGACGAGCTCAGGGAACTTGGGCGCCGCTACAACATACTGCAGCGCGGCGCCGGAAGTCCGGCAAAACCATCGTGCACCACAGGCGTCGTAGGCGAGATCAACACGTTGTGCGGGACTTTCGCTGGCGATCGACTGACAGTCGAGCTCGAACTTCGGTCGCCCCCGGTTCCAGGATCGACTGCTTTCGATATCGTCATCTCGGGCCCCAACGGAAAACCTCGATACGTCACACCCATGGCATATACCTACAACAGTCAGGGTGTGCCTGATTGGCAGATCGACTACCCCTCGGACGGAAAAACGCACGGGGGAATCGGTTTCGAAGACATTACGATCCACGGCAACAGTGTCAAAATGTGGAAGTACGCCACAACCGACCTTCTCCTCGCCGGCCAAGGACGTATCGAAGTGCGTCCGCGAGGCGAGAAGACTACACAATCTGTTCCGATTACTCGGGGAGCCTGACCGGCTGACCCGATCACTCGCTGGACCCGCTGACCATACGTGCGCAGCGGTTGTAGCAGTTCGCTCAGAGCTGCCGATAGTGGTGTTTGACGGTTATGGACGCGTGAGGAGCCTAGGTGTGATTGACTCGGTGGAGTTGGTGGTCGCGGCGCTGGGTGCGGGAGCGGCGGTGGGGGCACGTGAGACGGCGTCGACCGCAGTGAAGGACGCGTACGCGAGTGTGAAGACACTGGCCCTGCGAACGTTGCGTCGTGGCGAGGGTGTTTCCCCCGCAGCGGTGGCCGCGGTTGAAGCCGATGCGATCACGCCTATCGATAGTGACAGCGGAGTCGTGCAGCGAGGCGAGCTCGAGGCCGCCCTCACCACGGCGAACGCGGGTGCGGATGAGGCGCTAGTGGCGGCGGCGCTCAAGGTTCTTGAGCTCACTGATTCCGTTCAGGCGGGGAAGTACCGCGTGTCGCTGTACGGCAACAAGGGAGTGCAGGTAGGCGATCACAACACCCAGACCAACAACTTCAACTGATCACCGCCATCGATGTCCTCGACACCGGACGATGTGGCTGGAGCAGCTGACTCTTCACAGCCGGAGGGGCAGGTGGCTGCTGCGTACGAGATGCGCGGCAACAAGGGCTTGCTCATCGGCAACGAGAATGTCCAGAACAACACCTTCGAGCAGCATGTGCACGCACCGGCGGCGATCACGCCCATGGAAGAGGTCAACGCACCTGTCGGCCTGATCAACCTGCCTGAGCGGTCGGCGCTGTTCGTGGGGCGTGAAGGGGATTTGCGTCGGTTACGGGACGCGATGACAGCGCCCGCGTCGGGATTAGTGGTCGTGACCGCGGTGCATGGTCTGGGTGGGATCGGCAAAAGCACGCTGGCCGCGCACTATGCCGAGACGCACCGCGGGGACTACACCCTGGTGTGGTGGATTACCGCGGACACCCCGACCGCGATCGAGACCGGTCTGGCGCGGCTGGCGATCGCGCTGCAACCCGCAGTCCAGACCCTGCCCCTGGAACAGCAGATCGAACACGGCCTGCGCTGGCTAGCTACTCACCACGACTGGCTGCTGATGCTGGACAATCTCAGTCAACCCGCCGACGCGGCAGCTGTGCTGGGGCGAATCCGCGGCGGACATGTGCTGATCACCAGCCGGCGCACCACCGGATGGCACACCGTCGCCACGCCACTCGCCGTCGACGCCCTGGAGCCCGACCGGGCTGCTGAGATGCTCGCTCGGATCCTGGCCAACTCCAGCACGAGCGCTCAGGACGCGGACATGGTGTGCGCGGAACTGGGGCATCTGCCCCTAGCCATCGAACAGGCCGGAGCGTACATGGCCGAAACCCACACCACGCCTGGCAAGTACCTGCGGCTGCTCAGGCAGTCTCCGGCCGCCATGTATGGCAAGACGGCCGAGGGTGCGCAAGCGCAGCGAACCATGGCCCGGATCTGGCGCATCACCCTCGACCGGCTCGCCGACGCACCACTGGTGGGTGCGCTGTTGCGTGTGCTGGCCTGGTATGCCTCCGACAACATCCCCGCCTACTTGCTGGATGGCCTGGCTGACGAGCTCGCCGTATCCGAGGCGCTGGGACGATTGGCTGCCTACGCCATGATCACCCGCAGCAGCGAGACGATCAGTGTGCACCGGCTCGTCCAAGCCGTGACCCGCACTCCAGACACCGACGACCCCCACCGCACTCCTCACGACATCAACCATGCACGCAACCATGCCGCCCACACTCTCGCTCAGGCACTCGAAGGGCTGAACTACGAGGCGCCGCAGGACTGGTCGAGGCTACGGATATTGCTGCCTCACGTCGAAGCCCTCGCTAGTCACACTAAGCCCGACGACGACACCATCGACACGGTCGTTGCTCTCGATGGCATCAGCCGGTTCTTGAAGGCCCAAGGAGCAGTAGCGAGCGTCACGGTCTACCTCAGGCGATGTCTCTCCAGCAGTCAACGAATCCTTGGCCCCGATCACCCCGAGACCCTGGCCTCCCGTAACAACCTTGCCTCCTCCTATCAGGAGGCGGGTGATCTAGACCAGGCAATCTCGCTGCATCAGGCGACACTCGCAGACCGCGAACAGGTGCTGGGACCTGAGCATCCGGAAACCCTGGCTTCCCGCAACAATCTTGCATCTGCCTACCGTGCAAAAGGCGATCTCGGCCGGGCGATTCCGTTGCTCGAATCTGCAGTGGCTGACTATGAGCGGGTGCTGGGGTTTGCGGACCCTGGCACGCTTGCCTCCCGCAACAACCTGGCGACCGCCTATCAGGCGGCGGGTGATCCCGCGCGGGCGATTCCGCTGTTGGAAACCACTCTCGCCAACTATGAGCGGGTGCTGGGGACCGAGCATCCTGGCACGCTTGCCTCCCGTAACAACCTCGCGACCGCCTATCAAGAGGTGGGCAATCTCGAGCGGGCGATTCCGCTGTTGGAAACCACTCTCGCCACCCGTGACCGGGTACTGAGTCCTGACCATCCCAGCACGCTCGCCTCCCGTAACAACCTTGCGTACGCCTATCAAGCGGCCGGTGATCTCGAACAGGCGGTCCCCTTGTATGAGGCAACTCTCGCTGACCGTGAGCGGGTGTCGGGCCCCGACCATCCCGACACGATTGCTTCTCGTAACAACCTCGCCTATGCCTATCGGGCGGTGGGTGATCTCGAGCAAGCGGTTTCGCTCTACCAGGTGTCGCTCATCGACTGTGAGCGGGTTTTGGGACCGGTCCACCCGACCACGCTGACTGCTCGCAACAACCTGGCCGGAGCGTATGAAACAGCAGGTGATCTCGGGCTGGCGACAAAGCTGTACAAGGCGACCCTCGCTGACTGTGAGCGGGTTCTGGGACCGGTCCACCCGACCACGCTGACTGCTCGCAACAACCTGGCCGGAGCGTATGAAACAGCAGGTGATCTCGGGCTGGCGACAAAGCTGTACAAGGCGACCCTCGTCGACCGCGAGCGCGTCTCTGGGCCCGACCACCCTGACACACTGATTTCTCGCAACAATCTTGCTTGGGCCTATCTGGCTTCGGGGCGAAGCAGGCGAGCAGTCCCGCTTCTGCGGGCGACTCTTGCGGCCTGCGAGCGGGTCCTGGGAGCCGACCATCCTACGACCCATGCCGTACGTGCTAACTTGCGCCGCGCTAGCAAAACGTGACCTCAACCCCGACCGTTGTCCGAAGTAGAGCCCTGGTGACAGCAGAGGGCGAGAGCGGCAAACATCGGAAATACTTGAAATGGGAGAGGCATCGGCGGACTCCCAGAGCGGGCTAACCCAAGACCTGGCCCGGTAGGCCGTCGTCACCCGCTGAAGCGTCGCGGCACGTCGACCGGCTACGACAACCGGCAAGGCACCCAGGTCCACACCGCCTCGCGATGTGATTTCTGGCTTGGCCGAGAACGAAACGCTCTGCCAGGCAGCGATGACCGTGTCCTACCTGCAGCGGGCTATGGGTTCCACGGAACGTTCTCGACCTGGCCGGCGAAGTGCACCTTCACCGCCGGGTCGCGGTGGGTGCCTTGGTATCCAATGTAGCCGAGGATGCTGAGTTGGAGGTAGTGCCTGGCCAGGCACCAGGCGTCGTACCACTCACCAGTACTGAACTTCGGCTTCGTCCGACTCGGGTGCATGACCCCGTTTCGCATGCGGGTGAGTACTTCGGGGCCATCACCCACTGCGAGACCGGTGAGCTTCGCAGCCACCGACGCGAGCTCGGTGAGTCCAGGCGGGAACTTCTCGCTGATCGAGTGCAGGGCTAGCAGTTCGCGCATGGACTCGTGCGCTTTTAACAACCTGTAGGTCTTTGCAGTATGGATTTGGCGGTCTTCGACGAGTTCCGACCACGCAAGTAATTCCAGTCCGGACTGAGCCGACGAGACGGCAAGTTCGAGCGGATGGGGATCGTTCGCGTCGATCAGGTAGTAGATGGCCCGCTGAACGACTTCTTGCTTCAGCGGATCTGCCCAGGTCGCTGCTATACGTTCGAAAAGCTCCTGGAGTTGTTCAGGATGAAAGCCGTCGACAAGGCCGAGCGAGGGGCGCCACGGTGAGACAAGTGGAGACGTCCATTCTGACCAGACTGGCTCGGCCGCGTCGTTGTACGCCACCGGCAGAACGGGAGAGGTCCAGCGGCCGCAAGCGAGGCTCAGTACATACCGCAGGACGTGGATGACGTCCTGAAGGTCTTCAGTACTGAAGTCGGTGCCGTCCTCACGCTCGACGCGGCCCGAATGAGTGACCGCATGGCCGCCGTTGTCACGCAGGTCAACTTCAATCTCACGGTAGTTCCGCGAAGAGTCAATCGTGACCTTCCAGCCGGCACCGGTCAGCACGGTACGGCCTAGGTACCACGTCGTTTCGTGTCGCAGTTTCGCGCCAACCTGCATCGTGGGCAGGTTGGCCAGGATGAAGGTGGCCTGCGTAAGGTCTTTAGCCTCAGGGTTGCCCGCGACAACCCGGCCCAGCGGCCCGCGGCCCTTCCATCGAATGTTGTCGGTCGGAGCTTCGTCACCGGAAGCGTCCTGAAGCGAGTGCTTGTTGAGAAGCTCGACGTGAGGTTCTTCGAGCGTCAAGCTTCCGGTCGTGAGGTCGATGCCGACGTCGACCTCTTTGGATAATCCGGACCATTGCAGCATCGGTGTCGGGGTCCAGCGCAGGGCGATGGAACCGGTGACTGCGAACTGGCGTGCGCCGGAGTGGCCGACGAGCGGGCCGCGGTAGACGGTCAGTTCACTTCGCGGCGTCTCCGGTGAGTAGAAGTGTGTGATGGCTGCCGGAGGGCTGTCGTCGGAATCGGATTTGTTTTTGCCCATCGGGGATTTAGCGTCCTTTGCGGATGAGGGCGGTGACTCGTTCGCCTTCATCTAACGCGAGCGGGCCGACGCTATCGTTTTCGGCGACGCCCAGAGCGATCGCGAGGGTGCGTCCGTGGAGATCGAGGGCAGCTTCGGATAGGGCAGACAGGTCGGCGATCGCCGCGCGGGCACGAACCCAGCCGGTGATACCGATAACGATGGCAATCAAGGCTGCGGGCCACCACAGAGTCGCGAGCAACAGGTAAGGCCAGGCCCAGGTTGCAGTGGCCACGGCGGCGGCGAATGCGGCGTTGACCGTGGTGATCTCAGTGCGGACGGTGTCGGGAAGCACCAGCCACAGGCGGGGCCAGGTGAAGGCGAGGTCCAAGCCGTGGCGGTGTTGGGCGATCTGTTCGAGGGCGTGGGTGCGGTCGCCCATCCAGGTGGGCCGGCCGGGCTCGGTCCAGGCGATCCGGTTCGCCCGCTCTGCTGCGGTGTTGATCTGCTGCTGGTTTTCAGGGGTGCGAGAGGATCGGGGATGTTTCTGTTCGAGGGCTCGGCGTCGCTGGACGCGAACATGCCAGCGTCGGCGTCGGCTGGCCACGCGCCACCTTTGCACTGGCATCAGAAGTCGAGGCCACATGCCGAGGAAAAGCGCGCGTGTAGGGCCGGCTAGAGCCTGCGCCGCCAGGCCGGTGCAGGCAGCCGCCAACAGTGCTGCGGCGACCAACATCGCCTGGGCCCCCGCGGACTGGCGGGCAATCAGGGTGCTGACACCGGACACGGTCGCAGTAAGGCGAGAAGGGTCTAGTGCGTGTCGTTGCCCCAACTGGGCGCCGATCACCGCGGCGGCGGCGAACAGAGCGCCGGGGATCAGCAGTAAGGTGACCCACCGGTCGGCGAGCTTCTTTGCCAGTTCAGTGAAAAAGGTGCCCACAGGTCTCTACCACCGGGTCATCGGTTGGCCGGTGAGCTGGCAGCGGGGGATCGGCCCGGCCGGCAGCGTGGTGCCGACCCGATCACACGCGGCGTCGGGGCAGCGGAAGGATTCCTCGTCGGCTTGACCGGGACTGAGCCCTGGTAAGCCGCCGCTGAGCATCTGCCGGGTCTCTTCCCCGCTGGTGCCCTGTAACTGGCTCAGGAGGTCCACGATCGGACGCCGTGCGCTGGCTTCGGTTTCGATCTGAGCTAACAACCGTTGTCGAGGCTCGGGCTGCAGGGCACATTCCGTCCGTAACTCGGTCAGCTGAGCACAGATCATCGTCAGCGCCTGTCGCTCGGCCTGATCCACTGGCGTTCCCTTCCGCTTAGCGACGCCCGCCGCGGTCGGCGCGCGGTAATTAACAGTGAGGTAGCACTCTTCACCTGGAATGCGATACTTCCACAACGCACATGAGGGATCTAACGCTCGACACTCACCGCAGGGGGCCAGGGTGTTGTTCGACCAATTGCTGCATCAGATGGAACAACGCGTCGACCACTATCTGCGCTCACACGACGCCGACGTCGTGCTCGGCGAAGAAGCAGTAGAAGCGGCCCGCGAGTTGTTCCAAGCCGCGCGTCCAGCCAACATTGAACAGCCCACTCCCGACGAGGACCAGCGGATGGCCCTGGCTATGTACGGCGTCGGGCGGCTATGCCTCGCGCGCCACCAGGCGCTGCCTGCAGGCCCTGAAGGTCTCTCGGAGCTGGCTCGGGCCATCTTCAATCTCGCACCTTGGGTCCACGACCCGGACTTGATCCCCGAGGGACTCCACGGTCTGTTGGGCGCCACTGCCGATGCCGGCAGCCAAGCGGAGCTTGCCGCAGTGTTGCTGGAGCAATCTAGGAATACCATCGATCCGGCGCTTCTTCACGCCGGCATCTGGCTGCTCACGACGTCGCTGGCGACCACACCCCGAGAGCACCCCAGCCAGGCAGGGTGGTGGGCGAACCTCGGCCTCGCCTATCGGTTGCGGTTTGAGCGTGGTGGGGTGTTGGCTGATCTTGACCACGCCATTGAGGCAGGCAACCAGGTGGTAGCCGCCACACTGGACGATGACCGCAACCGGGCCAGTCAGCTGTCGTACCTCTGCGACGCCTACCTGAGCCGGTTTGAGCATCGCGGGGAGTTGGCTGATCTTGACCACGCCATTGAGGCAGGCAACCAGGCGGTAGCCGCCACACCGGACGATGACTCGAACCAGGCCGGGCGGTTGGCGAACCTCGCCCTCGCCTACCGGCGCCGCAGTGCGCACGGTGAAGTACCGACTGATCTTGACCACGCGATCAAGGTGGGCAAACGGGCCGTAGCCGCTGCATCCAGCGACGACCCCAACAGGGCCGGCGTCGTAGCGAACCTTGGCGTCGCCTACCACAGTCGGTTCGAGCACGGTGGGGAGTTGGCTGATCTTGACCATGCCATCGAGGCAGGCGAACAGGCAGTGGCCGGCACACCTGCTAATCACCCTGACCTGGCCGGCCGTTTATCAAATGTCAGCAACTTTTACCACTTGCGGTTTCGGCATGGTGGACTATCGGCTGATCTTGACCACGCCATCGACGCGGTTGAACAGGCGATAGCCGCCACACCCGATGATCAACCTGACCGGGTCGTGCGGTTGTCGAACCTCGGCAGTGCCTATCACAGCCGGTTTGAGCACGGTGGAGTACCTGCTGATCTTGACCGCGCTATCGACGCGGGTGAGCAGGCGGTTGCCGCCGCATCCCACAACCACCCCGACTGGGCTGGCTTTCTGTCGAACCTCGGCGCCACCTACCGGAGTCGGTTTGAGCATCGGGGGGAACCGGCTGATCTTGATACGGCCATCGAGGTGGGTGAGCAGGCGGTAGCCGCGGCGCACGACAATGATCGCAACCGGGCCAGCAAGCTGTCGAACCTCGGTATCGCCTACCGGAGTCGGTTTGAGCATCGGGGGGAGTTAGCTGATCTTGATAGGGCCATCGAGGTGGGTGAGCAGGCGGTAGCCGCCGCATCCCACAACCACCCCGACAGGGCAGGCTTCCTGTCGAACCTCGGCCTCGCTTATCAGAGCCGGTTTGAGCGCGGTGGAGTGTCAGCTGATCTTGACCATGCCATCAAGGCAGGTGAGGAGGCGGTGATCGCCACTCCTCATGATCGTCCTGAACGGGGTGGCATCCTGACGAACGTCAGCAACGTATATCGCATGCGGTTTGAGCGCGGCGGGGAGCTGGCTGATCTTGACCATGCCATCGAGGCAGGTGAACAGGCGGTGTCCGCTACACCCGATGATCACTCTGACCTGGCCGGGCGGCTGTCAAACGTCAGCAACGCCTACCGAATGCGGTTTCGGCACGGTGAAGTGTCGGCTGATGTTGACCAGGCCATCATGATCGGTGAACAAGCGGTGGCCGCCTCACCCGATAATCACCCTGAGCGGGCAGGCTTCTTGACGAACCTCGGCCTCGCGTACCAGATGCGGTTTGAGCGTGATGGAGTGTCGGCTGATATTGACCAGGCCATCATGATCGGTGAACAGGCAGTGGCCGCCACACCCGATGGTCACCCTGACCTGACCGGGCGGCTGTCGAACCTCGGCCGCGCCTACCTGATGCGGTCGGATGTCGACGGACGGCGTATCGGCAGGGAAGCCTTGCGGGCGCTGGCTGGGCAGGTCGCTGCGGCTGGGCCGGCCTCGCCGGTGGACCGGGTGCGGGCAGGACAGATAGTGGGATCACTGGCGCATGCGGAGGGCGAGCATCACATCGCGGTGGAGTTGCTGGATGCCGCTGTGAGCGGGTTGCCCTCGGTCGCGCCGCGGGAGGCTGGGCTGGCGGACCAGGAACATCGTCTCGGTGGATATCTGGGTTTGGTGGGGGAGGCCGTGGCCGCACATTGTGCGATCGGCGACCATGCAGGCGCGGTGGAGACAGCTGAGCTGGGCCGAGGCATTCTGCTCGCCGCGCAGTTGGACTCCCGCTCGGACCTCACCGACCTCGAGTACGCACACCCGATGTTGGCCGCGGAGTTTCGCGCGGTTCGTGACCAGCTCAACGCGCGGCAGACCGCTCGAACGGCACCAGGCCAATTAGGCAGCGATCCGATTGGTGAGATCGAGCACCGCAAACGCTTGTGGGCCAAGTATGATCGACTATGCGCCCGGATCCGCCAGCACGCCGGTTTCGCTCGCTTCCTCTTGCCACCTCGTCTGGCCGACCTCCAACTTGCCACCACCGGGGGCGCGGTGATCCTGGTCAACACCGGACGGCGACGCGGCGACGCGATCATTCTCACCAACGAGAACGCTCCCGTGCACGTACCGTTACCCGACGCTGTGCTCGAGGTGTCGTCCTACGCGGAGGCGTTGATACGGGCAGTGCGCGAGGACAACGTGGTAGGGATCCTGCGGCGACAGCGTGTGGTGCCCGAGATCCTGAGCTGGCTGTGGAATGCCGTCGTGGGCCCCGTCCTCAAGGCCTTGCCGCCCACAGTCGAGGAGACATCCACCCCGCGGCGGGTGTGGTGGGTGCCAACCGGGTTGCTCGGTCTGTTCCCGCTGCATGCTGCCGGCCACCCGGAACAACCAGGTGCGCTCGACGCCGTGATTTCCTCCTACACCCCGACCCTGCGGACACTCGTATATGCCCGCAACCGCCCACCAGCGACGATTCGCCGCCAACTCACCGTCGCCCTGCGCCGCACCCCTGGCCTGCCCGACCTGCCCGGCACCGTCGCCGAAGCCACCACCCTGCATACCCAGCACCCCGACACCCCCCTTCTTCTCGACGAGGAGGCCACCACCAGCCGCGTCCTGGACGCTCTCCCCGACGCCACATGGGCACACTTCGCCTGCCACGCCAGCGCCGACCTCACAGCCCCTTCCCAGGGCGGCTTTGCTCTCCACGACGGCATCCTGGCCCTGCCGCAGATCAGTCAAATGCGACTCAGCCACGCCGAACTGGCCTACCTCTCGGCCTGCTCCACCGCAGACCGCGGATGGCGACTCGCCGACGAATCCCTCCACCTGGCCTCCGCCTTCCAACTAGCCGGGTTCCGCCACGTCATCGCCAGCCTCTGGCCGCTGAACGACCACGTCGCCGCCACCGCCGCAGCTGCGGTCTACCGGCACCTACCCGATACGCCCAACGCCGACCACGCCGCAACCGCACTCCACCACGTCGCCCGTGAACTTCGCGCCGATTACCCCGGCCGCCCCGACCTATGGACAGCACTCATACACAATGGCCCATAGCTAATCATCAACTACGACCAGAAACCTGGGACCGAAAACACCCACCTAACGGTGCGTGCGGATGCAGTCATCACCAGGACCGGTCTGCACCACAGATCTGGATGGAACACGTTCTCTTGGCAGATCGCCTGCCACTGGCAGTCTTACAAACGACCACGACCGCCCTCTTCTCGACTGATGAAGCTTGGCCCCAGCGCTAGAACATCGGCTCAGCACAAGTCGTGCCCGACACTTCGTCCAAGTGCCGGTCAGCGTTACTGCCAGGCGGTGCTCCAACATCCATGGACACGCCAAAAGGGTTTCAACGCTCCCCGTCGAGCGCGTCGGGCAGAGCGGCGTCGCGGTGAGACGTCACCAGGACGTCTAGTCGGATCATCCACAGGTGGCTGCGTACCCAGGTACGACACCGTGCAGACGTGGTCTGTCGGCGGCCAGCGCTCTCTTTGGCACCTGCGGACGTTCCCGTTCAGTAACACGTGTGGTTGGTACGGAAACGTCGAGGATGCGCGCTGCGACCACATGACCATGGGTAGGGACAATCGAGACGCTCTGGTCCTGCAGGCGAGAGCCGCGCTGGTCATGGCCGCGTTGCGCCGGTCGATCGTGACCTACAAGGAACTCGGGCTTGCGATCGGGCTGAAGGACATCGAGCTGCGCAATGAGATGCCTCGTGTGCTGGAACAGCTGGCCAACGATTGTCACAACGCCAAAGAGCCTCCGATGACGGCGCTGGTCGTGAACTCGCAGAGCGGAGCGCCTGGCGCGGGCTGGCACGGCAACGGCGAGCCATGGCATACAGATGTCCAACGAGTGTTCCGGCATTGGGCTAACCGATCCTGATCAGCCGGACCTGTTCTGTCGGCCTGCTGAACACCTAGGGCCTAGTGCTCCATCAGCGGCATGAGCGGACGTTCGCCTGTCGCTTGAGACTCACCGTGTGGCGAGTGACGCGCTATGACGGCGGTTCGACCGGGGAGACGATGCGGGCCAGCAGGTCGACGAGCTGGTCACGCTCTGCCGGCGTGAGCGCAGCGGTCAGTTCGTCGTTGGCTTCATCGCCCAGCTTTTCGGTACGGCGCAGGCGTCGGCTCCCGGCAGTCGAGATGGATATGGCGTTCTTGCGCCGGTCGGCCGGATCTGGGGTGCGAGCAATCAATCCCTCTCGGTGCAGATCGTTGACGATCGCGACCATGTCTTTGGGATCGACGCGCAGGGTTCGGCCAAGATCCGCCTGAGACACTGGCCCCAGCTCGGCGACGGAGGCCAGCACCGCGTGGTGCATCATTCGCAGGCCTTCGCAAGCCAGCGCCTCTGCCACCAGTCGATGACCGCGGGCCGCAGCGCGGCCGAGGAGCCAACTCGGGAGAGCGCGAATGCGGGCAGGGGCGTACGGGCCGTCGACCATCCCGTCAGGCTACCGAAAATCATTGGGAATACCCAACCGAATCCACTATCGTTGGGGCTACCCAACAACCTGGAGGTAGCCATGCGCCGAGTCCGCTTCTACGACTACGGCGGCCCGGAGGTACTCCGCCTCGAAGAGGCCCCGACACCCGAACCGGGGCCCGGTGAGCTCCTGGTGCGGACCGAAGCCATCGGCGTGACCTTGCCGGCGGTGCGCAAAGTACGCGGCGAAGGTGACCGCGCGCCGCTACCGGGTGTGCTCGGCGGCGAGATCGCCGGGCAGATTGTCGCTGTCGGCCCGCAGGCGACCGGCTTCACGGTCGGGGACCGGGTCACGTCGCTGACCTTCACCGGCTCCTACGCCGATATGGTCCTCGCTCCCGCCCCCATGGCGAGCCGCATCCCCGACGACGCCAGCTGCGTACAGGCTGTCGCGCTGGTACGCAGCGGACACGTCGCGCTCGGCGCGCTGTCGACCGCCAAGGTCACCGCGGCCGAATCCATACTCATCACCGGCGCGGCTAGCGGCGTGGGACACCTCGCGGTCCAACTGGCGAAGATCCAAGGAATCAAGCGGGTCGTGGCAGCCGTCAGCTCACCTGACAAGGTGGACTTCCTGCGCGAACTCGGAGCCGACGAAGTCGTCATCTACGACAGCGACCATTGGGGCGATCCGGTCGACGTGGTGCTCGACGGCGTCGGTGGCGAGCTGCTTACCCGCGCTGTCGAAGCGCTGCGGCCCGGCGGACGGCTGATCTTCTTCAACTCCGGTGGCGGCACAGTACCCGCATTCGATCTGCTCTCTGGCTCCAAGACCATCACCGGCCTCACCATGGCCCGGTTCGCCAGCACCCAACGCGCCCTCTACGACCGTCACCACGAGCAACTATGGCAACTCCACCAGACCGGACAACTACGAGCCGTCGTACACGCCGAAATCCCCTTGTCCAACGCCGCGGCAGCACACGAAATCATCGAGGGTCGCGCCAACATCGGCAAAGTGGTCCTCCGCCCCTGATCCGCCGCGTTAGGAGACCTCAGCTCATCGGCAAGACAGTGCGTTAGGTGTCAGGTTGCGGACGCCATGTACGCCGCGAGAATGTAGTTCGGGTGCCGGTCGAGGTTCTTGCGAGCGCGGTCGTAACGCATGGTCGTACGTGGGTCGGCATGGCGGGCTGCGATCTGGACGTCGCGTAGGTCGACGCCCGCGTCGAGCATTGTGGTGACGAAAGTGTGGCGGAGCATGTGCGGGTGCATCCGCGGCAGCCGCACCACCGTGGCCTCGGCCAGCCGGCGTAGTCGGCGGGTTGCGCAGTGCCGGTCCATGCGGACGCCTCGTTGGTTGAGCAGGATCGGACCGTGATCGCGGTCGCCAACGGCTCGGTCGATAGCCCGTCCGATCGCAGGCGGTAGGGGCACCAGCACGACCTTGTTGCCCTTGCCGACCACCCGCAGCACCCGATGTCCATGTTCCTCGCCGAGGTCGCCGATGTCTGCGCCGCATGCCTCGAATACACGGAGGCCGAGCATCGCGACCAGTGCGAAGTCGAACGGGTTGACCGATTCCCGGGCCGCGCTCAGCAGGGCCTCGAACTGCAGGTGTGACAGGCCGAGGGTCGGCGACTCGTTGGGCACCATGGGGCGCCGGACGTACTCCGCCAGCGAGTGCTCGAGCACGGCGTCGATGACGCAGGTGCGGTAGAAGCCGGTGACCACTGACATCCTGCGCGAGACCGTGGAGGGCTTGAACCGTCGCACCTCCTGCATCCAGCGCACGTACAGCTCAACCTGTGCCCGGCGCGCTGCCAGTGGAGCGAGGTCGCGTTCGCCGCACCAGGTGAAGAAGATCCGCAGGTCCGACTCCGAATGCCTCCGCGAGACACCCGAGTAGCGTCCGAGGTACGCCGCAGCCGCCAGTCGTAACACAGTTTCGTCCAAGTCTGAGGGCTCCATGACCTCCGATGCTGGGTGAAATCGCTCCTTACACAAGACCGGAGAGCGCTCCACCCGCGGCATGAGAGTGCGTTCGCCAACGGCCGGGGTTGGCGCTGGTGTAGCACTGAGCGGCTGATCTACGACTAGTCCGTGCACGATGGTTGTGCTGTGGGCGTGGGACTTAGGGGGTTGTGTGGCTGGTCGTGGGCGGGGTTGGTGGTTGGCCGCTGCCGGTGGTGCGGCAGTGGGTGGCGTGGTTGTGTGGGCGGTGCTGCGGTTCGGGCTGCTTGCCTGGCTGGGTGATGAGGGCAGTAGGGCTCGGCCGGTGGTGGAGGGGTTGAGCTGGGTCGCGGGTATCGGTGGTGTGCTGGCCGGGGTGGCGGCGTTGGTGGTCGCGGTGCGGCAGGGGCGTGCCGCTGCGGCCGATGGCCCTGTTGTCGCTGAGCCGGTGGCGTCGCAGACTGCGTCGAACCAGGGCGTGATTATCAGTGGTGGTGTGTCGGGCGGTTCGGGTTCGGGGCCGACGGTGGGGGCGAACTTCGGGCAGATCGGTGAGCCGCCGGACCCTCCGTCGCCGGCGCGGGGATAGGCCATCCCGCGTCGGAGGCGGCGGCAGCCCGGCCGGCGTCGGTCGAGGGCGGCGTAAGTAGCGCCGGTGGTCCTGCTGTGGGCGTTGTGCAGGGCGACTTGGTGGTCAATGGTTCGGGGGTGCCGGTGATGGAGTCGCTTCCGGCGGTGCCGGGGGTGGGTCGTATCCCGGAGCGGCCGGATGTGTTCGTGGGCAGGGCACAGGAGTTGGCTCGGTTGGAGGCCGCTGTGGCCGGGTCGGGTGGTCGTGCGGTGGTGGTGGCGGTGCAGGGTTTGGGTGGGGTCGGTAAGAGCACCCTGGCCGCCCGGTTCGCCGAGCTGCACGCCGACTGGTTTTCCCCGGTGTGGTGGGTGACGGCGGATTCAGCGGCGGCGCTTGAGGCCGGGTTAGGTGAGCTGGCCGGCGCGCTGGCGCCAGAGACGGTGGTACTGCCGTCGGAGCAACGGGTGGAGCTGGCTGTGCGGTGGCTCGCGACCCACGAAGACTGGCTGCTGGTGCTGGACAACGTGACCAGCCCACAGGATGTGGCGGGGTTCTTGGGGCGGGTGCGGACGGGCACGGTGGTGATCACCAGTCGTCAGCGCTCAGGCTGGCGGACAGTGGAAACGGTGCAGCTGGACGTGCTAGCCGAGGACGAGGCGGTGCGGTTGCTGACCCGGATCGTGCGGTCGGAGTGGCCGGAGGCGGATCTGGTGGGGGTGGATCGGTTGTGCGGCGAGCTGGGGTTGCTGCCGCTGGCAGTCGAGCAGGCCGGCGCCTATCTGGCCCAGACCCGGACCAGCCCAGCTACCTACCTCGAGTCGCTGGGCCGGTTTCCGGCGCGGATGTTCACCGCGACGGCGGAGGGCGGTGACGCACAGCGGACAATGGCCAGGGTCTGGCACGTCACCCTCGACCAACTGACCGACACCCCGGCCGCTGGCCAACTGCTGCGGCAGCTGGCCTGGTACGCCCCGGACGGAATCCCCCGGCACCTGCTGGCCGGTGACGTGGAGGAACCGGAACTATCCGAGGCGCTGGGCCGCCTGGCCGCCTACAGCATGATCACCCTCACCGCAGACACCATCACCGTGCACCGCCTGGTACAGGCGGTCACCCGCACACCCGACCCCACCGACCCCCACCGCCAACCCGCCGACATCGCCACCGCCCGCGACACCACCACAACCATCCTGGCGACCACCCTCTCCACGCTGCATCCACACACACCCGCAGACTGGCCCACATACCGGATGGTCCTGCCCCACGCGCGGGCCCTGCTGGAACACACCACACCCGACATCGACACCAGCCACACCAGTCTCCTGCTCAACGAACTGAGCCTCTATCTTGGGCAGCAAGGCGACGTCAGCAGCACTATTAGCTACTACACCCGTGCCTGCAACAGCTATCAACGCCTCTACGGCCCCAACCACCCTGACACGCTGCTCTCGCGCAACAACCTGGCGGGTGCCTACGAGTCGGCGGGTGATTTGGGCCGGGCGATCCCGCTGTACGAGGCCACCCTCGCTGATCGGGAGCGGGTGCTGGGCCCCGACCACCCCGACACGCTGAGCTCGCGCAACAACCTGGCGGGTGCCTACGAGTCGGCGGGTGATTTGGGCCGGGCGATCCCGCTGTACGAGGCCACCCTCGCTGATCGGGAGCGGGTGCTGGGCCCCGACCACCCCGACACACTGACCTCGCGCAACAACCTGGCGAGCGCCTACTGGTCGGCGGGTGATCTGGGCCGGGCGGTCCCGTTGTTCGAGGCCACTTTCACCGACTAGGAGCGGGTGCTGGGCCCCGACCACCCCCACACGCTGCTCTCCCGCAACAACCTGGCGAACGCTCACCAGTCGGCGGGTGATTTGGGCCGGGCGATCCCGCTGTACGAGGCCACCCTCGCTGATCGGGAGCGGGTGCTGGGCCCCGACCACCCCGACACGCTGAGCTCGCGCAACAACCTGGCCTACGCTCACCAGTCGGCGGGTGATTTGGGCCGGGCGATCCCGCTGTACGAGGCCACCCTCGCTGATCGGGAGCGGGTGCTGGGCCCCGACCACCCCGACACACTGACCTCGCGCAACAACCTGGCGAGCGCCTACCAGTCGGCGGGTGATCTGGGCCGGGCGATCCCGCTGTACGAGGCCACCCTCACCGACAGCGAACGAGTGCTGGGCCCCGACCATCCCACAACCCAGATCATCCGCTCGAACCTCGACAAGGCGCGAACGACCTGAACCGACACGGTGCGGATCGTTACGAACCGGCCGACAGTGGCACTGAACATCCGCTCGTCGGCATGAGGGCGCACTCGGCGGGGCGCGTGTCGTACGGAACGATGATCCAATGCTGGTTCAGGTGGAGCGGTTCTTCCGGAATCCCGGCGATGCCGTGTTGGACACCGTGAGGACCCCGGTCGGGACCGTGGCGGCGTCTTGGGGCGGAAACCTAGAGTCCGCAGCAGGCGAGCACCACGTCGAGTGGGACCTCGACGAGGAGTTCCGGTGGAGGTTCAACTGCTCGCTGGCCACAGTCGAGGAAGCGTGCCTCCACCAGGACGAACGCGAAGTCTTCTGCCGAGGACGGCTTGGCCTCACCGAGGTTGAGGCGGCGCCGCCGTTAGCGCACCTGGAGCTGGCCGGAGCGATAATCGACCTCGGCCAAGTCGACAGCCTGCCTCAAGGGATGGCCGGCGCATGGGTCGAGATCAACCTAAGACCTGAGAAGATCAAGATCTATCCCTACGAGATATGACCCGCCAGTCGCTCATCGGCATGAGCGCGCGCATGGTCATTCTTCGACCGTACTGCCCTGCGCTCGCGTGGCGCAGAGGTGCCGAGCCAAAACCATGGCCTCTACCAGCGACTATGGCATCACTCCGGACCGCAGAGGCCTCAGAAATCCCACCAGATCACGCGGGTTTGTGTCACGAACCATGTCATGGAATCTGGACTGAGCAGGGACGTGAAGACCACTCAAGCGGGGGAGGCGTTGCGGGCTCTGGTGGGCGGTCGAACACCCGGCTCTTCATGGGTGGTACGTCGGTGCTGCGTCGGAAGACCGGACCCTTGTAGGTGGGCAGGTGGAAGCGTGTCCGCGGTCAACAGAGCAAGCACCTCCTCTGGGTAGAGCCCATCGATTACGCAGTCTCATGCCGATGAGCGGACGTTGGCGGAGCTTGCACTCCGGTGCCGGGGCGGTCACAGCACTGGTGGTTTGACCTGAATCGGGGCTTGGTTCGCGCGGACCCGATGCATCTCGACTCTCGCCGTCACTCTCGTTGGTTCTTGATATGGTTGACCAGCGAGGAGGGTGTGGCGTCGGTCAGCAGTTTTTCGCGCGTTGTTCCATGGAGCGGGCCTCTTCGGTGAAGCCTGCATCGGACAAGGCGGCCATGTGGCGTATTAAGACGGTCAGTTCCCCGTCGGGGACAGCGCTTACTTCGTATGCTCTTGCCGCAACCGCGAAGGCATGGGCACCAAGCTCCGTCCTACCTAGTTTGTAGGCGAGTTCTCCCACAGATGCCACCGCCGAGCCGATGGTTCTGCCGCTAGTGCGGCTATCGACTCGCTGTAGTGCGTGGATGAGGCAGTGTGCCGCATGCGAGGCGTTCTCGATGCCGAGGCTCATGAGATTGTTCGCGATGCCGACGAGAGCAAGCGCGGCTCCTTCCGCATCTCCCAACGACTCGCACAGCTTGAAGTCGGTGTGGTGATGTTGGCATGCTTCGCCTTGACGACCTTGCATGTGCAGGACGAGCGCGAGGTCGTTTAGCGCGGCACCTTCGGCGATGGGAATGCCGCATGATGCAAATGCCTTTGCCGAATCAGCCAGCGAGGCTTCAGCGTCGTCGAGTTGATTGTTTGCTTTCTGAGCGAGGCCGAGAGAGTGCAAGGACTGGGCGATTTCCGCGGTGTCACCGTGGCGGCGGGCGAGTTTGAGGTCTTGCACTAGGTAGGGAATCGCTTCAGATGGGCGGCCCATCTCCGTGAGAGTGAGGCCGATGTCGTGTGCGGCGGCCCTGGCGTTGTATTGGCTGTGGTGTCCTTGGGAGTGCCAGCTGCGGTGAACTTCGAGGAAGAGCTCGAGGGCTTCTTCGTATCGGCCTTGCAGGCGCAAGCTGGATGCTCTTGCTTGCTGTATCAACGTCTTCTGGAACCGTGGTGCGTTGTCGGGCACGGTAGGCATCACGCTCTTCGCGGCGTAGAGGCTGGCTGCGCGGCGATCGTGCCGCGCGGTCGCGCTCTCGGCGACAAACGTGGTGAACATTGACTCGGCCATAGCCGCTTCTTCGGCGTCGAGAACCTCGTGCTTCCGTGCCCTCTCGGTGATGTCGAGTCCGAGTCGCGCGAACTCGTCGAGCCGCCTCCAGTCGGACTGGGCGGTTGCGTAGAAGCAGAGATCGCGGCAGAGGCCGCCGGCTGTGCCGTGTGCCCCGAGCTGATCCACTTCGTGCAACACAGCCGTGACATTGAGAATGTTCGCGGCGAACCAGCGGCGGACCTCGCTGGGGTCCACATCGGTCGGCAGGACATCTCTACCGGCACGCAGAAGTGCGAGCGATCGTTGGGCATGGCTGACGAGGTGCCGGCGGAGGCGGAGACTCGCGGCCGGTGACTGGTAGGCATCCAGGCCCCGGTACATGATCTCTTTGCCGAAGAGACGGACCAAGTCGTGCAGTCGGAACCGGCCCTGGGCGTCCGACGGCTCGGCAAGACAGCGTTCGACGAGCCTGATCATGAGCAGCTCGGCATCGTCCTCGTCGGCAGCAACGGCAACACCGGCAAGTTCGCACCCGAATGTGGGTCCTGGAATAAGGCAAACCTCACCGAACACGGTCTGTTCCTCGGGCGTCAGCAGGTCGTAGGAGAGCTGGAGGCTGGCTCGTACCTCTACATCCCCAGCGCGCAGCCGGTCGAGCCTTCGCTCGTCCTTGAGCTTGGCGGCGAGGCGCATGAGAGACCACGAACTAGGCTCTGCCATCGCACCACTCGCAACAATGGCCAGCGCGAGTGGCAGACAGCCACAAAGGGTGGCGATCTCATCGAGCGCGTCAGGTTCTGCGGTTGGCCGTTCGTCTGTGATGCGGCTGCGAAGCATCTGGACGGCTTCCTCGCTGGTCATCACGCCTAGCTGGATCCGATGGGCAGCGTTCAAGCCCTTTAGTTGATTGCGACTGGTGATGATCACTTTTGACTGTGACTCACCCAGCAGGAGCGGCCGCACTTGCTCCTCGTCCCTGGCGTTGTCGAGCACCAGAACGAACTTCGACCGGGAGGCCTCAGTGCGGTAGAGAGCTGCCAGTTCGCTAGTGGACCGCGCCCTGCCGAGGTCAGGTACGCCCAGGCTGCTCAGCACCTGCCAGAGTGCGTCAGCCGGTGCGACCGCGTCCGGATGAGTCCCACGCAAGTCGAGGTAGAGTCGGCCATCCGGATAGTCGCTGGTTGTGTTCCCGGCAGCGTGCACAGCGAGCGTGGACTTGCCAATGCCTGGCTGTCCACAGATCACGACTAATGATGCTGGCCCGCTGGCGATGGCGAGCTCGTCCTCGCGACCTACGAACGAGGGAACTCCCTTCGGCAGTTCCGCCGGAACGGCGCGGTCCGCGGGTAGGTACCGCGCGATCTCGGTGGACAACCATTGGTGCACCTCTGGCTGAGAAGAGAGCCAGAGGTGCAGGTCGCCGCAGTCGAGTACACGAACGTCCGCCCAGACTCCTTCGGCGCGCTTCTTGGCCGCCCATTCGTGTTTCTTCTCCCAATGCCGCATCGTGACGAAGACGAGCGTCGTAGTACGTGTGTCCGCGAGTGCCTCAGTCCGCTTGCGGTATTCCCCGTTGGCCTTGATCCAGGGCTTGGCCGAGTTGCTCATCTCCCAGCGTGAACGCCCATACGGCACCATCGGATGCATACCGTGGAAAGTGATGGTGGCGTCTGTCCCATGTCGCGCGACCCCTGACTTCACCGGAAGGTCCAGCTCCGTCATCTGGTCCAGCAGCGGGAGCACCAGTTTCTGGACGGTTTCAGGCAAGGCTCGCCACGATGTGGACATCATCGCGAATTTCTTGAGATCGTCGACATCGGCCAGAGCAGCTTTCGGCACCACAGAAATCACAATGCCAGATGGGGCTGACAGCCTCATTGACCGGGGGACTTACCCAAGCCCGCATAGTTGGGGATTCCCGCCGCCGTCAAGGCCTCCACGACATGACAACGTTCCCAACCTATCCGCGCAAGGATGCCAAGGACATGCGAAGTGATGTGACAGGGTCGCCCGGTTGGCGTCACCTGCGCCCATGCACGCTTTCGAGAACGTCGGCAGTTCACGTTGTGTGACGACACGCCGGACAGGTGAATCGAAGAACAGGATGATTACGGTCCGGCGGCACAGCGCGGTCGGCGGTAACGTGCCGCACTAGTAAGTCGATGTTGCGATGGGCAACAGAGCACGTCAGTGGCGGTTTTGGAGCGATGGAGGCAGGTGGTCAGGTTGTCGCAGGGTACGGCTGCGGCGACGAGCTCGCCTTCGGGGGTGGCTGCTGGCGGTTCACCTATCAATTTCCGTGCGCACGAAGTTCGCGCGAATACCCACGGCGCTCGTCAAGACTTCGAGGAGATGATCGGTCAGCTGGTCCGCGCCGTCCGGCCAGGGGTGGCAGCGATGGTTGCCGCCAACCCTGGTGACTGGGGCATCGATGTGTTCATCGGCGACCTTGGCGGTCACATCACGATTTGGCAGTCGAAGTACTTCATGCCCGAGGTCGCGGGCAGTACCCATCAAGCGCAGATCCGGGAGTCCTTCAACTCGGCGGTGAAGAACGCGGCCAACGAGAAGTTCGTATTGCACCAGTGGGTTCTCTGCGTACCGTCCAGCATGGACGCGCCTACGTCGAAGTGGTGGTCGGGCTGGAAGAAGCGGATGGAGAAACAACACGGGGTCTTGATCGAGTTGTGGGACGAGAACGAGCTGCGAGGACTTCTGCTCTCACCTGACGCGGAGGCTGTGCGCAGGCACTACTACGAGCCCGCTTGGTCTGCGCGCACGGTCGCCCAAGTCGTGAGCTTGGCCGATGAGGACTCCGACCGGCTAGATTCAGCGTTGTTCGTGCGTCAGCTCCGTGAGGCAGGCCATGTGGAGGTCTCCGCGTCCAAGCACCAGTTCTTCAACGCCGAGTTGATGGCGAGAGAAATCGTGGACAAGGGAGTCGCCTCAGAGGTCGCCGCACTGTCCCACGCCGACGCGGCGGTGCATGGCCTGTGGGAGGATCATTTCAACGACGCGTGCCAGATCCACGGGGGCTCGCGCCTGCCAGGCCTGCAGAAGTCGGTAATGGGTGAGATCAGGGCCCAGCACGAAGCCCTGGGAACTGGGCTTCCTGCAGGTGCGGTCCACACGTCCGGTCTGATGCATCGAGTCGTTGACGACCGACGGGCCGGGTGGGTCCGCCACTGGCGGCAGGTCGCGGAGGACCACGTAAATCCTGCCGAGACCGGGCAAACAGGCGAGGCGCCTGACACCGCGGCCACAGCGGAGTCGTCGTGACCAGCCCGACCGATGCCCCAACGAGTTCGGGCACTCGGCCGCCGGTCGTGGTGCCGGAGGACGACGTCGTCTTCAGGCTGGCGCAGCTGGTGCTGTTACTTGCGTCGCTACGTGAGTTCAATCTTCCCGGAGCATCGATCGAGCGGTTGGGCTACTACGACTTTCTCGTGGCCAACCCGATGCTGGTGCTAACCGATGAGGAAGACCGGGACCGGAAACGGCTGCTGATGGCAGGCTTCGACGGCCGGGCATTGAGCTACGCCAGCCCGGCGCACCGCTTCACCACCCGGCGGGAGCGTCTCCAGCATGACCTGGCCCTGCTGGTGGCTTACGGCCTGGTAGAGCCGGCGGTGGACAAGAGCGTGCTGTACGCCGCGACCGCCGAAGGCGTCGAACTCGCTGGGAGGTTCAGCGCCGTCTACGCAAGGTCATACCGGCTGTCTGCAGAGATTCTGCTCACCAAGCTGCGCCGCTATAGCGATTCCCGTCTACGCGACGCCGTCCAAACCTGGACCACGACAGCACGCGATTCCGCGCGTCCAGAAGCGCTTGACCTCCTCGACGCCATCCACCTGGTGGAGGAGAGCCCGGCAGTCTCCGACTTGCTCCTTGACGACACACCTGTTCACCCGCCCTACAATGGACGCCGCACATGAGCACCGAGAATGACCCTGTCAGGGCTGTTCAGGGCAACCCGCCCACCGCGGGTGGCTCGTCCGAGCCGATCCTCGTGCCTCGTGGCATCCGGCTCGTGCGCCTCCGGCTCAAGGGCATCGACCGCGACTATGAGGTCGATTTCCGGGACACCGATACAAAATTGCGGTCGCTATCTGTCATCGCCGGGGCGTTCAGCACGGGCAAGTCCTCAGTGCTGGAGTTTGTTGTTTACTGCCTTGGCGGAAAAGATCACCCACAGCACCCGGAGATCCTCCGCAAGGTCAGGTCGGCGCTTCTGGAAGTCCAGCTCAACGGACAACCTCACGTCATTGAGCGAGCTGTCGGTGAGCCATCCACTGCCGCGTTCGTCAGGACGGGACGTCTTGGGGATATCGAGACCCCACCCCTCGACAAGAAGATGATCAAGCCTGCCGGTGCTGCGGACAGCCTCTCGAGTTTCCTCCTGTCCTACTGCGGTCTCGAAGGCGTAGAGCTGCGCGAGGCGCCCACCCAGGCGGAGTCCGGAACCGATCCGCTCAGCATCCGCGACCTGCTGTGGCTCAGCTACATGCCCAACGAGCGACTCGACGACAAGCACCTGCTGTTCGAAAGCTCTCCCATGAAGCGCCTCAAACTCGGCCAAGTGGTCGACGTCGTGTTCGGTGTCCACGACGACAAGGCAGTCGAACTTGGCCGCCGAATCAGAGAGCTGGAGAACCGACTGGCCAAGGCTCGCGCCGAGTACACCACCACCCAGGCGTTCCTCGACGAGCAGGAATTCGGCACGCGCATTGAGATCGAACTCGTCCGTGGGGATGCCGAGCAGAAAGTCGAACAGGTCACGCGCGCGCTCGAAACCCTGGACACCCAGATCCACGCTGCGTCCACCTTTGCTGCGGACCTGCGCGCGAGGCACCGCGATGCGTCTCGGCAAGCACAGCAGACCGCGGCGCTCGTGCGCGACCGTGAGACCCAGCTACGTCGCCTAGTTCCTCTCCGCGCCCAGTACGCCGCCGACATCACCAAGCTGACAATGCTCGCCGAGGCGCGCATGTTGTTCGATCCTCTGCAAGTGAAGGTCTGTCCCGCTTGCTTGACTGTGCTCCGGGACACCCCGCACATCGCGGACGGCCACTGCACGCTCTGTAGCTCTGAAGTCAACTTGGCAGCAACAAAATCTACCGGCACCACCGCGTCCACCAACGGCTCATCTGCGAACAACACCGCACCGGGCACTGCAGGCACCGAAACCGAGGCGAAGTTCGACGTCTCCACCGAGCTGCGAGCCACCAAGGCACGCTTGGCGGAAATCACTACATTTGTCGAGGAGCTCGAATCAGAACTCGGACGTCTGCGTGTCGAGGCCAAGCAAGCCAACGACGACGAGGCCGGCCTCGCGCACGAGGTGGACGCTGCGACCAACGCCGCGGTGAGCCCCTACCTCAGCCATCGCGACGACCTGATGCGCCAGCAGCAGGCCGCCGCGGCCAGCCTGGACCGGGCGAAAACCGCGATCAGAATGCTCGACAGCCTCGACCGACGCGGAGTAACAGTTACTCGCCTCGAATCCAACGTTGACGCCTTGCGGGCCGAGATGAACGAAGCCGCCATGCAACCGGACCGCAACGACGTTATTCACCGCATCAGCGAGCGCTATGTCGCCATCCTCACCTCCTGGCGCTACCCCAAGTTGGACCAGGCGTTCATCGACGGCCGCCTCGTCCCTCACATGCGCGGTATGAGCTATACCAACGCTTCCTCTGGGGGGCGTACCCTTATCTCTCTGGCCTGGATACTGGCAATCTTCCAGATCGCATGGGAGACCGGCAGCGCTCATCCTGGTTTCCTCATGATCGACAGCCCGCAAAAGAACCTCGGTCAGGGCGGCGACCGCGACGCCGAATTCGCCGATAGCATCGCCGTTACGGATTTCTATCAGCACCTGCACACGTGGCTCGCGGGCGCGGGTAAAGGTGCCCAGATCATTGTCGTTGACAACGCGCCTCCGAGTTCCACCGAACCCGATGTCGTTGTTCGCTACTCTCGACGAGAAGACCAACCTCCCTACGGGCTCATTGAGGATGAAGTCTCCTGAAGCAGCCCGCGGCCAGAGTCGGATCTCAGCCTGCGTAGCTTGGTCAGACCAGCCAGGGAATGCCGGGAGAACGTCGCTTCCTCGCCCTCGGCGAGGTCGGCCGCGTTGAGAAGTGCGTAGGCGGCCGCTACGTCGAGATTCTGCTCGACGAATACTTGACACCGTTCCAGCACTTGTGGCCGAAGCGGCGGAGGAGGGCGAGGAGCCATCCGTTGGCGTCCGGCCTCAATGCCGGATAGACATCGGGCGTCATTAGAAGTGCCTGGGTGAGTTCGAGGCCGGTCTCGGTATTGCTGCGACGAGCGCAGTTGCGAAGGACTTCTCGGTTGGCGAACCTCGCTCCTTGCGCCGCGATACTCAGCATGATGGGCTGTCCGGCCCAGGTTTGATGGAGACATCTCATGTACTCGGGACTGTTTTGTTGACGCGGGCTCGGCAGCCTCGGGTGACGGTGATGAGGTGCTGGCGGGTGAGCTGGGCTATCGCACGGTGGGCGGTGCTGGGGGCAACGTGGTGGATGGTTGCGAGTTCCTGGATGGTGGGGAGAGCGGAGCCGGGCGTGAGAGTGCCGTCGGCGATGGCGGTGCGCAGTTCGGCGGCGATCGTTTCGTACGGGCAGCGTGGTCGGCGGGTGGTGGTGCGAGTGTCGGGCTTGGTAGCGAGGGGACGCCGGGGTGTGGGGAGTCGGGAGATGAGGATGTTGCTGGCGCGTTGGTCGGCTTCGCGGACCCAGGCGGCGTAGTAGGCGAGGGTGGTGCCGCCGTCGGAGTGACCGAGTCGGCCGGCGACGGTACGCACGTCGACGCCGGCGGCGATGAGTTCGGTGGCCGAGTAGTGGCGCAGCTTGTGCAGGGTGGTGCGGATCCCGAGGCGGGTGACCAGACGCCGGTACTGGCGGGTGAGGGAGTCCGGCGGGCGCCAGGTGGCGCCGTCGGCGCGGGAGGAGAACACGAAGCTGTCCGGTGTGAGAGCAGCACCGACCGAGGCGGCGCGGTGCTGCTGGGCGTGGTGGTACTGCACGAGCATGGCGGTGGTGTCCGCGTCGAGGGCAAGGTGACGCCGTTGGTGCAGCTTGGTGTCCTTCTCCCAGGTCGTGGTGCCGACTTGGGCGATGCTGGCCCGGATGACCAGGACGCGGTGGACCGGGTCGAAGTGGCGCCAGCGTAGTGCGCAGAGTTCGCCGCGGCGGGCGCCGGTCACCATGGCCAGCCAGACCAGCGGACCGAGGTTGGGGTGCCGCGCAGCGGCGTCCATGATCTGGGCGGCCTCGGCCGGGGTGGGTGGTTGGGGTTCCAGATACGCCTTGGGCGGTGGCGCGGCATCCATGGTGGGGCTGCGGTCGATCCAGCCCCAGCGGACGGCGCGGTGGTAGGCCCCGCTGAGCAGGTAGTGGATCTTGCGGACCGTGGCGGGGGCGAGCGGTCGGCAGCGATGGTTCTTCTGCGGGCGCCGGCAGTGGTCGCGGCAGCGACGGAGTTCGGAGTAGTAGTGATCCAGTAGTTCCGGGGTGATCGCGGAGAGCCGCAGGTGTCCCAGCAGCGGCTGCACGTGCTTGGTGACCATGCACTGGTACGAGTGCCGGGTAGTGCCGCTGGCGTGCAAGAGGGCCAGGTGACTGGCGAGTAGTTCGGTCAGAGTGACGTCGGTACGGAGTTCGCGGCGCTCGCGGACCTGCGTCAGCATCCGCCGGGCTGCCGCCTCCGCGTCATCGAGAGCCGTCGGTCCGGCGGGGATGGTCTGGCTGAGCATGTGTGCGCGGTGCGTGAACGGATCGGTGCCAACGTAGACCCGCACCCGGAGTGAGCCGCTGGGGAGGCGGCTGATGGAGCCGCGGGGGCCGCGACGGAGGACGGTGTTACCGCGACTCACTGTCGCGGAGGTCTTGTCACGATTCTTGCCACATAACCGTCCAGTCTAGACTGGCGGACGGTGTTTTGCCTGGTCAGAAGTGTGCCCTCGGCAGGATTCGAACCTGCGACACCTGCCTCCGGAGGGCAGTGCTCTATCCCCTGAGCTACGAGGGCGTTGCCGCCTGAGCGACGTTGAAAGCTTAGCGCATGTCCCCGGGGGCTCTCGCGAGTGGTGGTCGTTAACCGGCGTGCTGCTCGCCGATGCGGCCAGGGACCCGTCTGACCAGGTCTTTCGCAAGAGCGAGCCGACGGGCAGCCGAAATGCGTAGCGTTGGTGGCATCGACGAACTGGGAGGACCTGGTGATCGAACCGTTCGAGGTGAGGATCCCCGAATCAGCCATCGAAGATCTGCGCACCCGGCTGCGCGCGACGCGCTGGCCCGACCCGGCCACTGTCGACGACTGGGAGCAGGGTGTCCCGCTGGAGTTCGCACGGGAGTTGTGCCGGTACTGGGCCGAGGACTACGACTTCGGGCTGGCCGCCCGGGTCAACGCTTTCCCGGGCTTCAAGACCACTGTGGACGGTCTCGGGATCCACTTCCTGCACGTTCGCTCGCCGGAGCCGGACGCGACGCCGCTCGTGCTCACGCACGGCTGGCCGGGGTCGGTCGTGGAGTTCCTCGACGTGCTCGGGCCGCTGACCGACCCCGCCGCGCACGGGGGCGATCCCGCGGACGCGGTCCACGTCGTGGCGCCGTCGCTGCCGGGGTTCGGCTGGAGCGGCAAACCGTCGTCGACGGGCTGGAACGTCGAGCGCATCGCCCAAGCTTGGGACGAGCTGATGGGGCGGCTCGGGTACGAGCGTTACGTCGCGCAGGGCGGCGACTGGGGCTCTGGCGTGACGAACTTGCTCGCCAAGATCGTCCCGGAGCGACTGATCGGCGTCCACGTGAACATGGCGGGCGTCCCGTACGACGAGTCCGTGCTGGGCGAGCCGACGGCGGAGGAGAAGGCGGCGATCGGTGACCTCGCGCGGTTCCGAGCCGTCGGGTCCGCGTACGCGCAGCAGCAGGCCACGCGTCCGCAGACGGTCGGCTACGGGCTCACCGACTCGCCGGTGGGGCAGGCCGTGTGGATCGCCGAGAAGTTCCGGGAGTGGACCGACAACGACGGCTCGCCGGAGAGTGCGCTGTCCTGGCGGCAGATGCTCGACGCGATCTCCGTCTACTGGTTCACCGGCACGGCGGCCTCGTCGGCGCGGATCTACTGGGAGAGCAAGGAGCGCGACGTCTCGGCCGTTGAAGTTCCTTCGGGTATCTCCATCTTCCCGCGCGAGATCATCCGGCCGTCCCGGCGCTGGGCGGAGCTGCGCTACACCGATCTTCGCTGGTACGAGGTGCTGGACAAGGGTGGGCATTTCGCCGCGTTCGAGCAGCCGGAGGCCTTCGTCGGCCAGTTGCGGGGGTTCCTCCGGTCGCTTCGGTAGCGGTGCGTGGCGGTTTCAGGTTTCGGGAAGGCCCTCCTGGGGGATGGCTTCCTTGTGTGGCTTAGGACATGGTGAACTTAGGCTCACCTGTATTGCACATATGCGCATGTGACAATATATTCGGCCTGTCGACTTCACGAGAGGCGGAGCAATGGGTCACGGGCACGGGCATGGAACGGCCTCGCCGTCGAGCGCGTCAGGCCGCTACCTCAAGAGCCTGACGATCGCGCTGGTCATCGGCGCCGGCTTCATGGTCATGGAGTTCGTCGTCGGGTTCGCCACCGGCTCGCTCGCGCTGATCTCCGACGCCGCGCACATGTTCACCGACGTCCTCGGCGTCGGCATGGCGCTGGCGGCCATCCTGCTCGCCCGGCGCAGCGGCCCGACGCTGACCAGGACATTCGGCTTCTATCGCGCCGAAGTGCTCGCGGCGCTGGGCAACGCCATCCTGCTCTTCGGCGTCGCGGGCTACGTCCTGGTCGAGGCCATCGGCCGGATCAGCGACCCGCCCGCCGTGCCCGGTCTGCCCGTCCTGCTGGCCGCGGCCGCCGGCCTCGTCGCGAACATCGTCTCGTTCATGGTCCTGCGCAAGGGCGCGGAGGAGAGCATCAACGTCCGCGGCGCGTACCTCGAAGTCCTCGCCGACCTGATCGGCTCCGTCGGTGTGCTGCTGAGCGGCGCGATCACCCTGCTGACCGGCTGGCGCTACGCCGACCCGATCATCGGTGTCGCGATCGGCCTGTTCGTCCTGCCCCGCACGTACGCCCTCGCCCGGCGCGCGCTGCGGATCCTGTTCCAGCACGCGCCCAAGGGGGTCGACGTCGCCGGGATCCAGGCCGAACTCGGCGGGCTGAAGGGCGTCGAGGACGTCCACGACCTGCATGTCTGGACGCTGACATCGGGGATGGAGGTCGCTTCGGCGCACCTCACCATCGCGCCGACCGTCGAGCAGGCCGAGGTGCTCACCGAGGCGCAGAACCTCCTGGCGAACCGCTACTCCATCGAGCACGCGACCCTGCAGATAGAAGTGCCCCAGTGCGCGCAACGCTGCCGGGAGCTCTCCTGGTAGACCCCCCTCCACGCATTTCGTCCTCTGGGTGCGGTAGTTGGCAAAGCGAACTACCGCATCCAGAGGACGAAATGCGTCAGGCGGGGAGGGGAGCGGCGCCGCGCTCCTGGAGCATCCCCTTCATCAGGGTGATCTCGGCGCCCTGCGAAACGAGCATGCTCTGCGTCAGCGATTTCACGTCCGCGATCGACGTGTGGTCGTGGCCGTACTGGGCCATCGCCGTCCCGCCTTCGTGGTGCCGCAGCATCAGCTGAAGGAAGAAAACGTCCATCTCCTTGCCGGTCAGCGACCGCAGCTTGGCCAATTCGGCCGACGTCGCCATCCCCGGCATCGGCGCACCGTTCGACGGCTTCATGTCGCCGCCACCGTGCCCGCCGTGGCCGGACATCGGCTCGGTCATCCAGGTCATGTAGGCGCCGGTCGCCTGCTCGGGCTGGCCCCACAGGCCGAGCCAGCCCTTCATCCGGCCGACCTGGCCGGTCTGCGTGCGCTCGATGTCGAACGCGAGGGTCTTGATCGCTGGATCGGTCGTGTGGTCCCGCGCCCAGCCCGCCATGGTGACGGCCTGGAGATGGTGCACCGACATGTCCTGCGCGAAGCCGACCTCGACCGAGCCCGTGCCCGGGGTCTTCTGCTCCGGCTCGGCGTCGATCAGCCTGGTCGTCAGCGCGCCGAGGCCGAAGCCGAGGATCAGCATGACGACCAGGGCGGCCCCGATCACCAGCCATCGGCTCTTGGCCGATCGTGAGACGTCTTCCTGGAGATCGGGGTCCACTTGGCTCACTACTTGCTCGCGGGCGCCGAGGGCTGGGTCGCGGGCGCGGACGGCTGACCGGCACCGGGCTGGTCCGGCTGTGTGCCCGCGCTGCCCTTGTAGTCCATCGGCTTCGCGTCCGGCCCCGGCGGGGTCGGGTCGAAGTCGCCCGGCTCGATCTGCGCGTCGCAGGTGGCGTCACGCTCGGGGTACGCGCCGAAGGGGTTGGTGCGCAGCGCGGCGACGAACTGGTCGATCCGCTCGTCGGAGGCGGAGTCCAGCTTCAGCTGGTGGCCCCACGACTGCAGCGAGATCGGCTTGTCCAGGTTCGGGTACGGCGACATCACCATGTACGGCTTGCCCTCGACACGCACCTTCAGCAGGTCGAGCGCCTCGCCGGTGATCTGCGCCGGGTTGTAGGCGATCCAGACCGCGCCGTGCTCGAGACCGTGGACCATGTTCTCGTTGCGGACGGCCTTCTCGTAGACGACGCCGTTGCACGCGGCCCAGGCCTGGTCGTGCGGGCCGCCGAAGGGCGGGGTCTTGTCGTAGGCGACGCGCTCGGCGGCGCTGACGTGCACGGAGCCCTCGTAGGTGGCCGTGGTCACGCCGGCGATCCGCTTGGAGGGATCCGGGTCCTGCTGCGAGGGGGCGAAGGCGGCCGCGTTCTCTTCGCGGGTCTTCTGATCGCGCTTGGGCGCCGAAGCGACCATGTAATAGGTGACCACCGAGGCAGCCAGGACGACGATCGCGACGACGGCGATGATCGTGCCCCAGGGCGTGCCCTTCTTGGACACGACGGAACTACGGGCGGCCTTCATGGCGTTCTTCGACGACGCGCCCTTTTTTCTGGTTGTCCCGTTAGCCATGGCTCCTGCGTTCTCCGAAGGGGGTGGTCCCTGCGCGGGCCAGTGTAGAGACCGCGCGTCTGATCACCGTGAACAGTTCGAAGATCACCGGCTTGGCTCACACCTTCCGGCGGTCGCTGCGAAGCCCGGACCAGGTCACACCTAGAATTCCGCGAGTGACTCCCGCAGCTCTCGCCGACCTGGTCCGTAACTCCGCCGTGCAGGTTCTCACCGCGCGCGGCCTCGACGATTCCGTGCTGCCGGAGAAGGTGACGATCGAACGTCCCCGCAATCCCGAGCACGGCGATTACGCGACCAACCTGGCGCTGCAGGTGGCCAAGAAGGCGGGCATGAAGCCCCGTGACTTCGCCGACGCGCTCGCCGACGAGATCTCGGCCACCGACGGCATCGACTCGGCCGAGGTCGCCGGGCCGGGCTTCCTCAACCTGCGGCTCGCCGCCGACGCGCAGGGCCAGATCGTCCAGCAGGTGCTCGACGCCGGCGAGAAGTACGGCCTCGGCGACGCGCTGGCGGACGTCAAGATCAACCTCGAATTCGTTTCGGCGAACCCGACCGGCCCGATCCACCTCGGCGGCACCCGCTGGGCCGCGGTGGGCGACGCGCTGGGCCGCGTGCTGTCCGCGCAGGGCGGCCTGGTCACCCGGGAGTACTACTTCAACGACCACGGCGCGCAGATCGACCGCTTCGTGCGTTCCCTGATCGCCGCCGCCAAGGGCGAGCCCGCCCCCGAGGACGGCTACGCGGGCGGCTACATCAACGACATCGCCGCCGAGGTCATCCGTCAGGAGCCGAGCGCGCTCTCGCTGCCCGACGACGAGCGGGCCGAGACCTTCCGCCGGGTCGGCATCGAGCTGATGTTCACCGAGATCAAGCAGAGCCTGCACGAGTTCGGCACCGATTTCGACGTCTACTTCCACGAGAACTCGCTGCACGAGTCCGGCGCCGTGGCGTCCTCGGTCCAGCAGCTGA
Source organism: Amycolatopsis sp. WAC 04169 (assembly GCF_003947535.1). NCBI lineage: Bacteria > Bacillati > Actinomycetota > Actinomycetes > Pseudonocardiales > Pseudonocardiaceae > Amycolatopsis > Amycolatopsis sp. WAC 04169. The sequence goes on along the minus strand of NZ_QHJI01000005.1, from coordinate 342,479 downwards.
AGGACTCCGGGAACCTGTACTTCGAGGACGGCGCCTGGTGGCTCAAGTCCAAGGAGCACGGCGACGACAAGGACCGCGTCGTCATCAAGAAGGACGGCAACCCGGCCTACATCGCCGGTGACCTCGCCTACTTCCAGGACAAGCGCAAGCGCGGTTTCGACCTCTGCATCTACATGCTCGGCGCGGACCACCACGGCTACATCGCCCGGCTCAAGGCCGCGGCGGCCGCCTTCGGTGACGACCCGGCCGTCGTCGAGGTGCTGATCGGCCAGATGGTCAACCTGGTCTCCGAGGGCAAGCCGGTCCGGATGAGCAAGCGCGCGGGCACCGTGATCACCATGGAGGACCTCGTCGGCACCGTCGGTGTGGACGCGGCCCGCTACGAGCTGATCCGCTACTCGGTCGATTCCACTTTGGACATCGACCTCGACCTGCTTCGCAAGCACTCCAACGACAACCCGGTGTACTACGTCCAGTACGCCCACGCCCGGCTGGCCTCGTTGCAGCGCAACGCCGCCGACCTCGGGCTGAAATCCGATGGCGCCGTCGACTTCGGCCTGCTTACGCTGCCCGCCGAGGGCGATCTGATCCGCACGATCGGCGAATTCCCGACCGTCCTCCGCCGGGCCGCACAGCTGCGCGAACCGCACCGCGTCGCCCGGTACCTCGAAGAACTCGCCGGCGCGTACCACAAGTTCTACACGGTCGGCCGTGTTCTCCCCCAGGGCGACGAGGAGGCCACCCCCCTCACGTTCGCCCGGCTCGCGCTGTGCCAGGCCGCCCGCCAGGTGCTGGCGAACGGCCTCAACGTGCTCGGTGTCTCTGCTCCGGAACGGATGTAAAAGCAAATGGCTCACCCCGCGGGCCCCCGCCACGCCGACGTCTACCCCCACGCCGACGCCTCCGGTTTCCCGCCGTCGAGTCCCGAAGAACTCGACAGGCTGTACCCGAAAGTCTGGCCCCGCAACACTTTCCGCGGCGGTGACGGCGTCGTCCGCATCGCGGGCGTCGACGTCCGCGAACTCGCCGAGAAGTACGGCACGCCGCTGTTCGTGGTCGACGAGGCCGACTTCAAGTCCCGGTGCGCCGACTACGCCGAGGCGTTCGACGACCCGGCGCTCGTGCACTACGCGTCCAAGGCGTTCCTGTCCATCGAGATCGCCCGCTGGGTGGCCGAGCAGGGGCTGAGCCTGGACGTCTGCAGCGGCGGCGAACTCGCCGTCGCGCAGCGCGCGAACTTCCCGGCGGAGCGGATCACCTTCCACGGCAACAACAAGTCGCTGCCCGAACTGGAAGCCGCCGTCGAAGCGGGCGTCGGCACGGTCGTCGTCGACTCCTACTACGAGATCGCGCGGCTGGCCGACGTCGCCGCCCGGCACGACGTCGTGCAGAACGTCCTCATCCGGGTCACCGTCGGCGTCGAGGCGCACACGCACGAGTTCATCGCGACCGCGCACGAGGACCAGAAGTTCGGTTTCTCGCTGGCTTCCGGTGACGCCGCCGAGGCCGTGCGCCGCGTGCTCAACGCGCCGTCGCTCAAGCTGATCGGCCTGCACAGCCACATCGGTTCGCAGATCTTCGACGCCGACGGTTTCGAGGTCGCCGCCCGCCGCGTGGTCGGCCTGCTGGCCGAACTCGCCAAGGAGCACGGCTCCGATCTGCTCGACCAGCTGTCGATCGTCGACCTCGGCGGTGGTTTCGGTATCGCCTACACCGACAAGGACAACCCGCCGCCGCCCGCGCAGATGATCACGCAGATCCGCGAGATCGTCCGCAAGGAATGCGAGTACGCGGGCCTTCCGGTGCCGAAGATCGCCGGCGAGCCCGGCCGCGCCATCGCCGGCCCCGGCACGATCACGCTGTACGAGGTCGGGACCATCAAGGACGTCTCGCTCGGCGACAAGGCCGCCCGGCGCTACGTCAGCGTCGACGGCGGCATGAGCGACAACATCCGCACCGCCCTCTACGACGCGGTGTACGACTGCCGTCTCGTATCCCGGTCGGCCGACGACGACGGGGACGGCCAGGCGAGCGCCGCGCTGTCCCGGGTCGTGGGAAAACACTGTGAGTCCGGCGACATCGTCGTCCGTGACTGCTGGCTCCCCGACACCCTTGCTCCCGGCGACCTGCTCGCCGTGGCGGCCACCGGGGCGTACTGCTACTCGATGGCCAGCGGGTACAACCGGCAGCCGCGGCCCGCGGTGGTGGCCGTGCGCAACGGCAGCGCCCGCGTGCTGCTGCGGCGGGAGACGACGGACGACATGCTGCGCCTGGAGGTCTAGCAAGTGTCTACTGTGGACGGACGCGTGATCAAGGTCGCCCTGCTGGGCTGCGGGACGGTCGGTGGCGAAGTGGTCCGGCTGCTCACCGAGCAGGCCGAGGAGCTGGCCGCCAGGGCGGGCGCCAGGGTGGAGCTGGCGGGCATCGCGGTGCGGCGCCCCGACAAGCACCCCGAACTGCCGCCGGAGCTGGTGACCTCCGACGTGACGAAGCTCGTGACCTCCCCGGACGTCGACGTCGTCGTCGAACTGGTCGGCGGCATCGAGCCGGTGCGGGAGTGGCTGCTCGACGCGCTCAAAGCCGGGAAATCCGTTGTCACGGCGAACAAAGCGCTGCTCGCCGAGCATTCCGCGGAGCTGTTCGAGGCCGCCGACGCCGCGGGTGTCGACCTGTACTTCGAGGCGGCCGTGGCCGGGGCGATCCCGCTGCTGCGCCCGCTGCGCGAATCGCTGGCCGGTGACCGCATCACCCGCGTGATGGGCATCGTCAACGGCACCACCAACTACATCCTGTCCGCGATGGACTCCACCGGCGCCGGCTACGCGGAAACGCTGGAAGAGGCCAGCAGGCTCGGCTACGCGGAGGCGGACCCGACGGCCGACGTCGACGGCTACGACGCGGCGTCCAAGGCCGCGATCCTCGCCTCGCTCGCGTTCCACACCCGGGTGACCGCGTCCGACGTGCACCGTGAGGGCATCGCCGACGTCACCGCGTCGGATCTCGCCGCGGCGAACGTGCTGGGCCGCACGGTGAAACTGCTCGCCATCTGCGAGCGCGTCACCGCCGACGACGGCACCGAATCCGTTTCGGCGCGCGTGCATCCGGTGATGATCCCGCGCGGTCACCAGCTCGCCGGGGTGGGCGGCGCGTACAACGCCGTCTACGTCGAGGCCGACGCCGCCGGTGAGCTCATGTTCTACGGTCAGGGCGCCGGTGGCGCGCCGACCGCGAGTGCCGTGCTCGGCGACCTCGTCGCGGTGGCTCGAAACCGGGTCGTCGGCGGCCGTGGCCCGCGCGAATCCGCGCACGCCGCGCTCCCGGTCAGGCCGATGGGCCAGACGCCGACGCGGTACCACGTCAGTCTCGACGTGGCCGATCGAGCGGGCGTCCTCGCCCAGGTGGCCCAGGCGTTCGCCGGGCACGGTGTCAGCATCGCCGCCGTGCGCCAGCGCGACGCGAACGACACGGCCAGCCTGGTCGTGGTCACCCACCTGGCGCCGGACGCGGCATTGCGGTCCACTGTGGACGACATTGCCGAACTCGATGTGGTGAACCAGGTCGTCAGTGTGATGCGGGTGGAAGGCGAAGACCAGTGATTTCCCAACCGTGGCCGGGGATCATCCAGGCTTATCCGGACCGGATCCCGGTCCCCTCCGGCGCGAAGGTGATCACGCTCGGCGAAGGCAACACGCCGCTGCTGCCCGCCCCGCACCTCTCGGAACTGACCGGCTGCGAGGTCCACCTCAAGGTCGAAGGCGCGAACCCGACCGGGTCGTTCAAGGACCGCGGGATGACCGTGGCCATCACGCACGCGCTCGCCAGCGGGCTCAAGGCGGTCATCTGCGCCTCCACCGGCAACACGTCGGCCTCGGCCGCGGCGTACGCGGCCCGCGCCGGGCTCACCTGCGCGGTACTCGTGCCGCAGGGCAAGATCGCGATGGGCAAACTCGCCCAGGCCGTCCTGCACGGCGCGCGGATCCTGCAGGTGGACGGCAACTTCGACGACTGCCTCGAACTCGCGCAGAAGACCGCGATCGACTATCCGGTGACCCTGGTCAACTCGGTGAACCCGGTGCGCATCGCCGGCCAGAAGTCGGCCGCGTTCGAGATCTGCGACGTGCTGGGCCGGGCGCCGGACATCCACTGCCTGCCGGTCGGCAACGCGGGCAACATCACCGCCTACTGGGCCGGGTATTCCGAGTACGCGGGCGACGGTGTGGTGAAGAACACCCCGCGGATGTTCGGGTTCCAGGCGGCCGGTGCCGCGCCTCTCGTGCACGGCGAACCGGTGGCCGATCCGGACACCATCGCGACCGCGATCCGCATCGGCAGCCCCGCGTCCTGGGACGGCGCGATGAAGGCGAAGAACGCGTCCGCCGGGCTGTTCGACGCGATCACCGACGAGAAGATCCTCGAGGCGTACCGGCTGCTGGCCCGCAAGGAAGGCGTGTTCGTGGAGCCCGCCTCGGCGACCAGCGTCGCCGGCCTGCTCGCCACGGCCGCCGACGGCCGCCTGCCCAAGGGCTCGACCGTTGTGTGCACCGTCACGGGACACGGTCTGAAGGATCCGGCCACGGCGCTGGAAGGCAACGTCGAGGTCGAGCCGCTCGCCGTCGACCCGACCGCCGTCGCCGCCGCGCTGGACCTGCGATGACGCTGCTCAAGATCAAGGTCCCGGCGTCTTCGGCGAACCTCGGCCCGGGGTTCGACGCGCTCGGCCTGGCGCTCGCGCTGTACGACCGCGTCGAACTCCAGATCACCGACGCCGGGCTCAAGATCGAGGTGACCGACGTCGGCGCGGGCGGCGTGGACGACGTCCCGACCGACGAATCGCACCTGGTCGTACGGGCCTTCCGGCGCGGTTGCGAGCACCTCGGCCTCCGGCCGCCCGGCCTGCACCTGCGGTGCTTCAACGCCATCCCGCACGCCCGCGGCCTCGGCTCGTCCGCGTCCGCCGTGGTGACCGGGGTCGCGGCGGCGTACGCGCTGGCTGAGAAGCCCCTGGACGACGACGCCCTGCAGCTGGCAGCCGGGTTCGAAGGACACGCGGACAACGCCGCGGCGAGCCTGCTGGGCGGCTTCGTGGTGGCGTGGAACGAGGGCGAGCGGTTCCGCGCCGAACGGCTCCAGCCGCATCACGACATCCGGCCCGTGGTCGCCGTCCCGGCGCTGCGGTCCTCGACCGACGCCACCCGCGGGCTGCTTCCCGACCGGGTCCCGCACGCCGACGCGGCGTTCACGGCCGGTCGCGCGGCGCTCGCGGTGCACGCGCTGACCGCGCGCCCGGACCTGTTGCTCTCCGCGACCGAAGATCGGCTCCATCAGCATTACCGGGCGTCCGCGTACCCGGCGAGCAGCGAACTGGTGCGCGCGCTGCGGGCCGAAGGGGTGGCCGCGGCCATCTCCGGGGCCGGTCCGACGGTGCTCGCGCTGACCACCGGGGGAATACTCCCGGCGGGCGTCGACGTTACGTCTTTCGACGTCACCGAGCTGCCGATCGATCCGGGCGGCGTTCAGGTTGCGGCTCAGTAAAGCCTCGGTCACATGCCGGAGCCCCATCCCGCCACGCGGGGGGTGGTTGTTGCACCGGACCGTGGCGCGGTCTACCCTCGGGGGCGTTCGATCACCGTGCGTTTCCGCACCCGGTGCCGGTCCAGGTGACCAGTGTCATCCTTGGCCCGCATCCTTCGTTGATCCGCCAGTTCCGTACACCGCCTGGCAAGCGGGGAGTAGCGGATGGACGCAGGCGGGTTCCCGGTTCCGGCGGTGCCGAATTCCGCTTCCTCCGTTTGGAGGACGCAAATCCCTGTGCTGGAGGCCTTCTAGCTGTGTTCAACACGGCCGAGGAGCTGATCGCCCGTATCGGGGGCCAATTACGCCGTTTCGCAATCGGACGCGAGCGGCGGTCCGCTGATCCACCTGGAGGCGTGGATCGGTCAGGAAGGACATTTGTGAGCAACACCGATCTTTTGAGCGACGTCGAAGGTGGCGCCGCCGAGTCGAACGGCGTCGTCGCTCCCAAGCGCACGGTCGGCGGATTGACCGGCAAGACCGTCGCCGAACTGCGCTCGATCGCTGGGGACCTTGGCATCGGCGAGACGACGGGCATGCGCAAGGGCGATCTGATCGCGGCCATCCGCGAGCGCCAGGGCAAGACCAAGCGCAAGACCCCCGCCGCGGCGAGCGAAACGCTTCCGCTCGAGGGGATCGACGCACCGCGCAAGGCCCAGAAGGCCGAAGCGCCCAAGACCGAGGCCCCGAAGCAGGAGGCCCCGAAGGCGGAAGCCGCTCCGGCCGAGGCTCCTCGTGCGGAGAAGGCCGAGAAGGTTTCGGAGAACGGCTCCGCGCCCGCCGCCGAGCGGCCCGCGCAGCAGGACAACGGGGCGCCGCAGGACGGCCAGCCGCAGCAGGAAGAGGGCGGCCGCAGCCGTCGTCGCCGCGGCTCCAACCGCGCCGCGGGTTCGCCCGAGCAGGGCGGCCAGCAGCGTGAGCGCGGCGACCGGGGTGACCGCAACGAGCGGGGCGACCGTGGTGACCAGGGCGGCAACCGCCAGGGCAACCGCGACGGCCGTGGCCAGGACAACCGCCAGCGCAACCAGCAGGGCGGCGGCCAGGACAACAGCCAGCGCCAGGGCCAGGGCCCGCAGGGTGACGACGACGAGGAAGGCGGCCGTCGCGGCCGTCGCTTCCGCGACCGTCGCCGCCGGGGTTCTGGCGGTGGCCGCGAACAGGGCGGCTCGCCCGACACCGAGATCCGCGAGGACGACGTTCTGCTGCCCGTGGCGGGCATCCTGGACGTGCTCGACAACTACGCGTTCGTGCGCACCTCGGGCTACCTCGCCGGGCCGAACGACGTGTACGTCTCGCTTTCGCTGGTCCGCAAGTACGGCCTGCGCCGCGGTGACGCCATCACCGGTGTCGTGCGCCAGCCGCGTGACGGCGAGCAGCAGCGGCAGAAGTTCAACCCGCTGGTGCGCGTCGACTCGATCAACGGCCTGGAGCCGGACGAGTCCAAGCGCCGTCCCGAGTTCACCAAGCTGACCCCGCTGTACCCGAACGAGCGGCTGCGCCTCGAGACCGAGCCGCACAAGCTCACCACCCGTGTCATCGACCTGGTGATGCCGGTCGGCAAGGGGCAGCGTGCGCTGATCGTTTCGCCGCCGAAGGCCGGCAAGACGACGATCATGCAGGACATCGCGAACGCGATCTCGACGAACAACCCCGAGTGCCACCTGATGGTCGTGCTCGTGGACGAGCGTCCCGAAGAGGTCACCGACATGCAGCGGTCGGTGAAGGGTGAGGTCATCGCCTCGACCTTCGACCGCCCGCCGTCCGACCACACCTCGGTCGCGGAGCTGGCCATCGAGCGGGCGAAGCGCCTGGTCGAGATGGGCCACGACGTCGTCGTGCTGCTCGACTCGATCACCCGTCTGGGCCGTGCGTACAACCTGGCGGCCCCGGCGTCCGGCCGGATCCTCTCCGGTGGTGTCGACTCGACGGCGCTGTTCCCGCCGAAGCGTTTCCTCGGCGCGGCGCGCAACATCGAGAACGGCGGCTCGCTGACGATCTTCGCCACGACGATGGTCGAGACCGGTTCCACCGGTGACACGGTCATCTTCGAAGAGTTCAAGGGCACCGCGAACGCGGACCTCAAGCTCGACCGGAAGATCGCCGAGCGGCGCGTGTTCCCCGCGGTGGACATCAACCCGTCCGGTACCCGCAAGGAAGACCTGCTGCTTTCGCCCGACGAGCTCGCGGTCACCCACAAGCTGCACCGGGTGCTGCACGCGCTGGACTCGCAGCAGGCCATCGACCTGCTGATCTCGCGTCTGCGCAAGACGAAGACCAACATCGAGTTCCTCATGCAGGTCTCGAAGACGGCCCTCGGCTCGAACGACGACGACTGAGTTTCAGTAGCTGAACCGAAGGGGCCCTTCACCGCATCCGATGCGGTGAAGGGCCCCTTCGCTGCGTCTGATGGGGGAAGCATGGATTCGGTGCCGGGACGGATCGTCGTGTACGGAGTCACCGGTTCAGGTAAGACGACCTTGGCCGGGAAACTGGCCGAGCGGACCGGGCTGCCTTGGCATTCGGTCGACGACGATCTCGCCTGGCAGCCGGGCTGGGTCCCCGTTCCGGACGAGGAACAGCGGCGTCGGGTCGCTCTCCTGGTCGCCGAGGACCGCTGGATCATCGACGGGATGTTCGCCAAATGGCGAGACATCGCGTTGCCCCGCGCCGAACTGATCGTGGCGCTGGACTATCCGCGCTGGGTTTCGCTGAGCCGTCTGGTGCGCCGGACCGTGGTGCGCTGCGTCACCCGCCGCCGGATCTGCAACGGCAACGTCGAAACGCTGCGGGGCATGATCTCCGGCGATTCGATCATCGTGTGGCACTTCCGCTCGTTCGCGCGTAAACGGCGCACGATCCGCGGCTGGGTCGCTGACCCCGGGGTGCCGGTGGTGCGGCTGACCTCGCCGCGCGCAACCGAACGCTGGCTGGCCCTCGTCAGTGGCAATCGGGGGTGAGAAGGGCGATCACGCGTGATCAGAGACGTAACTCGCGTGATCAGACGGCGTTCACCGTGTTCGCCGTCCGATCACGCGAGATGCGTTCCTGATCACGCGAGTTACGTCTTAGCTCACGAGAGCGGAGGAGATCAGCGGTGCGGAACGGCCGCAGGGGTCCAGCCGCGGTAGTTGTTGAAGTAGTGCACGCTCGACGCGTGGCCGATCTTGCCGCCGATGCTGGAGGCGTAGATCCCGCCGGAGCCGTCGGCGATGCCGACGTGACCCCACTGGCTGATGTTCCAGTACACGAAGGAGCCCTTCGGCGGCGTTCCGGTCGTGTGCTTCGGGCTCGCGCCGTTCCAGTGCGCGTTGGCCGAGGCCCAGACACCGGTCGTCCCGTAAGCGTTCTCGACGGCCTTCTCACAGAGGCCCTGGTACGCGGTGGAGCCCATGTGGTTCTTGAACCACTGGACGGCGCCGGCGGGCGTGCCGTCACCGGCGCCCTGGATGGCCAGGTCACCGTCGGACAGGGTGGTGAACGTTCCCGCGGCCGGGTTGATGTCGGCGGCGGTGATGGTGGCGCCCGTTTCAGGGGCCGCCCCGGCGGCCGGAGCCACGGCGAGGGCCGCGATGGCCAGCGCGGCGACGGACGCCGGCTTCGCCACCTTGGCGAGGATGCTGCGCATGATCAATACCTCCTGTTGAGGAATCACCAACAGGAAGACGGTCCCGTGATCAAGTACAAATTTTGTACAACTCACCGTCGATAGTTGATAACTCAACGTGCTGGAATATGCCGGGGGAGGGGTGCGTTGACGCCACTGCCAGCACATCTGGCAAAATCATCCGCTGAAGTCCGGCGCCGGTTCACCCCGCTCGGGGACCCGGAGCCAACGAGAGAGGACACCATGAAAAGCGGTATTCACCCCGAGTACGTCGTCACGCACGTGAACTGTGACTGTGGCAACGAATTCACCACGCGCAGCACCAAGACCTCCGGCAACCTCCACGTCGAGATCTGCTCGAACTGCCACCCGTTCTACACCGGCAAGCAGAAGCTCATGGACACCGGCGGCCGCGTCGCGCGCTTCGAGGCTCGCTACGGCAAGCGCAAGAAGGCCGAAGACGCCAAGTAGCTTGAACGACGGCGCCTACCCGCATGTCCGGGTGGGCGCCGTTTTTCATGGTTCTGTCCGGGTCCGTTGAGAGGTGGAGTGGTGGATTCGAGTTCGCTGAAGGGTCTGCTCGAAGAGCACGCCCAGCTGGAAGAGCAGCTGGCCGACCCGTCCGTGCACGCCGACCAGGCGCGTGCCCGCAAGCTCGGCCGCCGGTACGCGGAGCTGAGCCCCGTCGTCAAGACGGTCCGCGAGCTCGACACCGCCCGCGAAGACCTCGAGACGGCGAAGGAACTGGCCGCGGAAGACGCCGCTTTCGCGGCCGAAGCCGAGGAGATCTCCGCCAAGATCCCCGTGCTCGAGGCCAAGCTCACCGAGCTGCTCCTGCCGCGTGACCCGTACGACGGCTCCGACGTGGTCATGGAGATCAAATCGGGTGAAGGCGGCGAGGAGTCGGCGCTGTTCGCCGGCGACCTGCTGCGCATGTACCTGCGCTACGCCGAGCGTCACGGCTGGAAGGCCGAGGTGCTCGACTCGGTCGACTCGGACCTCGGCGGCTTCAAGGACGTCACCGTGTCCATCAAGAGCCGGTCGGCCGAGGCCGACGGCGTCTGGGCACGGCTGAAGTTCGAGGGCGGGGTGCACCGCGTGCAGCGCGTGCCCGCCACCGAATCGCAGGGCCGCATCCACACCTCCGCCTCGGGCGTGCTCATCTACCCCGAACCCGAGGACGTCGAGGTCGAGATCGACCCCAACGACCTGCGGATCGACGTCTACCGCTCGTCCGGCCCCGGCGGCCAGAGCGTGAACACGACCGACTCGGCCGTGCGGATCACGCATATCCCCACCGGCGTGGTCGTCTCGTGCCAGAACGAGAAGTCGCAGATCCAGAACCGCGCCCGTGCCCTGCAAGTGCTGCAGGCCCGCCTCCAGGCGATCGCCGAGGAAGAGGCCGCCGCGAAGGCGTCCGACGCGCGCCGTTCGCAGGTCCGCACCGTCGACCGCTCCGAGCGGGTCCGCACGTACAACTTCGCCGAGAACCGCATCGCCGACCACCGGGTGAACTACAAGGCGTACAACCTGGACCAGGTCCTCGACGGTGACCTCGACGGCGTGCTGGACGCGCTCATCACCGCGGACCGCGAGGAGCGGCTGGCCGCCCACGCCGGCTGATCCCCGCCGTCCTAAGGAATCTCGAAGTTCTTGGAAACCGACAGCAAATAGTCGCCCGGTCGTACTCCCAGGTCCTTTTCGTCGAATCTGCCGAACATCGCCGTCACCGCCGTGTCGGCGGCACGTATCACGGACTGGCGATCGGTGAGGTACAGCTCTTCGATCGAGTACCCGACATGGGCATCGTCGAGGGCGGCTCGGAACTCGTGTTTGGTCACGGTCGACTCGTGCGGCCCGCCCTTGGGTGCCAAGACGGCACGGAAAAGGTGTGCCCTGGCCATGTTGCGAGTTTGATGGACGAAACCCGGTCGCGGGTGACGTCCAAAGACAGGTTGTCCCAGCGGTAGGGATATCCATCGGCTTTGCCGCCGAGCAGACGGAACGCCGGATGGGGATGACCCGGACCCAGTACGGCGGAGGCCGCTGCCAGCGTCATACCGCCGTGGATCGGCCCGACGCGGCCGGTGCTGACGAACTCGATCAGCAGGTTCATCATGCCGCGATGCTAGCCGGAGCCGGGTTTCTCCCGGTCACCTAACCCGGCTCGGTGGAGAACGGATCGTCCTCCAGCGCGGTATGGATCGCCCGCACGGACATGCTCACGTGCGAAAGCCTGTCGGTCACCTCGCGCGTCACCCGGCTGAGCGCCTCCTCGCCGCTTTCCCCGGCGAGTGCGGGAAAAGCCGACAGCAGCACCGCTTCGCACGGGCCCGCGTCCGTGCTGATCCGGACCAGCGACGCCGAAAGATCGGTCGCGGGGCGGCCGCACAGGTCCACGGCCAGCCGCAGGTCACCGGTGGGGACGTAGAGATGCACCCGCGAAATGACATCGGTTTCCGCGCGCGGGGTGAAATCGTGCCTGGTGACGTACGCGGGCTCGCGGGGATCCGTACCGCCGACGGACGCCATCAGCGAATAAAGCGTGAATCCGTCCGCCGGGACGTCGTAGGCGTCGTAGCTACCGTATTGCCCGGTCTCCGGCGTGCCGTGGATTTCGAAGAATTCCGCATTCAGGCCGAAGTGGAAAAGCGCGGGTACCGCGGCACGATGCAGTGTTTCGGCGGGATCTTCGCCGTCGGCGGGCGGCGTGCGATAGCCGACGGAGACCAGGTATCCCGTCCAGCCGCCTTCCGGATCCGCCCGGCAGATCTCCAGCTCGGTGGCCTCGAACTCGCCGATGAGACGTTCGCCCAGCATGGCGGCCGCGGCGAAATCCTCGGTTTCGATATTCGCCGATATCCGCGTGACGACCGTCGTTTCCCGGAGATCCATGACTGTTTTTGAGCCCTTCGGCGCGTACAGGTTCGTTCAGCCTACGGGTGGCGGTGAGTGGCGTCCGATCGGGCCTGTCGTCGATTCCCCGCTTCCGCTACGTTCCCTGGTCGATAAGGGAAGCCCTCCCGGGAGAACACGAATGGAAAGATCGTTTCCGGCGGCCCGGAAACGTGTTCCGCGAGCCCTCGTTCTCGTCGCCGGAACGGGACTGCTGAGCGCTGCCGTCGTCGCGAGGATCGGCCGGTTCGGGTTCAACCCGACCGACCAGGGCTTCGTGCTCGCCCAGGTGTGGCGTGTCCTGCACGGCGAGATCCCGCAGGTGGACTTCCTCGGGCCACGGCCGTTCGGTTCGGCGTACCTGCATCTGGTCGATCATCTCGTCCCCGCGCCGCTGATGATCGGCTCGGGGTTCGTGATGATGGTGCAGCTGACCGTCGCCACGGTCGCCCTCGCCGCGTTCCTGACCGGGACCTCGCCACTGGACTGGGGCCCGCTGCGGCTCGGGCTGGTCTTCACCGCCGTGCTGATCGGCCTGAACACGTATCCGGTGATGGCCTGGCACACCGTCGACGGCGTCTTCCTGGTCGCGGTCGGCTGGTGGCTGCTCGACAGCGGGCTGCGTTCGGGCTCGCGGTGGCGGCGTCTGTCCGGCCTGTTCTGCCTCGGGTTCGCGGCGATCGTCAAGCAGAGTTTCCTGTTCGCGGCCCCGATCGGGGTGCTGATCCTGCTGTTCCACCCGGCCGCGCGACCGAGGCGATGGCCGCGCCTGCTCGGTGACGTCCTCGTGCTCGGCGCGGCACCTTTGCTGTACTTCGGCATGGTCACCGTCGCCGGCGGCCTGCGGTCGGCGATCGCGCAGCTCTCCAGCGGCACCCAGACGTGGGGTGAAGGCCTTTTCCGGTTTTGGACGGCGGAATTCGCGGGCCGGGCGGATCCGCGGACGTACTTCTTCCCGGTGCTGCTCGGAGTGGGCGTGCTCGCCGTGGCGTGGTCGGCCCGCGACCGGTTCGGCGAGCCGGGCCGATGGCTCCGGGGCGCGACGGGCTTGTGCGTCGTGGCGGTCGTGGTGTTCGTCGTGGCCGACGGCGGCTTCGAGCACGCGGGCGGCTGGCCGGTCACGCTGCTGTGGCTCTTCCTGGCGGCCGCCTTGCTCGACGCCGTCGTCCGAAGACGGTTGCCCTGGCGGTACCTGGCGATCGCCGCGCTCGGCTGGATGGCCAGCCTGTCCTGGGGCTACCCGCTTCCCGGCCTGCTGGCCGGGATCTTCGCGCTGGGCGTGCTGGAAGCGGTGCCGCCGCCGCGTCCGTCCGAGTCCGCGGGTGGGGTCTTTGCCGCGGTCGCGTTCGTGCTCGCCGGGCTGTTGCTGATGTCCGCACACGACAAGGCGCCGTACGCGGACCGGCCGCAGGGCGAACTCACGAAGGACCTCGGGGACATCGCCCCGGCACTGCGCGGTGTCCGCACGAATCCCAGCGTGTACACCTACGTGGCCCAGATCCGGGGCTGCCTTGACCGCTATCCGGCGTCGAAGGTCGCGGTCCTGCCGGACAATCCGTTCGTCGCCCCGGTGTTCGGGGTCCGCAACCCGTTCCCGCTCGACTGGCCGCTGCCGATGGAACTGACCGGCGACAGTCCGGAAAGGATGGTCGAGGCGGCGGAAAACCTTGCCCGCGAAGGGGATTACCTCGTGCTCTTCCAGACGGTCAAGGCCGTTTCGCTGACGGCGGGCGCGCCGGTCCCCGAAGCCGTCGGCCCCGACGCGCGGACGATCGCGTACGGCGGCGTGGAAAAGCGGATCCAGGACGAGCTCACGGGCGCGAGGGTCGCGTGCGGCAGCTTCGCCGGCTTCTGGGAACCGGCGCGCTGATCCCTCAAGCGGAAAGGGACGCCGTCTCCGGCTCGCGCTCCTCGGCCGCCGGCGGTTCTTCCTTGCGCTTCGGCAGGAACGAGAGCGCGGCGAAGGCGGCGGCGAGCAGCGTCGGGTAGATCGTCAGCTGCTGGTGCTTGACGTTCTCGATGCCTTCCGCGAGGCCGGACACCAGGATCTGGCCCATCGCGAAGAGCAGGAACATGAGCACCACGATGCCGACGTCGCGGCGTCCGGTGCGGTTGCGGAAGGCGCGGAGCCCAGCCCAGCCGATGAGCAGCCAGATCGGCAGCAGGGCGAACAGCCCCAGCGGCGCGATCCAGCCGGTGATCCCGGACAGCACCGGGATCCGGTACTCCTTGGCGAGCGGCGGCTGCCCGGCGTGCTCACCGAAGCTGCCGAGGTTCGGCACCCGCGCGGTCAGCGTCTCCTGCGCGGACCGGTGCAGCATCTCGACGACGCGCACCGGGTGATCCAGGTAGTACTGGGCGACGTTGCGTCGGCTGATCTTGTCCCGGTACTTGGCGTACTCGGGGTCGCGCCAGGCCGCGTTCGCGCTCCACCAGCCCGTGCCGACATACTTCGCGAACTCGGGCGGCAGGCCCAGCGCGTCGAGGTCGGCGGTGGTGTCGTGTTTCCCGTCCACGATCCCGTTGAACACGACGTGGTACATGTTGGCCTCGCGGTACTCCGCGTTGGCCGAGTCGCCCGCCCCCTGCACCAGCGCGGTACCCGTGCCGACGACGGCGAGCACGGCCAGCGGCAGCGCCCACCGGGCCAGGCCGCGACTGCCTTCCGGCCGGACGAACAGCAGCGCGATCGCGAACAGCGGGATCAGCAGCAGCGTCTGCGATTTCGCGTTGATCCCGATCATCGCGCCGAGCACGGTGACCACGGCGCCGGTGTAGCGCCACGGCCCGGTGCGGTGCATGAGCAGGAGCCCGCCGGCGAGCAGGAGCATCCCGAGGAAGGCAGCGCCCTCGCTCAGCACGGAGGCGAAGTACCCGAAGAAGGCCGAGTCCGCCGCGACCAGCAGCAGCGCGGCCGTGGCGATGACGCTGTTGCGGACCGAAAGGCGCAGGCCCACCACGATCGCGGCGATCCCGCCCGCGACCAGCAGACAGCCGAGCACCCCCAGCACCAGCAGGTTCAGGATCGCGGACGAGCCGAGCAGCTGCCCGATCTCGCTGGCGATCTTGTCGATCCAGCTCTGGCTGGAGATGTACTCGCTGTTGCAGGCCGGGGCGGGGCCGTAGGAGAAGCGGACGAAGTATTCCGAAGGCCGGTCGAGCTCGCGGGCGCCGAGCTGGCACAGGATGCGCCAGCCGTCGCCGTTGTCCGCCATGCCGATCGGACGTGGCACCAGGAAACGGACGAGGAGCACCCCGAGCGCGGCGAAGAAGACGCCCAAGGTCAGTCGGATTTCCCGGATCTTCACCCGCGTCACCTTAGAAGATTCCGCAGGGTGATCAGTTCGTACCCTCTCCAACACTTGCGGAGAGGAACTTTCGGATCACGCCGAGCCATTCGCCGGGCGCCTCGGCGCCGATACCGTGCCCGGCCTCGATCTCGACCAGCTCGGCGCCGGGGATCCCGGCCGCGAGCTCGCGGGAATGGGCAGGCGGGACGAACCGGTCGAGCGCCGTGGCGACGACGAGGGTGGGGACCGAGATCCCGGCCAGTTCGGCCCGGGTGTCGACGTTCGCGACTAGGTCCACGTGTTCCGGGCTGCCCTCCGGGATGAACTCGACCAGCCCGTCGATGGCGGCTTCGAGCTCCGCGGGTGTCAGCGCGTTCAGCTGCTTCTCCCCGGTGCCGGCGAAGGTGAGGAACTTCGCCAGCAGCCTCCGGTCGCCGCGCAGCAGTTCGCGCCAGACGTCGAGACCCAGCAGGAGCCGGTTGTCCGGTTTCGCGAGCCCGGCGGTCAGGATGAGCCCGGTGACCCGATCGGGGTGCCGCGTCGTGGCGCGGACGGCGACCGCGGTGCCGAGCGAGTAGCCGAGGATCGCGAAGCGTTCGAGACCGGCGTCGACGGCGATGGAGACCAGTTCGTCCGCGACGGCGTCGAGGTCCAGCGGCTCGGTGCTGCGCGGCGTGGCCCCGGAGCCGGGGTAGTCGGGGCCGACGACGGTGTGGGTGCGGGCGAGGTCGTCGAGGATGCTCCCGAAGTTGCCCTCGACGCCGCCGCCGGCGCCGTGGGCGAGCAGGAGGCCGGGACCGGAACCGCGGACGACGTGCGCGAAATGATTCGTCATGCCGGCGACGTTAGGTACTGACATCGATGTGAAGGTCAAACTCGGATGACGGGGGTCACATGCTGATCGGCGAGCTGTCCCGGCGGACCGGCGTGAGCCAGCGGCTGCTGCGTTACTACGAGGAGCAGGGGCTGCTGGTGTCACGGCGCGATTCCAACGGCTACCGCACCTTCGACGACGACGCGGTCACCACGGTGCGGCAGATTCGCGCGCTCCTCGCGGCCGGGCTGAGCACGCAGGTCATCGGCAAGATGCTTCCGTGCGCCACGGGTGAACTGCCCGAGCTGGACATGTGCCCGACCGTGGTGGCGGAGATCCGGCGGGAACTGGCCGAAATGGACGACCGCATCGACACGCTCCGGCTGCGGCGCGGGACACTGGCCGGATATCTCACCGTCGACGCGTAGGAGAACTGTGGAAGCCCTGGCCAGATTCGGATTCGAACTGGGTGTGCTCAAGCGGATCCGGCGGGCGGGCTGGTGGCAGGCCGGAGTCCGCGATCCCGAATCGGTGGCCGAGCACACCACGCGGGTCGCGCAGCTGGCCGGCCTCCTCGCGGCCGAGGGCGGCGCGGACCCGGCGCGGGCGGCGTACCTCGCGCTGTGGCACGACACGCAGGAGACGCGGACCGGGGACCTCCCGCACACGATCAAGGGGTTCGTCGAAAAGCCGGATCCGCGGGCGATCACCGCCGCGCAGACGTCGGCGCTCCCCGGTGCCGCGCGTGACTCGGTGCGTGACGCCGTCGACGAGTACGAGTCCGCCGAAAGCCCTGAAGCGCTCTACGCGCGCGACGCGGACAAGCTCGAAATGCTGCTTCAGGCCGTCGAGTACCGCGACGTCGGTGTACGGAACGTAGACGAATGGATCGCCTCGGCGACGAAGAGCCTCCAGACCGACCTCGCGCGGCGGGTGGCCGAAGCGGCGCTGACGTTGTCTTCGCTCTCGTGGCGGGTGCGCTGAAAGGAATCGATACCCTGAGCCCGCGTGTATCGACCCCGGCACGCGTGCCTCGTGTGTCAGGCTTGACTCTGTGAAGGAACACCAGTGAACCGGCAGCCGTTGCGCCTCGCCATCATGGAAGCGACCCGCATCCTCACCGAGGCCGGAGTGGCGTCACCGCGTTCGGACGCGGAACTGATCGCCTCCCACGTCCTCGGTGTCGAACGCGGCCGCCTGCCGATGGTGCCGCTGGTGGACCCACCGGTCATCGACGCGATCGGCCAGCTCGTGAACCAGCGGGCCAAACGGATCCCGCTGCAGTACCTCACCGGCTGGGCCGCGCTCGGCGACATCACGGTCAACGTCGGCGCCGGGGTGTTCGTCCCGCGCCCGGAGACCGAGCTGCTCCTGGAATGGGGCCTCAAACTGCTGCACGGACGCGAGTATCCGGTGGTGGTCGACCTGTGCACCGGCTCCGGCGCGCTGGCGCTGGCCGTGCAGCACGCGCGGCCGGACGCGGTGGTCTACGCCGTCGACATCGACGCGCAGGCGCTCGCGTGGGCCCGGCACAACGCCGACGTGCACGCCGACGCGGGGGACACGCCCATCCGGCTGTACTCCGGCGACGTCGCGGACAGCACGATGTTCGCCGAACTCGACGGCCTCGTCGACCTGGTCCTGTGCAACCCGCCGTACGTCCCGGAAGGCACGCCGGTGCCTGCGGAGGTCGCCGAGCACGACCCGCCGCGGGCGGTGTTCGCGGAGGAGAGCGGGCTGGCGGTGATCCGGCACGCGATCGCGGCCGCCGCGCGCCTGCTGCGGCCCACCGGCGGGATGGCGATCGAGCACGACGACACGCACGGCTCGGCCGTCCCGGCGCTCGTGCGGGCGCGACGGGTGCTCACGGACGTGCAGGGTCACCTCGACCTGGCCGGACGGCCGCGTTTCGTCACCGCCCTGCGCGTCTCCTGACCCCTCGCGTTTCGTCCTCTGAATGCGGTAGTTCGTGGTGCGAACCACCGCATTCAGAGGACGAAACGCGGGATGGGGCAGGCGGATAGTTAGCGAGACTCACGACTTCCGGCGGTGCCGAGGGCAAAGCCCACCTCCTAACGTCGATCACGGCCGCCTCATCGGCGGTCCGACTGGGAGGTGTACCCCGATGCGATCGTCTCTCCGACGAGCCCCACTCAGAACACTCGCCGTCCTCGCCACCGTCGCGCTACTGCCGGGTCTGGTCGCCCAGCCCGCGTCCGCCGAGGCGCCGGTGAAAGGCTGGCCCGCCCCGATCGACGGGTCGACCTGGGAGAACCAGGACCACATGACGTGGGACGACTACCGCAAACCGCCCGGCACGAACTGGGCCGATCCCGCGCTGAAGCCGACGAAGCGGACCTTCAAGGGCGCCGTGGTGCTCGCGGACTACCCCGATCAGGAGTTCGCGGTCACGCAACCGACGCACTCGACGGTGTTCGGCAACCCCGGCCCCGCCGCCAGCAACATCCCGCGGGCGGACGTCGCGAAGTTCTACCAGGACTTCCTCAACAAACCGCAGGCGATCAACCGCGGCCACACCATCAACGAATACTGGATGGAGGACTCCGGCGGCCGGATGGGGGTCGACCTGACCGCGTTCGGGCCGTACCGCCTGCCCGGCAAGTCCTTCGAATATGGCATGGAGTTCCAGCCCGACGCCTGTCCGCCGGACGCGAACTGCAAACGCGACCTGCGCGCCGACGCGGGCGCGGCCTGGCGGGCGGACGTGGGTGACGTCGCCAAGCAGTTCGACTTCATCTTTTATCTCTCCGCCGGCCAGGACGAGAGCGCGACCTGGCAGGAATTCGGCGTGATGAAATTCGGCGAGCCGGGGAACGTGCCCGACGAATTCGGCCCCGGTGTCGCCGGAATGCCGAACGCCGCGTCCACCCGCTACGTTCCGTGGACGTCGTGGAAATCCGCCGCGAGTATCTGGCCGAACGCCGTCACCGGTTCCTCGACCCAGGCCGAAAGCTCGGGCCAGGCGGTTTACGCGCACGAATTGAGCCATATTCTCGGCATCGGCGACAATTACAACAACCCGTTCGGCACTCCGCCGTCCAGGACCTACACCGGTCCGTGGGAGATGATGTCGCGCGGCAGTTTCAACGGTCCCGGCGGACCGCACACGCGCTGGCAGATCCCTGCCACGCAGGGCGGCTCGATGGGCTCGCACCACATGCTGCGCACCAAGATGAAGCTGGACATCATCGATCCCGAAGACGTCCTGAAGCTCGACCGGAACCAGTTGGCCAAGACCGGCCCGGTTTCGGCGAGGATCACGGCGCGTTCGGTCCTGCCGGGCCAGGGTGCCTACAGCGGCATCAACATCGCGCTCACCGGTGGGGACCTTTCGCCGAAATGCGACCGCTCGAAGGATCCATTCTGCGACGGCGGCGGCTACCACAATTACACCGTCGAGGTCGTCGACCGGATGGGCAGCGATTCCTTCGCCCCCGATTCCGGTGTCCTGATCGCGAAGACGAAGAACCAGGACAACGCGCCGTTCGAATGGATCATCGACGCGAACCCGGCCGACATCGGCATGACCGACTACAAGAAGCCGGACGGCACCCCGGTACCGATCCCGATCGGCGACTACCGCCAGCTCAACGACGCCGCGTTCAAGGCGGGTACCGGGGCCGCGAGCAAGTACGAGTACACCGACGAGGCGAACAGGCTGAAGTTCCTCGTCTCCGACATCGAACGCGACCGCAAGGGCGTGCTGTCCTACGTCGTCACGGTGGCTTCGCTCGACGGAGGGGGCTCGCAGGCCAGGGGCGTTTCGCTGTGGCCGTCGGCCCCGGCGTTCGCCAAGCAGGGGCTCGCGAGCTGCTCGTTCCCGGTGCTCAACACGGGCAACGCGAAGGGCGCGGTGGCGCCGTACAACACCGACACCTATCGCCTGAGCGCGTCCACCAGCGCGAAGGGGTGGGAGGTGCGGCTGCCGAACGAGCTGTCCACCGTCCCGTTCGGCGGACGGTCTTCGGCGACCGCGCACGCCAAACGGGCCGCGGGCGGTGACCACGTCGCGCACATCAAGCTGACCGCGACGTCGATCGCGGACCCGGCGAAGACGGCGACGTCGTTCTGCACCGCTTTCGCCTTCTGACGCTCGCTCCGCATGTCATGAAAGGGTCGTTCAGGACGAAAAACGTCCTGAACGACCCTTTCATGACACCTCGGGAGGTGAGGTTCGGCCCCGCCACACCGCAGCGCTACGCTCATTGCCCATGAGCGCGGTGTACGACTGCAGCAAGCACGAATCCCGGGCCGACGGGCTCGCCGCGGCGGCGAGCGCGGTGCGCTCCAGCCGCCTGGTCGTCCTCCCGACCGACACGGTCTACGGCATCGGCGCGGACGCCTTCGACGGCGGCGCCGTCCAGTCCCTCCTGCGGGCCAAGCACCGCGGCCCCGACATGCCGGTCGGTGTCCTGGTCGGCTCCTGGTCCACTGTGGACGGACTCGTGCTCGGCACGCCGCCGCAGGCCCGCGCGCTCATCGAGGCCTTCTGGCCCGGCGACCTCTCGATCATCCTCCCGCACGCCCCGAGCCTGCAGTGGGATCTCGGCCAGTCACGCGGAACGGTGATGCTCCGGATGCCGCTGCACCCGGTCGCGCTGGAACTGCTGCGCGACGTCGGCCCGATGGCGGTTTCGAGCGCGAACGTGTCCGGCCGTCCGCCCGCGACCACCGCGCAGGAAGCGGTCGACCAGCTCGGTGACAGCGTGGCGGTGTACCTCGACGGCGGCTCGTCCGGCGAGCCCGTTCCGTCCACGATGGTCGATCTCACCGGCGACGACCCGGTCATCCTGCGGGAGGGCGCGGTCAGCCGTGCCGCCGTCGCGGAAGTACTGGGTGTGCCCGCGGAGTCACTGGCCTAGGACCGTCGGCCGCCGTATCCCCCTGACGCGGTAGCGTGTTCGAGTGACTTGGACCTCGGCGGCGTAACGCACCATGCCTCCCACGCAAGGCCTCCCGATCCGGGAATACATCCTCGTCGCCCTCACCGCGGCGGCCGTGACCTTCCTGCTCACCGGTGTCGTGCGCCGGGTCGCCATCCGGATCGGCGCGATCGCCAACCCGCGGGCCCGCGACGTCCACGTCACCCCGATCCCGCGGATGGGCGGCATCGGCATCTTCCTCGGTGTCGCCGCCGCGATGGGGCTCGCGCACCAGCTGCCCGCGCTGAGCCGGGGCTTCGACTTCTCCTTCGACTCGCTGGGTGTCCTGCTCGCCGCCGGGGTGATCTCCCTGATCGGCGCGCTCGACGACCGGTTCGAGCTGGACGCCTGGACGAAGCTCGCGGGCCAGGTCATGTGCGCCGGGATCCTGGTGATCTTCGGTGTGCAGTGGGTGTCGTTCTGGGTGCCGTGGGGCGGCGGTGGCGATTCCTTCGGCCAGGTGCTGGTGCTGGACAAAAACCAGGGCGCGCTGCTGACCGTCGTGCTGGTGGTCGTCATGGTCAACGCGATGAACTTCGTCGACGGCCTCGACGGTCTCGCCGGCGGCCTCGGCTTCATCGCCGCCGCGGCGACCTGTTCCTTCTCACTCGGCCTGCTCGACTCCTCGGGCGGTGACGTCGGCGCGTACCCGCCCGCCCTCATCGCCGCCACGCTCGCGGGGGCCTGTCTCGGCTTCCTGCCGTACAACTTCCAGCCCGCGAAGATCTTCATGGGCGATTCGGGCTCGATGATGATCGGGCTCATGCTGGCCGGTGCGACGACGTCGGCGTCGGGCCGCGTGCCGTACCCGCAGTTCAGCGGTAAGGACGCGCTCGCGCTGCTCTCGCCGCTCGTGGTGGTCGCGGCGGTGCTGTTCGTGCCGTTGCTCGACCTGATCATGGCGGTCATCCGCCGCACCCGCCGCGGCGAGAGCCCGTTCGCGGCCGACAAGATGCACCTGCACCACCGCCTGCTGGAGATCGGCCACTCCCAGCGCCGCGCGGTGCTGCTCATTTATTTGTGGGCGGGCCTGCTCGCGTTCGGCGCCGTTTCGGTGACGCTTTTCGACAGTGTCGCGGTTTTCTGGATCGTCGGATTCGGCTTCCTGCTGGCGACGCTGGTGTCGATCGTGCCGAGACTGCGGTCGCGGAACCGGACTGCCTGAAGGCCCGCATCGGCACGGGCCTACACTGGCGGGCTGAGACGACCAGGGAGTTTTCTGTGAGCGAGACCGAGAAGACCGTCGAGGCGGAGGAGAACCCCCACGCCAAGGTGGTTCTGCAGGCGGCCAACGCGATGATGAAGGCCTCCCTGAAGCTGGTGCCGCCGGCGGTGCTGATCTGCATCGTGGTCTTCACCATCCTCAATGGACTCCCGGGCCTGCTCGGCTCGGTCATCGGTGGCGTGCTCGCCATCGTGTCCGCGCTCGCGACGCTGGGCCTGATGCGCTTCAGCGCGGGCATGGACCCGATGTTCGTGATGGTGATCGCCCTCGGTGGCTACGTGCTCAAGGTCGTCGTGCTGTTCGCGGCGCTGAGCCTGCTCCGCGGAGTGACGTCGATCCACCCGATGGCCCTGGGTGTCACCATGATCGTCGCCATCCTGGTGGCCGCCGCGGTGGAGTTCGCGGCCTTCCGCAAGACCAAGATCCCGACGATCATCCCGGCCTCCCGCTGATTTCGGGACCCAGGTCCTGACCTGGGACGGGACCTAGGTCCTCGGCCGATCAGGGGCAATGTAGTACGCCTGTACGGCCCGTCGGTACCTGCTGATATGGTCCGCGTATGGGCGGCGGCCTCGGCTGCCGGCTCCTGATGACGAACCCCGAACAGCAGTGTGGCGACGGCGTTGAATCGTCCCTCATTACCCGCTGGTAGGCGTCTGTCTCCCGGGAGCACTGCATCGAGAATCCTCGTGTGCGGAACGTGAAACCGTGTTCAGCACATCGTGGGGTGGCCGCCTCCGACGGCCCGATACGTGTCGGGTACGTTAAGTCCAGATCGTGACGATTCCCCCGGCGGAGTGAACGCCGGCCGGGAGAACCGGAAGGAGCCCAGTGGGCGCGCTGGTACTAGCCGAGGGTGCGGAGTTCGCGCCGCCTGGTGTCAAAGACTTCAACCTGCCGCCGTTGTTCGGTTCCGGCTATTGGTTGAGCTTCACCAAGCCGATGCTGCTGGTGGTCATCTCCCTGATCATCATCATCACCTACTTCATGGTGACGTCGCGCCGGCTCAAGGTCGTCCCCGGCAAGGGACAGTTCATCGCCGAGTCGATTTACAACTTCGGCCGCAACAACATCGCGCGTGAGCAGATCGGTTCGGCCGACTTCAAGCCGTTCATTCCGCTGATCCTCGGGTTGTTCAGCTTCATCCTGGTCAACAACCTCTTCGGGATCATCCCGTTCTTCCAGTTCCCGACGATGGCCCGATTCGGCTTCCCCGTCGCTCTCGCGTTCCTCGTTGTTTACCCGGTGTACCACTACGTCGGCATCAAGCGCCACGGCTTCGGTCACTACATGAAGAAGGAACTGGCGCCGCCCGGCATCCCCGGATTCGTTCTGCCGCTGTACTCCACCATCGAGTTCGCGCAGAAGTTCTTCATCGCGCCGGCCACGCTGGCCATCCGGGTGTTCGCCGCGATGTTCGCCGGTCACCTCATCATCATGGTCTTCACGCTCGGCGGGAGCTTCCTGCTGACCGAGGGCGAAGGCATCGTGAAGGTCGCGTCGCCGGTGGCGTTCCTGTTCGCCATCGCGATGACGTTCCTGGAGGCATTCATCCAGGTCCTGCAGGCATACATTTTCGCACTGCTGTCCGCAGGGTACATCGGCGCCGCGCTGGCGTCGGAGCACTGAGAAACACCAAAAGCCCCCGATCCGCGTGAGTCGCGCGGACCGAGTTTGAAGGGAAACGCACGTGAGCAACATCGTTCTTGCGCAGGCTGCCGAGGCCGCTTCCAACATCAACCCGGGTCTCGCCGCCATCGGCTACGGCCTCGGTGCGATCGGCCCCGGTATCGGTGTGGGTCTGATCTTCGCCGCGGTCATCAACGGCACCGCCCGTCAGCCGGAGGCGCAGGGCAAGCTGCAGAGCATCGCCTTCTCGACCTTCGTGCTGACCGAGGTGCTGGCGCTGATCGGTATCGTTATCTACTTCCTCGCCTCCGTCGGCTGAGTTTTTCCTGGCTCATCTCGCTTAAGGAGACGTTGTGCTGAAGACCGAATTGGTGTTGGCCGCCGGAGACGCGCCCAACCCGATCGTGCCGCACGTTCCCGAGCTCATTCTCGGGTTCATCGCCTTCCTTCTGCTGCTGTTCGTTCTGAAGAAGTACGTCGTTCCCCGTTTCGAGGCGACCTACGAGGAGCGGACCAAGCTGATCGAGGGTGGCATCGAGCGGGCCGAAAAGGCTCAGGCCGAAGCCGAAGAAAACCTTGCGCAGTACAAGGCGCAGCTGGCGGAAGCCCGTTCCGAGGCCGCGAAGATCCGCGACGACGCCCGGCTCGAAGCCGAGCAGATCAAGGCGGAGCTGCGGGCCGAGGCCGAAGCCGAGTCCCAGCGCATCGTCGCCCAGGGGCAGGCTCAGCTGCAGGCCCAGAAGGCGCAGATCATCGCCGAGCTGCGCGCCGAACTCGGCCGTAACTCCGTCGAGCTGGCCAGCCGCATCGTCGGCGAGTCGCTCGCGGACGACGCGCGCCGCCACGGCACCGTGGACCGGTTCCTTGCCGAGCTGGAGACCGCTGGTGCCTCCAACGGAGCGGGGAAGTAGACCAGAATGACGCTGCATGCTGCGAGCCGTGAAGCGCTCGACCTCGCCGAGAAGCGTCTCGGCGAGGTTCTGGCCGCCGCGGGTACGGACCCGGCGACGGTCGGCGACGAGCTGCTTTCGGTCGTCGCCCTGCTGGACCGGGAGATCGGCCTGCGCCGGGCCGTCGCCGACGGTTCGGCCTCGTCCGAAGCCCGGATCGGCCTCGCCCGCGGGGTCCTCGCGGGCAAGGTTTCCGAACCGGCCCTGCAGGTGCTCGACTCCGTGGCGGGCAGCCGCTGGTCGAGCCCGCGCGAACTGACCGACGGGCTCGAGGCCCTCGGCCGCTCGGCGCTGCTCACCAGTGCGGAGAAGTCCGGGAACATCGACGCTGTCGAAGACCAGCTGTTCCGGGTCAGCCGTATCGTCGCGGGTGAGCCGGAGCTCGAACGGGCACTGTCCGACCTGACCGCACCCGCCGAGGCGAAGCGGACCCTGGTCCGCACCCTGTTCGCCGACAAGGTGGACGTGGTCACCAAGACCCTCGTCGAGCAGGTCGTACTGCGCGCCAAGGGCCGCGGGGTCGGCAACGCCCTCGAAGAGCTGGTCCAGCTGGCCGCGGAACGCCGTGAACGCTCGGTCGCCCGGGTGACCAGCGCGAGCGCGCTGTCCGACGAACAGCAGGCTCGGCTGAGCGAGAAGCTCAACGCCCTTTACGGGCGGCAGCTCGCGCTGCACGTCGAGGTCGACCCGTCACTCGGCGGCGGGCTCGTCGTCCGCGTCGGCGACGAGGTCATCGACGGCAGCACCGCGGGGCGGATCGACGCCCTGCGTCGCCGGCTGGCCGGCTGACCCCACAACAACGACTTTGCACACTGGCACGAACGAAGCGAGAGCGGGAACGAAATGGCGGAGCTGACGATCTCCTCGGATGAGATCCGTAGCGCGATCGAGAACTACGTCTCGAGTTACGCCCCGGACGTGAGCCGGGAAGAGGTTGGCGTCGTCGTCGACGCCGGTGACGGTATCGCCCACATCGAGGGTCTTCCCTCGGCGATGGCCAACGAGCTGCTCGAGTTCCCCGGCGGGGTCCTCGGCGTGGCGCTGAACCTGGACGCGCGCTCCATCGGTGCCGCGATCCTCGGTGACTTCGAGACCGTCGTCGAAGGTCAGGAAGTCAAGCGGACCGGTCAGGTCCTCTCGGTTCCGGTCGGCGAGGGTTACCTCGGCCGCGTCGTGAACCCGCTGGGCGCCCCGATCGACGGCCTCGGCGAGATCGAGACCACCGAGCGTCGCCCGCTGGAGGTCAAGGCCGCTTCGGTGGTCGAGCGCCAGCCGGTGGCCGAGCCGCTGCAGACCGGTATCACCGCGATCGACGCGATGACCCCGATCGGCCGTGGCCAGCGCCAGCTGATCATCGGTGACCGCAAGACCGGTAAGACGGCCGTCGCGGTGGACACGATCATCAACCAGAAGGCCAACTGGGAGACCGGCGACCCGAAGAAGCAGGTTCGCTGCATCTACGTCGCGGTCGGCCAGAAGGGCTCCACGATCGCCGCGGTCAAGAAGTCCCTCGAGGACGCCGGCGCGATGGAGTACACCACCATCGTCGCGGCCCCCGCGTCGGACTCCGCCGGCTTCAAGTGGATCGCGCCGTACACCGGCTCGGCCATCGGCCAGCACTGGATGTACGAGGGCAAGCACGTCCTCATCGTGTTCGACGACCTGACCAAGCAGGCCGACGCCTACCGCGCGATCTCGCTGCTGCTGCGTCGCCCGCCGGGCCGTGAAGCCTTCCCCGGCGACGTCTTCTACTTGCACTCCCGTCTCCTCGAGCGTTGCGCGAAGCTCTCGGACGAGCTGGGCGCGGGCTCGCTGACCGGTCTCCCGATCATCGAGACCAAGGCGAACGACGTGTCGGCCTACATCCCGACCAACGTCATCTCGATCACCGACGGTCAGTGCTTCTTCCAGTCGGACCTGTTCAACGCCGGTCAGCGCCCGGCCATCGACGTGGGTATCTCGGTTTCCCGCGTGGGTGGTGCCGCGCAGGTCAAGGCGATGAAGTCGGTTTCGGGTTCGCTCCGTATCGACCTGTCGCAGTACCGCGAGCTGGAGGCCTTCGCGGCCTTCGCCTCGGACCTCGACGACGCGTCGAAGGCGCAGCTCGAGCGCGGTGCCCGCCTGTACGAGGTGCTCAAGCAGCCGCAGTACTCCCCGATCCCGGTCGAGGAGCAGGTCGTCACGGTGTACCTCGGCACCAACGGGCACTACGACTCGGTCCCGACCGAAGACGTGCGCCGCTTCAACCACGAGTTCATCGAGTCCGCGCGCCGCAAGAACGGCGAGCTCCTCAAGGACATCCGCGAGTCGGGCAAGTTCTCCGACGAGACCGCTTCCGGGCTGGTCGACGCGGTGAACGAGTTCAAGAAGGAGTTCACCACCGCCGAGGGCAAGAGCCTCGTCGAGGTCTCCGACGCGATGGACGCCGAGAAGGTCGGGCAGGAGACCGTCAAGGTCAACAAGCCCGCCCCGAAGAAGTGAGCTGATAGCTCATGGCCGCACAACTCCGAGAACTCCGGTCGCGTATCAAGGCGACCAAGTCCATCGGCAAGATCACCAAGGCGATGGAGCTCATCGCCACCGCGCGCATCACCAAGGCGCGGGCGAAGGTCGCGGCGTCCCGGCCCTACTCGGACGAGATCACGAACGTGCTCTCGGCCCTGGCCGGCGCCTCGGCCAACCTCGACCACCCGCTTCTGGTCGAGCGTCCGAACCCGAAGCGCGCGGCGGTCCTCGTGATCACCAGCGACAAGGGTCAGTGCGGTGGATACAACTCCAACGTGCTGAAGGCGACCGAGGAGCTCCTCACGCTGCTGCGTGAGCAGGGCAAGGAGCCGGTGCTGTACGTGACCGGCAACAAGGGCCTGAGCTACTACCGGTTCCGTGGCCGCGAGGTGGCCGAAAGCTGGACGGGCTTCTCCGACCAGCCCGGTTACGTCAACGCCGCGGAGGCGGGCGAGCTCATCGTCGAGTCGTTCCTGAACGGCGCCGACGACGAGGCCGGCAACGCCGACGGCATCCTGGGTGTCGACGAGATCCACGTCGTCTACACCGAGTTCGTCTCGATGCTCACCCAGCGTCCGGTCGCCAAGCGCGTCGCGCCGCTCGAGGTCGAGTACACCGAGGGCGAAGAGGAGAAGCCCGAGAGCCTGCTCCCGAGCTACGAGTTCGAGCCCAGCGCCGACAAGCTGCTCGCCGCGTTGCTGCCGAAGTACATCAACACGCGGCTCTTCGCGGCGATGCTCGAGTCGGCGGCATCCGAACTCGCGGCCCGCCGGACCGCGATGAAGGCGGCGTCGGACAACGCGAACGAACTGGTGAACACGCTGACGCGGGAGGCGAACCAGGCCCGCCAGGCGCAGATCACCCAGGAGATCTCCGAAATCGTCGGTGGGGCGAACGCTCTCACCGCAGCAGGAAGTGATGACTGATGACCAGTACTGAAGCCCGTGCCAAGGGGCGCATCGTCTCGGTGACCGGCCCGGTCGTCGACGTCGAATTCCCGCGCGGTTCCGTTCCCGACCAGTTCAACGCGCTCAAGGTCGAAATCGAGTTCGAGCAGCTGCGCAAGACGGTGACGCTCGAGGTCGCCAGCCACCTCGGCGACAACCTCGTCCGCACCATTTCGCTCCAGCCGCAGGACGGTCTCGTCCGTGGCGCCGAGGTCACCGACACCGGCGGCCCCATCACGGTCCCGGTCGGCGACAAGGTCAAGGGCCACGTCTACAACGCGCTCGGCGAGTGCCTGGACGAGCCCGGCTACGGCGACGACCTCGAGCGCTGGGGCATCCACCGCAACCCGCCGTCCTTCGACCAGCTCGAAGGCAAGACGGAGATGCTGGAGACCGGCCTCAAGGTCGTCGACCTGCTGACCCCGTACGTGCAGGGTGGGAAGATCGGCCTGTTCGGCGGTGCCGGCGTCGGCAAGACGGTGCTCATCAAGGAGATGATCACCCGTGTCGCCCGGAACTTCGGTGGTACCTCGGTGTTCGCCGGTGTCGGCGAGCGCACCCGTGAGGGCAACGACCTCTTCCTGGAGATGTCCGAGGACGGCGTCATCAACGACACCGCCCTCGTCTTCGGCCAGATGGACGAGCCGCCGGGCACCCGTATGCGGGTCGCGCTGTCCGCGCTGACCATGGCGGAGTACTTCCGCGATGTGCAGAACCAGGACGTGCTGCTCTTCATCGACAACATCTTCCGGTTCACCCAGGCCGGTTCCGAGGTGTCGACCCTGCTGGGCCGCATGCCTTCGGCCGTGGGTTACCAGCCGACGCTGGCCGACGAGATGGGTCAGCTCCAGGAGCGGATCACCTCGACCCGTGGTCGTTCGATCACCTCGATGCAGGCGATCTACGTCCCCGCGGACGACTACACCGACCCGGCCCCGGCGACGACGTTCGCCCACCTGGACGCCACCACCGAGCTTTCGCGGTCGGTGTTCCAGAAGGGCATCTTCCCGGCGGTGGACCCGCTGGCGTCGACGTCGACCATTCTCGACCCGGCCATCGTCGGTGAGGACCACTACCGCGTGGCCTCCGAGGTCATCCGGATCCTGCAGAAGTACAAGGAGCTGCAGGACATCATCGCGATCCTCGGTATGGACGAGCTCTCGGAAGAGGACAAGCTGACCGTTCAGCGCGCGCGCCGCATCGAGCGGTTCCTGTCGCAGAACATGCTGGTCGCCGAGGCGTTCACGCAGATCCCGGGCTCGACCGTGCCGCTGTCGGAGACCATCGAGTCGTTCGACCGCATCACCAAGGGCGACTTCGACCACTACCCGGAGCAGGCGTTCCTGGGTATCGGTGGCCTCGAAGACCTCGAGAAGAAGTACAAGGAAATCACCAAGAAGTGATGTTCCGATGAGCGGCGGGATCAGTGTCTACTGTGGACGCTGGTCCCGTCGTTCGCATACCGGAACCTTTGACTATTACACTCGGTGCCAGCACCTGAGGTGAAGGGAAGCTACGTGGCTGAGATTTCTGTCGAGCTGGTAGCCGTCGAGCGCCGTCTCTGGTCCGGTACCGCCACGTTCGTGGTGGCGCAGACCACCGAGGGCGAGATCGGCATCATGGCCGGTCACGAGCCGGTTCTCGGCCAGCTCGTCGAGGGTGGTGTCGTGAAGGTGACGACCACGGACGGCGAGACCGTGACCGCCGCGGTGCACGGCGGGTTCCTGTCGGTCACCGCGACCGGCGTGAGCATCCTCGCCGAGAGCGCCGAGCTCTCGGACGAGATCGACGTCGACGCGGCCAAGAAGGCGCTGACCGGCGAAGACGAGCAAGAGCGGGCTAGGGCGACCGCCCAGCTTCGCGCGGCCGGTCAGTCGGTCTGACCGGGCGAAGGACAGGGGCCGGGCCGTGGAAATCGCCGTGGGTGTTCTCGGGGCCCTGACCGTCCTGGCCGTGCTCGCGGCCTGGTATTCGTTGCGGTGGGTCCGGATGCGCCGCGGTGGCGGGGTGAGCGTCGCCCTGCGGTGGCGTCCGGACGAGGCGCGGTCCAGCTGGCATCTGGGGCTGGGCCGCTACGAGGGCGAGAAGTTCGTCTGGTTCCGCGTGTGGAGCCTGCGGACGGGCCCGGATCGCGTCTTCGAGCGCGAAAGCATGGAGATCGCGGACCGGCGTGACCCCTCCGGCACGGAGGCGTACGCCGTCCCCGAAGGTTCGATCGTCCTGCGGTGCGAGTCCGCCAAGCAGGAGGCGATCGAGATCGCGATGGGTCCCGGTGCCCTCACCGGCTTCCTGTCCTGGCTGGAGTCGGCCCCGCCGGGCCGCCGCCTCCCGCGCGCTTCCTGATCACGCGTGTCGTCCGTCTGATCACGCGTGTTCCGCCTCCAATCACGCGTGTCGCGCCTCTGATCACGCGAGTTCGCCGTTCGGGCACGCCGTATGCTCACGCCGTGACCATCGTCGACATCCCCGGTTCGAAGTCGATCACCGCCCGAGGCCTGTTCCTCGCGGCCGCCGCCCACGGGACGACCGTGCTGAGCAGGCCGCTGCGTTCGGACGACTCCGAGGGCTTCGCCGAAGGCCTCCTCAAGCTCGGCTATCAGGTCTCCCGCGCTCCCGGCGAGTGGACGATCGAGGGCAGGCCCGAAGGCCCCGCCGTCGACAGCGCCGACGTCTTCTGCCGTGACGGCGCCACCACCGCGCGGTTCCTGCCGGCACTGGCCGCCGCCGGACACGGCACCTTCCGCTTCGACGCCTCCGAACAGATGCGCGCGCGGCCGCTGGGGCCGCTCACCGACGCGTTGCTGGAACTGGGCGTCGACCTGACCTTCGAAGGCTCGCCGGGCCACCATCCGCTGGTCGTGCGGGCCGCCGGGATCAAGGGTGGCGAACTGACCCTGGACGCGGGGCTCTCCTCGCAGTTCCTGACCGCGTTGCTGCTGGTCGGTCCCCTGACCGCCGAGGGGCTGCGGATCACCGTCACGGACCTCGTTTCGGTGCCCTACGTCGAGATCACCATCGCGATGATGCGGCGCTTCGGCGTCGAGGTCGTCCGTGACGGCGACACGTTCGTCGTGCCGCCCACGCCGTATCAGGCCTGTCGCTACGAGATCGAGCCCGACGCTTCGACGTCCAGCTACTTCTTCGCGGCGGCCGCGTTGACCGGTCACTCGGTCACCGTGCCGGGGCTCGGCGAGGGCGCCCTGCAAGGGGATCTGGCCTTCGTCGAGGTCCTGCGGCAGATGGGCGCGGACGTCGAGGTCGGTCCGGACGCCGTGACCGTGACCGGGACGGGCGGCCTGCGCGGTGTCACGGTGAACATGCGCGACATCTCCGACACCGTGCCGACGCTCGCGGCCATCGCGCCGTTCGCGGACGGGCCGGTGCGGATCGAGGACGTCTACAACACGCGCATCAAGGAATGCGACCGGCTGGCGGCGTGCGAAGAGAATCTGCGCGCGATGGGTGTTTCGGTGGAGACCGGGCGAGACTGGATCGAGATCCGGCCGGGCACGCCGTCCGGGGCGCTCGTGAAGTGCCGCCGGGACCACCGCATCGCGATGGCGTTCAGCGTCACGGGGTTGCGGACGCCGGGGATCACGCTGGACGACCCCGGTTGCGTGAAGAAGACCTTCCCGGGCTTCCACGACGCGCTCGCTTCGCTCCGGACTTCCTGGGGCATTTAGTCCTCTGAATGCGGCATTTCTACCGGGCTCCGGACGTGATCCGCGTCTATTCTCGGTCCATGACTCAGAGCGAGGACACGAACCGCTGGAGCCACCTTCCCGAGCCCGTGTCCCTGGAGGACACGATCACGATGAAGGCGATCGACCCGGGCAAGGACGGCACGCCCGACGTCGACCTCGAGCGTTATTGGGCAGCACAGGAGCAAGGCCGATTGTGAGCCGAAGGACGCTTTCGTCGCATCGGATGCGGTGAAAGCGTCCTTCAGTCCGCCCCGCCGGGCTGCCACAGGATGTCGCCGTCCGGATTCGCCAGCCGCGACAGGATGAACAGCAGATCCGAGAGCCGGTTCAGGTACTTGATCGCCAGCTGGTTCGTCGCGGCCTGCTCGGCCTCGAACAGCGCCCAGCCGGACCGCTCGGCCCGCCGCGCGACCGTGCGGGCCTGATGCAGGAAAGCCGCCCCCGGGGTGCCACCCGGCAGGATGAACGACGTCAGCTTCGGCACGCGCTCGTTGAACTCGTCGCACCAGCCTTCCAGCCGTTCGATGTACCGCTCGGTGATGCGCAGCGGCTCGTACGGCGGGTTCTCCACGATCGGCGCGCACAGATCCGCGCCGACGTCGAAGAGATCGTTCTGCACCGCACGCAGGACCTGCGTGATCTCCTCGGAAAGCCCGCCCATCGCGAGCGCGAGCCCGATGACGGAGTTGGCTTCGTCGACGTCGGCGTACGCGGCCAGCCGGGGCGAGGTCTTCGGCACGCGGGAGCCGTCGCCGAGCGCCGTGGTGCCGTTGTCGCCGACCTTCGTGTACACGCGGTTGATGCGAACGACCATGAAGCCGACTCTACCGGCCCGGCGTAAGGCAAATCCGGGCGAGAGGGCATGATTGGCGCCCATGAGCGAGCACTTCGACGTGCACGGCGGAGCACGGCTGGTCGGCGAGGTCGACGTGGTCGGCGCCAAGAACAGCGTGCTGAAACTGATGGCCGCGGCCCTGCTGGCCGAAGGTACGACGACCATCACGAACTGCCCCCAGATCCTGGACGTCCCCCTGATGGGCGACGTCTTGCGCAGCGTCGGCTGCGACGTCGTCATCGACGGCGACACCGCCAAGATCACCACCCCGGCCGAGCTGTCGCACCGGGCCGATTCGGCCGCGATGGGCAAGCTGCGCGCGTCGGTGTGCGTGCTGGGTCCGCTGGTCGGACGGCTCAAGCAGGCCGTCGTGGCGCTGCCGGGCGGTGACGCCATCGGTTCGCGGCCGCTGGACATGCACCAGAACGGCCTGCGCAAGCTGGGCGCCACCAGCACCATCGAGCACGGCTGCGTCGTGGCGAAGGCCGACGGGCTGCGCGGCGCGCAGATCTGGCTGGACTTCCCGAGCGTCGGCGCCACCGAGAACATCCTGATGGCCGCCGTGCTCGCCGAGGGCACCACGGTCATCGACAACGCCGCGCGCGAGCCCGAGATCGTCGACATCTGCACGATGCTGACCGAGATGGGCGCGAAGGTCGAAGGCGCGGGCACCTCGACCCTCACCGTCGAGGGCGTCGAGAAGCTGCACCCGACCGAGCACCGCGTGATCGGCGACCGGATCGTCGGCGCGACCTGGGCGTTCGCCGCCGCGATGACCCGGGGCGACCTGACCGTCCGCGGCGTCAACCCGCACTACCTCGACCTGGTCCTCGACAAGCTCCGCCTGGCGGGTGCCGAGGTCGAGACGTTCGACGACAAGGGCTTCCGCATCGTCCAGAACGAGCGCCCGAAGGCCGTCGACTGGGTGACGCTGCCGTATCCCGGTTTCGCGACCGACCTGCAGCCGTTCGCGGTGGCGCTGTCCGCGGTCTCCGAAGGCACTTCGATGATCACGGAGAACATCTACGAGGCCCGGTTCCGGTTCATCGAAGAGATGATGCGGCTTTCCGGCGACGCGCGCACCGACGGGCACCACGCCGTCGTCCGCGGTGTGGAGAAGCTCTCGAGCGCCCCGGTGTGGGCCGCGGACATCCGTGCCGGCGCCGGGCTGGTGCTGGCCGGGCTGTGCGCGGACGGTGTCACCGAGGTCTGGGACGTCTTCCACATCGACCGCGGTTACCCGCATTTCGTGGAGAACCTGAACCGGCTCGGTGCCCGCATCGAGCGTGTCGCGGGCGAACCCGAGCGGGCTTGATCAGGGCAGGGCGACGAACGGCGCGAGGAAGTCACGCGACGTCGGCGAGTCCAGCCGGTAGGTGACGTTGGTGGCGTAGCAGGGGCTGTCACCGGTGATGGTCGTCGACACGAGGACACGCTTGCCGTCGATCGTGGCGAAGTTCGGCCCGCCGGAGTCGCCGTAGCAGGCGCCGCCGTTGCCCTGGGGCGCCGTCATCGCGAGCCGCACCCAGGTCTTGTTGAGCGCGTCGAAGGTGACGGGCGCCTTCATCCGGACGCCGCCGCCCGGATGCGTGTGCCCACCCGGCCCGTTCACGGCTTCTTGCGTGCCGTAGCCGGCGACCACGAACGGCGTCGAGTTCAGCCCCTGCGGGCCGAGTTTGTCGAGCTGACCGGCACTAGGCAGCTTCGCGGGGGTGAAGCTCCAGCGTGCGGCGACCTGCTTCGCGGGCAGTTGGACGACGGCGATGTCGTGCGAGTCGGCGGAGTTGCCGGGGTAGCCGGGTTCGTTGTGCGCGACGCCCTCGACGGCGACGGCCTTGGCGACCGCCGCCGGGTCGCCGGGGTACTTCTTCGCGGCCGCGTCGAGACCCGCTTGCACGTCCTGGTCGAGCGAGACGAAGAACCGCACGTTGGCGGGCCAGCCGGTGGTGCAGTGCGCGGCGGTGAGGAAGGTGTCGGCGTCGACCATGGTGCCGGAGCACACCCAGTCGACCCGGTCGGGCGTGGCGGGGTCGCCGTCGTCGTCCCAGGTGGCGACGAGCGCGCCAACCTCCGTGCGCTCGGGCGCCGGGGTGGCGTTGTAGGAGTTGATCGCGGTCGCGGCGGTGGCGCCGCCCAGCAGCAGGGCGGCGGCCA
This sequence comes from Amycolatopsis sp. WAC 04169, assembly GCF_003947535.1. NCBI lineage: Bacteria > Bacillati > Actinomycetota > Actinomycetes > Pseudonocardiales > Pseudonocardiaceae > Amycolatopsis > Amycolatopsis sp. WAC 04169. The sequence continues at coordinate 307,413 of NZ_QHJI01000005.1, read as the reverse complement.
TCGCCGTGACGGTGGCGGCGGGGGTGAACCTCACGAACGGCCTCCTCGGCTAGGTGCTTCTGGAGACGGGATTCAACGTGGTGGACGCCGGAAAGTCACCCGCCGAAAGTAGTCAGGCGTCCCTGCGCCGCCGCGTTCCCGCGTAGACCGCGGCACCGCCGGCGGCCAGCGAACCCAGCCCGGCCAGCAGGACCGGTTCGAGATCGAAACCGGTCTTGGCCAGTGACGGCGGGCTCGCGACCGCGACGTCGGCGCGGGGCGCGGCGGCCGCGGCGACGGCCGCCACCGGCACGACCGCGGCCGGAACGGCCTCGGCCCGTGGTCCCCCGGGCGGGGGAGTCTGGACCGGCGGCTTCGTGGCGGGCGGCGTCCGGTCCGGCACGCAGGCGGTGTGCGCGGGGTTGCCGCGCCCGACGCCGTGGTTGCGGTCGCACTCGTAGCCCGCGTTCGCGTCCGAGCCGCCGGGAAGCTGCCCGGGCGGGTTCTTGTTGTCGGCCTTGCCGACGCAACCGGCGCAGGGTTTGCCCGCGGCTTCGCCACCGCCGTTGCCGTTGGCCGACGGCGAACCGTCCCTGGTGGAGTCGTACGGCCCGTGCTTGTTCGCGCCGTGCCCGGAGAAGTCCGCCTTGGACGGTGGCTGCGGTTTGGTGGTGTCCTTCGCGTGGCCGGGCGGGTTGCCGGAGTTGCCGCGCTCGCCGGCGTCCGCGGGGCCCGCGCCGAGAAGAATGAGGGAGAAGGCGGCTCCGGCGAGAACGCCGTAGGTCTTCTTGTTCATCGAAGCCTCCTTGAGGTCGCGCCATTGCGACATCCGGAGTATCGCGTGAACGACCGAAGGGGTTACTCCAGCACGAGTGCGGCGCCGAAGCCGACCAGCGCGGTGCCGGTGACGCCGTCGAGCGCGCGGCGCACCTTGCGGCGTTCGAGCCAGGTCCGCACGCGGTGCACGAAGAACAGCAGCAGGAGCTGGGCGACCGTGCCCGCGGCCGCGATCGTGTACGCCAGCAGCAGCGCGTCCCCGGTGCCGGTGACGCCCGGGGTCAGGAACTGCGGCAGCACCGACAGGTACAGCACGAGGACCTTCGGGTTGGTGACGTTGGAGAGGAAGCCTTCGCGCCAGCGGCGGAATCCGCTCCGCCGGGCGGCGGCGGTCTCGGCGAGCCCGTCGTAGTCGCCGCGGAAGGCGCCGATCAGGGCCCGGACGCCGAGGTAGCAGAGGTAGGCCGCGCCGGCCCATTTCACGGCCTCGAACACCGGCCGCGAGTTCATGATGACCGCGCCGAGACCGAGCGCGGCCGCGGTCGCCTGCGCGAGGTTCGCGGCGCCGACGCCGAAACAGGCCCAACCGCCGCCGCGGACTCCGCCGGAGAGCGCGTTCTTCAGCACCACCATGTTGTCCGGGCCGGGGACGAGCGCGAGCGCCAGCATCATCAGCGCGAAACCGCTGTACACACCCCAGGTCATGACTCGAACACCAGAGCCGCGCCGAAGCCGACCAGCGCGGTGCCGGTGACGCCGTCGAGCGCCCGCCGGACCTTGCGGCGTTCGAGCCAGGCCCGCACGCGGTGTACGAAGAACAGCAGCGTCAGCAGCCAGATCGCGCCGAGCACGGCGACCGTGTACGCGAGCAGCAGCGCGTGCCATGCCGACGTCGTCACCGGGTCGAGGAACTGCGGCAGCACCGACAGGTACAGCACGAGCACCTTCGGGTTGGTGATGTTGGAAAGGAAGCCCTCACGGAAGCGGCGGAACCCGCTCGACCGTTGCTGCTTCACCGCCGTGACACCGGAGTAGTCGCCGCGCCACGCGCCGCGCAACGCCTGGAAACCGAGGAAGACCAGGTACGCGGCGCCGACCCATTTGAGCGTCACGAACACCGGCTGCGACTGCGCGATCACGACACCGAGGCCGAGCGCGGCGGCGGTGCCCTGGACGGCGTTGGCCACGAAGATCCCCGCCGTGGTGAGGAAACCGCCGCGGGTGCCGCCGGAGAGCGAGTTCTTGAGCATCACCATCGTGTCCGGCCCCGGCGCGAGGACGATCAGGACGACGATGACCAGATAGCTGCTGTACGAACTCCACGTCACGGTCACCCACGCTAGACGCCGGGCGCGGGCGAGTCTCGCGGATTTCGGTCACATGTCCACGGCGTGGTCGGGCACCTGAAGCGCGTGAAGGCCCCCTTCCCTCGGCTCAGCCGAGGGAAGGGGGCCTTCACGCGCAGCCGCTGTGACTGCTGGTGTAACTGGGGCGAGTGTGGCGAGCCGCAGGTAGTGAAGGAGGCCTTCACGGACTTAGGCTGGCGGCACCTCGCCAGGTCCGTTCGGACCGCTGGGAGACCGACGAACGGACACTCCTCGCGCGTCCCCCGGACGGGTAGTGTGCCGTGGCATGCATGAGGGGCAGATCGACCTCCTTCCAGGCGAACGGGTCATCTGGGCCGGGCAGCCGGTGCGCAGGCCCCTCTTCAACCCCGGCGACTACTTCAACGTCCCTGTCGGCCTGCTCTGGCTCGGCGCGGTCACAGTGTTCTTCGCGGGCAACCACGACACGGCGTTCCACACGGGCGCGTGGATCGTGCTCACCGTCGCGGGCGTACTGCATCTCGCCGGCAGGCCGCTGATCCGCTACCTCAGGCTCGCCTCGACCACGTACGCGGTGACGGACGGCCGCGTCATCGCGACCAGTTCGCTCGTCCGCCGCAAGGAGGAGTCCGCGGCGCTGGCCGGGTTGGCGGACCCGGTCGTCACCCCCGGGCCGGGCAAGACCGGGACGATCACCTTCGGCAGGCTCGGCGTGCTGGCGTGGGCGTCGGCGAATTTCGGCGCCGGTACCGGGAAGGACCGCAAGCCGCCGATCATCCTGGTGGGTGTCAGCGACGTGGCGAAGGTGCGGGAGAAGCTGGCGAAAGCCGTCGAAGACGCGCGCGAACGGAATCTTTAGCGGCCACAACACCTTCACAACATTTCCCGGTGGTGCCGGATGTGAATCTCTCCTCGTTGGCACGGTTTCCCGACAGGAGAGAGAGAAATGCGCAAGCTCTGGAGCAGAAACCTCGCCCTGCTGGTCGTGGCCGGGCTTTCCGTCGCCGTCTCCCCGGCGGTGGCGGAAGCGGCACCGCCCAACTTCAGGATCGGTATCCAGCTGGCCGACAATGGCGGCCGAGGCGGATTCGGGGTCGAGCAGTTCACCGGATTCGCCAACTTCGGCACCAGCGTGTCGCAGTGGGCCGGTGACAGCAACAACTTCGACCCGGACGGCGCCAGGATCGACCTCAACCCCGCCTTCGGTGGCGGTCAGCTGAACCAGATCGACTTCCGGATCGGCGGGCAGGCCCGCGACGGCGGACGGGAACTCGGCGCCGTCGCCTACACCCCTTGGGCGAGCCAGGGCGGTGGCACCACCGACCTGATCACCGACAGCAACTCCTTCGACCCGGACCAGTACCGGCTGTTCCTGGAGACGCGCCCGCTGCCGCCCGGCGTCCAGATCACCGACCTGCGCCTGTCCATCCTGGCCGTCGACCGCGGCGAGCCGGAGGGCGTGCCCACCTTCACCCGCTGGGCCAGTCAAGGCGGGGGCCACAGCGACTTCGCCCTGGACGCCAACGCCTTCGACCCGGACGGGTTCCGGATCGGCCTCGAAGTCGTCTGATCCCGGTGCTCGGGTCCTGTGTCGTCCCCTCCGGGGCCCGGGCACCTTCCAGTCGCGAAGAATGACCCGACTGTGTTCGATTCAACTGCGCATCGCATGTTACCGGCCGGTACACTCAGGCGGTCGTCCAGCGCCGGAGGTATGCCGTGCCCTATCCCACGGACCGTGAACGGGACCGCCCCTGGGTGATGCGGACCTACGCGGGTCACTCGTCCGCGGCCGCGTCCAACGAGCTATACCGCCGTAACCTCGCGAAGGGACAGACGGGCCTCTCGGTCGCTTTCGATCTGCCGACGCAGACCGGTTACGACCCGGATCACCAGCTGTCCAAGGGCGAGGTCGGCAAGGTCGGTGTCCCGGTCTCGCATATCGGCGACATGCGGCGCCTCTTCGACGGCATCCCGCTCGCCGAGGCCAACACGTCGATGACGATCAACGCGCCCGCCATGTGGCTGCTGGCGCTCTACGTCTCCGTGGCGCGTGAGCAGGCCGAGGCCGAGGGCCGCGACGTGGACGAGGTGCTGGCGAAGCTCACCGGCACCACGCAGAACGACATCATCAAGGAATACCTCTCCCGCGGCACCTACATCTTCCCGCCGGGCCCGAGCCTCCGCCTGATCACCGACATGATCGCGTGGACCGTGCACCACGTCCCGAAGTGGAACCCGATCAACATCTGCAGCTACCACCTGCAGGAAGCCGGCGCGACGCCGACGCAAGAGGTCGCGTACGCGTTGTGCACCGCCATCGCCGTGCTCGACGCGGTCCGCGATTCCGGTCAGGTCGAGCAGGCCGACATGGCCAAGGTCGTCGCGCGGATCTCCTTCTTCGTCAACGCCGGGGTGCGGTTCGTCGAAGAGATGTCGAAGATGCGCGCGTTCACCGCGCTCTGGGACGAGATCACCCGGGATCGTTACGGCGTCACGGATCCCAAGGCGCGGCGGCTGCGCTACGGCGTGCAGGTCAACTCGCTGGGCCTGACCGAGGCACAGCCGGAGAACAACGTCCAGCGCATCGTGCTGGAGATGCTCGCGGTCTCCCTTTCCCGCGGTGCCAGGGCCCGCGCGATCCAGCTGCCCGCGTGGAACGAGGCGCTCGGCCTGCCCCGGCCGTGGGATCAGCAGTGGGCGCTGCGGATGCAGCAGGTGCTGGCGTTCGAGACCGATCTGCTGGAGTACGAGGACATCTTCGACGGCTCGCACGTCATCCAGGCCAAGGTCGACGAGATCATGACCGGTGCGCGCGAGGAGATCGCGCGGGTGCAGGATCTCGGCGGCGCGGTGGCGGCCGTCGAGAGCGGCTACATGAAGTCGCAGCTCGTCGCGTCGCTCGCGGAGTACCGGCGTGGCATGGAGAACGGCGAGCGGATCCTGGTCGGGGTCAACAAGTTCGAGACCACCGAGCCGTCTCCGCTGCAGGCCGAAGGCGCGAAGGCGATCGAAACGATCGACCCCGCTGTCGAGAAGCAGGCAGTCACCGCGATCGAGGAATGGCGGACGCACCGCGACAACGCGGCCGTCGAGTCGGCGCTGGAGAAGCTGAAGTCCGTCGCGAAGACGTCGCAGAACCTGTTCGAAGCCACCATCGAGTGTGCTCGTGCCGGGGTCACCACCGGCGAATGGTCGGGTGCGCTGCGCGAGGTGTTCGGCGAATACCGTGCTCCCACCGGGGTTTCCGCGTCGGCGGCCGCGGGTGAGGGCAACGAGGAGATCCGCCGCGTCCGTGACCGGATCAAGGCGACGAACACCGAAATCGGCGAGCGGCTGCGGATCCTGGTCGGCAAACCCGGTCTCGACGGGCATTCCAACGGCGCCGAGCAGGTGGCCGTGCGGGCGCGTGACGTCGGGTTCGAGGTGGTGTACCAGGGCATCCGGCTCACGCCGGAACAGATCGTCGCGGCCGCCGTCCAGGAGGGCGTGCACGTGGTCGGGCTTTCGGTGCTCTCCGGTTCGCATCTCGAGGTCGTGCCGCAGGTCGTGGACGGATTGCGGGCCGCGGGCGCGGGCGACATCCCGGTCATCGTCGGCGGCATCATCCCGCCCGACGACGAGAAGCTCCTGCTGGAGCGGGGAATCGCGCGGGTGTTCACGCCGAAGGACTACGAACTCACCGACATCATGGACGGGATTGTCGGATTGGTACGGGAGCGCCACGGTCTGAGCACCTAAAGTCACCGTAAATCTCGGTACCGTAACAGCGGGTGGTTCGTCACCCGCTCACACTGCTCGCGTCTGGGTACCCACCTACGTTTCGATTAAACCGATTAATCGAAAAGAGGTGCCGCGATGGCGCACGGCGAATGGTCGAGGCGAGAGTTCTTCCGGCGGTCGGCGGTCCTGGGAGCGGTGACGATCGGCGGCCCGGTGCTGTTGTCCGCGTGCACGTCGACGTCTTCCGGGGACGCGTTGCAGGCCGCCAAGGACGCGAAGAAGATCAAGATCGGGATCGCGAACGAAGCGCCGTACGGTTTCACCGACCAGAGCGGCAAGGTCACCGGCGAGGCGCCCGAGGTCGCGCGCGCCGTCTTCAAGGCCATGGGCATCGACAATGTGGAAGCCGAAGCGGTCTCCTTCGACCAGCTGATCCCCGCGCTCAACGCCAGGAAGTACGACATCGTCGCGGCCGGGATGAACATCAAGAAGGAACGCTGCGACGCGGCTGCCTTCTCGATTCCCGACTACTCGGCGCTGACCGCTTTGCTGGTACCCAAGGGAAACCCGCAGCAGGTGCTGAAGTTCGAGGATATCGCGGCGAAGAAGGTCAAGGTCGCCGTGCTCTCCGCGGCCGTGGAGAAGGGATACGCCACCGACTCCGGCGTCGCCGAGGACCAGATCGTCACCCTCGACTCGCAGGACAACATGCTCCGCGCGGTCACCGACGGCCGGGTCTACTGCGCCGCGCTGACCGACATCTCCCTCAAGGACGTCCTGGCGAAGAGCCCGGGCGCCGCGGCGGAGGTGACGCCGGGCTTCGACCCGGTCAAGGACGGCAAGCCGGTCGTCTCCGCCGGCGCGTTCGTCTTCCGCAAGGACGACAACCCGTTGCGCGAGGCCTTCAACACCGAGCTCAAGAAGCTGCAGGACAGCGGCGAATGGACCAAGATCGTGACGCCGTTCGGCTTCTCGGCGGACAACCTGCCGAAGGCCGACGTCACCACTGAGAAACTCTGCGCGGTGTAGGTGGGGCTGACGTCATGTCGTCGTCGGTATCGCATATCATCACGACCGTCCTCAGTGGACTGACCGCGACCGTCACCGCCGCCGGCGGGATCGCGCTCACCGTGGTGCTCTCCCTGATCGCCGGGCTCGCGCTGGGCTCGCCGTCGCGGACGGTGCGGGGGATTTCCCGTGTCTACGTCGAGATCTTCCGTGGTACCTCGGAAGTCGTCCAGCTGTTCTGACTGTATTTCGTGCTCCCGGTGCTGGTCGGCTTCCAGCTGGTGCCGATGTTCGCCGGGATCCTGGTGCTGGGCCTCAACCACGGGGCCTACGGCGCGGAAATCGTCCGCGGCGCGGTGAATTCGGTGCCGCGCGCGCAGTTCGAGGGCGCCGTCGCGCTCAACCTGACGCCAGCCCAGCGGATGCGGCGGGTGATCCTGCCGCAGGCGTTCGCGGAAATGCTGCCACCGTTCAACAATCTCTTCATCCAGTTGCTGAAGAGCACCGCGCTGCTTTCGTTCATCGCCGTCCCGGAGATGGCGCGGCAAGGTGAACTGCTGCGGCCGGTGTTCGGTGCCGAGCTCGGCTGGATCTACGGCACCGAACTCGTGCTCTACCTCCTGCTCGCGTTGCTGATCACCAGCGGGATGCGCCTGCTCGAACGGATCGCCGCGCGGCGCCTCGGCCGGGCCCCGGCGAAGATGACGGCCACCGCGGGAGGTGTGTGATGGACTGGAGCTGGGAATCCGCCGCGAAATCGGTTCCCCTTCTGCTGGAAGGGCTTCTCGTCACCGTCGAGATCACCCTGCTGGCCTCGGTGGTCGCGTACGCGCTCGGCCTGGTGTTCGCGCTGATCCGCCGGACGGGGATTCCCGTGCTGTCCCAGGCGGTTCTGCTGTTCATCGAGTTCGTGCGCAGCACGCCCTTGCTGATCCAGGTGTTCGTGCTCTACTACGTGATCCAGCCGGTGGGCGGGATGACGTTGTCCCCCTTCGCCACCGGTGTCATCGCGCTCGGCGTGCATTACGCGACCTACGCCGCCGAGGTCTACCGTGCCGGGATCGAAGCCGTCCCGAAAGGACAGTGGGAGGCCACGACCGCGCTGAACCTGCCGAGGTCGCGGGTGTGGACCGCGGTGGTGCTGCCGCAGGCGGTGCCGCGGGTGCTGCCCGCGCTCGGCAACTACACGATCTCGATGTTCAAGGAAACCCCGCTGCTGCTGGCGATCGGCGTCGTCGACGTCCTGGCGAGGGCGAAGGAGGTCGGCGCCGACACGTTCCGCGTCACCGAGCCGTACACCCTGGCCGGGGTGCTGTTCCTGCTGGTGAGCCTGCCGGCTTCGATTCTGGTGAGAAGGTTGGAGCGTCGTGCCGCCCACAGTTGATTCCCCGATGATCCGGTTCTCGCAGGTGGTCAAGTCCTTCGGCGACCACGTCGTGTTGCAGGACCTCGATTTCACCGTCGCGCCGGGGGAGTTCGTCTCGCTGATCGGGCCGAGCGGCTCCGGGAAGACGACGATCCTGCGGCTGTTGATGACGCTGGAGAAGGTCGACGGCGGCACCATCGAGGTCTGCGGTGACTACCTGAGCCATATGAAGCGCGGTGAGAAGCTGGTGCCCGCGGACGAGAAGTACCTGCGGGAAGCGCGCAAGCGGATCGGCATGGTGTTCCAGCAGTTCAACCTGTTCCCGAACATGAACGTGTTGCGCAACATCACCGAGGCGCCGATCCACTCGCTCGGTGTCTCACGGGACGAGGCCGAGGCGCGGGCCGTCGAATTACTGGAGATGGTGGGGCTCGCCGATAAAAAGGACGCGCACCCCACCCGGCTCTCCGGCGGCCAGCAGCAGCGCGTCGCGATCGCCCGCGCGCTCGCGATGCGGCCGGACGTGCTGCTGCTGGACGAGGTGACTTCGGCGCTCGACCCGGAACTGGTGGCCGACGTGCTCCGTGTGCTGCGCGAGATCGCGACGTCCACCGACATCACGATCCTTTGTGTCACGCACGAAATGCAGTTCGCGCGGGACGTTTCGGATCGGGTGATGATGTTCGACCAGGGGCGGGTGCTGGAGGACGCCGCGCCGGACAAGCTGTTCAACGATCCGGAGCACGACCGGACGCGGCGGTTCCTCAAAGCGGTGATCGACCGCGCCTAGAGCGCGCTCAAGATCTCCTTCGTCGAGGTGACCGTGGCGAATCCGCCTCCGTGCAGGTTCGTCGCGGTCGCCCGGTACAGCTCGTCCGCGGTCAGGACGGCACCGTCCGGCCCGGCGAGGTCGAAGGTGAAGGTGGCGTCGAGCGCGAAAGTCACGTCGTAGCCGAGGTTCCCGCCGACGCGCGCGGTCGTCTCGCAGCAGAAGTTCGTCTGGATCCCGGCGAGCACGAACGAGGTGATGCCGCGGATCTTCAGCCAGCCGTCGAGATCGATGTCGCCGTGGAAGGCCGAGTTGACCTTCTTGCCGAACACCAGGTCCGCGCGCACGCCGTCGAGTTCCGGCTTGAAGTGGTTGCCCTCCTGCCCTGGCCGCAGCGACGAGCCGGGTTTCACGGAATCGTGATGCACCAGCACGATCGGCAGCCCGCGCTCCTGCCAGGCGTCGACGAGCGCCTTGATGTTCGCCTCCGCGCCGGGATTGTTGCGCGGGCCCCAGACGGGTTTGTCGAAGCCGCGCTGGACGTCGATCACGATCAAGGCCTTGGTTTCAGTGGTCATGGCATCGAGTCTCGTGCGCGGAGCGGCCGTCGAGGGAGTGGCAGAAGACGCGCGATGCGGTACTTTTCTGCCATGCGAACCGTGGGCGTGCTCCTTCTGCCGGGCAGTCGGTCCTTCGATCTGGGCGTGATCGGCGAGGTCTGGGGCGTGGACCGGACCGACAGCGGCATCGGCCCCTTCGAGGTCCGGCTCTGCGCGTCCGGCCGCGGCCGGGTCGCCATCCACCCGTTCGGCCAGGTCGAGGCGACCCATGGGCTGAGCGGGCTGGCGGGCTGCGATCTCGTCCTCGTGCCCGGCCGGGTCGATCCGCACGCCGAGGTGCCCGCGGCCGCCGTCGCCGCGCTGCGCAAGGCGCACCGCGCCGGGATCACCGTGGCGTCGCTGTGCTCCGGCGCCTTCACCCTCGCGGCGGCCGGGCTGCTCGACGGCCGGTCCGTCACCACGCACTGGCGGCTGCTGGACGACCTCGAAACCGCCGCTCGCGACGCGGTCGTCCAGCGGGACGTCCTGTTCACCGACGAGGGTGACGTCCTGACCTCCGCCGGGGTGGTCGGCGGGCTGGATCTCTGCCTGCATCTGGTGCGCCGCGACCACGGCGCCGAGGTCGCGGCCGCCCTCGCCCGCCGGCTCGTGATGCCGCCGGCGCGGGAAGGCGGCCAGCGGCAGTACGTCGACAACCCGTTGCCGCCCAAGCCGTCGCGGCCGAGCGTTTCGTCCACAATGGACTGGGCGCTGGAGCGTATCGCCGACGACATCGGCGTCGACGACCTCGTCGGGCACGCCGGGCTCAGCGAGCGGACCTTCCATCGCGAGTTCGCGGCGGCCACCGGGGTCACGCCGGGACGCTGGCTGCGCGCGCAGCGGGTGCGGCTCGCGCGGCGGCTGCTGGAGACCACCGAGCTCCCGGTCGAGCGGGTCGCGCAGCGGTCCGGCCTCGGCACCGCCGCCAACCTGCGGCGACGGCTCCGGGCCGACGTCGGTGTCGGGCCCGATTCGTATCGCCGGACGTTCCGGTCGGTTACCGTCGAAGCATGGCCGAGTACGAGCACATCCTCGTGAAGCGGGACGGCGACACCGTCACGATCACCATGAACCGCGCCGCGCGGCGGAACTCGCTGTCCGCCGACCACCTCGCCGAGCTGCTCGCGGCGTTCCGCGAGGCGGGGGACACCGACGCCACCGGGATCGTCCTGGCGGGCGCCGGACCGGTGTTCTCGGCGGGACACGACTTCGGCGACGTCGCCGCCCGTGACCTGATGGGTGTACGCGAGCTGCTGCGGCTGTGCACGGACCTGATGGGCACGATGCAGTCCGTGCCGCAGGTGGTCGTCGCGCGGGTGCACGGGCTCGCGACCGCTGCGGGCTGTCAGCTGGTGGCGTCGTGCGACCTCGCCGTCGCCGCGGAATCCGCCGGGTTCGCCCTGCCCGGGGGCAAGGGCGGCTGGTTCTGCCACACGCCCGCGGTGCCGGTTGCCCGCGCGATCGGGCGGAAACGGCTGATGGAGCTCGCGCTGACCGGCGACGTCGTTGACGCCGCGACCGCACTGGACTGGGGCCTGGTGAACCGCGTCGTCCTGGACGACTCGCTGGACGAAGCCGTGGCTTCGCTGCTCGGGCGCGCGACGCGAGGGAGCCGGGCCAGCAAGGCGATGGGCAAGCAGACCCTCTACGCGCAGCTGGACCGGCCCGAGGCCGACGCCTACGCGCTCGCGCTGGAGGTGATGGCTTCGGCGTCGCAGCTGCCCGGCGCCCGCGAGGGGATGGCGGCGTTCCTGGAGAAGCGCTCCCCGGTGTGGCCGGACTGAGCGGCCGTCACAGCACGCGTTCGCGCACGAGTAGGAGCGCGTAGGCCGCTAGGGTCTGCGCGTCGGTGATGTCACCCGTGGCGATCATCTTCTCGAACTCGTCGAGGTCGAACCAGGCCGTCCGCATGTCCTGCTCTTCGACCTCGCGCTGGGCTTCACTCTGCGTGAGATCGGTGGCCAGGAACACGCGCCCGCGCTGGCTCGACATACCGGCGGCGACGTCCGTCACGCCGAGTTCGGTCATCGACCCCGCGACCAGACCGGTCTCCTCGCGCAGCTCGCGGGCGGCGAGTTCGAGCGGCGGGACGTCGGCCAGTTCGGGAGCGGTGCCCATCGGGAATTCCCAGCGCCGCAGCCCCAGCGGATAGCGGAACTGCTCCACCAGGTGAAACCTGGCCCCGTCGAAGGGGATCACGACGGCGCAGGTGGGTTTGTCGACGACCGCGTAGATCCCCTCGGAACCATCGAGCCGCCGGACGTCGTCCTCGCGCACGGTCATCCAGTTGTTCCGGTACACCTCACGCGAGCTGACACGCTGAACGGGGTCCATGCACACAGTATCGCCGTGCTTGTCCTACCCTCGCGGGGTGCGCCTTGTGATCGCTCGCTGCCAGGTCGACTACGCCGGCCGTCTGACCGCCCATCTGCCGATGGCCACCCGGCTGCTGCTCGTGAAGGCCGACGGCTCGGTGTCCGTGCACTCGGACGACCGCGCCTACAAGCCGCTGAACTGGATGAGCCCGCCGTGCTGGCTGATCGAGGACGGCAAGCTGTGGATCGTCGAGAACAAGCAGGGGGAGAAGCTCGTCATCACGATCGACGAGATCTTCCACGACCACGCCCAGGAACTCGGCGCCGAGCCGGGCCTGCAGAAGGACGGCGTCGAGGCACATCTGCAGGAACTGCTCGCCGAGCACATCAAGACCCTCGGTGACGGCTACACCCTGGTGCGGCGGGAGTTCCCGACCGCGATCGGCCCGGTCGACATCATGGCCCGCGACGCCGACGGGGCCAGTGTCGCCGTCGAGATCAAACGGCGCGGCGAGATCGACGGTGTCGAGCAGCTGACGCGGTACCTCGAACTGCTCAACCGCGACCCGCTGCTGGCGCCGGTGCAGGGCGTGTTCGCGGCGCAGGTCATCAAACCGCAGGCGCGGGTGCTGGCCGAGGACCGGGGGATCCGGTGCCTCACGCTGGACTACGACGCGCTGCGCGGCATCGAGTCGGACGAGTTCCGCCTCTTCTGATCTCTCCCCGCTCGCGTTTAGTCCTCTGGATGCGGTAGTTGCGCGCGCAACTACCGCATCCAGAGGACTAAACGCGGCAGGTTCGGGGCTGAACAGCCGATACCGAATCGAGTCCATGATTCGGGTATCTGCATTCTTTCTCGCGCCACAGAATGCCCTAAAGGGCGGCGGGAAATTAACGAACTCGCGTTCATTCGCAAAAGAACCAGCTGTTTCCGGGCCATTCGGGTGAACGCCGGATTCCTCGGTCTCGCGCTGTGTCACACTCGATTTCCGCGAGGGGTACCGCCGACATACGGCGGTCGCGGGTGCAGAGGTGAAGTGCCATGGCTGATTCTCCGAAGTGTGTCGATCTGGTGCTGGAAGGCGGGGGCGTCAAAGGCATCGGGTTGCTGGGCGCGGTGCTGGAGTTGCACGAAGCCGGTTATTCGTTTCCCCGGATCGCCGGGACGAGCGCCGGTGCGATCGTGGCGGCATTGGTCGCCGCTTATCAGAAGGCGGGGAAGGATCTCGGCGGCCTGGAAGCGGTGATGAACGACCTGGACTGCCGCCGTTTCCGGGATCAGTCCCTGTTCGACAGGGTCACCGGCCCGCTCGGGGACGGCGTGGATCTGCTCCTGCACGACGGGATGCACTCCGGCGACTATCTCGTGGAATGGCTCGCGCCGTTGCTGGAAGAGGTGGGCGTGCGCACTTTCGCCGATCTCGCCATTGATGATGCGGAAAGTACTTTGCTTCCGTACCAACGGTATTCCCTCGTCGTCCACGTCAGTGACCTGACGCGCCGTGTGCTCGTCCGGCTGCCTTGGGATTATTCCCAGTACGGCCGCGATCCCGGTGCGGAGAAGATCGTCGACGCGGTCCGCGCGTCCATGTCGATCCCGCTGTACTTCCGGCCGGTGCAGTTCGACGTCCGTCCCGAGGGCACCGTCACCTGGGTCGACGGCGGGCTGCTGTCGAACTTCCCGATCACCGTCTTCGACCGCACCGACACGAAGAAGCCGCGGTGGCCGACGTGGGGCGTGAAGCTTTCCGGCGAACCGGTGGGCGGCAGGGACGAACCGGTGAAGAGCGCGTTGCGGATCGCCATCGGTTCGCTCGAAACCCTGCTGTCGGACTGGAATCGTTACCGGTTGCACGAGGAGGGTGTGAACCGGCGGACGGTGTACGTCGACACGACCGGGATTTCCGCCGTCGACTTCGGGCTCGGCGAAGAGGAGAAGAAGCGCCTCTTCGAAAGCGGGCGGGAAGCCGCGCGGCGGTTTCTGGAAAAGATCGTGCAGCAGTGAACTCGCCGGCGGTATTCCGGTGGGATGAGGGATAGGAGGATCCCATGCGTTATCGCCCGATCGGTAGCGACCCGGCGGACGGCAGGCTCGGCAGGTTCGTCCCGGACGACTGGCGCCACGTCGAGCGCTATCCGCTGACCGCGCTGGCCACCGAAGACCGGCCCACCCGGTCGCCGGTCGTCATCGGCGTCAACTGGTACAAGGAATTCGACGTACCCGAGAAGGACGAGAAGTCCGGCGAGTTCTTCGTCGCGAAGGGCGGCGCGAAATCGCTCACCAGGATCCGCGGCGGGCACTGCGTCTGCCTCGAACCCGGTGAATCGACGGACGGCGAAAAACAGTACGCCTTCTACGACCAGGGCAAGGAAGGCGCCTGCGTCGGCTTCGGCTGGTCGCGCTGCATGACGATGTTCAACGGCGACCTGTATGCCGCGCGGTGGCTGTGGGACCAGTCGAAGATGCGTGACGAATGGGGCGAGACCAACCCCGGCGACAACAACGGCACGTCCGTCCGCGCGGCGGCCGAGGTCCTGCTGGAACTGGGCCACGTCCCCTGGTCGGAGACCTACGCCGACGACGATCACGTCAAGCGGGCCGCCTACACGCCCGACGTCAAGAACGGCCTCCAGGCCTATCGCTGGGCGACGTCGGTCGACGAGGTGCACGAGGTCCTCGGCAACCCGCGTGCCGACGAACTCGGCGCCGTGCCGTTCCTCAATTCGTGGGGCTCGGGCTACCCGCACCGCACCTACCTGCCGGACGACGTCCTCGCCCGGTTGATCAAGGAGGACGGCGAAGTGGGCCTGCCCACGGACCGGTAAACCCCCACCGGTCACGGGAGAGGGCCGTTCTCGGCGGAAACGCCGGGAGCGGCCCTTTTTCGTGCCCATTTTTCCCGGTGCCACAACACTTCCACAACATCCCCACTGACGACGGCGCGCACCATCGGCTTTCGGTGAAAGGGGAATGAAATGGCTACCTCCCATCTCGCTCGCCGCCGGCGGGCGAATGTCTCGGTCTTCATGGCCGGGGCGATGGTGCTCGCGAGCGCCCTCGCCGCCCCGGCGTCGGCCTCCAGCCACCGGGAAGCCCCGTTGATCTCGGGCGACCCGGCCGTGGACAACACCGACGTGTACGCGTTCGTCAGCCCCGACAAGCCGGACACCGTGACCCTGATCGCGAACTGGTATCCGTTCGAGGAACCCAACGGGGGACCGAATTTCTACCCGTGGGCCACGGACGCCAACCACGACATCAACATCGACAACAACGGTGACGCGAAAGCGGACCTGACCTACCGGTGGACCTTCCGCACCGAAGACCGGCGCGGGAACGACACCTTCCTCTACAACGACGATCCGGTCACTTCGCTGGACGACGAGGACCTGCTGTTCCGCCAGTTCTACACGCTCTCGGTGATCGACCGGGGGACCGGGCGGACCACGAACCTGGTCACCAACGGGAGGGTCGCGCCGTCGAACGTCGGCCCGGCGTCGATGCCGAACTACGGCGTGCTCCGGAATCAGGCGATCACCCCGGTCCCCGGTGGCGGGCAGACGTTCGCCGGCCAGGCCGACGACCCGTTCTTCCTGGATCTGCGGATCTTCGACCTGCTCTACGGGAAGAACCTGTCCGAGGTCGGACAGGACACGCTGGCCGGCTTCAACGTGAACACCGTGGCGTTGCAGCTGCCCAAGAGCGCACTGACCCTCGGAGGCGACCCTGCCAGGAACCCGGTGATCGGGGTCTGGAGCGACACCGAACGCAAGACGATCACGCTGCGCACCCCCGGCGCGGAGCGGGCGCTCGGCGCCGACGTCCAGGTTTCGCGCCTGGGCAACCCGCTGGTGAACGAGGTCGTCGTGCCGGCCGGGCTGAAAGACCGGTTCAACTCGCTCCTGCCGGAGCAGGACCGGACCGTGCCCGCGCTGGTGAACAGGGTGACCAACCCGGAGGTGCCGGACCTCGTCCAGCGGATCTACGGCATCCCCGCGCCCGCCAAACCCCGCGATGATCTGACGGAGATCTTCCTGACCGGGATCACCACGAAATCCGGCGCCAAGCTCAACCTGGATCTCAACTCGCAGCTCGACAACGCCGACGTCGACCCGGCGCGGTTCGCGCCGTCGGAGCAGCTGCGGCTGAACACGTCGACCCCGGTCACCGCGCGACCCAACCGGCTCGGCGTCCTCGGCGGCGACCTCCAGGGGTTCCCGAACGGCCGGAGGCTCGCCGACGACGCGCTCGACATCAGCGTCCAGGCGCTGGAAGGCGCGGCGGTCAGCGGCATCGTCAAGGCACTCGCGGCGGGCGACCGGGTGGACCGGAACGACGTCCCGTTCGGCGCGGTGTTCCCGTACGTGGCCCTGCCGAACAACAAGGCGGTCAACTCGACCGTCCGTTGATCCCCCCTCCCCCCTCGGTGGCCGCCGCCGACCCCCTGCGGCGGCCACCACCCTCATCTCCGCGGAAGGCGGACCCGATGTCCCACGACGTCCCCGAAAGCACGACAGGTATCCGATCCGGGAAGCGCACACGCCGGTTCGCGCTCCTGGCGGTGTTCGGCGCGAGCCTGCTCACCGTGGGTGTCGCCGCGTTGATCCCGCCCGAACCGGACCTCGACGAAGGGCCGCAGGGTGGAGTGAGCACTCTCGACAGGGCGGTCCGGACGGCGGAAGCCAAGCTCGCGAAGCATGAGCAGGATCCGCGGGCCTGGGCCGAACTCGGCGCCGCGTATGTCGAGGTGGCCAGGGTCAAGGCCGACCCTGCCTACTTCCCGAAGGCCGAAGAGGCTTTGCGGAAGTCGTTGGGGCAGCAGCCCGAAGGCAACGGGATCGCGTCGGCGGGCATGGGTGCGCTCGCCAACGCGCGGCACGACTTCGCCGGCGCTCGTGACTGGGGCGAGAAGGCCAAGGCCGCGCTTCCGGACAACGCCGAGGTCCACGGTGTACTCAACGATGCCTACACCCAGCTCGGGGACACCGCCGCGGCCACGGCCGCGCTGCAGCGGATGCTCGACCTGAAGCCGGGGGTCGCCTCGTTCACCCGCGCCGCCTACGAGTTTGAAATACACGGTCGCGTCGACGACGCCCGGCACGCGCTCGATCGCGCCCTGGCGGATGCCGTCGATCCCCACGACGTCGCGTTCTGCCGCAACCTCCTCGGCGAACTCGCCTTCGACAACGGGGATCTCGACACCGCGCAGCGGCATTTCGAGGCGGGCGAGCGCGCGGCGCCACAGGAAACCTCGCTACAGCAAGGAAAGGCCAAGGTCGCGGCGGCACGCGGGCAGACCGCCAAGGCGCTCGCCGGTTACCGGGATCTCGTGGCCCGTCAGCCGAACGTGGGGAACCTGCGCGAGTACGCCCTGTTGCTGTCGACATCGGGGGCGCCGGAATCCGCCGCCCGTCAGTACGAACTCTTCGAGGAGCAGCGACGCCTCGAAGTCGCCTCGGGCGCGAACGTCGATCTCGAGGCGTCCTTGGTCGCCGCGGACCGAGGCGACGCCGTGCAGGCGCTCCGGTTCGCGCAGGCGGAATGGGAGCGCAGGCGACCCGTGTTCGTCGCGGACGCCATGGCCTGGGCACTGCACCTCAACGGCCGGAACGCCGAGGCCCTCACCTTCGCCGACCGCGCGATGAGCACCGGCTGGCGCAACGCGTCGTTCTTCTACCACCGCGGCATGATCCTCGCCGCGCTCGGACGGCCGGGCGAAGCCGTCAAGGCGCTCGCCGAAGCGCTGCGCATCAACCCGAACTTCTCCTTGACCGACGCGCGGACGGCACGCACCACGCTGGTGAACCTCGGCGGTGCCGGATGAGTCCGCGACGGCGGGAAGACGACCGGAAAGGCGGCCGACCCCATGCGTAATCTGCCGACCGAAAGGGCTCCGCGCCGGTTGCGCGGAGCGGCCCTGAGCACGCTGGTCTTCCTCGCCGTCGTCGTGGCGTGCTCCGAGAAGGCTCCCGATGCCGGGCCCCGGTTCGACGACGAGACCACCGACGGCGTCGTGACCGAGTTGACCTGTATGAAGCATCAGCCGGAGGCGCCGGGGCCCCGCTACACCGACGACTCGCTCCGGCGCACCGACGAGGCCCTCGCCCTGCTTCGCTACTACACGGCGAACGGGACCAAACCGTACTGCGACGGCAACGACGTCACCGGCATCGATCGCCAGTGGATCGACGTCTACCTCGCTCTGGGCGCGGACGAGGAAAAGGTGAAACGCCCCTGAGCCTCGGCCCGACAGGACAGGAATTGTCAAGAATTGCCCTCGAACAGACACTTCAGGGCAGTCGTAACCCACCCGCACTGCCGTTCCTGAATCCATGCAGTATGGTCCGCGATTGACGTGATCCAGGCGTTTCTCGTGGACATTTTCACTATGGAGGTGGGTCGGTTGCACGTGCTGGCCGATGCGAACCTGCGGCTCGACGCAAGTCCGATCGACTACGTCCTGCTCGCCTTCTATTTCGCGCTGGTGCTCGGCATCGGGTACATGGCGCGAAGGTCGGTTTCGAGCAGCCTCGACTTCTTCCTCTCGGGCCGGTCTCTGCCCGCCTGGGTCACCGGTCTCGCCTTCATTTCGGCGAACCTCGGCGCGGTCGAGATCATGGGCATGTCGGCCAACGGCGTGCTCTACGGCCTGCCGACCGTGCACTACTTCTGGATCGGCGCGATCCCGGCGATGCTGTTCCTCGGCATCGTGATGATGCCGTTCTACTACGGCTCGAAGGTCCGCAGCGTCCCCGAGTTCATGCTCCGCCGGTTCGGTAAACCCGCCCACCTGGTCAACGGCATCAGCTTCGCGAGCGCGCAGATCCTCATCGCGGGCGCGAACCTGTTCCTGCTCGCCAGCGTGGTGAACCTCCTGCTCGGCTGGCCGCTGTGGGTGTCGATCATCGTCGCGGCCGCGGTCGTGCTCTCCTACACCGCGCTCGGCGGCCTCTCCGCCGCGATCTACAACGAGGTCCTGCAGTTCTTCGTGATCGTCGCGGCGCTGCTGCCGCTGACCATCGTCGGCCTGGTGAAGGTCGGCGGCTGGCAGGGCCTGGTCGACAAGGTCACCGCGAGCCCCGGCGGCGAAGCGCAGCTGCACTCGTGGCCGGGTGACAACCTCACCGGCTTCGGCAACAGCTTCCTGTCGATCCTCGGCCTCGTCTTCGGTCTCGGGTTCGTGCTGTCCTTCGGCTACTGGACCACGAACTTCGTCGAGGTCCAGCGCGCGATGGCGTCGAAGAGCATGTCGGCCGCGCGACGGACGCCGATCATCGGCGCCTTCCCGAAGATGCTGGTCCCCTTCATCGTGATCATCCCCGGCATGATCGCCGCGGTCACCGTTTCCGAGTACGTGCAGGACAAGCAGATCCTGCTCGACGGCGGCGACGCGCCGAGCGGCGTGACCGCGAACAACGCGATCCTGCTGCTGATGCGCGACCTGCTGCCCAACGGCATGCTCGGCGTCGCGCTCGCCGGTCTGCTCGCCTCGTTCATGGCCGGGATGGCCGCGAACCTGAGCTCGTTCAACACCGTGTTCACCTACGACATCTGGCAGTCGTACGTGAAGAAGAACGAGTCGGACGGCTACTACCTCCGGCTCGGCCGCCTGGTCACCGCCATCGGCACCGTGCTCGCCATCGGCACCGCGTTCATCGCGTCGAACTCCGGGAACATCCTGACCTACCTGCAGGACCTGTTCTCGTTCTTCAACGCGCCGCTGTTCGCCACCTTCATCCTCGGCATGTTCTGGAAGCGGATGACGCCGACGGCCGGCTGGGTCGGCCTGGTGTCCGGTACCGCCTCGGCGATCACCGTGTGGCTGCTGTCGCAGGCCGGGGTCCTCGGGCTCACCGGGCAGGGCATCAGCTTCGTGGCCGCCGGTACGGCGTTCGTCGTCGACATCGCGGTCAGCGTCGGGGTCTCGCTCGCCACCGCGCCGAAGCCGGAGGCCCAGCTGGTCGGCCTCGTCTACTCCCTCACCCCGAAGGAGTCGCTGAAGCACGACGAGACCGGCGACGACGCGGGCTGGTACCGCAAGCCGGGCCTGCTCGCGGGCATCGTGCTGATCCTGACCATCGTGCTCAACATCATCTTCTAGGAGGCCGGAGATGGCTGCTTCGCAAGCTCCCAAGAAGGCCGGCGTCTTCGACATCCGGCTGATCATCGCGCTGCTCATCGGCGGTTACGGGCTGGTGCTCACGATCATGGGCATCGGCTTCACCACCGAGGAGGAGCTGGCCAAGGCCGCCGACGTCAACATCAACCTGTGGGCGGGCATCGGCATGCTGGTGTTCGCGGGGTTGTTCGTGCTGTGGGCGAAGCTGCGGCCCATCGTGGTGCCGCCGAGCACCGACGGCGAGAGCGGCGAATAGCCGGGTTGTCCGGACAGCGCCGAGGGGCTCCGGCTACCGTGCATCTCGTGCTGCTCAACGCTCGACGTCGCCGGATCGCGTCCGTGCTGGCCCTGGTCACCGCACTGGGCGTGCTCTCGGCCTGCGGTCAGAACCTCGGCAAGTCCAACTTCGCCCGTACCACCGTCGCCGCCGAACCCGGCTCCGGTTCCGGTTCGGTGCCCGACGGGGACATCAACGATCCGGCGGTCACCCCCGCGGTGCTGCGCACGATCGACCCGTGCGGGCTGGTGAACAAGGAAGTGATGAGCGGCCTCGGCACGCCGGAGGACCCGACGGCGAACCTCACCTCGTTCGGCACTTGCCGGGCGAAGGCCGTCGACGCCGGAGGCAAGGCCCTCACGGTCAGGGTCGAAATCGGCGCGTCGACCTACTCCTCGATCAACGGCGTCACCGTTTCGGCGGTCGACGGGCTGCCGCAGATCGAGCGGAAGGACAAGGACGGGAAGAGCTGCGACGTCGGCATCATGACCTTGCGCAAACCCGAGCGCGGGATCAACTTCTCGGTCACCTACGACGGCGGCGACCCGTGCGCGACAGGCCGTGCGGTGGCCGCGAAGGCCGTGAAGAGCCTGCACGCGTCACCGGCGAAGTACCAGGCGGGTACGGGCACGCTCACCGCGGTCGATCCGTGCACCATCGCCGACACCGGCGTCCTCAACGAGGTGGTACCGCACGGCGCGGCCGAGCTGACCTCCTTCCACTCCTGCGACTGGACACCGGGCTCCAACCCGCGGATCTCGATCAACTTCCGCAAGGGTCTTCCGCCGGAGGAACGCGACGGGACCAAGAAGGTCGACCTCGACGGCGTCGCCGGGTACCAGAAGGTCGGCAGCGGCAACGCCGCCGAGTGCAAGATCGAATGGCAGCACAAGCCGTGGGTCGATGACGATGTCGAGATCGTCAGCGTGATCTACAAGAACTACGACGAGAAGTCCGACGAAGCGGTGTCGTGCGGGAAGACCGCGAAGATCGCCAAATCGGTGATCTCCAAGCTGCCGAAGCCCTGACGCTGGCGGCATCCGGCCGGGAGAGGTAGGAAGGGGACACCCCACCCGCCGACGTGCCGGAGGCCACCCTTGAAGAAGATCATCAACGACCCGAAGACGGTGGTCGCGGAATCGTTGCGCGGACTCGCCGCGGCGCACGCGGACGTCCTGCGTGTGGAGGACGACCCGGCGATCGTGGTGCGCGTGGACGCGCCTCTGGCGGGCAAGGTCGCGGTGATCTCCGGTGGCGGCTCGGGGCACGAACCCCTGCACGGCGGCTTCGTCGGGCAGGGCATGCTCGCCGCCGCCGTCCCGGGCGCGGTGTTCACCTCGCCGACGCCGGACGCCGTGGAAGCCGCGGTCAAGGCCACCACCGGGGACGCGGGCGCGCTGCTGATCGTGAAGAACTACACCGGCGACGTGCTCAACTTCGAGACCGCCGGGGAACTCGCCGCCGCCGAAGGGCTGGACGTGCGCAGCGTGGTGATCGACGACGACGTCGCGGTCAAGGACTCCACCTACACCGCCGGCCGTCGCGGTGTCGGCGGCACGGTGCTGCTGGAGAAGATCACCGGCGCCGCCGCCGAACGGGGTGACACGCTCGACGCGGTGGAGGCCTTGGCCCGCAAGGTGATCGGCCAGGTGCGGTCGATCGGCGTCGCGCTCACCGCGCCGACCGTGCCGCACGCGGGCGAGCCGAGTTTCGACCTCGCCGACGACGAGATCGAGTTCGGCATCGGCATCCACGGCGAGCCCGGTATCGAGCGCACCGCCGTGACGACGGCCGACGAACTCGTCGCGCGCATGGTCGAAGCGGTGGTCACGGACCTGCCCTTCGCCGAGGGCGACAAGGTCCTGCTGTTCACGAACTCGATGGGCGGGACCCCGCTGGTCGAGCTGTACCTCGCCCACGGGATCGCCGAGCGGCTGCTGGCCGAGCGTGGGATCGTGGTCGAACGGCGGCTGGTGGGGCCGTACATCACCAGCCTCGAGATGCAGGGGATGAGCCTGACGTTGCTGAAACTGGACGACGAGCTGACCGAGTTGTGGGACGCGCCGGTGAACACCCCGGCCCTGAGGTGGGGAGTCTGATGGCCTGCACCGCCGAGACGCTCGCCGCCGCCTTGCGGGCGGCGGCCGCGGTGATCGCCGAGCATCGCGCCGAACTGGTCGACCTCGACCGCGCGATCGGCGACGCCGACCACGGCGAGAACATGGACCGGGGTTTCACCGCCATCGTGTCCGCTTTGGACTCCGCCACGCCCGAGACCCCCGCCGCGGTCGCGAAGCTCGCCGCCACGACGCTGATCTCGAAGGTCGGCGGCGCGGCGGGTCCGTTGTACGGCACGGCTTTCCTGCGCGCGTCGGTCAAACTGGGCGACGCGGCCGAAGTGGACGGTCCGCTGCTGGTCGAAGCCCTGCGCGCGGCGCTCGAAGGAGTGCAGGCCCGCGGCAAGGCCGTCGGGGGAGACGCGACCATGGTCGACGCCCTGATCCCCGCCGTCTCCGCCGCCGAGGAGGCCGTGGGCGACGGCGTCGCGGCGATCCTGGCCGCGGCCGCCGACGCCGCGGACAAGGGCGCCGAGTCCACTGTGGACCTCGTGCCGCGCAAGGGCCGGGCGTCGTACCTCGGAGAGCGGGCGAAGGGACATATAGATCCCGGTGCCCGTTCGACGGCCTTGCTGCTGCGCGCGTTCGCGGAGGCCGCCAAGTGAGCGTCGGAATCGTGCTCGTCTCCCACAGCGCCAAACTCGCCGAAGGGCTCGCGGAACTCGCCGCGCAGATGGCGCCGGACGTCACCATCGCGGCGGCGGGCGGCCTGGCCGACGGCGGGATCGGAACGGACTACGACGAGGTCGTCGCCGCGACGCAGCGTGCCGATTCGGGATCGGGCGTCGTCCTGCTGTACGACCTGGGCAGCGCGCAGATGACCGCGGAACTGGCGGTCGAATCGCTCGCCGACCCGTCGGCCGCGGTCGTCGTGGACGCGCCGCTGGTCGAGGGCGCGATCGCCGCCGCCGTCGCGGCACAGGGCGGGGCGGACCGCAAGGCCGTCGCCGAAGCGGCCGCCTCGGCGGGAGCACCCCCGGACCTCACGTTCGACGATGGCGCGCAGGACGGCGAGAGCAGTGTCGAACTCACGCTGCGGAACGACGTCGGGCTGCACGCGCGGCCTGCCGCGGTACTGGTCCGCAGCATCGCGGGGCTGGACGCGCAGGTCACCGTGCGGCTGGGCGACGAGACCGCGGACGCCAACAGCGTGCTCGCGCTGATGGCGCTCGGCGCGCGCCAGGGCGACCGGATCGAGGTCCGCGCGAAGGGGGCGCAGGCCGAGGAAGCGCTCGCCAAGGTCAAGGATCTGGTGGACCAGAACTTCGGCGAGTGAGCTGAAGGGGACTTTTAGCGCGTGAAGGCCCCCTTCCCTCGACTCAGCCGAGGGAAGGGGGCCTTCACGCGCTAGGCGCTTCTCCGATTGTTCACAGAGGACGCCTGCCGTGTCGAATTGCCCGGTTTGTGGAGATTTCTCCATGTTCTCAAGTCTGTGAAGGCCTCCTTGAGGGACCCAGAGTCCCTCAAGGAGGCCTTCACAGACTTGAGAAGCCTCGTCGGCGAACCATTGGTGCCCGAACTCGGCCGGTGGTAGCAAAGGTCCCTTGATCCGGCCATCGGCGCCGGAAACAAGGCACCCCGCGTGCCCTCGTCCGCGAGTGACACTTACTCGATTCGGAGGGTGACAGCCGCTGCTTTCCGCGCCCCGGCGTGGCACGATCGGAGAAACTACCAGCGAGTAACCTCCGGAGGCCGGTTGTGGCGCGGGAAATCTCGAGTGTGGGAGTCATCGGTCTCGGCACCATGGGCGCCGGGATCGCCGAGGTGCTCGCGCGGAGCGGCGTGTCGGTCGTCGCGGTGGAGATCGACGACGACGGCGTCCACCGCGGCCGGGGTCATCTGGAGCATTCGACCGAACGGGCGGTGTCCGGCGGCAAGCTCGATGCCGACGGCCGGACCGCGCTCCTGGACCGGATCCGGTACACCACGTCGCTGACGGAATTGTCCGATGTGGACCTGGTGATCGAGGCGATCCCGGAGAACCTCGAAGCGAAGTCCGACGTGTTCGCGCAGCTGGACAAGATCACCGGCCCGGACACGATCTTCGTCTCGAACACCTCCTCGCTGTCGATCACCGAGATCGGCGTGCACACCGCGCGACCGGGCAAGGTCGTCGGGATGCACTTCTTCAACCCGGCGCCGATCCTCAAGCTGGTCGAGGTCGTGCGCACCGTCGTCACCGAGCCCGACGTGGTCACCGACGTCGTCGCGTTCGCCGAACGGCTCGGCAAGACCCCGGTGGTGATCGGCGACCGCGCCGGGTTCATCGCCAACGCCCTGCTCTTCGGCTACCTCAACCACGCCGTGCGGATGTACGAGCAGCGCTACGCCACCCGCGAGGACCTCGACGCGGCGATGCGGTTCGGCTGCGGATATCCCATGGGGCCCTTGGCTTTGCTCGACCTCATCGGGCTGGACACCGCGTACGAGATCCTCGACACGATGTACCACCAGTCGCGCAACCGGCTGCACGCGCCGGCGCCGCTGCTCAAGCAGATGATCACCGCCGGGCTGCTCGGCCGGAAGACGGGCCAGGGTTTCTACACCTACGACGAGCCCGATTCGCCGACGGTGACCGACGCGATCACGGCGTCCACAGTGGACACCGCGACGGCACGCGAGGTGCGCAAGGTCGGCGTCGTCGGGACCGGGACCATGGCGACGGGCATCGTCGAGGTGTTCGCGAAACGCGGCTACGCGGTCATCCTGCGGGCGCGGAGCGCGGAGAAGGCCGCGGCGTCGGTCGCGCGGGTGAAGAAGTCGCTGGACAAGGCCGTCGTCAAGGGCAAGCTGTCCGAGGAGGACGCCGCCGCCGCGCTCGGCCGGATCTCACCGGCGGTGGAGTTCGAGGAACTGGCCGACGTCGATCTCGTCATCGAGGCGGTGGCCGAAGACCTGGCCGTCAAGCAGGCCGTCTTCGCCGCGCTCGACGACGTCGTGAAGCCGGGCGCGGTCCTGGCGACCACCACGTCTTCGCTGCCGGTCATCGAATGCGCGGCCGCCACCTCGCGGCCGTCCGACGTGGTCGGCGTGCACTTCTTCAACCCGGCGCCGGTGATGAAACTCGTCGAGGTCGTCTCCACGATCGCGACCGCTCCCGACGTGATCGCGACCGTCGACGCCGTCTGCGCGGCCGTGGGCAAGCACCCCGTGCACTGCGGCGACCGGGCCGGATTCATCGTCAACGCGCTGTTGTTCCCGTACCTCAACGACGCGGTGAAGATGCTCGAAGCGCACTACGCGGAGGCCGACGACATCGACACCGCGATGAAGGTGGGCTGCGGGTTACCGATGGGTCCGTTCGAACTGCTCGACGTCGTCGGGCTGGACGTTTCGCTGGCGATCCAGCGGACGCTGTACAACGAGTTCCGCGAAGAGGGCTTCGCGCCCGCGCCGCTGCTGGAGCACCTCGTGACCGCCGGACGGCTCGGCCGGAAAACGGGAAAGGGTTTCAAGGACTACTCGACGCGGTAATTTGGGCGCCATGCCGGTTTCCGCGGGGGTCAGGAAACGGATCAAGGAACTCCTCGATCCGGACGACGAGATCCACTACGTGTTCCCAGCCGACGTCCTCGGCAGCACCAACCCCAGCGTGTTCTTCGCGGTGACCCGCAAGACGATCACGATCCTGACCACCGGGTACCTGAGCCGGAAGATGCCGAAACGCGTCGTCGCGACGACGTTGCGGAACCACCGGATGGGGCCGGTCGACACCTCGACCGTCCCGTGGTTCAAGTTCAACGGCGTCGACTACGAGATCGACGACGAGTACATCGCCGTCGTGCACGCCGCCGACGCCGAGATCATGCGGGCAAAACCTGAAGATCCGCTGCCGGACCTCTAAGCTCCCGGGAGTGCGTCAGCTCACATACGACGGGGTGCCCATCCCCGGTCTGAACGACCTGGTCCGGACGGCCATCCGGCTGCACCCCGCGCCGGGATTGCCCCGTCCGGACGAAAGCCATTTCGGCGGCCCGCTGCTCTGGCCGTCGGACGAGCCATGGCCGGAGTGCCCGGCGACCTGGCCGCCGGACCCCGACGCGTCCGACGACGCGTGGCCGGGCGGGCATCCGCTCGACGAGCCGGTGCCGGCGATGGTCGGCGCGGCGCAGTTCTTCCGCGACGACTTCCCGGAGCTGCCCTTCCCGGAGGGCACCGACGTCCTGCAGATCCTGTTCTGCCCGCTGGAGCACGACAACCCGTACCACCGCGGTCCCGCCGTCCGGCTGGTGTGGCGTGATTCCGGCGAGGTGGGGGACATCGCGGAGCCGCCCCCCGCCCCCGAGGACGCCGAAGCCGCCTACCTGCCGGAACCCTGCGTCTTCGAACCGTGCTCGATCGACGAACTGCCCCGGCTCTGCGATTTCCCACCGGAGACCCGCGCCGCGCTCGGCGTCCCCGAAGGCGCGAGCGAAGACCCGGAGGGCTGGCCCGAGCTGGACCACTACGCGAAGATCGGCGGCTGGACGGCCTGGCACGCGGCCGAGCGCGTCGACCTCGGCTGCCGGGAATGCGGTGCCGAGCTGAGACAGACGCTCGCGCTGGCCACGGAGGAGCACGAAGTCGGCTGCGGTTGCGGGGTCGACGAGGAAGAACCGGCGGGCTGGGCTTTCGGCGACCGGGGAGTGCTGAACATCTTCACCTGCCCCACCGATCCGCGGCATCCGTTCAAGGTCCGCATCGCCTGATCAGCCGGGTGGTAGCAAAGGTCCCCCGCTCCAGTGCTGGAAGACGAGGTTCGTGTGCACCCGGGCGACCTCGTCGCGGGCGGTCAGTTCGTCGAGCACCAGCCGTTGCAGCTCGGTCGCCGAAGCGGTGGCGACGTGCGCGAGGAAATCGTCCGGGCCGGTCAGGTGGTAGACGGCGCGGACCTCGGGCAGGGCCAGCAGATGCTCGACGAACGAATCGACCAGCGCGCGCCGGTGCGGGCGGACCTGCACGAACAGGAGCGCTTCGAGCGGGCGGCCGAGCTTGGCCGCGTCGACTTCGGCGCGCTGGCCGATGATCACTCCGAGCTCGCGCAGCCGGTTGACGCGATCGAGACAGGTCGAGGGCGCGACGCCGACCTCGGCCGCCAGATCCTTGTTCGAGATCCGGGCGTCGTTCTGCAAGAGCCGCAGAATTCGAAGATCAACCGTACTCAGTTCGACGGAATCCGACATCGGCGAATGATATCCGAGGATATTGCGGCCATTCCGGAGAAAATCGCACCATCTGGAGTATGACCGCAACGCTGCGCACCCGAGCCGTCCACGCCGGCCGTGACGATCTCACGGACCTCGGCGTCCACGCCGCTCCGCTCGACCTGTCCACGACCTACCCGTCGCGGGACAGTGTCGAGGAGGCGGGCCGCATCGACGAATTCGCCGCCACCGGCTCGCTGTCCGGGCTCCCGGTCTACGGGCGCCTGAGCAACCCGACCGTCGAGCGTTTCGAGAAGGCGCTGGCCGAACTCGAAGGGTTCGAAGACGCCGTCGCGTTCGCCACCGGCATGGCCGCGGTTTCGGCCTCGCTGCTCGCCGCGGTGGCGCAGGGCAAGCGGCACGTCGTCGCCGTCCGGCCGGTCTACGGCTGCACCGACCACATGCTCACGTCCGGCCTGCTCGGCACCGAGGTGACCTGGGCCGATCCGGCGGATGTCGCCTCGGTGCTGCGCCCCGACACCGGGCTGGTGCTGCTCGAAACCCCGGCGAACCCGACCCTGCGCGAGGTCGACATCGCCGAGATCGTGCGTGCCGCGGGCGAGGTCCCGGTGCTGGTCGACAACACCTTCGCGACGCCCGTGCTCCAGCGGCCGGGGCGGCACGGTGCCCGCTTCGTCTTGCACAGCGCGACCAAGTTCCTGGGCGGGCACGGCGACGTCATGGGCGGCGTGGTGGCTTGCAGCGCCGAAGACGCCGGGATGCTGCGGCAGATCCGCTTCGCCACCGGAGGCGTGCTGCACCCGCTTGCCGGGTACATGCTGCTTCGCGGTCTCTCGACCCTTCCGCTGCGCGTCAACGCCGCATCCGCGACGGCCGCCGAACTCGTCGAGCGGCTTCGCGGCCACGCGAACGTGAGCGCCGTGCACTACCCGGCCGTCGGCGGCCCGCTGATCGCGTTCGAGGTCGACGGCGATCCGCACGCGCTCATCGGCGCGGTCCGGCTGATCACCCCGGCCGTCAGCCTCGGCAGTGTGGACTCGCTCATCCAGCATCCCGCCTCGATCAGTCACCGGATCGTCGCCGAGGACGACCGGCGTGGCGCGGGGGTCACCGACCGGCTCATCCGCATGTCGGTGGGGCTGGAGGACGTCGAGGACCTGTGGCACGACCTCGATCAAGCACTTAAAGCGTGCTGAGTTCTTGTCGGTGAACCCGCGTCCGCGATCGACGTCGGCAGGGCGCCGCCAGGTCATCCACCTCACGGACGTGGATAAGGCGCCCTGCCACCGCGATAGCGGGGCCTTCGGCCGGGCGGGTTCACGCGTCTGGCCGGCTCCCGGATCAATGCTCAGCTCCGCCACCAGGCGCGGAGTTCTGCGATCGTCATCACCGGGATGTCGACAAATCGTCCGGCCTGGCTAACCTGGTCGGGTGAAAGATCTGGTCTCGTCCTGGGTGGAATCTTCGGCTCGTAGCACGCTTTCCCGGCTGCACCAGCAGATCGGTGTGGCCGGGCTCGCCGCGGCGGCGGCCGTGCCCGGGCTGTCCGCCGTCTTCGATCAGCACTCCGCCGCGGTGCGCGACATCCTCGCGGTCGGGGTCGAAGGCTCGGCGGCGGTGGCCGGCGTCGTCCTGCTCGCCGGCTACACGCGCGGGCTGCTCGACGAGGCGAAGGCCAAGGGCTGGACGTTCCGTGCTCCGGCCGATCTGACCGCGTGGACCACCAGCGACTGGTTGACCGCGCGGCTGGTCGGCGTGTGTTCGCTGGCCGCTTCGATGGACGACCGGCGGACCCAGCCGACCGGGAACGGGTAGGGCGGCCGGACGCCCCACCCGCTCCCGTGGAAGGTCAGCGGTACTCCGGCGGAGGGGGCATGTTTCCACCGGGGGGCCGCTGGCCGGGATCCTGGTGCTGCGGCACCTGACCCTGGCTGGGCGGGAACTGCTGGTGCTGGGTCGGCGCGTCCGGGTTCGCGGCGTGATGCCCGGCGGACACCGGCTGGTGGACCGCGGGCCGCTCCGTCGGCACCTCACCCGAGCGGCCCGCGTCCTCGCGACCGCGCTGGTAGGCCTCGGCCTGCGCCTTCGCGGCGGGGATCTCCGCCTCGGCCCGGCCGAGCCAGGTCTCCCAGCGCTGCTGCATCGGCTTGATGAGACCACCGCCGACACCGACGACGGCGATACCGCCGACCGTGGCGAGCACGGCGATCAGCACCGGCATCGTGACCGCGGTGGCCACGCCGATCTGGTTCAGCGCGGCGATCGCACCGAGACCCCAGATGAACACCGAGGCGATGGTGGCGAGCACCTTGCCGTAGGAGACACCGCCGAGGGCGTTCCCGATCAGATCCTTGACCGCCTTGGCGACCGCGCCGGCGATCACCACGATGACGATCGCGACGATGGCGCGCGGCAGCCACGCGACGATGTCGTTGAGCAGCGCGCTCACCGGGTTCGGGCCGAACACGCCGAACGCGAACTGCAGGGCGATCAGCAGGATCGCGTAGTAGACGATCTTGCTGATGATGCTCGACGCGTCGAATTGGCTACGCGCGAGCATCTGTTTGAAGCCCCCACGTTCGAGGAGCCGGTTGAACCCGACCTTCTCGAGCACCATGCTCACGGCCTTCGAGAGCGCCTTGGCGATCAGCCAGCCGATGAACAGGATGACCAGGAACGCGAGCAGTTTCGGGACGAAGGTGGCGACCGAACTCCAGGCGCTCGACACGCCCTGACCGAAGTCGACGGCCGCCAGTGCTGATGTGGCCACTGGACTTTCTCCCTTCCCACCACTGGAGCTTCCAGACTGGTGGGAAGGGGGTACCCGCCATTCGGGCGATCACACGTTACGCCACCCGAACGGGTGGGTCAGCCGCAGCAGCCTCCGCCGCAACAACCGCCTCCACCTGCGGGAACAGGGGCGGGGCCGGAAGCGGACCCGGTCAGCGCGACGGTCGTCAGCAGCTTGACGGTGTCCTGGTGGCCCTCGGGGCACGGCGCGGGCGCTCCGGACTCGCTCATCGGCCGCAGCAGTTCGAAGGTTCCGGCGCATTCGCGGCAGCGGTAGGCGTAGGTCGGCATTTCGCCATTATCCCATCTCCGACCCGGCTCCGGGATGGCAAGCTGGCCGGGTGGAACTGCCTGTCGCGGCGCATGTGCCGCATCTCGGCCAAGTCGTCCCGTCCGTGCTTTCCGCCCTCGGCGCCGAGGAGTTCGCCAATTCGCTGAGCCTGGCGGAGGCGTCGAGCGCCTGTGTCCTGCTCATCGACGGTCTCGGCTGGGAACTGCTGGCCGAGTACGCCGCCGACGCCCCCGTGCTCACCCAGCTGGCGAAGTCGCCGCTGCGGGTCGGTTTCCCGGCGACGACGGCGGCCGGTCTCGGCGCGATCGGCACGGGGCTGGAGTCGGGGGAGCACGGCCTGGTCGGGTACAGCTTCGAGGTGCCGGGCACCGGCGTCCTGAACGCGCTGCGCTGGAGCAGCCACGTGGACGGCGGCGATCTCCGCGGGGCCTTGCCGCCGCGCGAGGTACAGCCGCTGCCGACGACGTTCGAACGCGCGGCCGCCGCCGGGATCACGACCAGCGTGGTGTCTTCGGCGAAGTTCGCCGACACCGCGCTCACCCGGGCGACGCAGTCCGGCGCGCGCTACGTGGGTGTCCACGCGCTCGGCGACCTCGCCGCCTGCGTCCTGCACTGCCTCGAAGCGCGGCCCGCGTTCTGCTGGGGCTATCACAGCGAACTCGACATGATGGGCCATATCTACGGCCCGGGTTCGGCGCCGTGGCGGATGCAGCTGCGGCAGGTCGACCGGCTGGTCGAGTCCCTTGTGGACGGTCTGCCGCCGGGCGCGCTCCTCGCCGTCGTGGCCGACCACGGCATGGTGACCGTCGAGGGTGCGCTCGACATCGACGAGACACCCGCGCTGCTCGGCGGCGTCCGGGCGATCGGGGGCGAGGTCCGGGCGCGGCACGTCTACAGCGAAGCGGGCGCGGAGGCCGACGTCCTGGCGGCGTGGCGCGAGGTGATCGGAGACCGGGCGTGGATCCTCCCGCGCGACGAGGCCGTCGAGGCGGGCTGGTTCGGGCCGGTCTCCGATCGGGTCCGTCCGCGTATCGGCGACGTGGTCGCGGCGGCGAAGGGGCGTTTCGGGCTCGTGCGGGAGCTGGCGGAGGCCGTCGAGTCCTCCCTGGTCGGCCAGCACGGCTCGCTCACCCCGGCCGAGCAACTCGTCCCGTTGGTCCTCGCGCGCGGCTAGCCGCAGAACTCGGCGAACATCGCGCGCAACACGGCCGAGCGCGCGGTTTCGGAGGTCAGGTTCGTGGTGACGCCGACCGTGATCTGCCTGGTGCCGTCGGAAGTCCGCATGCTCCAGGTGTTGTAACCGGGCACCGAACCGTTGAAGCCCCAAGCCTCCGGCGCGGCGCATCCCTGCGGGAGCCGGAGCCGCATGACGCCGAGGCCCGAGTCCACTCCGGGAACGCCGCTCGGGACGGTCTTGCGCATCTCGGCGAGCTGCGCGGCGGGGAAGAGCCGTCCGGTGAACAGAGCGCCATAGAACCGGTTCAGATCGTCGGCGGTGGAGATCAGGTTCCCGGAACCCCAGAACCGCGACATCTCGTAGTCGGTGACGTCGGTCAGCGGTGCGTCGGGACCGTACAGCCGTTCATAGCCACGGGCGGCCGCGTGGTGGACGTAGGGATAGCGGTACGGGAGGGAGCTGTCCCGCATGCCCGCCTTGTCGAGAACCCGTCGCTGCAGCACGGAATTCAGCTCGTCACCGGTGAGCTTTTCGACGAGTTTCCCGAGCACGGCGTAATTGGTGTTGGAGTACACCATGCCCTGGCCGGGCGGGAAGGCCAGCGGCTTGCCCTCGGTCCCCTTCCGGATGGTCTCGTCCGGTGACTGGTGCTGCCAGCGGGTCGTGTCGATCTCCGGGAGGCTGTTCCACCGGTCGGTCGCCGGGATCCCGCTGGTGTGCTGCAGCAACTGGCGAACGGTGATCGGCTCGGTGTACGGCAGCAGCCCGGGAAGGCGGTCCTGGACGCGGTCGTCGAGGCCGACCTTGCCCTCACCGGCCAGTTGCAGGACGGCGGTGGCGACGACGCTCTTGGTGATGCTGCCCGCGCGGAAACGGCCGCGGGGGTCCGGCGCGCCGCCCGTCGTGACGTCGCCGACGCCGCTCCGGCCGTACCAGCCGCCGTCCTG
The DNA here is from genome assembly GCF_003947535.1 of Amycolatopsis sp. WAC 04169. Taxonomy (NCBI): domain Bacteria; kingdom Bacillati; phylum Actinomycetota; class Actinomycetes; order Pseudonocardiales; family Pseudonocardiaceae; genus Amycolatopsis; species Amycolatopsis sp. WAC 04169. Next base: position 274,691 of record NZ_QHJI01000005.1, on the reverse strand, counting down.
GTCGAGCACCGCTGCGTACGCGCCGGGCGCACCGGCGGCGACGGCGTCGTCCAGCGCCTTTTGCAGGCCTTCCCTGGTGGGGGCGGCGACGGCCTGACCGGTGGCGAGTGTTCCGGAGAACAACAAAGTGCCGGCGACGATCGCCGCGATACCGCGAGACAGACGATTCATTGCCCCGACGCTAGGACGCCCCAGGGGTCCGGACAGCCCCTAAGACCCGGGCTTTTCGTGATCGAACCCCTAGCCGGTCAGGCGGGCTTCCTTGCGGAGAACTTCACGGAACGCTTGGGCACGTGGTCGACCTTGATGTCGGTGAATCCGGCGTCGGTGAGCCGGGGCCAGAGCGAGACCGGGTCGAGCGCGTTCATCGTGTCGCCGAGGTGGAGGAGCCGGAACGGCACGTTCGCCAGGCTGTCGATCGCACGCAGGACACCGCCGGGGCGGAGCACGCGGAACGCCTCGGCGAAGATCGAGTCCTGCAAGGACGTCGTCGGCACGTGGTGCAGCATCGTGAAGCAGACGACCGCGGAGAACTCGCCGTCCTCGAAGGGCATCGCCGCTCCGTCGCCCTGCACGATCCGTACCCGGCCGTCGAACTCGCGCTTGAGGAGGTCCGCCGACGCCTCGTCGATCTCGACGGCGGTGAGCCGGGGGACGAGCCCGACGAGCGCGCGCGTGGTCGCCCCGAAGCCGGGTCCGATCTCCAGGACGGAGTCGCCGAGGTCGAAGCCGGCGACGTTGCCCGGCATCTCGGCGGCGACGGCCTTCGCCCACAGCGCGGAACTGCAGAGTTTGCGGTGCACCAGGTTCATCGGCATGAATCCGAAGCTAATGGTGACCGGTAGGCGATAGGCTGCCAATCGATGTCGAATATCGGACTCCTGCCGCCGATGTCCACGGCGATGGTGCTCGGCGAGATGGACCTGCCGGCGGGCACCTGGCTCCCGTGGCACGAACACGACGGCCACCAGCTCGCCTGGGCGGCGCGGGGGATCCTGAGCGTGAACGTCGGCGAGCGGTACTGGGTGCTGCCGCCGACGCGGGCGCTCTGGATCCCGGCCGGGGTCGTCCACCGGACCGGTGCCACCGCGCAAACCGTGCTGCGGGGGATCTACGCCGCCCGGGACCGATGTCCGGTGCGCTGGCCCGAGCCGACGCTCGTCGCCGTCCGCCCGCTGCTGCGCGAACTGCTGGAGCATCTCGGCGCGGCCGACCTCGGCGACGACGCACGCCGCCGGGCCGAGGCGGTCGCGTTCGACCTGCTCGAACCGGTGGACGTCGTGCCGATCACCGTGCCGATGCCGTCCGACGAGCGTGCGCTGGCCGTCGCGAGGGCGGTGATCGCCGATCCTTCGGACCGCCGCGCCCTCGCCGATTTCGTCCAGCACGCGGGCGCGAGCGAACGCACCCTCGCGCGGCTGTTCCTCACCGAGTGCCGCACGACCTTCGGCGCGTGGCGGGTTCAGGCGCGCCTGCGCGCGTCCCTGCCGATGCTGGCCGAGGGCATGCCGTTGACCGCGGTCTCCCGCCGGATCGGCTACTCCTCGCCGAGCGCTTTCGTCGCCGCCTTCCGCCGCGCGGTCGGTGTGACGCCGGGTGCCTACTTCGGCGGCTGATCTCGCGTGTTCCGCCTCCGATCACGCATGATCCGGCTTCAATCACGCATGATCGGCCTTCCAACACGGGTGATCCGGCGGACGACACGGGTGATCCGGCGGACGTCATGCGTGATCAGACGGACGACACTCGTGATGGAAGGCGGATCTCGTGTGATTGAAGGCGTAACACGCGTGACTGAAGGCGGATCTCGTGTGACGCCGCGCGCCTACGTCGGCAGTTGACCGGGCCCGCCGTATACCGTCTCGGGCGTGCCACGACGTAACCGGCCCGAACGCGGTGGACGCCCCGACCTCGGCGCGTCGACCGGCTGGGCGCGCTCCGAATCCGCCTCCGACGGCGAGTGGCTGGTGCGTACCGTGCCCGGCGCGCAGGCCACCAAGGACTACCGCTGTCCCGGTTGCGACCACGAGATCCGGCAAGGGACCCCGCATGTGGTCGCCTGGCCCGCCGACGACACCGGCGGGGTCGCCGACCGCCGCCACTGGCACAAGGCGTGCTGGAGCGCGCGATCCCGGCGCCGTCCCGGCCGCTGGTGAGCTTCAGCGCCGCAGGTGCAGCGAAGGTTCTCCCTCGTACTCCTCCTCCGTGTGGACCGTGAAACCGAGCCGCTCGGCGACCCGGATGGACGGTTTGTTGGACGCCATGATGTTGGCGATCACCGGGACGTCGGGGATCTCCCGCTCGGCCCACTCGACGACGGCGGCCGCCATCTCCGTCGCGTAGCCCTTGCCCCAGGCGAACGGCCAGAAGCGATACGCGAGGTTCAGCACGCGCTCGCCGTTCCATTCGTGATACCGGACGCCGCCGAACCCGACGATCACCTCGGGTTCGTCCAAAGCGGACACCGTGAGATAGCCGAATCCGTGCTCGGCCCACTGCTTCATCCAGGCGTCGTACAGCTCCCGCGCACCCTCGACGGTGTGCGGCACGACGTTGAACTTGTTCGTCTCCGGATCCGCCTGCAGCGCGACGATGTTCTCGCGATCCGCCTCGCGCAGCCTCCGCAGCAGCAGCCTCTCCGTCTTGATCTCTGTCAGCACGGTTCTGACGGTAGCGCCGGGGTGCGACAGAATTATCGCCATGAAGGATCTCCCGCTGGTATTGCTGCACGCCTTCCCCGTCGACGCCCGCATGTGGGACGCGGTCCGCGCGCCGCTCTCGGAACGTCTGCGGCTGATCACCCCCGACCAGCGCGGTCTCGGCCGTAGCCCGCTGCCGGAAACCGACCGGGAGCCGGACCTGGACGACGCCGCCCGCGACGTGGTCGCGCTGCTCGACCGGCTGGAACTCGACAAGGTCGTCCTCGGCGGCTGCTCGATGGGCGGCTACCTGACGATGGCGGTGCTGCGTCTCGCGCCGGAACGCGTGGGCGGGCTCGTGTTCATCGACACGAAGGCGACCGCCGACACCCCCGAGGCCGCGCAGGCCCGGCACGACGTCGCGGCCCGGGTCGAAGCGGAAGGCGCCGGCTGGATGCCCGAGGCCGTCACGCCCGGACTGCTGGCCGAGAAGGCACGTCCGGAAGTGGCCGAACGGCTTCGCGAACTGATCACGACGCAGCCGCCGTCCGGGATCGCGTGGGCGGCGCGCGCGATGGCGGCCCGGCCCGATTCGCTCGAAACGCTGCGCTCGGCGGATGTTCCGGCGCTGGTCGTGGTCGGCGAAGAGGACGGCCTGACCCCGTTGGAAGCGGCGAACACTCTGGTGGAAACGCTGCCGGACGCGACATTGGTGGTGCTGCCGGAGGCGGGACATCTGACGCCGCTGGAGGATCCGGCCGGCGTCGTCGAAGCGATCTTGGGCTGGTATCCCGCGTAAGAAAAGGGTTCCCCTCGCCCCTTTAAAGGTATAGCCGACCCCGGGGCTTGCGGCAAGCCCCCATTCCCGGTCCACAATTCGTGCCTTCACGTTTTTTGCCGGAGGGGGATTCCCATGCGTGTACTCCTGTCCACTATCGGGACGAGGGGCGAGGTGCAGCCGCTGGTGGCGCTGGCGGTGCGATTGCGGGAACTCGGCCAGGAGGTCCGGCTTTGCGCGCCGCCGGATTTCCGTGCGTGGGCCGAAGGTCTCGGGATCTCCTTCGCGCCGTTGGGGCCGGAACTGCGGTCGACGGCGAAACCGGATTCCGCGATGACCAAGGCGATGGCCACGCCGGAAGGGCGGCGCGCGATGGCCGAGGCCATGGTGGTGAACCAGTTCGAGACGATGCCGGACGTGGCCGAGGGCTGCGACGCCGTCGTCGCGGGAATGGCCTTGAACATCGCCGCCCATTCGGTGGCCGAGCGAAAAGGGATTCCTTATTTCTTCACCGCTTACTGCCCGATAACGCTGCCTTCGCTGCACCATCGTCCGCCCGTTTTCCCGGGATGGGCGCCGAAGAATCCCGACGCCGACATCCCGGCCTTGTGGGCGGACGACGCGGAACGGTGGAACGCGCAATGGGGCGACGTGCTCGACGCGCAGCGGAAACTGCTGGGCCTGCCACCGGTCGACGACGTGCGCGGGCACATCTTCACCGAGCGCCCGTGGCTGGCCGCCGATCCGGTGCTGGCGCCGTGGCGGGGCCCGTCGGCGCTGGACGTCCACCAGACCGGTGCCTGGCTCCTGCCGGACCACAGCCCGCTGTCGCCGGAACTGGAGGCGTTCCTCGACGACGGGGAACCGCCGGTCTACTTCGGATTCGGGAGCATCCGGGCTCCTGAGGAGATCGCGAAGGCGATGATCGAGGCGGCGAGGGCGCATGGTCGGCGGGCGATCGTGTTCCGCGGCTGGACCGGGCTGTCGCTGATCGACGACGAACCCGACTGCATCGCGATCGGGGACGTCAACCAGCAGGCGCTGTTCCCCCGGGTCGCGGCCGTCGTGCATCACGGCGGTGCCGGCACGACCACGGCGGCGACCCGGGCCGGGGTGCCGCAGGTGCTGGTGCCGCAGATGTTCGACCAGCCCTACTTCGCGCAGCGGGTCCGGGAACTCGGGGTGGGGACGTCGATCACGGGGGAACCCTCCGCCGAAGCGCTGACGCTCGCCCTGGGCGAGGTGCTTCGCCCCGAAGTCGCCTCGCGGGCCGGGCAGGTCGGCGGTGAGGTGCGGACGGACGGCGTCGATTTGGCGGCTCAGCTCCTGCTTTCCGGCATTTAGTCCTCTCGATGCGGTGCTTGCGCGTGCAACGACCGCATTCAGAGGACTAAACGCGGGAGGAGAAGTAGCGCTCCAGGGCGGCTTCGGCCTCAGGGAGCCGCTCCGGGAACCGCTGCGCGATCACGAACCGCCACGGCACCTCGAACAACCGCCGCAACGCGATGAACGGCTCCAGCGAAGAAGGCGCCACGTCCGCCGGGTACGCGTCCAAGGTCGCGCGCCCGGCCTCCGCGTAGAGCACGCCGAGGTCCCAGCCGAGCGGCCCGCGCCAGGTGTCCTCGAAGTCGAGCCAGCACGGCCCGGCCGCGGTCGCGACGACGTTCCCCCGATGGGCGTCTCCGTGCAACGGTCGCGGCTCGAAGTCCGGAAGCGCCGCCGCGACCCGTTCGAGTTCGTCGTACAGCCGGGGTGCCGCCTCGCCCAGGAGGGCGCCGTGCCGGTCGAGCACCGTCCGGAGTTCGCGGACCGGCCCGAGTCCGGGCAGTTCACCGGGGTAGTCCGCGAGCGCGTCGTGCACTCGGGCGAGGGAAAGCGCCACCTCGCGCGGCGACAGCGTGTGCCCCGGCTCGTGCGGCGTGTAGTGCCAGAGAGTGACCGGGAGTCCGTCGGCGAAATGCGGTCCTGCCGGGGGATCCGTGGTCGGTGAGACGACGAGCACACCACGTTCCGTGAGGTACCTCGACAGCTCGACGTCGCGCGCGAGCCAGTCCTCGGGCGAGGACCGGGCGAGCCGTGTCGTGCCCGGCACCCGTGCCACCACCGGACCCAGTCTCACCAGCACGTTCGACTTGAAATGCAGGACCTCGGGACGGCCGGTCGGCAACCCGTACCGGGCACCGACGGCGACCGCCGCGGCCACGCCCGCGCGTGTGTGTTCGTCGGTCACGGCCCGATCTTGCCAGCCGGTGCGCGCGACTGTCGGTAGTGAGGGCTACGATCCCCACTAGCCGCCGGATTGGGTCCCGAGCCCGCCCGGCGACCGCAAATTGACCACCACAAGGTTTGAGTGTTGGAGGCAGGAGTGACGGCCGTAGCCCCCAAGCCGATCGCCACGCGCCCGTATCCCGCGCGCGAGTCGGTTAAGGGTTCGTACCTGCTGCGGTTGTTCCGCACGACGGACCACAAGCAAATCGGCATCATGTACCTGGTCACGTCGTTCGCCTTCTTCATGGTGGGCGGCGCGATGGCGATGCTGATCCGCTCCGAGCTGGCGCGTCCCGGGCAGCAGTTCCTCTCGCAGGAGCAGTACAACCAGCTGTTCACCATGCACGGCACGATCATGCTGCTGCTGTACGCGACGCCGATCCTCTTCGGCTTCGCGAACTTCATCCTGCCGCTGCAGATCGGTTCGCCCGACGTCGCGTTCCCCCGGCTGAACGCGTTCTCGTACTGGCTGTACCTGTTCGGCGGCCTGATCGTGATGTCCGGCTTCCTGACCCCGGGTGGCGCCGCCGACTTCGGCTGGTTCGCCTACACCCCGCTGTCGGACGCCATCCACTCGCCCGGCGTCGGCGCCGACCTGTGGATCTCCGGTCTGGTCGTGTCCGGTCTCGGCACCATCCTCGGTGGCGTCAACATGATCACCACGGTGGTCTGCCTGCGCGCCCCCGGTATGACGATGTACCGGATGCCGATCTTCACCTGGAACATCCTGGTCACCAGCATCCTGATCCTGCTGGCGTTCCCGATCCTGACCGCGGCCCTGATGGGCCTGCTGGCGGACCGGCATCTCGGGGCGCACGTGTTCGACCCGGCCAACGGCGGCGTGATCCTCTGGCAACACCTGTTCTGGTTCTTCGGCCATCCAGAGGTCTACATCGTCGCGCTACCGTTCTTCGGGATCGTGTCGGAGATCTTCCCGGTCTTCAGCCGCAAGCCGATCTTCGGCTACAAGGGCCTGGTCTGGGCGACGCTGGCGATCGCCGCGCTGTCGGTGGCCGTGTGGGCGCACCACATGTACGCGACCGGCGCCGTGCTGCTGCCGTTCTTCTCCTTCATGACCTTCTTGATCGCGGTCCCGACCGGCGTGAAGTTCTTCAACTGGATCGGCACGATGTGGAAGGGCCAGCTGTCCTTCGAGACGCCGATGATCTTCTCGATGGGCTTCATCGTCACGTTCCTCTTCGGCGGTCTGACCGGCATCATGCTGGCCGCGCCGGCGATCGACTTCCACGTGTCCGACAGCTACTTCGTCGTCGCGCACTTCCACTACGTGCTCTATGGCACGATCGTGTTCGCCACGTTCGCCGGGATCTACTTCTGGTTCCCGAAGATCACCGGCCGCATGATGGACGAGAAGCTCGGCAAGTGGCACTTCTGGACCACGTTCATCGGCTTCCACGCCACGTTCCTGGTGCAGCACTGGCTCGGCGCCGAAGGCATGCCTCGCCGGTACGCGGACTACCTGCAGTCCGACGGGTTCACGACGCTGAACACGATCTCCACGATCGGCGCGTACATCCTCGGTGCCTCGACGCTGCCGTTCATCTGGAACGTCTTCAAGAGCTACCGGTACGGCGAGATCGTCACGGTGGACGACCCGTGGGGCTACGGCAACTCGCTCGAATGGGCGACGTCCTGCCCGCCGCCGCGGCACAACTTCACCGAGCTGCCGCGGATCCGGTCCGAGCGTCCGGCGTTCGAGCTGCACTACCCGCACATGATGGAGCGCATCCACAAGGAGGGTGAGATCGGCTTCTTCGGGAAGCAGAAGGTCAACACCCACCGGGCGCCGTCCCAGGTGCTCACCGAGGCGGCCATGCCGGGTGATCACTCCGAGGACAACTCCAGCGAGAAGTGACCCGATAAGCGGAAATGGCGCGTGCCTTGCCTCACACAGGGGCAAGGCACGCGCCTTTTTCGTGGCGTGCTGAGGGAGACTGACCCCGTGACGCAGACACCAGTTCTCATCACCACCACCGGACCCGACAAGCCGGGTGTGTCCTCGGTGCTGTTCGCCGTGCTGTCGCGCCACGACGTGGACGTCCTGGACGTCGAGCAGGTCGTGATCCGCGGCCAGCTGGTGCTCGGCGTGCTCGCCGGGGTCTACCGCGACCCCGAGGGCCTGCAGGAGTACGTCGAGCAGGCGATGGCGTCGGTCGGGATGCAGGTCGACGTGAAGATCGGCTCGGCCATCGGCGCCGACCCGTTCGCCATCGGCCAGAAGGATTCCACGCATGTCCTGCTGATGCTCGGCCGCCCGGTGACCGCGCGGGCCTTCTCCGACGTCGCGCGCCGGCTCGCCGCGCTGGACGTCAACATCGACTCGATCCGCAGCGTCGCCGACTACCCGGTGACCGGGCTGGAGCTGTACGCCTCGCTCGCCCAGGACACCCCGGAGGCCGACGCCGCGCTGCGCACCGCGCTCGCGGACGCCGCCGTCGAGGCCGGGATCGACATCTCGGTCGAGCGGGCCGGGCTCGCCCGCCGCGCCAAGCGCCTGGTCGTCTTCGACGTCGATTCCACGCTCATCCAGGGCGAGGTCATCGAGATGCTCGGTGCGCACGCCGGGGTCGAACCGCAGGTCCGCGAGATCACCGAGGCCGCGATGCGCGGCGAGCTGAACTTCGGCGAGTCGCTGGAGCGCCGCGTCGCGCTGCTGGAAGGGCTGCCGGAGACGGTGCTGGACGAGGTCGCCGCGTCCATCGAGCTGACCCCGGGCGCGCGCACGACCATCCGCACACTGAAGCGGATGGGCTTCCGCTGCGGGGTCGTCTCCGGCGGGTTCACCAAGATCATCAAGTCCCTCGTGGACGACCTCGGCCTCGATTTCGCCGCCGCGAACGAGCTCGAAGTCGTCGACGGCAAGCTCACCGGCCGGGTTGTCGGGGACATCGTCGACCGGGCGGGCAAGGCGACGGCACTGCGCCGCTTCGCCGAGGAGTACGAGATCTCGCTGGAACAGTGCGTCGCGGTCGGTGACGGGGCGAACGACATCGACATGCTGTCGGTCGCCGGGATGGGTGTCGCCTTCAACGCCAAGCCCGCGCTGCGCGAGGTCGCCGACACCGCGCTTTCGCATCCGTACCTCGACGCCGTGCTGTTCCTGCTCGGGGTCACCAGGGCCGAGATCGAGGCGGCCGACGCGGCCGACGGTCTCGAGCTTTCCCGGCCATGAGCGTGCTGGAGCCGCTGGCCGCGCGTTACGCCCATTGGCTCGGCCTCCCCGCGGAAAGCACGGTGGACACCTCGGACGAGGATCCCGCCGAGGTCCGCGCCATGCCGGTGATCCTGCGGATGGAACGGGCCGAACCGCCGTCGCGGACCGCGTTGCTGGAGGCCGCCGCGGCGGCCGCGGTCGCGGTCTGTCTCGACGAACGCGCCCAGCCCGAAGGCGAATGGCACGAGCCGCTCAAGGCGTGGGTCGACGGCCGGATCCGCAAGGTCGCCCGGCGGGCGCGCGGCGCGCATTGGCAGGCGGTCCAAGAGCTGCCGGGTATCACGATCGAGGTCGACGGCGCCGAGGCGCGGGCGTTGCTGCCCGGCAGGGTCGTGGAGGCCCCGAAAGAGGTCTCGCGGCTGCAGATCTCCGGGAGCGAACTCCCCGCCGACGAGCCGGGACCCGCGCCCGACGGTCTCCCGCGGTTGCTGCTGAACCCCGAGGTCACGATGACCGTCGGCAAGGGCGCGGCCCAGGTCGGGCACGCGACGATGATCCTGGCCTCACTGCTCGACGAAGCCGAACTGGCCGCTTGGGCGGCGACGGGTTTCCGGTGCTCGGTGCGGACTCCGCCGGTCGCGACCTGGAAGGCGCTTTGCCCGGTCGAGGACCCCGAAGGTTCGTGGCGCCGTGACGGTGTCGTCGCGGTCCGGGACGCCGGGTTCACCGAAGTCGATCCCGGGACCGTCACGGTCATAGCCCAAAGGGCTTAGCTCCTATACTCCCCGCATGGGTGATCGGTTGATCGCCGGGCGCTACCGCTTGGAGGAGCGGATCGGCGCCGGGGGTATGGGTGTGGTCTGGCGTGCCACCGATCTGGACCTCGGGCGGGTCGTCGCTCTCAAGCGTTCACAGGCCGGGGACAGCGGTCAGATCCGGCGCGAGGCGCGGATCGGCGCGGGTCTGCATCATCCGAACGTGGTCACCGTCTTCGACGCCGTGATCGACGGTGACGATCGCTGGCTCGTGATGGAGTACCTGCCCTCGCGCAGCCTCGCCGACGTCATCGACTCGGACGGACCGCTGCCGCCCGGCAAGGTGGCCAAGATCGGCGTCCAGCTCGCCGCGGCGCTCGCGGCGATGCACGAGAAGGGCATGGTCCACCGCGACCTCAAACCGGGCAACGTCCTGGTGGCCGACGACGGCACCGCCAAACTCACCGACCTGGGCATCGCGCAATGGGCGGAGGTCACCCGCACCGGTGGCGGCCTCGACGTCGGCACCCCCGGCTACGTCGCGCCCGAGATGGCCGAAGGACGGCAGGCCGGTGCCGCGGCGGACGTCTTCTCGCTCGGCGCGACCCTGTTCGCCGCGGTCGAAGGCACGTCGGTGTGGGGAGACGCGAGCGTGGGACCGTTCGTGCAGCTCCGGCGGGCGACGGCGTACACCTTGGAGCCGCTTCGGCGGGCGGGGCCGCTGGCGCCCGCGCTGACGGAACTGTTGCGGCGCAAACCCGGCGGGCGGCCGGACGCCGTCCGCGCCGCCGAACTGCTGTCCGACGTCGCGGACGTCAGCGTTCCCGTACGGACGCGAAGGTTCCGGGTGAACAGGCGTGCCGTCGCGATCGCGGCCGTCGCGGCGGTGTTGATGCTGACCGGTGGCCTGCTCTACGCCACGAGGGAATCCGCGTCGATCGCGGCGGGCCCCACCCCCATGAACTCGGTCGGCGATCCGCGCACCGCCGACCCCTGCGCGCTGGTGGATCCGTCCGCGCTGAACCACCTCGGGACTCCGCGGCTCGACACCGCCGGCGGCAACTTCAACGCCTGCGGTGTCCTGGTGAGACTGACCCCGGACGAACAGGACGTCGTCGACGTCCGGCTCGAACTGACCATCCCGGGGTCGCCGATGCTGGAGAAGCCCCCGCCCGGGCAGCTGCGCGTGCGTGAATGGCCGAGCGACACTGAAGAGAAGTGCCAACGGGCCATCGAGTTGCCGGACGGCAACCAGATCTGGGTGCACTCGCGGCATGTCCAAAACTGGCACGCACACCTGTGCGACTACGCCGACGCGGTCGCCTCGCACGCCGCCGGGGTGCTGAACCGCGGACCGCTCGAACGTCGTCCGGCCCCGTTCCCCGCGGGTTCGCTCGGGACCCTCGACGCCTGCGCGCTGGGCGGGAACCTGCCGCAGGCGATCATCGGCGGCCCGGCGACGCCGGATCCGGTCTTCGGCAACTGGGAGTGCTACTGGAACCATCGCGAGACCGCGGTGACGATCCGGTTCGAACGGGAACGGGCGCCGTTCGAGGACGACGGCAGACGCGTCGCTCTCGGATCGCGGGAAGCGTTCGTCGAGGTGTCTACCGAATGGAAGGCTTGTCAGGCGGAGATCCCGCACCGGGGCTTCACCGGCGACGGTCGTGCCATGATCGAGACGGTGGAGATCTACGTCGCGAGCAAGGTCAAGCCGCCGCAGGAGATGTGCCCGGCCGCGGAACGGCTCGCCGGCGAGATCGCCCCCAGGCTGCCGCCACTCTGAAAGGGAAGACCGTGTCTTTGGAAGTCCAGCGCGACGGTGAGCATCGCTTCATCGGCCGCAACGAACGCGGTGCCGAGGTCGTGATCGGCCGCAAGGGCGCCGAGGGCGCCTTCTCACCCGCCGAACTGCTGCAGATCGCGGCGGCGGGCTGTTCGGCCGTCACCGCCGAGAACCTCATCACGCGCCGGATCGGTGAGGACTCGAAGTTCCGGGTCGGTGTGACCGCGGATCGGCGCGAAGACGCTTCGGAGCTCGACGCGGTCCATGTGGCTTTCGACGTCGATGTGTCTTCGCTGTCCGCTGAGGATCGAGAGGCGCTCGCGGGGGCGGTGGATCGCGCCATCGAGCGGTTGTGCACGGTGAGCCGGACGCTGAAGAAGGGCATTCCGGTCACGGAAAGCTTCCCCGTCGAGTAGCCGCCTCCGGATGCTATGAAAGGTCCTTTCCTTGCAAAATTTGCAAGGAAAGGACCTTTCATAGCACTCGGCTCAGTGTTTGGCGGCGTGGCCTTCGGCGCTCCAGACCACGTACGCCTCGTCGGCGTCGGTGGTCATGGCCTCGATGAACTTCTCGTTGTCGAAGCCGGGCAGCGTCTGCAACCGCTCGATCAGCGCGTCGGCGGCCGGGTCACCGCTGGGGATCGCGGTGCCCTTCCCGTCGGCGCCGGCGAGCATGAAGAAGACGTCTTCCTTCCACGGGCCTTCAGGGATCACTCTGACCACCACCGCGGACAGCTCGGACCACGTGACGGCTTCTTCGCTGCCGTCCGCGAGCTGGCGCCGCACTCCGGTGTCATCGACGCTGACGGTCCGGGATTGTGCGTTGGGCGACTCCTGGGACAACCGGTTCTCCCTGTCTTCGGCGTTCCGTTAACGGTACTCGGCCGTGTTCCAGGCCACTCAGGCCGGGGCGGCCGCGTCGAGGCGGCGCAGCGCGTCGCGGGCGACTTTCGGGTCCATGGTCGGCCAGAACGGCGGCAGCGAGGCACGCAGGAAACCGCCGTAGCGGGCGGTGGCCAGCCGCGAATCCAGGATCGCCACGACCCCGCGATCGGTGACCGAACGGTGCAGGCGTCCGGTGCCCTGCGCGAGCAACAGCGCGGCATGCGTGGCCGCGACGGTGAGGAACCCGTTGCCGCCCCTGGCCTCCACGGCCCGCTGCCGGGCCGACGAGACCGGATCGTCCGGGCGGGGGAACGGGATCCTGTCGACCACGACGAGCTGGAGCGACGGCCCGGGCACGTCGACGCCCTGCCACAGCGACAGCGTGCCGAACAGGCAGGTGCGCGCGTCCTCGGAGAACTTCTGCACCAGCAGGCCGGTGGCGTCGTCGCCCTGGCAGAGGATCGGCAGGTCGAGCCGCTCCCGCATCTCCTCGGTCGCCTGCTTCGCCGCGCGCATCGAGGAGAACAGGCCGAGCGTGCGCCCGCCAGCGGCCTCGATCAGCTCGGCCAGCTCGTCCATGGTCGAGGGCTGCAACCCGTCCCTTCCCGGCGGTGGCAGGTGTTTGGCCAGGTAGAGGATGCCGTTGCGTTTGTGGTCGAACGGCGAACCGACGTCGAGGCCGGTCCACTTCGGGCCGTCGGCGTCGTCACTGTCCGCGGGGGCGGCCTTGTCCGTCGCCGCGCCCGGCGCCTTCTCGACCCTGGCCCCGCCGGGCGGGAGACCCCACTGCCGGGCCATGGTGTCGAACGTGCCGCCCAAGGTCAGCGTCGCCGAGGTGAGGACGGTCGTGTGCTGGTTGAAGACCCGCTCCCGCAGCAAACCGGCGACACCCAGCGGAGCGACCTTCAGCGCGGGCGGGCGCGGGTTCGTGGAGAAGCGGTCCCCGGTCAGCCAGACGACGTCACGCTGATGCGCCTTGTCGTCGTCGAAGGCCTCGAGCAGCCGGACCGCGGTGTCGTGGACCTCTTCGAGCAGCGACCGCGCGAGTTTGCGTGCAGTGGCCTCGTCGACGTCCTCCTTGCGGTCCTTGCCGAGCGAGGTGAGGCAGCGGTGCGCGGCGTCGCGGACCGCGGGGATGGCGCCCGTGAGGGCCTGCGGCAGCGAGTCCATGCGGCCCGAGGGCAGGTCGTCGAGGATCAGGGCCAGCCCGTCGCTCGCCTCCAGCAGCTGATCGGCGACCTCGTCGTCGACCAGTTTCCCGCAGCGCCGGGCGGCGGCGGAGACCATGCCGCTGGTCAGCTCGCCGGTCGCCACGGAGGTCACGCGGTCCACCAGGTCGTGCGCCTCGTCGATGATCACCAGATCGTGCTCGGGGAGCACTTGATAGCCCTGCAGCGCGTCGATCGCCAGCAGCGCGTGGTTGGTGATCACGAGGTCGGCCTTGCCGGCCTCGGCGCGGGACCGCTCGGCGAAGCAGTCCGTGCCGATGGGACAGCGAGACGCGCCCAGGCATTCCTTGGCGGTGACGGACACCTGGCGCCACGCCTGGTCCGAGACGCCGGGGACCAGCTCGTCGCGATCGCCGGTTTCGGTGTCGGACGACCATTCCCGCAGCCGGGTGACCTCCTTGCCGAGCCGGGAGACGGCGAACGGGTCGAACAGCTGCTGGTCCTCCGGCTCGTCCGGGGCGCCGGAATCGAGCCGGTGGAGGCAGAGGTAGTTACGGCGGCCCTTGAGGATCGCGAAGGTGGGCTCGCGGCCGAGGGGCTTCTTGAGCGCCTTCGCCAACCGGGGGAGATCCCGGTCGACGAGCTGGCGCTGCAACGCGATGGTGGCCGTGGAGACCACGACAGTGGCCTCCTTCTCGACCGCGTGCCGGATCGCGGGGACGAGGTAAGCCAACGACTTCCCGGTGCCCGTGCCCGCCTGGACGGCCAGATGCTCGCCGGTGCGGATGGCGCGGCCGACGGCGTCCGCCATCTTGACCTGGCCCTCGCGCTCGGCACCGCCCACGGACTCGACCGCGTGGGTCAGGAGTTCGAGGACACCGGGGAAATCAGCACGGGAGGGCACGGGACAAGACGATAGCCGGGGGCACCGTCAAGATCGTCCGCCCCGTGCAATGAACGGTCCGTTCCTTGCCAAATTTGCAAGGAACGGACCGTTCATGGCAGCTCGTGGGGCGGTGAAAGGGCCGGTCACGACTCCTTGCGGAAGCGCGAGACGAGCGCCCAGGTGCCCGGAAGCAGCGCCGCGGCGACGGCGATCTTCAGCGCGTCCCCGATCAGGAACGGCACGACGCCCTTCTCGAGCGCGGTCGACAGGCCGAAGCCGGTCGACGCCATCAGCCACGGCACGCCGACCGAGTAGATGGCGAGGTTGCCCAGCACCATCGTCCCCGCCGTGCGCAGCGGCGTGCGGTCACCGCCGCGGCCGGCGAGCGCGCCCACCAGGGCGCCCGCGAGCACGAAGCCGACGATGTAGCCGGCGCTGGCGCCGAACAGGCCCGAAGAACCGTTCTGGAACCAGCCGAACCCGGCCGCGCCGACGGCGAGGTACAGCGCCATCGACAGCGCGCCGCGCTTCCAGCCGAGCGCGGCGCCGACCAGCAGGGCGGCGAACGTCTGGCCGGTCATCGGCACCGGCGAGCCGGGCACCGGGATCAGGATCTGCGCGGCCGCACCGGTCAGGGCGGCACCACCGGCGACCAGGACCGCGTCACGGACCAGGGCGCCGGGAACGAGGTCGGCGAGAACCGGGCGGGTGCCGGTCACGGACAGCGAAGACACTCAGACCTCCTATGAGTACACGAATGTGAACCGAGGTTAACGTCAGATGGCGGGCCGCGGACCGAATGTCGGGCACCTCACGATCCACTCGACCGGGTGGCACGACCCTGCACGGGGCAGGCGGTTGGTGGAGGCTTCCGGACATGAGGAAACCCGTTTCGAGGCTGTTGTCGGTGACGATGCTGACCGGGGCGCTGGTGACGGGGGGACCGGCGATCGCGTCGGCCGAGCCCGCGCCCGCCACGGCGGCCGCGTCGGTCGGTTCGCTCGACGTGGAGATCGACGGCGAACACGTGGTCACCGGCGAGCTGGCGCCGTGCGACGTCGACGGTCCCTTGAACGCGAAGACCCAGGGCGGGTCGACCGGCGACTTCGCCCGGTTCGGCGGCGGTGAGTCGCGCTGCGGCCGGAACGGCGCGGTGGCGATCGGCGAGGCGGCCGGGCGGCGCTTCGAGACCACCCTGCTCAAGCGGTTCGGCGGCCCGGTGATCAAGGTCCGCACGTTCATGGCCAAATGCAGCACCACCCAGGACGGCAGCCTCGGCTACATCGAGTTCGGCGACGTCAGCGGGTTCACGCTGCCGGAGAACATCCCGCAGAACTACCGGCTGACCATCGCCGGCGGCAAGGGCGGGACGGCGCTGGCGTCGCTCACGGTCAACGAGACCGTCACGCCGACGCCGCCCGACGGCAGCCTCGTGACGCACATGCTGCACATCAAGCTGTTCCCCCAAGGCGGCGGACCGGCGAAGGGCGACATCTACCTCGGGACCGCGCGCTGCGACCCGTACGGCAAGAAGAAGCCCTGACTCTCCCGCGTTTCGTCCTCTGAATGCGGTCCTTGCACACGCAAGTACCGCATCCAGAGGACGAAATGCGTCAGGTGCGCGAGACGTACTTCGCGGCCGCGGCGACGAACTCGCCCGCACGGGTCGCGAGGTCGGTCAGCGAGCCACTGGAGGTGAGCGCGTCGCCGACCAGCGGCGTGGCGGCCGCGACGGCGATCGAGCCGGCCTCGAGGTACTTCGCGACGTCGGCCAGGTGCACGCCGCCCGTGGGGACGAGCGGGATGTCCGGCATCGGCGCCCGGATCGCCCGCAGGTAGGCGATGCCGCCGACGGCCGCGATCGGGAACACCTTCACCGCCGCGGCGCCGAGACGCCATGCCTGGTCGATCTCGGTCGGGGTCAGCGCGCCGCAGATCACCGGCAGCCCGCGTTCGTGCGCGCGCTCCATGACCAGCGGGTTCACCGTCGGCGTGACCAGGAACGTCGCACCGGCGTCCGCCGCTTTGTCCACATCGGACACCTCGCGCACGCTCCCGGCGCCGACGTACGCGTCGTCGCCGAGCTTCTTCCGGATGGTCGAGATGGCGTCCGTGGCGCCCGGCGTGGTCAACGCCGCTTCGAGCACCCGCACGCCCGCCGCGTGCAGCACCGTCGCGGCGTCGGCGAACCGGCTCGCGTCCGCGGCCCGCAGGATCGCGACGAGCCGGTTTTCGATCAAGGTGTCCTGGAGGTCGTGCTGGATCATGCGGCGGGGACCGGCGCCTTCCCGGTGTAGGTCACGCCCGCCTCGTCGAAGTCCTTGAGCGCGGCGTCGACCGTCGGCTGCGAACCGCCGACCGTGAGGTCGAGCAGCACGCGCACGGTGAAGCCCGCCTTCGCCGCGTCGAGCGCCGTCGCGCGGACGCAGAAGTCGGTCGCGATACCGACGACGTCGACCTCGGTGACGTCGTGCTCCTTCAGCCACGCGTCGAGCGTCTTGCCGTCGCGGGCGTTGCCCTCGAAGCCGGAGTACGCGGCGGTGTACTCGCCCTTGGAGAAGACCTCGCTGATCGGGACCACGTCGAGCGCGGGGTGGAACGACGCGCCGGAGGTGCCCGCGACGCAGTGCCGCGGCCAGCTGTCCTTGAAGTCCGGCGTCTCGCTGAAGTGGTCGCCCGGGTCGATGTGGTAGTCGCGAGTGGCGACGACGTGCGCGTAGCCACCCTCCGCGGCCTGCTTGGAGATCGCTTCGGCGGCGGCGGCGCCACCGGGCAGGCCGAGCGACCCGCCTTCGCAGAAGTCGTTCTGCACATCGACCACGATCAAGGCGGTCCCCATGTGTTGCTCCTGAGTCTCTTTAGACGAATACGGTCGGGATGGCGGGCTCCCCGTGCGAGAGCTTGAGGCCTTCCCACGGAAGGCTCACCAGCGCCCGCCGAAGCCGCTGGCGCGCGTCGTCCAGCGTGGGCAAATCATCCACCGTCCGGCCGTCCCGGACCAGCGGAATCTGCAATTCGTGGTCGTTCGGTCCCCGTTCCGGGACCGGCGAGGCGGCCGTCCAGATCACCTCTTCGACGGCGGTGCCGGTCTCGCGGTGCCGCCGCAGCGCGGATTTCCGTCCGCCGCGGGATTCCTTGTGCGCGCTGCGCTTGGCGACCGGTTTGCCGTCGACCTCGACGAGCTTGTAGACCATCCCCGCGGTCGGCGCGCCGGAACCGGTGACGACCGACGTCCCGACGCCGTACGCGTCGACGGGCTCCGCCCGCAGCGCCGCGATCGCGTGCTCGTCGAGGTCGCCCGACACCACGATGCGGGTGTCCTTGGCGCCGAGGGCGTCCAGCTGCTCGCGGGCCTTGCGCGCCAGCGGGCCGACGTCGCCGGAGTCGATGCGGATCGCGCCGAGTTCGGTGCCCGCCACCCGGACGGCCGTTTCGATGCCCTTGGTGATGTCGTAGGTGTCCACCAGGAGGGTGGTGTCGGCGCCCATCTTGTCCACCTGCGCGCGGAACGCCTGCTCTTCGCTGTCGTGCAGCAACATGAACGCGTGCGCGACCGTGCCCCGCGTCGGGATGCCGTAGCGGCGCCCGGCTTCGAGGTTGGACGTCGTGGCGAACCCGGCGAGGTACGCGGCCCGCGCGGCGGCGACGGCGGCGTACTCGTGCGTGCGGCGGCCGCCCATCTCGATGATCGGCCTGCCGTGCGCGGCGCCCGACATCCGCGCCGCCGCGGACGCGATCGCGCTGTCGTGGTTGAGGATCGAGAGGATCAGCGTTTCCAGCACGACGGCCTCGCCGAAGGAACCGGTGACGGTCATGATCGGGGAGCCGGGGAAGTACAGCTCGCCCTCGGGGTAGCCGTCGACGTTCCCCGAGAAGGAGTAGTCCGCGAGCCACGAAAGGGTGGCGTCGTCGACCACGGCCGTCGCTTCCAGCTGGCTCAGCTCGGCGTCGGTGAACCGGAAGTCCGCGATCGCGTCGAGGACCCGGCCGGTGCCCGCGACGACGCCGTAGCGGCGGCCGTCGGGCAGACGACGTGCGAAGACCTCGAAGACGCAAGGCCGGTCCGCCGTCCCGTCGGACAGGGCGCTGGCCAGCATGGTCAGCTCGTAGTGGTCGGTGAGCAGCGCGGTGCTGGCGCCAGTGGCCGCCTCGGGGAAACCCATGGCACCAGCCTATTCACCCACATGGCCGGACCTGCCAGCCCGTACCGGATCGGGCCCGTGACACCATGGAGTGCATGTCCACGCCTGTCGCATCCGAGCAGACGCAGGTTGATCCACAGGGAGTAGAAGTCGTCTCTGAGGACAAACCCTGGCGGACGGTCGTCTGGAACGATCCGGTGAACCTCATGTCGTACGTGACGTACGTGTTCCAGAAGCTGTTCGGTTACAGCCGGGACCACGCGACGAAGCTGATGCTCGACGTGCACCAGAAGGGCAAGGCGATCGTGTCCTCCGGTTCCAAGGAGAAGGTGGAGACCGACGTCGCGAAACTGCACGCGGCCGGCCTCTGGGCGACCATGGAGCAGCCTTCATGAACGGATGGCGCCGCAAGGGCGAGACCATCGTCGCCGGGTTCGAGCAGCAGGAGGCCGCGGTGCTGCGCGGCCTGGTCAGCCAGCTGGAGGACATGCTCACCGCGCGCGCCGAGGAGGCGCCGCAGGACGAGCTCGCGGAACTCACCGGCATCCGCACCGGCCCGACCGAATCGCCGGACGACCCGGTGCTTTCGCGGCTGCTGCCGGATTTCCACAAGCTCGACCCGGACAACCCGACCCGCGAGGACATCGACTCGGCCGCCGCGATGCGGTCGATCCACGAGCCCGAGCTGCTGGACAAGAAGGTCGGCGTCGCGAAGATCGTGCTGGACACCCTGCCGCGTGACGGCGGGAACGTGCGGCTGACCTTCGAGCAGGCCGACGCGTGGCTGGGCGCGCTCAACGACGTCCGGCTGGCGCTGGACGCGGCGCTCGACGTCACCGAGGACATGCCCGACGAACTGCCCGAGGACGATCCGCGCGCGCCGCATCTCGGCGTCTACCACTGGCTGACCTGGGTTCAGGAGACCCTCATCCAGTCGCTGACCTCGTGATCACCGACGTTCCCGGCGTGCTGGTCGGGCACCACGAGCGGGTCGGCGACGGCTGGGCGACCGGGACGACGGTCGTGCTGGTGCCCGGCGGCGCCGTCGGGGCCGTCGACCAGCGCGGCGGCGCGCCCGGTACGCGGGAGACCAACCTGCTGGAGCCGGAGAACCTGGTCCAGCACGTCAACGCGATCTGCCTGTCCGGCGGCAGCGCGTACGGACTGGCCGCCGCGGACGGCGTCATGCGCTGGCTCGCCGAGCGGAACCAGGGCATCCCGGTGGGGACCCAGCCGTACGAGGTGGTGCCGATCGTGCCCGCCGCGGTGTTGTTCGACCTGCCGCGAAGTGACTGGGGAAACCGCCCGGACGCCTCCTTCGGCTACGCGGCGTGCCAAGCGGCCAAGGACGGCCCGGTGCCGTCGGGGACCGTCGGCGCGGGCGCCGGGGCGAAGGCGGGATCACTCAAAGGCGGGATCGGGACGGCCTCGGAGAAGGTCGGGGAGTTCACCGTCGGCGTGGTCGCCGCCGTGAACGCCGCCGGCGAGGCCGTCGACCTTTCGACTGGCCGCGCGTACGCGGCGGATCACGAGGTCGACGGCGAGTTCGGTGTCCGCTGGCCCGACCGGCCCGGCGACGTCGAGGCGAAGGCCGCGGGACTCAACACCACCATCGGCGTGGTCGCGGTCGACGCGGCGCTGTCCAAGGCGGAGGCGCGACGGCTCGCGGTGGCCGCTCAGGACGGCCTCGCCAGGGCGGTGCGGCCCGCGCACACGATGTTCGACGGCGACACGGTGTTCGCGCTGGCGACCGGCGACCGGGAGCTTCCCGGTGGAGCCGGTCCCGTCGCGGCGGCGCGGCGCGCGTTGGTGCTGGACAAGCTGTGCTCGGCGGCGGCGCGGGTGTTCGGACGGGCGATGGTGCACGGTGTGCTCTCCGCCACCGCGGCGGGCGACATGCGCGCGTACCGGGACGTCTGGCCCGAAGCCTTCTCCTGACCGTTCGAGGTGCCGAGTGGCGGCAATCTCAGAGTATGGACCGGCTCTGTCCAGCACCTAAGATGGGCGACGTGCTCCGGATCCGCCGTGAACTCGTCGACGAGATCGTCGCCCATGCCCGTCGTGACCATCCCGATGAGGCGTGCGGGGTGATCGCCGGTCCCGAGGGATCGGACAGCCCCGAGCGGTACATCCCGATGCTGAACGCGGCGCGCTCGCCCACGTTCTACGAATTCGACTCGGGTGATCTGCTCAAGCTCTACCGCGAGATGGACGCCAACGACGAGGTGCCGGTGGTCATCTACCACTCGCACACCGCGACCGACGCCTACCCGTCCCGCACCGATGTCTCGTACGCCTCGGAACCCGACGCGCACTACGTGCTCGTTTCCACCAAGGACCCCGATTCGCATCAGTTCCGGTCGTACCGGATCGTGGACGGGGAGATCACCGAGGAGCCCGTCGAGATCATCGGCTGAACCCGCCACGTCCGGGAATAACCCGGACCGGCCCGAACGTCTGCGTTGCAGAGAACCCACCGGAGGTAGAAAACCATGGCCGTGACCGTGTCCATCCCGACCATCCTGCGTACGCACACCGGCGGCGAGAAGTCCGTCGAGGCGACCGGCAAGACCGTGCTCGAGGTGATCGACGACATCGAGTCCCGCCACGGCGGCCTCAAGGCCCGCCTGGTCAAGGAAGAGAAGCTGCACCGCTTCGTCAACGTCTACGTCAACGACGAGGACGTCCGCTTCGCCGGTGGCCTCGAGGCCGAGGTCAAGGACGGCGACACCCTGACCATCCTGCCCGCCGTGGCCGGTGGCTGATCGATGGCTCGCTTCGAGTCGCTGCTCGACGCGCTCGGCGGCACGCCGCTGGTCGGCCTTCCCCGGCTTTCGCCCACCCACGACGTGCGGTTGTGGGCGAAGCTGGAGGACCGCAACCCGACCGGTTCGATCAAGGATCGCCCCGCGCTGGCGATGATCGAGGCCGCCGAGCGTGACGGCACGCTCCGGCGCGGCTCCACGATCCTGGAGCCGACGTCGGGCAACACCGGGATCGCGCTCGCCATGGCCGCGAAGCTCAAGGGCTACGGCCTGGTGTGCGTGATGCCGGAGAACACCTCCACCGAGCGCAAGCAACTGCTGCAGGCGTACGGCGCGCGGATCGTCTTCTCCCCGGCCGCCGGCGGGTCCAACGAGGCCGTGCGCCGGGCGAAGGAACTCGCCGAGGCCAATCCGGACTGGGTGATGCTCTACCAGTACGGCAACCCGGCCAACGCCGACGCGCACTACCGCGGCACCGGGCCCGAACTGCTCAAGGACCTGCCGACGTTGACGCATTTCGTCGGCGGCCTCGGCACCACCGGCACGCTGGTCGGCGTCGGGCGCTACCTGCACGAGGCGAAGCCGGACGTCCAGATCATCGCGGCCGAACCGCGCTACGGCGAGCTGGTGTACGGCCTGCGGAACCTCGACGAAGGCTTCGTCCCGGAGCTTTACGACGCGAGCGTGCTTAACGGCCGGTACTCCGTCGGCGCGTACGACGCGCTTCGCCGGACGCGTGAGCTGCTGGAGCACGAAGGCATCTTCGCGGGGATCTCGACCGGTGCCGTGCTGCACGCCGCGCTGGCCGTCGCCGAGAAGGCCGCCGCCGCGGGGAAGCCCGCCGACGTGGCCTTCGTGGTCGCTGACGCGGGGTGGAAGTACCTCTCGACGGGCGCGTACTCCGGCTCGCTCGACGAAGCGGCTCAGAGGCTCGACGGGCAGCTCTGGGCCTGACCCCCTCTGCACGCGCTATGAACGGTCCGTTCCTTGCAAAATTTGCAAGGAACGGACCGTTCATAGCATTGGGGGCACGGCACACGCGGCGCTGGCACGATGGCGGACATGAAGACCATCGGCCTGCTGGGCGGGATGAGCTGGGAATCGTCGGCCGAGTACTACCGGCTGGTGAACGAGCGCGTCCGTGAGCTGCGCGGCGGGTACCACTCCGCGCGCACCGTGCTGTACTCCGTGGACTTCGCCGAGATCGAGGCGATGCAGGCCGAGGGCCGCTGGGACGACGCGGGGCGGGAACTGAACCGCGCCGCACGCGCGCTCGAAGCCGCTGGGGCGGACTTCGTCGTCCTCTGCACCAACACGATGCACAAGGTCGCCGACCGGCTCACCGACGGTCTGGGCGTCCCGCTCCTGCATCTCGCCGATACGACGGCCGCCGCGATCAAGGCCGCCGGCGTCGAGCGCGCCGGCCTCCTGGGCACCGGTTTCACCATGGCCCAGCCGTTCTACCGCGAACGCCTCGCCGCGCACGGCCTCGACGTGCTCGTGCCGGACGAGGACGACCGCGAGACGGTGCACCGGGTCATCTACGACGAACTCGTCCACGGCGTGGTCACCGAGGAGTCCCGTGAGCGGTACCGCGAGGTCATCGCGAGGCTCGTCGAGGCGGGTGCGGAAGGCGTGATCTACGGCTGCACGGAGATCGAGCTGCTCGTCGGTCCCGAAGACAGCACGGTGCCCACCTTCCCTACGACGAGGCTGCACGCCGAAGCGGCCGTGGACTACGCGCTGGGCAAGGCCTCACTCCCTCCCGCGGTGTGACGTTCGTGCTGGGCGACCGCCTGCCGCCACAGCCTGTCCTGTTCGTCACCGGTGAATCCGCCACGAGCCACGCCGAAGACGTCCTCGATCGCCGTCCACCACTCGGCCGGTGATTCCAGCACGGTCTTGCCGCCCGGCAGACCGCTCAAGGTCAGCGCGCGCAGCGAATCCACTCCCTCCGCGTCACGCCGCTGCACCACCAGCGTGCGGACGAAGCCGGAAGTCGGGGACGTCGACAGCTCGACGTGCTTTTCGGCGAAGTCGGCCATCACGGCCGTCTCCGGCGCGAAATCCATCCCGGCGAAACTGCCCTGCGGGTCGTGGTCGAACCGCCAGCCGCCCGGCGTGATCTCCGAGGGCCGGAGCCGGAACACCAGCGGGCCTTGTTTGTACTCGCCCTCACGCAGCGGGAGCGGCTGGTGGATGCCGTCCCCGAGCCCGACGTCGACCAGCCAGCCGACCTCGGGCGCCTCCGGCAGCCCGGTCACCGTCAGGGCCAGGTGGTTGAGGTGGATCCCGGCCGCCTCACCATGGCCCTGCACCCCGCCCGGATGCCGGGTGACCTGGTAGCCGAGTGCCCGCAGCAGGACCGAAAACGTGCCGTTGAGGTGATAGCAGTAGCCACCGCGGCCCGCGGCGATCCGGCTGAACGACACCGCCGGATCCAGCGAGGTCACCCGGCCGAGCTGGACTTCAAGATCTTCGTACGGCACGCGTTCGACATGGGCCGCGTGCAGGCGGAAAAGGGCATCGAGGCTGGGCGGCTCGTGCTCTAGGCCGAGTCGCGCGAGGTAGGCGGGCACGTCGACGTGCTCGGAAGAAGGGAACCCCATGTGATCGACCGTAGCGGGCCCCACCGACAAATCAGGGTTCTCACGGAGGCGATCCCGCCGATCCGCGACGTAGCCTGAGGAGGTGACCACTTTGCCTCCCCAGCCGGTCCCGGCGAGCGAGTCGTCCGGTACGGATCCGGCCAAACGCGTCCTGCCGCCGAACCCGAGGGCCGCCGCGATCGTGGCGCTCGCCTTCACCGCGCTGCTCTACTTGGTCGAACTGGTCGACGTCGTGCTGCCGGCCGACCTCGATCAGAGCGGGGGCATCGTCGCCCGCGAGGTTTCCGATCTCGACGGCGTGCTCTGGGCGCCGCTGCTGCACGCGGGCTGGGGGCATCTGTTCTCCAACACCGTCCCGGTGCTGGTGTTCGCCTTCCTCGCGATGTCCGCGGGGATCGGCCGGTGGGTGCTGGTCACCGCGATCATCTGGGTGCTCTCCGGCCTCGGCGTCTGGCTGATCGCGCCGGGCGGCACGGTCACCGTCGGAGCGTCCGGCGTCGCCTTCGGCTGGCTGGCGTTCCTGCTGGTCCGGGGCATCTTCAACCGCGCGGTCGGGCAGATCCTGGTCGCCGTGGTGCTGCTGGGCATCTGGAGCGGGATGCTCTGGGGACTGCTTCCGGGTGACACGGGCATCTCCTGGCAGGGACACCTGTTCGGCGCGCTTTCCGGGGTCTTCGCGGCCTGGTTGATGGCGCGTGCCGACAGGTCCCGAGCCAGGAAAGCGACCG
This sequence comes from Amycolatopsis sp. WAC 04169, assembly GCF_003947535.1. Taxonomy (NCBI): domain Bacteria; kingdom Bacillati; phylum Actinomycetota; class Actinomycetes; order Pseudonocardiales; family Pseudonocardiaceae; genus Amycolatopsis; species Amycolatopsis sp. WAC 04169. Next base: position 250,107 of record NZ_QHJI01000005.1, on the reverse strand, counting down.
GCCCCGGTAGCCTCGCCGGGTGACCAAGCCGAGCGCCGACGCCCCGATCGGGGTCTTCGATTCCGGGGTGGGCGGGCTCACCGTCGCCAGGGCGATCCTGGAGCAGTTGCCCGGTGAGCAGCTGCGCTACGTCGGCGACACCGCCCGCAACCCGTACGGTCCGCTTCCCATCGCGACGGCACGCCAGTACGCGCTGGAAGCGCTGGACGACATCGTCGAAGGCGGGGTGAAGGCGCTGGTCATCGCCTGCAACACCGCCTCCGCCGCCTGCCTTCGCGACGCGAGGGAGCGCTACGACGTCCCCGTGATCGAGGTCGTCCTCCCGGCCGCGCGCCGTGCCGTGTCCGCCACGCGTTCGGGGCGCATCGGCGTGATCGGCACCGAGGGCACCGTCCGGTCCCGCGCCTACGACGACGCCTTCAACGCCGCGCAGGACGTCGAGATCACCAGCGTCGCGTGCCCGCGGTTCGTGGACTTCGTCGAACGCGGGATCACCACCGGGCGCCAGGTGCTCGGGCTCGCGCAGGGCTATCTGGAACCACTGCTGGACGCGCAGGTCGACACGCTGGTCATGGGCTGCACGCACTACCCGTTGCTGTCCGGGGTGCTGCAGATCGTCATGGGCCAGGACGTCACGCTGGTGTCCAGCGCCGAGGAGACCGCGCGTGACCTCGTGCGCGTCCTCACCGAGGCCGATCTCCTCGCCGAGCGCGACACCCCGCCGCGGCACGAGTTCGTCGCCACCGGATCCGCCGAGCCGTTCACCAGACTCGCTCAGCGGTTCATGGGCTTCGCTCCGGGTGTGCTGGCTCCCACCAGCGCCTAAAATCGCCGATTCCGTGCTTAAGGTGTCACAGTGCGTCTCACGATCCTCGGCTGCTCCGGCAGCATCCCCGGGCCCGACGCCGCCGCGTCCGGCTACCTGCTCGAGGCGGACGGGTTCGTCCTGGGGCTCGAACTCGGCAACGGGACGCTCGCCAGGCTTCAGGCCCTGCGCGACCCGTTCGACCTGGACGCGCTGATCCTTTCGCACCTGCACCCCGATCATTGCGCCGACGTCAGCGCGCTCACCGTGCTGCGCCGCTACCACCCGGCGCTGCCGTATCCGGCGAGGCCGCGGCGGCTCCCGGTGTACGGGCCGTCGGACGTGCACGAGCGGCTCGCCCACGCGTACGCCGCGAACGAGGACGAGCGGGCGATCACCGACCTTTCCGACGTCTTCGCCTTCGAGGCGCTGCGAGCCGAGCCCATGGAGATCGGGCCCTTCGAGGTCACCGCGGTCCCCGTCGACCATCCGACCCCTGCGTTCGGCCTGCGGTTCTCATACGGCGGCAAGACCCTCGCGTACACCGGTGACACGGGCGTCTGCGACAACCTGACCGATCTCGCCTGCGGAGCCGACGTCCTGCTGTCCGAAGCGTCGTGGACCGACTCGCCCGACAGGCCCGCCGGGGTCCATCTGTCCGGTAAGGAAGCGGGCGAGCTGGGACGCAAGGCCGGGGTGGGGCGCCTGCTGCTCACCCATGTCGCGCCCTGGACCGATCGCGACGCCGTCCTCGCGGAGGCGGCCGTCGCGTTCCCCGCGGCCGAGCTGGTCGAGCAGGGCGCCGTCTACCACCTCTGACGCGGGGTTCTAGAGTGGCGGCCGTGGCGAGAAAAGACGGCAGGAACGACGACCAGCTTCGCGACATCAAGATCACCCGCGGCTTTCAGCGGTGGCCGGCGGGATCGGTGTTGATCGAATTCGGCGACACCCGGGTGCTGTGCGCGGCGAGCGTCACCGAAGGCGTCCCCCGCTGGCGGGCCGGTTCCGGCCTCGGCTGGGTCACCGCCGAGTACGCGATGCTGCCGTCGGCGACCAACACCCGCAGCGACCGCGAATCCATCAAGGGCCGCGTCGGCGGCCGTACGCACGAGATCTCCCGGCTGATCGGCCGGTCCCTGCGCGCCTGCATCGACCTGGCGGCGTTGGGGGAGAACACGATCGTCATCGACTGCGACGTCATCCAGGCCGACGGCGGCACCCGCACGGCCGCGGTGACCGGCGGCTACGTCGCGCTCGCCGACGCCGTCACCTGGCTCGGCGCCGCGGGCCGCCTCGCCGACCCGCAGCCGCTTTCGTCTTCGGTGGCCGCGGTGAGCGTGGGCGTCGTCGACGGGCGGGTACGCCTCGACCTGCCCTACGAAGAGGACTCGCGCGCGGAGGTCGACATGAACGTCGTCGCCACCGACGCAGGCACCCTGATCGAGGTGCAGGGCACCGGCGAGGGCGCCACCTTCGCGCGGTCCACTTTGGACACCATGCTGGACGTGGCGCTCGCGGGTTGTGAGGAACTGACCCGTTTGCAGACCGAAGCGCTCGCGCTGCCGTACCCCGGCGAGCTCCCCGAGCCGCGTCCCGACAAGAAGAAGGGCGCCAAGTGACCAAGCTGCTCCTCGCCACCCGCAACGCGAAGAAGCTCGGCGAGCTTCGGCGAATCCTGGTGGCGGAAGGGATCGAGGGCGTCGAGGTCATCGGTCTCGCCGACGTCCCCGAGTTCCCCGAAGCCCCTGAAACCGCCCCGGACTTCGAAGGCAACGCGCTCGCGAAGGCCCAGGACGCGGCCGCCGCGACCGGTCTCCCGGCCGTCGCCGACGATTCGGGCATCGCCGTCGACGCGCTCAACGGCATGCCGGGCGTGCTCTCGGCGCGCTGGTCCGGCAAGCACGGCGACGACGACGCGAACCTGGATCTCGTGCTGGCGCAGCTGTCCGACACACCCGACGAGCGCATGGGCGCCGCCTTCGTCTGCGCGGCCGCGCTGGTCGTGCCCGGTGGCGACGAAACCGTGGTGCGCGGGGAATGGCGCGGTTCGCTGATCCGGGAACGCCGTGGTGCCAACGGATTCGGCTACGACCCGATTTTCGTGCCCGAAGGGGGGACGCGGACCTCGGCGGAGCTGGAACCGTCCGAAAAGGACGAAGCGTCGCACCGGGGGAAGGCGTTGCGGGCGCTGGTGGGAGAGCTGCGGAAGCTGGCGGGTTGACCGTCAGAGGATCTTCACGCCGGGCCCGAGTTCGTCGAGTCCGGTTACGCGCCCTTCCGGTTTTGCGTAGAGATTGATTTCGAGGTCTGCCAACGGCCTGACGTCGACGGCATCTCCCTCGTCGTCGGCGTAGATGTAGAGCGTCTTGAGCGTGGGGTGCGAGGCGAGTGGACCTAGGTCTCCAAGAGCGCACGACGAGAGAAAGAGCGACGTCAAGGGAAGACCGGCCAGCGGGGTCAAATCCTTCACGTCGGCGAAGCTTACGAAGAGGTACGTCAGGTTGGGGAATGACTCGGCGATCGACCGTGCGGTGATTCCCCCCTTTGGGTCACTGTATAGGCTTAGTGAGGCGATTCCGGGTATCGGCGGTGTGGCGGCCAATGCGCGACGAGAACAATCCCACATAGTGAGCCTGGTCAGCGAAGTCATCGAGATGAGTGCCTTGAGACTCGCGACCGATTGCAAGTGATCGAGTGACAGATCCTGCACTCGTGTTAGGCGGCCGAATCCACCCAGGCCGCGCCAGGGCGACGACCGGAAGATAGTCAGCACTTCTAGTGCTTCCAGATCTTTCAGAGCTTGCAGACCGGTGTACTTTTTGGCGAAGTACAGGCTGACCTCCGTCAATGCCGGATGGTCGGTTAATGAGGTCACGTCCACAACGGCGTTGTCGTCGAAGCTCATATTGAACGACTGGAGCGCAGGCAATCCCGAGAGCAGGCTGAGATCCGACTGTTCCTCGGAGCCGGGCAGCCTGACGGACAGGGCGTCGAGATGCCGAAGCCGTCCTGCGTACGGCACCAGCCTGCCGGCGTTGACCTCGAACTTGCCATTCTGCAAAGGCGAATCGGCCAGTACTTCCTCGGCGAAGCGTTCCGGATCGAAGTATTGCCAAGCCTCGCTGAGCTGCTTCTGGACCTTCTCACGGGGATCCTGGGCGTAGCTGCGCAGAAGCGGCAGAGCGTCATCTCCCGCGGTGAGGGTGGCCGCCCGGACGGTCGCGGCGGCGGCCGCTTCGCTGAGCCCGGCGGTGGCTTCCGGGAGATAGCGCAAGAGCCGAGGGCCGACAGACGCGAGCGATTGGGTTTCGCGAAGGTCGCGCGGCGGGACGAGGTGTTCCCGGATGACCTGTTCGACCCGTTCGATCACGGCCGGATCGACGTTGCTGACCGTTTCCAGGCAGGCCGCGGCGAGCAGGCGCAAGCGACGGGTGTGCTGCTGTTCGGAGTCCGCGCGGTCGAGGATCTCGGTGAGCAGCTTGTCGGCTTGGTGGTGCTTCGCGTGACCGCAGGCCATGATCACGGTTTCTCGCCAGGTGTCCCGATGCGCGTTCGCGATCAGGGCGTCCAGGTGGCGTGCCTCGGTGGCCTCGTTCGCGGCGAGGAATTCCTGGAAGGTCCGGTGCACGAAGTCCACCCGGCCACTCGTCGGCTCCCGTAGCACGCCGCTGCGTTCGAGGAGATGGTTCAGCACTTCTTCGGCGTCGTGGTCGACGTGCGGTATCCAGCGCAGCCGGTAGGCGATGTGCTCCAGGACTTCGTCCTTCGGCAGCTCGACTTTCCCACCGGAGGTGAGCCGCCAGGCGAGATGTCCGAGCAGGATCAGTTTTTGCTGTTCGGTGAGTAGCACGATGATGCTGCGCGCGGTGTCGCGCAGGTGCAGCAGCATCGACAACGCCTTGCGGTACAGGTCCATCCGGTCACGCGGTAGCTCCGAACGGTGTGCCCAGTTCAGCGCGCACAGCATCGAGCAAAGCAGCGGACTCGACGCCAGCGTGCGCAGATGCGGACGGTTGTTGAGCTGATTCAGCAACCGCCGCCGGGCGTCGTCGAGATCGTCGTCGGGGCGGACCGAAACCGCGGCCTCGTGCCATTTTCCGACGAGCGCGTGGATGTCGGTCGCGCTCATCGGTTCCAGCAGAACGGAGCCGAAACCTTCCTGATACAGCCACCGCTGATCGGCCGCCGCGCTCCGGGAGGTCACGACGAAACGTGCTTCCGGATAGGTCAGACCGAGTTCGTGGAGCCAATCCTTGACCTTCCGGCGGCGGGGAGGCTCGACCTCGTCGACGCCGTCGACCAGGATCATCGCCTTTCCGCTTCGCAGCACGCGGTCCGCCCAGTTCGCGGGCGCCCGTCCGGCGAGCGTTGGGGCGGCGTGCGCCACGAAGTGCTCGGCGCCGGGAAGATCGCCGGAGGCGAAGCTCCGCAGCCGGATCGGGAACGGGACGAATCCGTTCCAGGATGACAGCTTCCCGGTGAACCGGTCGCCCGCGGCGCTGATTGCGAGCCAGTTCAGGAGGGTGGTCTTTCCCGATCCCGCCTCGCCTCGGACCAGGGTCCGGTGCTCTTCCCCGATCGCGCTTTCCGCCCGCATGGTCGTCCCGTCGCGGCGGCTGGGGTGTTTCTCGAACCAGTCCTTCGGCCGGTCGTCTCGGCGCGAGCTCTCCGACGACACGGAAAGGCTGAGGTAGGCGACCGTCAGCGGCAGCGTCGGCTGGTCGTCTTTGGTCAGCCCGAGCAGATCGAGCCTGTCCAGCTTCCGGGCGATCAGGCTCAGGTACTCCGCCTTGAACTCCGCGTCGTGGTCGGTCCCAGCAGGTGCGGTGAGGCTCGTTTTCGGGATTCGAGCAAGGAGCTGGTCCAGCTGATCCGACTGTCGGGTCAGGCGTCCCAAGATCTCGGCGAGTGTCGTCGGCTGAAATGACGGAAGATGTCGCACCACCATCACCAGGTGGCGGCACGCTTGATCCAGCGCCAGTTCGTACAGATCCGCCGCCCGCTCGGCGAGCAGGGCCGAGCGAGCGGGGAACTGCTCGCGGACGCGCCGGGCCAGGAGTTCCGGGTCGGCGTCGTCCGCTAGGAGGGCTTCATCGGAGAGGTCGACCTTGCCGAGTGTGTCTTCTACGGCGAGGAACGCGGCGTTGATCTCGTTCTCGGGCAGAGTCGAGAAGCGTGCGGCGAGAACCGGCTTCAGCTCCTCAGCCACCTGTAGGCCGATCGTCTCCACCAGGTTCTCGAGCTTGCGATTCTCCAGCGGCCCTTTGAGTTCGTCCGCTGCCAGTTCGGCGAGGCTCGACTCGCGCTCAGTCTTCTTGCGCCGTCGCTGCAGCCACGACTTGGCCGCGTGCATGGCGATATTGCCGCCCAGTTTGAGAGCGGGTCCCTCCAGTCCCGTCATCCCGACGACATTACGCGAGCGAGAGGTCCCGCAGCAGCTTCGCGACGTGCCCCGTCGCCCGCACGTTGTACTGCGCCACCGCGATCTTGCCCTCCGGGTCGACGACGAACGTCGAGCGGATGACGCCTTCGTAGACCCTGCCGTAGTTCTTCTTCTCGCCGAAGGCGCTGTATGCCTTCAGGACGGTCTTCTCCTCGTCGGACAGCAGCGGGAACGTCAGGCCCTCCGCCTCGACGAACTTCGCCAGCTTCGCGGGCTTGTCGGGCGAGATGCCGAGCACCTGGTAACCGGCGTCGTTGAGCTGCGCGAGGCTGTCCCGGAAGTCGCACGCCTGCTTCGTGCAGCCCGGCGTGCCTGCGTTCGGGTAGAAGTACACGACGACCGACTTGCCGCGGAAGTCGCTGAGCTTGACGTCGTTGCCCTCGCTGTCGGGGAGGGTGAAGTCGGGCGCTTTGTCGCCGGGAGAAAGTCGCTGCTCGGTCATGACGCACACGGTAGCGAACCGGCGGCGTCAGACCTTTCCGCAGTACTTCGCGGCGACGGGCTCCGACTGGCTCGGCCGCACCTGCAGGCGCAGCCGCACCGGCCGGTCCGGAACGGCGAACGCCAGGTTCAGATGCACCGACCGGCCGGGCGCCACGTCCTTGCCGGCGTCCGCGACGCCGTTGTAGCCCTGCACCGGGTCGACGACCTGTTTGACCGACGTGGTCTCCCCGTCGACCTCACCCGTCACGGACAGTCCGGAGAGCCGGTATGTGCCCTCGCCCGCGTTGGTCACCTCGATGCCGAAGGCCACCGCGCGCGGGCTCTGCGGATACGCCGACGCGCTGGGGCGGAACGACTTCGGCGCGGAGACGGAGATCGTGACGCCGGTCGCGAACCGGTGCGGGGCGCCGAACGCCAGGTCGCCCTCGGCGTGTGTCGCGGCCAAGCCCTGCGCGGGGGCGTCCGCACCGAGCACGGCGGCACCTTTTTCCGGTGCCGGGACCCCGCACGCGGCCGCCAGCATCAGCGAGCAGGCGGCGATGAAGAGCTTCGGGGTGCGCGGGGGCGCCATGTGCGGTTACTCCAGTCGGAGGTGCGGGTGGGCCGTTCGAGGTAGGTATTAGTGCCGAAGAGTCCAGAGTGACGGTCTTCCGCAGCCGAGAGGAGCGGCACGGCCGGGTTGAGGCGCACCTGGTGTACAGCCGTGGCCGATCCGTGATCGGAAGGGCACGGCTAGTGACAGCCGTCACCTCGATGGCACATCCGCGCCGGGTCAGACGGCGAAGGCGAAGAACAGGATGAAGATCGCCAGACCGGACACCCAGGCCACGATCAGCCAGCCGAAATCGCGCATCGGATCGACCGCCCGGCTCTCCTCGCCCGGGACGTAGACGCCGCGCTCTTCGAACCAGTCCGCCCACCGGGTCAGCCAGCGAAAGGGGCTTCGAGACGCCATGGCTGTCACAGTACGGGCATGGGTGAGCCGAGTCAGCCATGGAGGGGCCGCCCGAAAGGGCGAACCGGACGAACCAGTTATCGCCCGCTAGGCCCTTTTGTCCAACTAGTTCACCCGTCAGGCTGTAAAGATGGCGCTGGGAATAGATATCTACAGTCGCTTTCAATCCGTTACCAATTGGCAGGCCGTCAAAAACCACGGCGTGACGTTCGTCTTCGTCAAGCTGAGTGACGGCGGCGGCCTCCCCAACGGCGGCCGCAACACCGGCGACGCGCTGGTGGCGGGCGCGAGATCCGTCGGAATCCCGGTGGGGGGCTATCACTACGCCCAGGCGAGCCCTTCGCCGGAGGCACAGGCGGACGTGCTGATCGGGGAGGTCCGGCGACTCGGGGCGACCGGATGCGTCCCGATGCTCGACCTCGAGGACAACCCGCCGGGTTCGGGGGCGCCGAACATCCCCGACTCGCGCAAGCGGGACTTCTCGATCAGGTTCTGCAATCGCGTGGCCGGGCACGGCTTCCGGCCCGGTATCTACATGAACAACTCGCTCGCCAAGATGCTGCGCCCGGATCAGTTCGGCGTGTCGAACCTCGTCATCTGGATCGCGCGCTACGGCGCGAAACCCGATCCGGCCGCCGGTCGGTACGACATCCACCAGTATTCGGACGCCGGCCACGTCCCCGGCATCCGCGCGAGCGCGGTCGATCTCAACGAGTCCTACACGAACGCCCACTTGACCGGCGGCGGCGCCGCCCCGAAACGGAAGGCGACGACAGAACTCATGGAACGCAGGACCATTCCGGCCAGCCCGTCCGTCACGTCCGTGCGCTTGTTCCTCTCCGGCAGCGAGACGGCCGCGATCATCGTCCGCCCGCGGGTCGACGGGGACGGCATCACCGACGCGCCCGTGTGGCAGGGCAACATCTACGCCTGGGGAAGCGACAAGGTCGGCGTCGGCGGGAATCCCATGCAGACGCCCGGATTCAACCCGAAGACGGTTTCGCACCGGCGGTACCACCTGCCGGGCGCGGTGTGGGCCGACTTCGAATACAGCTCGAACGTGGAGTTCGAAATCGACATCGTCGGCTGAGGCCGCAGTACATGAAGGCCCCCTTCCTTGCGCCTGGCTACAGGAAGGGGGCCTTCATGTCATGATGAGCGCATGACGAGCTTCCGAAAGGCCGATGCCGCGTAAGCCGCCCGCTCGGGTCCGGCAGGAGTTCTCGCCCGCGCTGCGGCGTCTGGGAGTGTTGCGGCGATCCCTGGCAGGCGAGGGAAATGCTCGAAGGCGTGCTTCTCGCCCTCCCCAGGCGGTCCGCCGCGGAGCTGCGGCGGCACATCGACGACGAGTGGTGACCCCTCACCGGGCCGCGTCACGGACGGCGTCCACGATGAACTGGTAACCCGTGCACCGGCACAGATTCCCCGAGATCGCCTGCCGGATCTCGGTGTCCGTCGGGTCCGGATTCTCCTTCAGCAGTTCCGCAGCCGTCGCCAGCATCCCCGGCGTACAGAAGCCGCACTGCAGCCCGTGGTGCTTCCGGAACGACTCCTGCAGCGGATGCAGTTCGCCGTCCGACGCCAGCCCCTCGACCGTCACGATCTCCGAGCCGTCCACCTGCACCGCCAGCAGGCAGCACGCACGTGCGCTCGCCCCGTCGAGGGTGATCGTGCACGAGCCGCAGACGCCGTGTTCGCAGCCGACGTGCACCCCGGTGAAACCCAGGTCGTGGCGCAGGAAATCGGCCAGCGTCCGCCGTGGTTCGCAGTCGGCGCGGTAGGTCCGGCCGTTCACCGTCAGGGTGACCGTGATCATGCGTCCTCCTTGGCTCGCGCGAGGGCCCGCCGGGTGAGTACCGCGGCCATCTCGCGCCGGTAATCGGCTGGAGCGTGGAGGTCGCCGGGCGGATCGGTCGCGGCGGCCGCGAGGTCCGCGGCGCGAGCGATCGCCTCGCCGGTCATCGGGCTGCCGGTGAGCGACTCTTCGGCGGCGGTGGCCCGGATCGGTGTCGGACCCGCGCCCGCGATGGCGATTCGCACGGATTCGCAGACATCGCCCGTCATCGTCACGGTCGCGAAGACGGCGACCAGTGCGAGATCGCGACTCCGCCTGCTCAGTTCTTCGACGGCCCAGCCGCCTCGATGCGACGGCACCGAAATCCGCGTCAGCAGCTCGCCCCGGCCCAACGCCGTCCGATGCGGGCCGAGGAAGAAATCCCGTGCCGCGACGATCCGTTCGCCGGCCGGTCCGTGGACGGCGAAATCGGCGTCGAGCGCGACCATCACCGCGGGCAGTTCCGCGGCCGGATCGGCGTGCGCGAGACTGCCGCCGATCGTGCCCCGGTTCCGGATGGCCACGTGCCCCACGTGGCCGAGCGCCTCGGCGAGAAGGGGGACTTCGGACCGGACGACGGCGGACGTCTCGACCGACCGGTGCCGGGTGAGCGCGCCGATCTCCAGCCGCTCGTTCTCCTTGCGCAGGAAGGAAAGTTCGTCGAGCCGGTTGATGTCGACCACCAGCGAGGGCCGCGCCTGACGCAGGTTCAGCAACGGCACGAGACTCTGTCCGCCTGCCAGCACCCGTGCGTCCGGGGTGCCCAGAGCTTCGATGGCCTCGTCGAGCGACGAAGCCCGCAAGTACTCGAACGGCGCGGCCTTCACCGGGCCGCTCCCCGCTTCAGCGCGGCCAGCAGCCGCGGCGGCGTGATCGGCAGCGAGGTGATGTCGACGTCGTGTTCGCGCAGCGCGTCCTCGACGGCGTGCGCGATCGCCGCGCCGCCGCCGATCACGCCCGCTTCCCCCATCCCCTTGAACCCGCCGGGAACGTGCTCGGCGGGAGTCGACATATGCGACACGGAGAACGGCGGGATCTCGGTCGCGGTCGGCAGCAGGTACCCGGTGAACGACGTCGTCTCCATCCGCCCGTCGGCGCCGTAGATGAGTTCCTCGTACAGCGCACCGCCGATCGCCTGCGCCGCGCCGCCGTGCAACTGCCCGTCCACGATCTTCGGGTTGATGACGGTGCCGCAGTCGTGCGCGATCAGGTAGTCCAGCAGTGTCACGACGCCGGTCTCCTTGTCGACTTCGGCGAGGACGGCGGTGCAGCCGAACGAGGTCGCGACGTTGACCGGGTCGTAGACCTCGCGTTCCTCCAGCGTCGGCGTCTCGTCCTCGGGCCAGACGCCGTTCAGCCGCCGGTAGGCCGCGTCGCCGATCGCGGCGAGGGTGACTTCCCTGCCGGGTACGCCCTTCACCGAGACGACACCGTCCTGAATGGACAGATCGTCGGGCGAGGCCTCCAGGATGTGCCCGGCCACCCGCAGGATCTTCGCCCGCAACCGGGTCGACGCGTTCAGCACGGCCGCACCACCGACGGCCGCCCCGCGGCTCGCCGCCGTGCCGTAACCGGTGTACGGGCAGCTTTGGGTATCCCCGGAGAGCACCGTGACATGGTCGAGCGGGACACCGAGTGTATGCGCGGCCACCTGCGCCAACGTCGTGTGGATGCCCTGCCCGATCGCGGACAGTCCGGTGTGGACGGTCACGTGGCCGGTCGAGTCGACCCGCACGACCTCCTCGTCGAACCCGGAATGCCCCAGTCCGGCGAGGTTGATGATCCTGCTCGGCCCGAACCCGGTCAGTTCGTTGTGGAACGCGTATCCGATGCCGACACCGTCTCCGCGCCGTTCCGCCCAGCCCGCGTCTTCGACGGCCTTCAGGCAAAGATCGAGGCAGTCCTCGTAGCGGCCGCTGTCGTAGACGAACACCGGGCCCTGGTACGGGAACGCTTCCGGTGGGATGAAGTTCTTGCGCCGCACCGCGTGCGCGTCCATGCCGAGCCGTTTCGCCAGCTGCTCCACCAAGTGTTCGTGCACGAAGTTCGCCTTCGGCAGCCCGTAACCGCGGAACGATCCGTACGGCGACCGGTTCGTCATCACGGCGACGAGGGTCAGTTCCGCGTTCGGGATGGCGTACGGCCCGGTCAGCAGCGCGGTCGTCGTCCAGCACGGGCTGGCACCGACGGTACCGAGCACGCCGCCGAGGACGCCGTACACGGTGGCACGCAGGCCCGTGATCGTGCCGTCGTCCTTGGCCGCGAGTTCGACGTCGATCTTCTGCTCGCGAGAGTGCGCGTTGGCGACGAAGCTCTCCGCGCGGTCCTCGATGAGCTTGACCGGTTTCCCGGTGCGCCGCGAGAGGATCGCCGCGACGACTTCCTCGGCGTAGAAGTCGAACTTGTTCCCGAAGCCGCCGCCGACGTCGGGCGTGCGCACGCGGATCCGGTCCATCGGAAGCCCGAAGACCTCGCCGAACAGCTCGCGCGCGAGGTTGGGCGCCTGCGTGGCGAGCCAGACGTCGAGCCGGTCGGTGAACGGGTCCCAGGTCGCCACCACGCCGCGCGTTTCGATCGGCGTGCCCATCTGGCGGGCGAACCGGAACGACTCGGTGAGCACGACGTCGGCCTCGGCGAACGCGGTGGCCACGTCACCCATCGGGATGGTCCCGGTGCCGGCGATGTTGTCCGGCCAGTCCTCGTAGAGCTTCGGCGCGTCGTCCGCCAGCGCCTGTTCGAGCGTGCCGGCGGCCGGGAGTTCCTCATATTCGACTTCGATCAGTTCCAGCGCGTCTTCGGCGGTCGCCCGGTCCTTCGCCGCGACGGCCGCGACGCCTTGGCCGTGGTAGCGCACCTTGCCGATGGCCAGGGCGTGGGTCTCCGGCGTCCGCATGTCCGGCAGGTTCGACCAGATCACCGGCTGGGGTGTCTTCGTGAGCGCCCGGACGTCCTCGCCGGTGATCACGGCGAACACGCCGGGATGGGCTTCCGCCGCCGTGGTGTCGACGCGCAGGATCCGCGCGTGCGGCAGGGGACTGCGGAGGACGGCCGCCTCCAGCATCCCCGGCGGCCGTACGTCGTCGATGTACTGCGCCCGCCCGGTCAGCAGGCGGACGTCCTCCTGCCGGGTCACGCTCGCGCCGATCAGCCCCATGGCCTCACTTTTCCGTACCGAGGGCCCCTCGCGCATCGTGCACACGGGTCATGGCCTCCCGATCGGACACCGGGAGCCACTGCCGCTCCGGATCGAAGGGCCGGTACGTGGAGCGGACGTGCTCGATCAGCCGCGGCAGCGTGGGATGCCGGTTCTCGTGCCGCCACAGCAGCGAGAACGGGTACACCGGCGTCGGATCGACGAGCGGGATCTGGACGACGTCCGGATGCCAGGGCAGGTGCATCTTCGCGCCGACGAAGCCCAGCCGGTCCTTCGACTCGCTGAGCACCTCGATGTGATGTTCGAGCCCGAAGTTCGGTCCGTCGGTGTCGACCAGGATGCCGAACGCCGGGCACAGCTCCGCCCAGAACTCCGCCCACTCGCTGGCCCGCGCGTTGTAGGGCATCCAGGCCGTCAGTCCTTCGAGTTCCGCCATCGCCACCCGTCGCCGCCGTGCGAGCGGGTGCCGCCGCCCGACCAGCAGATTCGCCGGTTCCAGATAGGCGGGCGTGCGACCGATCCCCGGGGCAGGCGCGGTGCTGACGCGCGCGAAGGCGGCATCGACGGACTCGGGCAGCACGGACCGGCGCACCGCGCCCAGCCCGGGCGTGACGAGTTCCAGTTCGTCGTCGTGGCCGGCGTGGAACGCCCGGATGACCTCCATGGTCGCCAGCCGCGTGCCGAGGACGTCGACGCGCAGGGGACGCCGCCTGCCCTGAAGACGCTCGACGGCTTGGTCCGCGAGGCTGATCAGCGCCCGGGCGTGCTTGAGGAACTCCTCGCCGTCTTCGGTCGGCTCGGCGCCTCCGCGCGTGCGCGATAGCAGCCGCACGCCGAGATCGGTCTCGAGCTTCGCGACGCGTTTGGAGACCGCCTGCTGGCTCATGTCCAGCCGGATCGCGGCCTCGCTGAAGTACCGGTCCTCGGCCACCGCGACGAAAGCGCGCACCGCGCCCAGATCCAGTTCCACTGTGCTCCCTACAACTGCTGGTTGTCACCGATCGCGTGTCGCTTGTTGGACTACACCAGCCCCGCACCGGTCCAATCGCCGCGTCGGACCGGAATCGTACAACCGTGGGGAGTGACCGGTGGACTCCTTCGTGCACCTGCACGTTCATACCGAGTACTCGATGCTCGACGGCGCCGCCAAGATCGCGCCGCTGTTCGCCGAGGCCCGGCGGCTCGGCATGCCAGCCGTGGGCATGACCGACCACGGGAACATGTACGGCGCGGACGAGTTCTACCGGCAGTCCGTCCGGGCGGGGCTCAAGCCGGTGATCGGCATCGAGGCCTACCTCGCGCCCGAGTCGCGTTTCCACAAGAAACCCGTGTTCTGGGGGCGGCGTGGCGATGGCGGTGACGTCTCCGGCGGCGGCGCCTACACGCATATGACCATGCTCGCGGAGAACGCGACCGGCCTGCGGAATCTGTTCAAGCTGTCTTCGCTGGCCAGCTTGGAGGGCTACTACCGCAAGCCCCGGATGGATCGCGAACTCCTCGCCCGGCATCACGAAGGTGTCATCGCCACCACCGGCTGCCCGTCCGGCGAGGTGCAGACCAGGCTCCGGCTGGGCCAGCCGGACGAGGCGATCCAGGCGGCTTCGGACTATCGCGACATCTTCGGCGCGGACGGCTTCTTCCTCGAACTGATGGACCACGGTCTCCCGATCGAGCGCTCCGTGCGGGACGGGCTGCTGGACATCGGGCGCAGGCTGGACCTGAAACCCCTGGCCACCAACGATTCGCATTACGTCACCCGGGATCAGGCCCCGGCGCATTCGGCACTGCTGTGCGTCCAGTCCGGCAAGACGCTCGACGACCCCGGCCGGTTCAAATTCGACGGTGACGGCTACTACCTCAAGTCCGCGCGGGAGATGCGGGAGTACTGGGACAAGGAGGTTCCGGGCGCGGCGGATTCCACGCTGCTCGTCGCCGAACGGGTCGAGCCTTACGACGACGTCTACCGGCACGTCGACCGGATGCCGGTCTTCGAAGTCCCCGAAGGACACGACGAGGAATCCTGGCTGCGGGAGGAGGTCGCGGCCGGGCTCCACCGCCGTCTGCCGGACGGCGTCCCCGAGGCGTACCTCGCCCGTGCCGACTTCGAGATCGGCGTGATCGCCGACAAGGGTTTCCCGGCGTACTTCCTGATCACCGCCGACCTGATGAACCACGCCCGCCGCGTCGGCATCCGGGTCGGCCCCGGCCGAGGTTCGGCGGCAGGCTCGCTCGTGGCGTACGCGCTCGGCATCACGAACCTGGACCCGATCGACCTCGGCCTGCTCTTCGAACGGTTCCTCAACCCCGAACGGGTCTCCATGCCCGACATCGACATGGACTTCGACGACCGGCGCCGCGGCGAGATGATCCGGTACGCCACCGAAAAGTACGGCGCGGAGCACGTCGCCCAGGTGATCACCTTCGGCACCATCAAGACGAAGGCGGCCATCAAGGACGCCGCCCGCGTCCACTATGGACAGACCGGGTACGCGATCGCGGACCGGATCTCGAAGACGCTCCCGCCGCCTGTCGCGGCGAAGGACATCCCGCTCGCCGGGATCGTCGAGCCGGACCACGAGCGGTACGCCGAAGCGGCGGAGGTCCGCGCGCTGCTGGAAAGCGACGGCGAGGCGGCCAAGATCTTCGAGACCGCGCGGGGCCTCGAAGGACTGATCCGCAACGCGGGTGTGCACGCCTGCGCCGTCATCATGTCGAGCGAACCGCTGCTCGACGCGATCCCGTTGTGGCGCCGGGACGACGGCGCGGTCATCACCGGCTGGGACTACCCGTCGTGTGAGGCCATCGGCCTGCTGAAGATGGACTTCCTCGGCCTGCGGAACCTTACCGTCATCGGCGACGCGCTCGACAACATCAAGGCCAACCGCGGCGAGGACATCGACCTCGACACGCTCGGCGTGGACGATCCGGCGACCTACGCACTGCTCGCCCGCGGCGACAGTCTCGGTGTCTTCCAGCTCGACGGCGGGGCGATGCGGGATCTGCTGCGCCGGATGGGGCCGACCGGGTTCGGCGACATCATCGCGGTGAACGCGCTGTACCGACCGGGACCCATCGCGATGAACACGCACAACAACTACGCGGACCGCAAGAACGGCAGGCAGCCGATCGAGTCGATCCATCCCGAACTGGCCGGGCCGCTGCGCGAGATCCTGGCCGAAACCCACGGCCTGATCGTGTACCAGGAACAGATCATGCGGATCGCGCGCGACGTCGCCGGCTATTCCATGGGCCGCGCCGACGTGCTGCGCAAGGCGATGGGCAAGAAGAAGAAAGAGGTGCTGGAGAAGGAGTTCGAAGGCTTCCGGGACGGCATGCTCGCCAACGGTTTTTCCCTCGCGGCCGTGCGGGCGCTCTGGGACGCGATCCTGCCGTTCGCCGGGTACGCGTTCAACAAGTCCCACGCCGCCGGCTACGGTCTGGTCGGTTATTGGACCGCGTACCTGAAGGCGAACTACCCGGCCGAGTACATGGCGGGCCTGCTGACTTCGGTGGGGGACAACAAGGACAAGTCGGCGGTCTACCTCTCGGAATGCCGTCGGCTGGGGATCGAGGTGCTGCCGCCGGACGTCAACGAATCGGGGCTCCGGTTCGCCGCCGTGGGCGACGCGATCCGGTTCGGGCTGGGCGCGGTGCGCAACGTCGGCGCGAACGTCGTCGATTCGATCATCAAGACCCGGCGGGAGAAGGGGAAGTACGCGTCGTTCACCGACTTCCTCGACAAGTCGGAACTGCTGGCCTGCAACAAACGCGTCATCGAATCACTGGCCAAAGCGGGCGCGTTCGACTCGCTCGGGCACACGCGGCTCTCGGTCGTGCGGGTGCACGAGGACGCGGTGGACGCCGTCGTTCCGTTGAAGCGCAAGCAGGCCATGGGGCAGTTCGACCTCTTCGGGTCCGGTGACGAACGCGAGGAGGACACCTCGCCGCTCGCACATCTCAGGTACGGCGTCGAGGAGTGGCCGCGCAAGGAACTGCTGGCCCACGAACGGGAGATGCTCGGGCTCTACGTGTCGGCGCATCCGCTCGACGGGGCGGAACACGTCCTGCGCGCGCACGCGCCCCGGCCGATCGCCGCGATCCTCGACAATCCGCCGCGGGAGGGGGAACTGATCGTCGCCGGGCTCATCACGTCGCTGGAACGACGGGTGAACAAGAAGGGCGAGCCGTGGGCGATCTGCACGATCGAGGATCTGGACGCCGCGCTCGAAGTGCTGTTCTTTCCGAAGGCGTACGCGCTTTTCGCGGCGGATCTGGCCGAGGACAACGCCGTCCGTGTCAGCGGCCGGGTGAACTGGCGGGAGGACAAGATGTCCGTGTTCGGTGGCGGGCTCGTACCGCTCGACCTTTCCGCGGGGGAACCGCCGTTGACCCTGCACGCGACCGCGGAGCGGCTGACCGAGGACGCGGTCCTCGAACTGAAGCGGACTCTGCTGGTACACAAAGGACGGACGCCGGTCCGGGTGAAGCTCGCCGAGACGTGGTACGCGCTCGACGACTACCCGGTCACCGTCAGCTCGACGCTGCTGGGCGAGCTGAAGTCCATTCCCGGCATCACGCCGCGCGCCGCTGCATCCTGAGCTGCCCGATCTCCGACACGTTCTTCATCAGTTCGGCGTTCACCCAGGCGACGGTGTGGGCGAAGGTCAGCCCGGCTTCCTCGCCGAACGGGTACGCGGAGGGCGCGTCGAGGTCGGCGTCGGTCGAGCGGTCCAGCACGGCCAGCCATTCCTCGCGGAGGCCGCCGAGCCAGGCGACCACGGTTTCCGCGCCGGGCCAGGTGATTTCCGTGCGCTCGCGGGGAGCCCGCCCGTTCGCGTGGTCCAGTGCGACGCTCCACCACCAGCCGATATGCCAGGTGAGCCAGGCGATCGTGGGGACCGGGACGGGATCGGGTTCGGCGTCGGCCCAGTCGGGGGTGCCGTCCGGCCGGATCGTCCAGCAGAGGGCCGCGGGTTCCCAGAGGAAGTCTCCCGGCTCCAGATCGGCCAGGTGGTACTCGAACAACGACCAGGTCAGAACGAACTGCCAGCGGGACAGCTCCGAACGCGATACGGACACGCGCCGGATCCTCCCTTCGGGGCACCGCGGTCGCAACCGGTTTACGGTGCGGGCATGAGTCCCTATGTCGCGCAACGGAACGGCCGGACGGCGACCGCCGAAGACCTGGCGCCACTCGCCTTCGCCGGCTTCGCGCACTTCACGGCCATGCAGGTGCGTGACGGCCGGGTCCGCGGTCTCGACCTGCACCTGGACCGGCTCCGGACCGCCTCGCTGGAACTGTTCGGCGACGCCCTGCCGGATGATCGGATCCGCTCGTACGTGCGCGAGGCGCTGAAGTCGGGGCCCGCCGACGTCTCCCTCACCGTCACGATCCACCTGCCGGGTGATCTCGAAGTCCTGGTGCGCACCCGGCCCCCGGCTTCGGGTCCGGCCGGGCCGCTGGCGCTGACCGCCGTCGAGCACGAACGCTTCCTCCCCGCCATCAAGCAAACGGGCGAGACGGCGAAGACGTACTTCCGACGGCAGGCCGTCGCCGAAGGGTTCGACGACGCGGCGTTCGCCGACCGTCAGGGCAGGTTGAGCGAGGCGACGATCTGGAACCTCGCCTTCTCCGATGGCGATACGGTGGTGTGGCCGGAAGCCGCTCTGCTGCGGGGAACGACGATGGGCATCGTCCAGCGGCGTCTGGAGGGGCTCGGTGTGCCGCAACGGGTCCAGGAGGTCACCCGCGCGGACCTGCCGGGGCTCGGCGGCGCGGTGGTCATGAACTCGTGGACGCCGGGGATAGCGGTGCGCCGGATCGGCCCGGCGCCGCTGCCGGAGGCGCCGTCGTTCGTCGAGACGCTGCACCGGGCCTACGAAACAGAACCTCTCGTGCGACCTTGAAAGGGAAGAAATCGATGAAGATCCTCGTGGTCGGTGCCACCGGGACGATCGGGGCCGCGGTCTCGTCGGCCCTCACCGCGCGCGGGCACACGGTGCTCGCCGCGTCCCGCTCCGGCGAGGTCGGAGTGGACGTCGAGCAGCCCGCCACGCTCGACGCGCTCTTCGCCGCCGAGCCGGGTATCGAGCATGTCGTGTGTTGCGCGGGGAGCGGCTCGCTGGTCCCGGTCGACGGCGGCAGCGACGAAGAGTTCACGCAGGGCCTGCAAGGGAAACTGCTCGGGCAGGTGTTCCTGCTGCGGCACGCGATCCCGCATCTGCCGGACGGCGGATCGGTCACGCTGACCGCGGGCCGGATCCCGGAAACGTTGCGCGGCAGTGCTTTCAGTGTCCTGACCAACGCCGGTCTCGAAGCCTTCGTCGCCGCGGCGGCCCGCGAACTGCCTCGCGGGCTCCGCGTCAACGCCGTCAGCCCCGGCTGGGTGCGCGAAACGCTCGCGGCACTCGGTGAACCGGAAGGCGGCACCCCGGCGGCCGACGTCGCGCGCAGCTACGTCGAGAGCGTCGAGAACGCGGACCTCACCGGACGGACGTTGACCCCGTGACCACCCATGACAAGGACAGACAGGAATTCCTCCGGCTGGCCGGGCTCGCGACGCCGATGGCGCTGCGCGTCGCGGTGACACTGGGGCTGCCGGACCGGTTGTCCGGTGACGGCGCGGCCGCCGGCGACCTGGCGGCGGAACTCGGCCAATCCCCGCTCGCGCTCGATCTGCTGCTAGGGCATTTGACCACGCTCGGCGTCCTCGAACGGACGTCGACCGGCTACCGCACCACCGAGTACGGCGCGAAACTCCGGGCCGACGCGGGAAACGGCCTCGCCGGACTCCTGGACATCAACGCCGCCGGCGGGCGGGGCGAACTGGCGTTCGTCGAGCTCGCGCACAGCATCGCCACCGGCGAGCCGGGCTACGTTCGCCGCTACGGCAAGGACTTCTGGGCCGATCTCGCCGAGAACCCCCATCTCCGGGAGACGTTCGACCGGCAGATGACCCAGCGGTATCTGACGCAGGTGCCGCGGTTCGTCACCGGGTTCGACTGGTCCCGCTTCGGCACGCTCGTCGACGTCGGCGGCGGTCACGGCAGCCTGCTCGCCGCGATCCTGAAGGCCAACCCGTCGATGCGTGGTCACCTCGTCGATCTCGCGCCCACCGCGGCCGCCGCCGAAGCGGAACTGCGCGAGCAGGGGCTCGGAGACCGGGTCGAGGTGAGCGCGGGGAGCTTCTTCGACCCGCTCCCGGCCGGGGCCGATGCCTATCTGCTGTCCGACATCCTCCATGACTGGGACGACGAGCACGCTCATCGCATCCTGGCCCGATGTGCCGAGGCGGCCGGTGCCGGAAGCCGGGTCCTCGTCATCGAGGCGGTCGGCGGACTCGGGGCCCAGACCGAGTGGGACCTGGTCATGCTCGTGCTCTACGGCGGCCGCGAGCGGCGTCTCGACGAGCTCCGCGAACTCGCCGCCGCGCACGGCCTGGTCTTCGACTCGGTCACCACGCTGACCGAGCAGCGCAGCCTGCTGGAGTTCCATCGCGAAGATATTCCTTGACAAGAATATTCTGCCAAGTGAATACTTCTCGGCATGGAGCAGATCGCAGCAGCACTGGGAGACGGAGCGAGGTGGCGCCTCGTCGAACTTCTCGCCGAGCGGCCCCGGTCCGTCGGTGAGCTCGCCGAGCTGACCGGCCTGCGGCAACCGCAGACCACCAAGCACCTGCAGACCCTCGCCCGCGCCGGGCTCGTGACGGTGTTCCCGCTCGGGCAGCGTCGCGTCTACGCGGTCGAAGCGGGTCCGATGAAGGACCTCGAAGGACGGCTGCGGACGCTGATCACGACCATCGAGGCGAACGCGGGCGAACGAGACGTCCTCACGCGCTATCAGGCCGCGATCGGTGCCGATACCGAGGTCGCGAAGCAGGACCGGTGGGCGGACGGACGGGCGTTCTCGTTCGACCGTCTGCTCACCGCGCCTCGGGGCGAAGTCTGGCGGCACTGGACCGAGCCCGCGCTGCTCGCGTCCTGGTGGGCGCCGCCCTCGATGACCGTCACCGACTGCGTCATCGAGCCGTGGGCCGGCGGCCGGGCCGTGCTCGACTACCGGGACGCCGAAGGGCGCTACCGGTCCGCGGGGAAGGTCCGCGCCGCGGCCGAACCCGGACACCTCGAATTCGACCTCTCGGTGCTGACCGCCGAGGGCGGCACCTTCTTCACCGGTCACTACGACCTGAAGTTCACCGAGGCGCCGGGCGGGACCCGGCTCCAGCTCGATCTGCGCATCACCGAAACCACCGTCGAGGCCGTCCCCTTCATCGCCGGTATCGAAACCGGGTGGGGCCAGGTGCTCGACAACCTCGCGACCACGCTGACTCAGGAAAAGGACTGAACGACATGACGAACCACACCGCCCGCCGCGTCACCGCCAACATCAGCCTCACCCTCGACGGCCACTACAGCGGCCCCGGCGGCCCTGGCGACCTGGGCGCGATCGTCTCGTACGCCACCACCGACGTCGCCCGTGCCCACCTCGCCCGTATCCACGAGACGGCGACCACCGCGGTGCTCGGCAGGCTGAACGCCGAGGGCTTCCTGGGCTTCTGGCCGACCATCGCCGCCGACGAGAACGCCGACCCCCGCGACCGCGCCTACGCGAAATGGCTGATGGACGCCGAAAAGGTGGTCTTCTCGACGACTTTGACCGAAGCGCCCTGGGATCGCGCCCGCGTCGTGAACGCCCCGGCCGGCGAGGTCATCGCCGACCTCAAGGCGAACGGGGAAGGCGACATCCTGGTCAACAGCAGCGCCAGCGTCATCAAGGCCCTGCTCGCGGACGACCTGATCGACCGGCTGTACCTGATGATCTGCCCGGAGATCACCGGCGGCGGACGGCGGCTGTTCGCCGACGGCCTGCCCGCGTCGAAGTGGTCGCTGGCTTATCAGGAGGTCGGAGAGCTGGGCGAGATGGCGCTGGTCTACGACCGGGTGCGCTGATCCGCCGGGAGGTCGTCGCCTTCATGTATCGCAGGCGAGCTCGCCAGGAGTCCACTATAAGACAGGTATGTGTACTATAGTTGGTGTTCCGGTACTATAGTTGTCTGGGAGACAGGCAAGTGGACTTGAGCAGGCCGTTGATGACGGTCACCCCCACCGTCGACGGCGATGTGCTCGCCGTCCTCGCAGGCCATGACGGCATCTTCACGACCGGGCAGTTGCATCGCCTGCTGGCCCGGCATTCGGAGGAGGGCATCCGCAAAGTGCTGCGGCGCCTGACGAAGCAGGGTGTCGTTGAGGCCGACCGAGTCGGCAACGCCTTCGCGTACCGGCTCAACCGCGACCATCTCGCGGCGGAATACATCATCGGGCTCGCCCGGATTCAGAAGACGCTCCTGGAACGCATCGAAGATCGGCTGGAGTCCTGGCAGGTCCCACCGGTGTACGCCGCGGTCTTCGGCTCGGTGGCACGTGGCGAGATGACGGAGGACAGCGACCTTGATCTGCTGCTGATCCGGCCAGATGACGCGGATGACGACCGTTGGGAAACGCAGGTCGATGAGCTGGCGGTCGAGGTGACCCGCTGGACCGGTAACGACACGCGGCCTCTGGAGTTCACCGAAGCCGAACTCGTCAGCCACGCGTACGACGAGGCTGTTCTGCACGATGTGGCACGAGACGGACTGACTGTGGCCGGGAGTCGGGCGTGGCTGACCGGGCGTCTGCGAAAGAGAAAAGGCTGACGTGCGGATCAGAAGATGCGACGCGAGCGTCCAACGAGGTCGTATGCACAAGGCGACCCAATTCAACGAGGCGGCGGACATGATTCGCGAACTTGCCGACGAGCACGAGGACATCGCCGACGCGTACGTGACCTTGTGTGTTCACGCCAGCATCGCGGCGTCTGACGTCATCTGCTGTGCCAGGTTGGGCGAACACGCACAGGGCGAGAACCACGACGAAGCGATCAGCTTGCTTTCTCGGGCCGACAAGGAAATCGCGAAGCACTTGAGAACTCTGCTCAAGCTGAAGACCAAGGCGGGTTACAGCCACACTCCGGCCACGGTGGATGAGTTCAAGCGTGCGGGCCGGGCGGCTCAGACGCTGGTCGAAGAAGCTCGCCGGGTGGCCACCGCACGCTGAGGCCACGCGTCTCGACCAGCTTGGTGGCGTACGGAGAGACTCGAACTCTCACTCCGTACGTGAGCCCCCTTGCCGTGTCGAATTTGCCGTCGCCGAGGTTGTCAACCCTCAGCCCCAATGACGGTCCGGGACCGGCACTGCGGCCGGATATGCCGGGTGTCTCGTTGCCGAGTCGGGGGCGAAGGTGTTCGGCGGCTGCGTAACGGCGACCAGAGCTGGCAACGACCTCACTCTCGACAACGTCAACATGGCGGTCGAGCAGACGGTGAACATCGCCAGCCTCACCAACCGGAACCTGAGAGGAACCGGACCATCCCGGCGCCACTACCGGCGAGAGCTGGACCGGGATCCATTGAACTGTCCGGCTGGGGCATCACCGCTAACTGGGCAGGAGCGTGACCCATGCCTGAGATTCGCAGCATCCTCGAGTTCCGGGGAGTGAACTCCGGAACGCGCACCGTCCCCGCGGGGGAGTTGGACGAGTACGACTTCTATCCCGATCCCGAGTGGGACCTGGTGAGCTGGGGCGTGACCTCGCTGGACGACACGGTGAGACTCCAAACCGCCACTATCACGCCGGGCAATGACGAAGTACTTCGATTCGTCGGCCGCGTACACAACACGGATACCGTGTCTCACTCGCACCGATGGACGTTCGTCTTGGTGAAGAAGTAGTACATGGTCAACTTCGGCACGGTCGCGGGATGAAGTGCGATCGGCGGGTCCGCTACCTGCCGGGGGCTTCTTCGTGTTCGGGTGTGGCATATCTGTGGCACGTGCCCTGCGGGGCGGCTCCAAGCGGAGCGCGCCGCCGTAGGTCAGGCGTGCAGGGTGGGCCCGGAGAGACTCGAACTCTCACTGGCACGGACCTAAACCGTGTGCCTCTGCCAATTGGGCTACGGGCCCCCAGTACTGCCCTGAAATCGTAGCGTGCGACACGTTCGGCGTTTCTCGGCGTGGCCGATGCCACGGCGCGGGGTGGCGTCCTCTAACGTGGGCTACCAGCAAGTCCGTCGCGGCGAGGAGGACACGTGGCTCGCGATCCCGAGACCATCGAGCGTGAGATCGAGCAGGCCAGGAACGCACTGGTGGCCACGCTCGACCAGCTGGGCACGAAGGCGAACCCCGCGAAGCTCGTGGATTCCGCGAAGACCGGTCTGCGCGCGAAGCTGGACGAGCCCAAGGTGAAGTACCCGCTCATCGGCGGGGCTGTGCTGATCGGCGTCCTGCTGATCCGCAAACTCCTGAAGTAGGTCTCAGGAGGTCTGGGCCGCCTTGGCGGGTGTCTTGGCCGGCTCGGACTTCTCCTTGGACTTCGCCTCGTCGACGGCCTTCGGGAGCTCCTTGCCCTGGGGCACCGGGGGCTTGCCGCCGGTCTTCTCCTTGGCCTTGCCGTTCGACGGCGGGGGAACCTCGAGCGGCTCGATCTCCGGGAGAGTCAGCCTCGCCGTCATGTAGGCGGCGGTGAACTCGAGTGCACTGCCGTTCAGCAGGTGCACCACCGTCGAATGTTCCGGCGGGGACAGTTTCTCGACCAGCTGGTCGGCCCGGTCCCGTGCCGCGATGATGCCCGGCGCGCGACCGGTCAGTTCCTTGCCGGAGCCGCTGACCGTGACCTTCCAGTCGTCGTCCTCTTGGACGTACGACGCGGTGATCGGTTCGGTCATCCGCCTCACCCCTCTCCTCGCGAGCATGCGTCACTCAATGGACTTCGTCACGCCGCCGTCATGACGCCACTTTCGGGTGGTGGCGCCCCCTCCTGAGGGTGGTCGCGACTGTCCATCAGACTTTCTACAGTGTCATCGATACAGTAGGACAACTCTGTGTCACAAGACACTGGCGGCAATGTGCTCTGAGTGACGACCGAATGGCCTAATGCACGAGCATCTTCACAGTCGTTTCAGCGGGCCCTCGCCGACAGGCCCGACCAGAGGATGTCCATCGCGTATCCGGTCGCCGTTTCGGGGCTGACGTCCTCATGCCGTTCGCACCAGATCGCGAGCCGTTCGCACGCCCCGACCACGAACTCCGCGGACGCCTCGACGCGGAGGTCGTCGGCCTGGTCGAGGTGGTCGCTCATCAGCGCGGCGATCAGGTCGGTCTGCTGGCGGCGGGTCTGCTCGATCTCGTCCGCGGCGCCGGTCCCGATCAATGCCATCTCGTGGCGGAGCAGTGACCAGGCCTGCCGCTGTTCCCGGATGAAGACGAAGAAGGCGAGCAGCCCGCGCCGCAGCGCGTCCTCGGCGGACGTCGCGCCGACGGTCGCCCGTTCGGTGACCTCGCGCAGGGCCGCCCGCGACTGCTGGATGCAGGCGAGCAGGAGCCCCTCTTTCGAGTTGAAGTACTCGTAGAGCATCGGCTTGGAGACCCCGACGCGTTCCGCGATGTCGTCCATCGACGCCGCGCTGTAGCCGCGATCGGCGAAAACTTCCTCAGCGATTTCGATCATCTGCCGCATCCGCTCTGCTCGTGGCATGCGTTTGCGCTTCGCCGTCGTCACCACAACACTCTACCGAAGGTAACCTACTTCGAGTAAGGTGAACTCCCGGTAACAGGTAATTCGAACGAGAGGTCGGGTCATGGGCAACCGCACCGAGACCGGTGTCGTCATCGTCGGAACCGGCTTCTCCGGCCTGGGCATGGCCATTCAGCTGCGGAAAGAGGGCCGCGAGGACTTCGTCATCCTGGAGAAGGCCGACGACGTGGGCGGCACCTGGCGCGACAACACCTACCCCGGCTGCGCCTGCGACATCCCCTCGCACATGTACTCGTTCTCGTTCGAGCAGAACCCGGGCTGGTCCCGCGCGTACTCGCCGCAGCCCGAGATCTGGCAGTACATGCGTGACGTCGCCGCGAAGTACGACCTGCACCGCTTCATCCGCTTCGGCCAGGAGATGACCGGTGCCCGCTGGGACGCCGACGAGAACCGCTGGCACGTCGCGTCGAAGACGGGCGACGAGTTCGTCGCGCCCGCGCTGGTCGCCGGGGTCGGCGCGCTGCACCTGCCGCAGATCCCGAAGCTGCCCGGTATCGAGCGTTTCAAGGGCCGCGCGTTCCACTCGGCGCAGTGGGAGCACGACTACGACCTCACGGGCAAGCGGGTCGCCGTGGTCGGCACCGGCGCGAGCGCGATCCAGTTCGTGCCCCAGATCGCGAAGGACGTCGCCGAGCTGACGCTCTTCCAGCGGACGCCGCCGTGGATCATGCCGAAGCCGGACCGCGAGATGCCCGAAGCGCTCCGGAAGACGTTCAGCTCGGTGCCGCTGCTGCAGCGCGCCTTCCGCGACGTTCTCTACTGGGGGCTCGAAGCCCGCGCGATCGGCTTCAACGGGCAGCCGTGGGTCATGAAGATCGGCCAGCGCATCGCGAAGCGCAACATCTTCAAGAGCGTCAAGGATCCCGAGCTTCGCCGGAAGCTGACGCCGGACTACACCATGGGCTGCAAGCGGGTCCTGGTCTCCAACGACTACTACCCGGCGCTCGCGCGGGACAACGTCGACGTCGTCACCGACGGCGTGAAGGAGGTCCGCGAGCACAGCGTCGTCGACGGCGCCGGCGTCGAGCACGAGGTCGACGCGATCATCTACGGCACCGGCTTCCACGTCACCGACGCCTTCGACGATCTGGAGATCATCGGCCGCGACGGGCGCAACCTCGGCAAGGAGTGGGCGACCGAGGGGATGCGGACCTATCAGGGCATCACCGTGTCCGGGTTCCCGAACCTGTTCTTCCTGCTCGGCCCGAACACGGGGCTGGGGCACAACTCCGTGGTCTTCATGATCGAAGCGCAGATCTCGTACGTCGCGCAGGCGCTGCGGCTCGCGCGCGGCAAGGCGCTCGACCCGCGGCCGGAGGCGCAGGAGCGCTTCAACGGCGAAATCCAGCGCAAACTCGCCAAGGGCATCTGGACCCAGGGCGGCTGCAAGAGCTGGTACCTAGACGCGAAGGGCGTCAACCGCACGATCTGGCCGGGTTTCACCTGGCGGTACTGGCTCGACACCCGCAAGGTGCGCCGCGAGGACTACGAACTCCTCGGCTGAGGAAAGAGGGAGGGTCCGTGAAAGCCAAGATGGGGGGCATGGCCTTCACGGACCGGGGAATGCCGCGCTCATGAGGGGTTGAGCCGGCGAAGCCTTCCGATGAGATCGACGGTGGGGATGCCGCAGAGCTCGGCCATCCGTTCCAGCGCCGCGAAATCGAGATGGACCTCGGCCGAGCCGTTGTCACTCGATCTCTTGAGCCGGTCGTCCGCCCACCGTCGCAGGGGGAGCAGTTCCTCCTGGTCGTCCTTGATCACCAGGCGCAGGTCGATCCGCACCCGGCCCGGTTCGTCCACGAACACCCGGCGATGCACCTTGGCCAGCAGATCCTGTGGCAGCTCGTCCATCGCGACGCACAGTTCGACCAGCCGCACCACGGAACAGTGGCGGGTGCCCAGCTCGTAGGTGGCCAGCGTCTGGAGCGAGATCTCGCTCTGCAGATGCTGGTTCAGTTCCTTGCGTGTCCAGCCACGTTTACGGCGGAGCTTGCGGAGCTCGTCTCCGAGTATCCGCTGATAGCTCTCAGCGTCGATCAGCACTCCCCATCCCCTGCCTTGCCAACCTTCTCCACCGCCCGCCCCATGTGACAAAACCCGGGACGAGCGCGCTCACGTGTATGAAAGTCGGCAGGGGCGCCGCTCTTACGCGGTTTCGGGGGTGGTTTTCCTATCGATTTTGGCTCGCTGGGCCGAATGGGTGAACGAACGGCGGGTGGAGGGGCCGTTTCGGTGGCTTTCGCAACACCTTGAGCCTCGCCAGGACGAGCGGCGCCGCGTCAGTTGACGCAGGGCACGCCTTCGGCGGTGATCGGCTTCTGGTCGGACTGCTCGGGCGGCGGCGCCGCGGCCGACGAACCGGCGGCGTTCTGCGAGGAACCGGAGCCCTCGGCGCCGCTCGGCGCCTTGAAGTCCGAGCCGAGGAACACCGTCACGTGCCCGGCCTCGACACTCTTGTCCTCTTGGACGGTCGGGTTGCCACCGAGTGCGTCGGCGACCGCCTGGCCCGCCGCCTTCTCGCCCTTGGCGACCCAGACCACCGTCTTCTTGCGCGCGCTCGCGGTGGCCGTGTCGCCCGCGGTGAAGCCCTTGTCGACGAGCTGCTTCAGCACCGACGAGGCCAGCCCGTCCCGGTTCGTGGAGTTGCGGACGTCGACCGTGGTCGCCTTGTTCGGCGACTCGGCGGGCGGCGCCTGCTGCTGTTCGCCGGGCTGCGGGCCGGCGAGCCCCTGGACGAAGCTCTTGACCTGTTTCGGGTCGACCTGGATGGCGACGCCGTCGTTCGGGGTCTTGTACTCGATGTTGACGATCGGGATCGTCCGGAACTCGAGCTGGCCGCCGGTCAGGCTCTTCATCTGCTGCGCGAACCCGAAGACGTCCCAGTTCTGGTTGAGCACGACCGACTTCTTGATGGCCGTGATCAGGTCGTTGAGCTTGCCGGGGTTCGCGAGCGTGCCCGCCGAGAGCACTTTCCGCGCCATCCCGGCCATGAACACCTGCTGCCGGACGACCCGGTCGAGGTCGCCGCGCGGCAGCCCGTGCCGCTGCCGGACGAAGCCGAGCGCCTCGACCCCGGAGATGGTGTGCGGGCCCTTGGTGAACTTCGCGCCGGAGAACTGGTCGTTCACGTCGTCGTTGAGGCAGACGTCGACCCCGCCGATGGCCTGCGTGATCTCGCTGAAGCCCAGCAGGTTGATGGCGGCGTAGTTGTCGATGGTCGAGCCGGTCAGCTGCTCGACCGTCTTGATCAGCGTCTTCGCGCCGGCCTCGTTGGCCTTCTGGTCGAGTTCCTTCGGGTCGGAGACGCCGTCTTCCTGCAGCTTCTTGCGCTCGTCGAGCATCGCGCGGGCGTAAGCGGAGTTGATCTTGTGCTTGCCGAAGCCACCGGGGATGTCGACGTAGGAGTCGCGCGGGAGCGAGATCGCGACGGCCTTGGAGCCGTCGTTCGGGATGTGCACGAAGATCAGCGAGTCGGTGTTCAGCTCACCGTCGGCCTGCCCCGCGCGCAGCTGGGCCAGCACTTCCTTCGACAGCGGGTTGCCCTGCGCGTCCGTGCGGCTGTCGAGGCCGACGAGCAGGATGTCGCGGGCGCCGTCGGCGGGCTTCTCGCCTTCGTCCGCGCCGATGCCGACGTTCGCGAAGGTCAGGCCGTCCATCGCGGCCCACGCGTACCCGGTCAGGCCCATCACCAGCAGTGAGACGAGGCCG
The DNA here is from genome assembly GCF_003947535.1 of Amycolatopsis sp. WAC 04169. Classification (NCBI taxonomy): domain Bacteria; kingdom Bacillati; phylum Actinomycetota; class Actinomycetes; order Pseudonocardiales; family Pseudonocardiaceae; genus Amycolatopsis; species Amycolatopsis sp. WAC 04169. Next base: position 221,133 of record NZ_QHJI01000005.1, on the reverse strand, counting down.
AGGGCGATCTTGGGACCGCGGAAAGACCGTCGTCGCGAGGCCGGGCGCCGCGGCGGCTGGCCCGCGGGCTGGCGGGCGGGCACCGGGCGGGCACCACGAGGCGGGGCCGGGCGGGAAGGAACGCGTCCGGGCGCGTCCTGCCTAGGCCGGGCGGGACGTCGATCCCCATGCCCATTCCGAGGCGGGTACTCCACGCGGTCTGCTCCTTCTGTTCGTTACCGGTTCGACGGTCTCTTCAAGGGACGCATGGTGCCTGTTGCGGGTTGTCGCAGGATTACACATCCCCCCGAAGATGTGGCACGCACCACCGGTTTCCTCTCCAGGGTACGGAAATCGCCTGGTCAGCGCCGTGTGGTTCAGGGAAGGACACGCCGGGCCGCGCGGGCGGGGACCAGCGTGGCGGCCGCCGCGAGCATCGCGACGACGATCGTCGCCACCGGCAGCGCGACGGAGGCGGCGCTCACCCGCTCGCCTTCGAGGGCGGTCATCAGGGGCGGCGCGCACGCGATCGCGCAGACCAGCCAGGTCCCGGTCATCCGGCTCGTGCCGTTGCGCACGGTGTGCAGCAGGTACACCCCGAGCAGCAGGTTGACCAGGCTCTGGACCGGGCCGAACCGGATTCCGAGGAGGTCGGCGTCGGCGGACGCGCCGCCGAACCGGGTCAGCGCGAACCCGAACACGCCGAGCATCGCGTACGCCATCCCGACCGTCGCCGCCGCGCGGCAGAACACCATGGCGCGCAGGCCGGGCTCGTCGACCGTCCGCTGCTGCGGCCCCGAATGCCGCTCGAACCACCAGAAGACGAGCACGGCGGGTACGGCGAGGAGGGCCATCGCGAGCAGGACCCTCGGCCGGGCCAGCCATATGAGCCCGTCCACGAACGGCCCCGGCAGGTAGACGACCGCCACGAGCAGCAGCATCGCGGACAGGAAGCCGAGGTACAGGCTCATCGGGGCACGCAGGACGAGGCGCGCGGCCGCGGCGACCGCCGGACGTTCGCCGAGCCGGGCCAGCGGCCGGGCGAGCAGGCCGAGGAGCGCGAGCTGCACCAGGCCGAGCAGGAGCACGCCCCACGGCGGGCCCGACAACGCGGCCGGGGCGCCGGGGCCGCCGAGCAGCATCGGTCCTTCGCCGCGGACGGCGACCGTGAGGCCCAGTCCAGTGGCGCCGGTGAACGCCGTCGCCACGAGGGCGGCGCGCGACAGGCGGGCACCGTCGGCGTGGGCGAACGCCAGCTGCTGGACGAACAGGGCGAGGAACAACGTCTCCGCGTAGCGAGGGATGGCGGAGCCCGACCACTGCGCGGCCGCCTCGCTCGCCAAGGTCAGCGCCAGCAGTCCGGCGACGGAGACGGCGCGTGTCCGGTGATACAGCGTCAGCAGCGCCGGCGCGAGGACGACGGTCAGCAGGAAGACGCCGAGCAGCCAGAGCGGGTGCAGCGCGATCCGCATGACCGTGGCGTTCGTGCCCGTCGGGATCCCCAGCACCTCCAGCGCGAGGGGGACGACCAGCGCGACCACGGCGAAGATCAGCGCCGGGCGCAGCAGCGGGCTCGCCCGGTCGGCGAGGTATTGGGGGTAGCGGCCGCCGCTCGCGCGGATCGATCGCCAGCCCGCCTCGTTGATCCGGCCGACCGCGAAGAAGATGAGCGGACAGAGCTGGGCGAGCCAGGTGAACGGCCACAACGACCGCTCCGGCGCGCCCGCCCAGTGCGCGAGCGCGACGGCGGATTCGCCGAGCACCATGAACACGACTCCGGCGACCCCGAGTAACGCCCATCGGCCGACCGGGACGACCGGCCGCGGTTCGCGCGGGAGCGTGACGGCGGCCCGGCGGTTGCGGACCCAGCCGCGGAGGCGGAACACCAGCAGCGCGCCGATCACCAGCACGCCGACGATCATCGGGCCGAGGGGGTCGCCGACCGGCGGCCCCCAGCGTTGATGCCACGAGTTGAGCACCAGCCCGGCGGTATAGAGGGAGGCGACGACGTCGCAGGTGCCGCGTGAGTCCATCGGGTTGAGGACGCAGGCGTTGTGCATGTCGGCGGAGAGCCGGTCGTCGAGCGCGGCCCTGGCCTCCTGTCCGAGTGGATGTCCCTTGCGCTCGGCGTAGCGGAGGATGTCGTAGCCCAGGTCGTGGGCCTTGCAGGGGACCGCGTAGTCCCACTTGGTGTTGTCGTCGCCCCAGGGTGCCGAGCAGCCGCCGTCGGTGTGGACGGCGCGCACGGTGCCGTCCCGCGCCGTCATCACCCCCGGGGTGATGCCGCTGACCGCGGTGAAATCGGCGGGCAGTTCGGCGATCACGTTGTCGACCGGGCCCGGCCGCACCAGCGCGTCGACCGCGTTCTGCGCGGCGAGGAGATCACCCGTCGGTGGCCCCTGGTCCGGCGGCGAGGCAGGCCGTGACGCGATCAGACCGAAACCGAACACCAGCACGGTGACCAGCAGTAACCAGCCCGAAGTCGACCATGGCCGCCGGATCCGGGCAGGACGAGCGGCGGCGTCGGCTGTCGCTGGCATGGCGTCAAGGGTGCCATCCGCCGATCGGGGCCGACATCCGGATAACCCCCGGGTTCACCCACCGGGTGTCCCTGAATCAGGTGACCGGCGGGGGAGCGGGCCGGTCGACGTCCTGGGCGAAGCGCACCTGGTTCCGGCCGTTCTCCTTGGCCACGTAGACGGCGGCGTCGGAGGCGTGCAGGAGTTCCTCCAGCGATTCACCGTGACGAGGGAACAAGGCCGCCCCGATCGAGGTGGTGCGGCCCGAGATGGTGACCCGGCTGCCCCTTTTGTCGGTAGTCACTATATGCAGTTCGGCGATAGCGCTGCGCACTCGCTCGGCGGCGAGTTTGGCCGCCGTTTCGTCGATATCCGGCAGGAGTACGAGGAATTCCTCGCCGCCGAACCGGCCGATGACGTCGGCGGGCCGGGTGACCTCGTCCAATTTCCGCGCCACATCGCGGAGGACGTCGTCACCCGCCGGGTGTCCATATGTGTCGTTAATCCACTTGAAGTGGTCGAGATCAATCATCAGTAGTGCCAGGTTGTCGTCCGATCGGGCAGTCCTTCCGAGCGCCCGTTCGGCCGACTCCGACCATCCGCGCATGTTGAGAACACCGGTTTTCGGGTCCGTGCGCGCGTCGTTTTGCAGTTGGTCGATCTCCGCGAGGCGATTGAACACCACCGTCACCACGGCCATCACGATCACCATCGGCGGCATGATCAACAGCAGCACCGCGGTGACCGCGCCGAGGCCGATCGTGATGGCCTCCAGCAGGTTGTCGGCCGCGTTGCCGAGCACGGTGGACATCGACGGCCGCTTCGGCGAGCCGATCGCGAGGATGCCGCCGATGTAGGCGATCTGCACCGCTTCGAAGACCATCCCGGCGACGATCAGGACACCGAACTCGCCGAGGGTGTCCCAGCCGGAAATCCTTCCCCATTCATGCGGTCCGAATGCGGCGAAGGTGAGCGAGGCCAGGGTCACCGAAACGCCGTGGGTGACCGACGAGAACACGAAGTTGTGCGCGGGCCGCCGGGCGATGAACCAATGCTGGATCCGGACGATCGCGATGATGGAAAGCGTCAGTGAAAGCGGCAGGATCACCGCGGCCGGAAATGTCCATACCGCGGTGAGGTCGATGAGAACGGTGCGGCTCCGGTCGCGCCGCCTTTCCTCTTGTCGCTGGGTGAGCTGAATATGCGCCGTGGCGCCGACGGCGAGAATGGCGAAACGGACCCAGTCGATTCTTCCCGGATTCGTGGAATTCATCGTCGCGACGACCATGATCGCGATTCCGATGGCCTCCATCGCGAAAAGGAACACGATGAACCGCTTGGGCCGCTGCCACAGCGCCCACGCCCTGGGATCGTAGGGATGGCGCCGCGGAGGTCCGGCCTGGTCACCTTCCGGGCTTGCCTGCCCGCGTTCGGTCACCGGTGCACCGCTGTCCGCGGCGGCCGTCGCCGTTGCGTCGTCAAGGTCGCCGGTGCCGTCACCGTGCTGGCGACGGTCGCCGGTCTCGGCTGGCAATTGCTACCTCTTTTCCGCCCGGACGGCACGGCTGAGTAATCTCACCGGTACCGACTGATACACCGTTCGTATTCCACGGCCGGTATCATCCCATCGCAACAGTTGTCCGACACCGGCAAGGGTGCCCGCGAACACGGACCGGAGGTGGCAATCGTGTCCCGTGATTTCTGATCTTGGTTGCTGAATGTTTTTCGAGACGCGTCGCGGAAGGGGTGACGGATAGTGTCCAGTCGTGACTTCTGAGCCCGGGCAAGGTATTAGTTCGCAGCAACGAGGTGGCCGGGAGGTGTCGGACAGTGTCGAGCCGTGACTTCTGATCGAGAGTCGTTTCTTTTCGTCCATGTGCCGAAGGGCCGAACGTGGAAGCAGTGTCCCTTGTGGATTCCTCATGACGGCAACGGTTCCGGACTGGTTCCGTTGATGTGCCCCCAGCTGAGCGCGACCAGTACGGCCAGCAGCAGGCCGACCACGCCTGCCAGCGCGATGGCCGAGGTCGCCGCCCCGAGCCGATCGGCGGCGAGCCCGCCGAGTCCCGCCCCTATCCCTTGAGCCACCCGCAAACCCGTGCGGTACACCCCACCCGCACCGCCCCGGAGTTCGTTCGGGACCCAGGTGATGAACGTGGCGCTCACCGTGATCAGGTACGCCCCCGCGGCACCCGCCGCCGCCAGCAGCAGCAACGCCGGAATCAGCCCCGGTTCGAGCGCGAAACCGATCAGAGCGACCATCGGTAGTGCGGCCAGCACGCCGAGCAGCTTCCGCCGTTGTTCCGCGGAGACGAACCGGGACAGCAGGAACGCCCCGATCACGAATCCCAGCGGATCGGCGGCCAGCAACCAGCCGACGGCCTGTTTCCCCACGCCCATCTCCGCGGCGAGCGGCGCGGCCAGCCCTTCGGGGATGACGGCCAGGCCGACCAGCCACGAGAACCAGATCAGCACCCGCAGATGGCGGTTGCCGAAGACCTGCTTCACCGCGCCGAACCAGCTGCCGGTGCCGTCGGACGCCGCCGCCCGCCGGGAGACGGAGAAGCGGACGACGGCCGCGCTCAGCAGGAACGTCGCGGCGTCCAGCGCCAGCGCCCAGCTCACCCCGACCTGAGACACCAGCAGACCGCCGCCCGCGAGGCCGAGCAGCATCGCGGTGTTGGTGGAGATGCCCCGGATGTCCTGGCTCTTGAGGTAGAGGTCGTCGTCGGTGAACACCTCGCGGGTGAGCGCGTTCTGCGCCGCGTTGCCGGGCGCGTTCACGAGCCGCGCCAGCACCACCAGCCCGCACAACAGGGCGAGCGGGGTGCCGGGGATCGCCATGATCGCGATCAGCACGCCTTGGATCAGGGACGAGACGACGAGGACGGTGCGCCTCGGATAGCGGTCGGCCAGCTGGGAGAGGCCGAGGCCGCCGGCCAGCGCGGGCAGGAAGGTCAGGGAGTAGACCACCGCGGAGAGCAACGCGGAGCCTGTCCGGTCGTAGACGAGGATCGCCAGCGCGACGATGGTGAGCTGGTCCCCGATGAGGGACTGCACCTCGGCGAGCCAGAGTGCGCGGAACTCGCGGTTCGCCAGGGCGGCGGTCATCCGCGGCGCCGCGTTCATCTTCACTGCGTGACCACCTCCCCCCGATCGGGTGAACTTGCTTTCCTCGCATTCTTGCCTGCCGTGTTACGTGGTCAGCGAGGGAGTCACAGTTGCCGTCCCGCCGGACAACGTTCAGTATGCCTCCGGCTACAGGGAGACGAACAGAAGACCGGCCGATCCTTCCCCTGTTGGGCCGATCGGGCTACGCCGTCTGACCGGTGGGTGACGACGGCCTGACTCGCCCGTGGGTATCTGCGCGCCTATCGCCCCGCCCTCGCTCGGCGCAGCCGGGCCGCCGTTCGCCGCCGTCGTCGCTCCGGTTGGGCCGAATGGGCCAACACTGAGTAGAGACCGGCCTGGAGGTGGAGGCCGGCTGGGTCAAAGGGGTGAAGGCGATGAACGGTTTGCTCGACGACAAGGCCGTCGTCGTGACCGGGGCGGGACGGGGCCTCGGCGAGGCGTTCGCGGTGCACGTCGCGAGGGCGGGCGGGGCCGTCGTGGTCAACGACATCGACGCCGAACTGGCCGAACGGACGACGGAGAACATCCGCCGGTTCGGCGGCAGGGCGGTCGCCAGCGGGCACAGTGTCGCCGACCCGAAGCAGGCGCAGGAGATCGTCGACCTCTGCCTCGCGGAGTTCGGTGCGATCGACGGGCTGGTCAACAACGCGGGGCTGAACTACGAGGCACTGCCGTGGGAGGACGACGTCGAGCAGGCCCGCGAACTGGTCGAGGTGAACGTCCTCGGCGTCATGTACACCGGGCTCGCCGCGATCAAGGCGATGGTTTCGCGGGGCACCCCGGGCTCGATCGTCAACATCTCGTCGGGTGCGTCGCTGGGTCAGCGCAAGCTCGGCGTGTACGCCGCCAGCAAGGGTGCCGTCGCTTCGCTGACCTACTCCTGGGCGCTCGACCTGGAGGAGAGCGGGATCCGGGTGAACGCGGTCTGCCCGCTCGCGCACACCCGGATGGTGTGGAAGTCGGAACGGTCGCTGCGGGCCTGCCCGCCGGACCGGACGCCGTCGCGGATCGCGCCGGTCGTGCTCTTCCTGCTCGGCTCCGGATCCGACGGGATCACCGGGCAGATGATCCGCTGCAACGGGCCGCAACTGCACGTCATGGGCCAGCCGTACCTGAAGCAGCCCATCCTCGAACGGCCGGTGTGGGACACCGAGACCGTGCAGCGCGCCTTCGACGAGGTCTTCAGCGCGCACCTGGAGAACTACGGCCTCGAAAAGCGTGTCCCGCCCCGGCTGCGCAAGTGGACCGAGTCGACCCGCACGGCCTGACACACGTGATCAAACGGACGACACGCGTGATTGGGAACGTAACTCGCGTGATCAGGCGGCGCACTCACGTGATTGGAGGCGTTCCGTCTCCAATCACGCGAGTTCGCCCTCTGATCACGTGTGTCGTCCGTCTGATCACGCGTGACGTCCGGTTCAGCCGATGACGAAGGGCAGCTTCGCGGCCAAGTCGCCGAGGGTGGCCTTCTCGGCGTCCGTCGGCTGACGGCGGCCGGTGCCGACCAGCAGCGCGTCGGTGTCGGAGAACGACGCCGGGAACGTCTCCCCGGTGCGACGCTCCATGATCCGGCGAGTCTCGGCGAGGGCGTCGGGGGCGGGGCCGTCGAGCTGCGGGAGGTGCGCGACCAGGTCGAGGTGGTGCAGCGTCCACTCCAGGACGTACGCGGAAAGGAAGTCGCCCGCGGTCAGGACGATGTCGCGGGTGGCGACCCGGGCCGTCGGGTCGGCGAGGGTGGCGGCCCGGCCGGCGGCGGAACCGACGTCGTCGAGGTGGAACTTGAGCAGCCGCGGTTCCTGGTACGCGGCGGCGAGCCGCACGATCAGCGCGTCGAGGTCGTCCTCACCGGTGGGCGGCTTCTCGGACACCTCCCAATAGGTGACCTCGTCGCGCGTCGGTTCCGTGTCGGCGGGGGTGGCGAGGGTGATCAGCACGTCCTGGGCGTCGATCACCAGGTGACACGCCAGATCCCGCACCAGCCAGCCGGCGCAGCCGGACGGTTTGTCGAAGTCTTCGTCGGGGGTTTCGGCGACGGCGGCGAGCAGCGCCGCCCAAGATCGGGAAAAGAGATCCACGGCGGCAAGCTAGCAGCGGTCGCTTCCCGGTCGCGACTCCTTTCGGCCCGGTCCGCGTGCAATGAACGGTCCTTTCCTTGCAAATTTCGCAAGGAAAGGACCGTTCCTGGCACGCGCGAGGGATCAGGAACCGGCGGCCGGGGCGGGTTCGGGGGTGGCGGCCGCGTACAGGTCCGCGATGGTCGGCGCGTACCGGTCGTTGATGATCCGCCGCTTCAGCTTCAAGGTCGGCGTCACCTCGCCGCTTTCCGGTGTCCACGCCTTGGGGATCACGTGGTACCGCTTGATCTGCTCGATCCTGGCCAGCCGCGCGTTCGCCGCCTCGACGGCCTTCTCGATCTCCGCGCGGACCTCGGCGTTGTCGGCGAGCGATTCGCCCTCGGCGAGCTGGATGCCGTTCGCGGCCGCCCAGCCCGGCGCGATCTCGTCGTCGACGACGATCAGCGCCGTGACGTACGGCCGTTTCTCGCCGATCGCGACGGCCTGCCCGATCAGCGGGTGCTCCTTGAGCAGCCCTTCGATCTTCGTCGGGGCGATGTTCTTGCCGCTCGAGGTGATGATCAGTTCCTTCTTGCGGTCGGTGATCGTGACGAAGCCGCGTTCGTCGATCGTCCCGATGTCGCCGGTGGCGAGCCAGCCGTCGGCGTCGACGTCCGGTTTGATCGTGCCGTCCGCCTGCAGGTAGCCGAGGAACACGATCGCGCCGCGGACGAGGAGCTCGCCGTCTTCGGCGACCTTCACCTCGATGCCTTCCAGCGGGCGGCCGACCGAACCGGCCTTGAACGCCGTCGGCGTGTTCGACGTGACCGCGCCGGTGGTCTCGGACAGCCCCCAGACCTCCTGGATCTCAACGCCGAGCCCGGCGATGAAGTACAGGATCTCCACCGGCAGCGCGGCGGCGCCGCTGGAGGCGACCTCGATCTGGTCGAGGCCCAGCATCGCCCGCACCGGCGCGAGCGCGGCCGCGTCGGTCTGCGCGATCTTCTCCGCGAGCTCCGGCGGCACCTCCTTGCCGTCACTGCGGAGTTTGTAGCCCTGCTGCAGCAGTTCGTTCGCGCCGATCAGGCCGTTCCGCTTCTCCTCCGGCAGCGAGCCGAGCAGGTTCTTCAAGCCCGCCACCATCTTTTCCCACACGCGCGGGACACCGAAGAAGCTCTTCGGGTGCACCTGGCCCAGCGCGCCGACGACGCCCGTCGGGTCGGCGACGGTGTGCACGTGCCCGGCCCACACGATCGGCATGTAGATCGACAGTTCGCGTTCGGCGATATGCGCGAGCGGCAGGTACGCGATGTTCGTGGCGTGCATCGGGGAGTCGTGCAGCTTCTGGACGGCGACGGCCTGGTAGATCGCGTTGCGGTGCGACAGCACGACACCCTTGGGGTCGCCGGTGGTGCCGGAGGTGTAGATCATCGACAGCGGGTCGTCGGGGGTGATCGCGGACCACGCCGTCTCGAACGCCTCCGGGTCGGCCGCGTGCGCTTCGGCGCCCGCCGCGCGGAGCTCGGCGAAGGACAGGAATCGCTTGTCGTCCTGGGGAATCACGGACGCGTCGAGCAGCACGATGTGCCGCAGCGCGGGCAGTTCGTCGAGGACCTGGGACCAGCGGCCGAGTTCGTCTGCGCCGGCGAGGACGACGACGCCGGCGGCGCTGTGCCGGGCGACGAACCCGATCTGCTCCGGGCTCAGCGTCGCGTACGCGGTGCAGGGGATCGCGCCGAGATGGGCGGCGGCGAGGTCGGCGATCAGGTGTTCCGGGCTGCTCGGCGCCATGATCAGCATCCGGTCGCGGACGCCGAGCCCGAGCCCGGCGAGCCCGCGGGACACCTCCGCGATGGCGGTGCGGAATTCGGCCCAGGTCAGGGTCGGTTTGCCCTCGATGTCGAGTGACGTCACCGCCGGCAGGTCACCGAACTCCTGGGCGTTGCGGTGAAGCAGGGCGGGGATGGTCTGGCCTTCGATCTGCTCGGCGACGGTCGGCTGGGTGGTCAACGCTGGCCTCCTCGATGCTGCCTGATCAGGCACACTGTAAGGGCTGTCGGCAGCACTGGATAGAGAATCGCGGCCACGGTTGCGCTACGCGAAATGTCCACCTTTCCGTTTTCACCGCGTCAGTCATGGACTTCCGGAACGCCCTCGCCGACGATGGTGGCCGTGACTGACCTCGTAGCCGAGGCCGCGGCGCTGGACGCGGCCGATCCGTTGGCGCACAAGCGAAACGAATTCGACCTCGACACCGATGTCGCCTATTTCGACGGCAACTCGCTGGGGGCCCCGCCGAAACACGTGGCCGGACGGCTCGCCGCGGTCGTCCGTGAACAGTGGGGCGGACGGCTCATCCGGTCCTGGTCGGAGGGCTGGTGGGAGGCGCCGGTGCGGGTCGGCGAGCGGATCGCGCCGCTGGTGGGCGCCGCGCCGGGTCAGGTCGTCGTGGCGGACTCGACGAGTGTCGACCTGTTCAAGGCGCTGGTCGCCGCCACCCGGCTCCGGCCCGGCCGGGACGAGATCCTCGTCGACGCCGACACCTTCCCGACCGACGGCTACATCGCCGACGAGGTCGCCCGGCTGACCGGGCACACGGTGCGCCGCGTCGTCGCCGAGGACATGCCGGCCCAGGCGAGCGAGCGGACGGCCGTCGCGCTGATCAACCACGTCGACTACGTCACCGGCCGCGCGCACGACATGGGCGCGCTGACCGCGGCACTGCATCGCGCCGGGGCACTGGCGCTGTGGGACCTCTGCCACAGCGTCGGCGCGCTGCCGGTCGAGTTGGACGCGGCGGGCGTCGACCTCGCCGTCGGCTGCACCTACAAGTTCCTCAACGGCGGCCCCGGATCGCCCGCTTTCCTTTACGTGGCGGCGAAATGGCTGGACCGGTTCGACCAGCCGCTGGCGGGCTGGGCCGGCGACCGCGACCCGTTCGCGATGCGGGGAGCGTACGAGGCGCACGCGAGTATCGCGCGCGGCCGCGCGGGCACGCCCGACATCCTTTCGCTGCTCGCGCTCGACGCCGCCCTCGATGTCTGGGACGGCGTGGATCGCGGACTGCTGCGGGAGAAGGGCCTCGCGCTCGGCGACTTCCTCTTCCGGTGCGCGGACGAGCTCCTCGACGGCGCGAAGATCCCGACCCCGCGCGGCCGGGACCGCGGGCACCAGATCTCGGTACTCGACGACGACGCGGCCAAGACGATGGCGACTTTGATCGACCGCGGGGTGATCGGCGACTTCCGCCCGCCCAACGTGCTCAGGTTCGGGCTCGCGCCGCTCTACACCACGTACGGCGAGGTGCTCCGCGCCGTCACGACGCTTCGGGAGCTGCGGGCGGAGTGATACCCGGTGTGGCGAAAATGGTGAACCGTATTCGGAAATGGGTGGCAAATAGGTGATCGCCTCGCCCCGGCGGGGGAGATCCGGAGATCCTCCGCGAATTCGCTGTTAGGCTCGTCATTCGCTCTCGCCGCGAGTGTGACGTAGATCCTTCCCCTGTGGCGTAAGGAAAACCCGCGCCACCCGTCTCACCGGCGAGGCGCGGGCCACGGCGCCTGGAGAAGGAGGGGATCGTGTCGTTCGCCTATGTCGTCGTCGCCGTTTTCGGTGTCGCCTCCGGTTTTCTGCTCAACGAATTCGGCTCCCGGTACCCGATGGAGACGGTTCTCGTCGCGATCCTGATCTGCGGGGTCGCGACGCTGTGCTGGGCGGGCGTCCGGATGCTGCGGGACGCGTCCGGACGGGTCGAGGCGCTCATCGACGACGAGCTCGGCCGCGCCGAGGAAGATCATTTCGCCGATTCCCCGGTGATAGGCGTCGGTAATTCTCGATTCCGTGGCGCGAAGGGTGTTACGACGGCGTTCCTCCGCGGTGATGTCGTTCGCAAACCGAACGGTATGTGGAGCCCTGATCCGAAAGCGTGAGCGACGTCACGGCGAGTAGTTTTCGTCGACTTTTCGGCCAAGGCGCGGGCGTTACGAGGAGTGACTCGATCGTGTCGGAAGAGCGTCGATCAAGCCGCTGCCTGCGCTAAACCGCCAGGTGATCTACTGGTGAGTCACTTAGCCGGGTGCCCTGTCCCACGTGGTGGACTTTCCGGGTCCGGTCGCCTCTTGTCAGCAGGTCACGGCCATATGCGACTACCCTTCGCGTCCGGACTTGACTCACCCGTTTGGGTCTCCTAGCGTCTTCGCGGGCGGAGCGGACCACGCTGTGTTGATCCGGCTATCGGATCCCGCGGGTATGAGATCCCCGGCGACCCGACACCAATAACTGCCGGAAGGAAAACGGACCACGGTGAAGCAGATTTCCCTTCGACGAGGCCGCGGCTCTTCGATTCGTTCGCGCGTTCTGACGATCGCGCTCATTCCGAGCATCGCGCTGATGCTGGTCGGTCTGGCGATCGGCGGGTACCTGATCTTCGACGCGGTCAACGGCCGTGACTACGCGCAGCGGATCCGTGACTCGGAAGCCCCTTCCCTCCCCTTCTTCGTCCAAGTACAGGAAGAGCGGCGCCTGGCGCTGCGCGAGCTCGCCGGCGACCGGTCGCAGCACGCCACGCTCACCGAGCAGCGCGCCAAGACCGACGCCGCCGCCCAGGGTGTCGCCGCGCATCTGCAGAAGTTCGTCGGGGACTCACCCGACAGCGTGCAGCGCAACATCGCCACGCTGAACGGGCTCCTGCAGAAGATGCCGCAGATCCGGCAGTCGGCCGACTCCGGTCAGCTCCCGCTGCTGGACGCCTTCACCTTCTACAACCAGATCCTCGACCAGTTCGTCGACGGTCTCACCGGGCTGGCGCAGGACGCGCCGAACGCCGAGAACGCGTATCAGCGGATCACCGCGGTCCCGCTGTTCACCGCGATCGACCAGATGCAGCGCGCGAACGCCCTCGCCGCCGCGGCCGTCGCGGGTGGCGGCTTCACCGACGAGACCTACCGCGCGTACGTCACGGAGGTCGGTTCCTACCGTTCGCAGCTGGAGTCTTCGGTCTCGCGGATGCTCCCGGACGTCAAGGCGAAGTTCGACCAGCTCGTCGCGAGTGATCCGTGGAAGGCCGTCAACACGGTCGAGAACACCTTCCTGCAGAACAGCAAGGCCACGCTCCCCATCCCCGAGCAAACGTGGCTTCAGGCCGCGCGCGGCGTCAGCGACGCGATGATGCGCGGCTTCGTCGAGCAGAGTGGTACGGCCACGACGCAGGCGGTCGACGACGCCGACCGGACGCTGATCACGTCGGCCATCGCCGCGGCCGTCGCGCTGCTGGTGGCGATCGGCGTGTTCGTCATCGCCCTGCGGCTGTCGAACCGGCTCATCGGACGGCTGGCCCGGCTGCGCGAGGACACCCTCGACGTCGCCGAGATCCGGCTGCCGGAACTGGTGGACCGCGTGCGGGCGGGCGAACCCGTCGACCTCGACGACAAGGGTCACTTCCTCGACCACGGCGACGACGAGATCGGCCAGGTCGCCGAGGCCTTCAACAAGGCGCAGCAGACCGCCATCGCGGCCGCCGTCGAAGAGGCGAGGACCCGTGAGGGCACCAAGACGGTGTTCCTCAACATCGCGCACCGCAGCCAGGTCATCGTGCACCGCCAGCTCAAGGTGCTCGACCAGGCCGAGCGCAAGCAGGAGGACCCGGAGCAGCTGGACACGCTCTTCCAGCTGGACCACCTCTCCACCCGCGCCCGCCGCAACGCCGAGAACCTGATCATCCTCGGTGGCGGCCAGCCCGGCCGTCAGTGGCGCAAGCCGGTGACGCTCGCCGAGCTGACCCGCGGCGCCTCGGCCGAGACCGAGGACTTCGCCAGGGTGAAGACGGCGAAGATGCCCGCGATGGCGGTGCAGGGCCCGGTCGTCGGCGACCTCGTGCACCTGCTCGCGGAGCTGATCGACAACGCGACCTCCTTCTCGCCGCCGCAGTCGCGCGTCGAGCTGCGGGGCAACGTGGTCGGCAAGGGTGTCGTGATCGAGGTCGAGGACCAGGGCCTCGGTATCGAGGCCGAGCAGGCCGCCGAGCTGAACGCGATGTTGGCCGATCCGCCGGACTTCGGCATCATGGCCTTGTCAGCCGAGCCACGGCTGGGCCTGTTCGTGGTCGCGCGCCTCGCCGCACGGCACGGGATCTCCGTGCACCTGCGCGAATCCGCGTACGGCGGCACCAGGGCCATCGTGCTCGTCCGCACCGACCTGCTCGCGCCGGTCCCGTCTGATGAGCCGGAGGACGAGGTGGACCCCGAGAGCACCGAGGTGCCGGAGGCCGCGCCGCTGCTTCCGGGCCGCCGTGCCCGCCACCGCACCGAGTTCCCCGCGGAGCGGCCCGAGCTGCCCGTGCCCATGCCGGTCGCGCCGCAGCCCCAGCCGCAGGCGCAGCAGGGGCCGGAGCAGCCTGGAGGCGCGTTGCCGCCGCTGCCCCCGCGCCCGCCGCGCGTGCCCCGGCCGGAGACGCCGCGCCCCGAGCCGATCCGCCCGGAACCCGCGCGTGCCGAGGCCCGTCCGCAGCCGGTGCAGCCGCCGGCGTGGCCGCCCGCCGACACCCGGCCCCAGGACGGCCGTCCGCCGCAGACCCGGCGGCCCGGCCCCGAGGCGCCCGGCAGGCCACCGCTGCCGCAGCGCCGCCGCCAGGCGAACCTGGTCCCCCAGCTGATGGAGGACCGGCCCGCCGCCCAGCGCGAGGAGGTCCGCGAGGACACCCCCGAGCTGGCCAGGAACCGGCTCGCCGCGTTCCAGCAGGGCACGCGCCGCGCGCGGGACACCGAACCGACCGACGACTACACCGACCTCGACATGTACGGAGATCGTGACTAGATGGCCAACGCGGGAGTCAGTGAACTCGACTGGTTGCTGGATGACCTGGTCAAGCGCGTCGCCGGTGCCGACAGGGCGGTAGTCCTGTCCTCCGACGGCCTGCTCATCGGACGGTCCGGGAACCTGTCGGAGCAGGACGGCGAGCACCTGTCCGCGGTCGCGTCGGCGTTCCAGAGCCTCGCGCGGGGCACGGGACGGCACTTCGGCGGCGGCAACGTCCGCCAGACCATGGTCGAGATGGACCACGCCTTCCTGTTCGTCACCGCGGCGGGCCGCGGCGCGTGCCTCGCGCTGCTGGCGAAGGAGGACGCGGACATGGGCCTCGTGGCCTACGAGATGAACCTGATGGTCAAGCGGGTCGGCGCGGTGCTCACCTCGGCGCCCCGCGCCGCGACTCCCACTTCGCCATGAGCGGGCGGCACGAGTCGTGGTTCGAGGAGGAGGCCGGGCCGCTGGTCCGGTCGTACGCCGTCACGGGCGGGCGCACCCGCTCGGACACGCTCGGCCTCGACCTGATCACCCTGGTGGTCGCCATGCGCTCCTCGCACGAGGTCGCGGGCTTCGAACCGGAGTACGGGCGGATCCTCAACCTGTGCCAGAGACCGACGTCCGTCGCGGAGGTCGCCGCGCGCATCGATCTGCCGTTGCCGGTGGTGAAGGTGCTGCTGAGCGACCTCATCGAGCAGAACCTCGTGCTGTTCCGCACCGCGACCCCGGTCACCGACACCCCCAACAAACACGTACTCCAGGCGGTTCTTGATGGCATCCGGAAACTCTGAGCCCCGGCGATCCTTGACCGCGAACGCGGTCAAGGTCCTCATCGCCGGCGGGTTCGGGGTCGGTAAGACCACGATGGTCGGTTCGGTCAGCGAGGTTCCCCCGCTGCGCACCGAGGAGGTCATCACCGCGGCGTCCGAGGGCGTCGACGACCTCACCGGTGTCGAGAAGAAGACGACCACCACGGTGGCCCTCGACTTCGGCCGCATCACCATCAACCCCGAGCTGATCCTGTACCTGTTCGGCACGCCCGGTCAGGACCGGTTCTGGTTCATGTGGGACGAGCTGGCCGAAGGCGCGCTCGGCGCCGTCGTGCTCGCCGACACCCGGCGGCTCGACAGCTGCTTCGCGGCCGTCGACTTCTTCGAGCGCCGCGGCCTGCCGTTCGTCGTCGCCGTCAACTGCTTCGACAACGCGTACCGCTACGGCACCGAGGAGGTCCGGCAGGCGCTCGACGTCGGCATGGACGTCCCGCTGCTGCTGTGCGACGCGCGGGAACGCGAGTCGACGAAGCAGGTGCTGACGGTGCTGATGGAGCACGTGCTGGCGCTTTCGGACCTGGCGGCCGGGTTGCCACAGGGCCGCTGACGCCCCTTTGGAGTGCTAGGAACGGTCCTTTCCTTGCGAAATTTGCAAGGAAAGGACCGTTCCTGGCATCTGCGGGGGTTCAGGACTTGCGGCGGCGGCGCCACGTGTCCAGCGCGTAGGTGCCCGGACCCACCACCGCGAACAGCAGGAAGATCCAGGAGTACAGCGCGGCCGTCTCGCCCTTGTTCTGCAACGGCAGCAGCGCGTCGGGCTGGTGTACGACGAAGTACGCGTACGCCATCGTGCCCGAGAGAAGCACCGCGACCGGGCGGGTGAACAGCCCCGCCAGGACGAGCAGCGAACCGACCGTTTCGATCACCCCGGCGTACCAGCCCGGCCAGGTGGCGAACGGGACGGCGGGCTTGTCGAAGAGTCCCATCTTCTGCAGACCGTGGCAGAGGAAGAGGAACGAGACCACGACGCGGACCACTGAGAGGGCCAGTCCCTGCCACTTGGGAGCGGCCGGGCCGATCTCCGTGGTCGTGGCGGCGGCTGTCTGGGTCATGACGCATCCTTCCGGCTCAAGGTGGTCTAAACCATTGATAGGACAGAGGATGCCGGATACCCCCGTCGGCAGGGAACTTTCTTTCGGGGGGTAATT
Source organism: Amycolatopsis sp. WAC 04169 (assembly GCF_003947535.1). NCBI lineage: Bacteria > Bacillati > Actinomycetota > Actinomycetes > Pseudonocardiales > Pseudonocardiaceae > Amycolatopsis > Amycolatopsis sp. WAC 04169. The sequence continues at coordinate 204,670 of NZ_QHJI01000005.1, read as the reverse complement.
CCATGTTATGCCCGTATTTATTGACAGCGAATCGACAGGTACGCGATAAAAAGGCCCCTTTCCTGGAATGAATCCAGGAAAGGGGCCTCGCGATTCCCGTTCAGCGGCGGCGGCGCAGGGTGTCGAGGGCGTAGGTGCCCGGGCCGATCGCGGCGATCAGCAGGAAGATCCAGCAGTAGAGGGTCGACAGCTCGCCCATGTTCTGCAGCGGCAGCAGGCCTTCCGGCGCGTGCACGGTGAAGTAGGCGTAGGCCATGACGCCGGAGAGGAGTACCGCGACCGGCCGGGTGAACAGGCCGACCAGGACGAACGCGGCGCCGACGAGCTCGATCACGCTGCCGTACCAGCCGGGCCAGGAACCGAGCTCGACCGAACCGCCCGCGCCGTCGACGCCGCCGAAGAATCCGAATCCCTGCAAACCGTGGCAGAGGAAGAGGAACGAGACGACGATCCGGACGGCGGACTGGATCGCGCCCTGTGCCTTGGCGGCACGCGGGGTGGTGGCGGTGGTCTTGGCGGGGGCGGTGGTCTGCGTCATGGTTCCGGTCCTTCCGGGAGTGTCTGCCGGGGCGGCTTCTGACAACGCGTCGGACGGCCTCGACGCGAATCGACATCCACGCGGAAACTTTTTTCGCGGGCCGGTCACATCACCCGTTCGGAGCAAGGCCAGACTGGACGGCATGGCGGGTAAGACGAGTGCCGGGATCCTGCTCTTCCGCAGGTCGGGCGAGACGACCGAGGTGCTTCTCGGGCATATGGGCGGGCCGTTCTGGGCGAAGAAGGACGCGGGCGGCTGGTCGGTGCCCAAGGGCGAGTACGAACCGGACGAGACGCCGGAGGCCGCGGCGCGGCGCGAGTTCCAGGAGGAGCTGGGGCTGCCGGCGCCGGAGGGGGAGTACCTGCCGCTCGGCGAGGTGAAGCAGTCCGGCGGCAAGGTCGTGACGGTCTGGGCGGTGGAGGGCGACTTCGACCCGGCTCAGGTCGTGCCGGGCGTCTTCGAGATGGAGTGGCCGCCGCGGTCGGGCCGGACGCAGGAGTTCCCGGAGGTCGACAGGGTCGCCTGGTTCGGGCTCGCCGAAGCCGAGGAGAAGTTGCTCAAGGGCCAGCGCCCGTTCCTCGTCCGGCTGGGCGACCTGCTCGACGGCTGAGCACCTGTGGGCCGGGGCGGACCCGGCACTCGCGTGATCGAAGGCGTAACTCACGTGATCAGCGGCGGAACACCGAGTGCGCGGCTTAGCGGTTGAGTAGTTCGCCGAGTGGTTTGTCGGCCAGCGAGCCCAGCACGAGGTCGGCGTGGTCGAAGTTCAGCACCGCGGTGATCGCGTTCGGCACGGCGACGCATTCGAGTCCGGCGGCCTTCGCCGCGGTGACGCCGTGCGGTGAGTCCTCGAACGCGATCGCCTCGGCCGCGGGCAGGTCCAGCGCGGCGAGCGCGGCCAGGTACAGGTCCGGGCTCGGCTTCGCCTGGTGGAGGTCGCCGGTGAGCACGGCCTCGAACGCGTCCGTCAGGCCCAGCCGCTCCAGATGCGTGGTGACCCAGTCGCCGGTCGAGCTGGACGCGATGGCCAGCCGCAGGCCCCGCTCCTTCGCGTCCGCGAGGTACTCCTCGACGCCGGGACGCGGCCCGACGGTTTCCAGCAGTTCGGTGACCCTGGCGCGGACGCCGGTGCGGACCGCGACCCGGTCGAGGTTCTCGTCGTTCTTTTCCAGTAGTTCGAACATCGCGACGGCGGTGTTCTGCGTGCCGATCACGGTGTGCCAGACGTCGAGGGGGAGTTCGTCGCCGCGGGCGCGGAAGGTCTCCTGCCAGGCCACGAGGACGGCCGCCTCGGTGTCGACCAGCGTCCCGTCGAAGTCGAAGATCAATGCGCCGGTCATGGGACGAGTCTACGTCTTGACTCACTGAGTGGTACGGATTACCGTACGCATTCGTTAGGAAACTTACCAAACGAACACGTGTACTCGAAGTGAACGCCGCGCACCCGTCCCTCTCAACCCGCCGCCACGGATTCCCGGGGAGATCGATGTGAAGGCCCGAACCCGACTACTACCACTAGGCGCGGCCGCCATCCTGTTGCCGACGCTGCTCAGCGGCAACGCGCAAGCCGCTGATGTCCTTTTGTCCCAAGGAAAACCCGTCCTCGTCTCCTCGGTGGAGTCGTCGTCCTACGGCGGCCCGCTCGCCGTCGACGGCAAGACGAGCACCCGCTGGGCGAGCACGGAAGGCGTGGACCCGCAGTTCATCCGCATCGACCTCGGGGGCCCGTCGGCCATCAACCGGGTCAAGCTGAACTGGGAAGCCGCGTACGCCTCCGCGTATCGCCTGGAAGTCTCCAACGACGGCTCGGCGTGGACCCCGATCAAGTCCGTGACCAACGGCAACGGCGGGACCGACGATCTCACCGGGCTGTCCGGCCGCGGCCGGTACCTGCGCCTCGTCGGCACCAAACGCGCCACCAGCTACGGCTACTCCCTTTGGGAGATGCAGGTTTACGGAACGTCGGACTCCTCCGGTGACACGCAGGCGCCCACCGCGCCGGCCAACCTCAAGGCCGGATCGGTCACGGCGTCCACTGTGGACTTGACGTGGACCGGTTCGACGGACAACGTCGGCGTCAGCGGCTACGAGGTGCTGCGGAACGGCCAGGTCGTCGGCACTACGGAAAGCGCTTCCTACACCGACAGCGGGCTGAGCGCGTCGACCGCGTACACCTACACCGTCCGGGCGAAGGACGCCGCCGGCAACGTCTCGGCGGCCAGCAACCAGATCCAGGCGACCACGCAGGCGGGCGGCTCGTCGTTCGTCCTCGCCGCCTCCGGTGACATCGCCGAACAGTGCACCGCCTCCTCGTCCTCGTGCGTCCACCCGAAGACCGCCGCGCTGGTCGGCCAGATGAACCCGGCCGCGGTCATCACCATGGGCGACAACCAGTACGACGACGCCCACATCGAGGACTTCACGAAGTACTTCGACAAGACCTGGGGCAAGTACAAGAGCATCATGCACCCGGTCCCCGGCAACCACGAGACCTACGACCACACCCCGCTGGGCGCCTACAAGCAGTACTTCGGCAAGATCGCGACGCCGAACGGGAAGACCTACTACAGCTGGGAAATGGGCAACTGGCACTTCGTCGCCATCGACAGCACGGAGTTCTCGCCCGGCCTGGCCGCGAACGCGATCAGCGACGAGCAGCTGAACTGGATCAAGCAGGACCTGAAGAGCAACACCAAGCCCTGCGTCGCCGCGTACTACCACCACCCGCGCTACACCTCGGGTGACCACGGCGACAACGACAAGATGGCCACGCTCTGGGAGACCCTCGTCCAGAACAAGGTCGACCTGGTGCTCAACGGGCACGACCACCACTACGAGCGCTTCTACCCGCAGAACGCCGACGGTGACAAGGACCCGGCGGGTCCGGTGCAGATCATCGGCGGCGGTGGCGGGGCGACCCTCTACCCGGTCAAGACCGAACACCCGGCCACCGCGAAGGCGATCTCGACCTACGGTGTGCTCAAGCTGAACATGTCGGACAACGCCTTCTCGACCCAGCTGATCGGTCTCGACGGCAAGACGATCGACTCCTCGCCCACCTACACCTGCCACTGAGTCCCGTGAGGAGGTGCCGCGTCGCACCGCGGCACCTCCTTCCGGCGCTGGAGGTCTCCCATGTACATCGCGACCAGTAGGGGAGCGGACGCCGCGGCGGATGTCCCGAAGAGCGGCGTCAAACGGGCCGTCACCGGGAACGTCGTCGCGCTCGGCCTGGTCAGTCTCGTCACCGACATCTCGTCGGAGATGGTGACCGCGGTCCTCCCGCTCTACCTCGTCCTCGGTCTCGGCCTGAGCCCGCTGCAGTTCGGTGTGCTCGACGGCCTCTACTCCGGTGTCACCGCCGTCGTCCGGCTCGTCGGCGGCCATCTCGCGGACCGCTGGCAGAAGCTCAAGGCGGTCGCCTGCTTCGGTTACGGCATCTCGGCACTGGGCAAGATCGGCCTGATGCTGGCGGGTTCGTCCACCGTGGCGATCGGCGCCGTGCTCGCGGCCGACCGCACCGGCAAGGGCGTCCGGACCGCTCCGCGCGACGCGCTGATCACCTTGAGCAGCGACCCCGAGCACCTCGGCCGCGCGTTCGGCGTGCACCGCGCGATGGACACCTTCGGCGCGTTCCTCGGCCCGCTGGTCGCGATGGCCGTGCTCTGGCTCAGCCTCGGCAGCTACGACTCGGTGTTCTTCACGAGCTTCTGCATCGCCGCGATCGGCGTGATCATCCTGGTGGTGCTGGTCAAGGACCACCAGCCGAAGCCACGAGCCGAACGGCCCAAGGTCTCCTTGCGGGAGACCGCGGGCCTGATCCGGCAGGCGTCGTTCCGGCGGATCTGCGTCTGGGCGGCGCTGCTGGGCCTGGTCACCCTCAGCGACTCGTTCCTCTACCTCGTGCTTCAGCGCCGCTGGGAACTCGGCGCGGTGTTCTTTCCCTTGCTGCCGCTGGGAACCGCGGGGGTGTACCTGCTGCTCGCCGTTCCGCTCGGCAGGCTTTCGGACCGGATCGGCCGCTGGAAGGTGTTCCTCGGCGGGCACGTCGCGCTGGTCGTCGCGCTGCTGGCGCTGCTCGGCCCGGTGGACGGCGGCATCCTCGCGGTGCTGGCGCTCGTGCTGCACGGTGTCTTCTACGCGGCCACCGACGGTGTCCTGATGGCCGCCGCCGGGCCATTGCTGCCCGAACACCAGCGGGCCGGAGGGCTGGCGCTGGTGCAGACCGGGCAGGCGACCACGCGGATGCTCGCGTCCGTCCTTTTCGGACTCGCCTGGACCACCTGGGATCTGCACGCCGCGGTCTTGGTCGCCGCGGGCGCGCTGGCCGTGGTGGTCGTGGCGGCCGCCGTCCTGCGTCCGTTGCGGACCTACGCATGAGGGCGCGGATCCTAGGCGTGGTGGCGGCGGTCGTCGTGCTGATCGCGGCGGCAGTCGGCTACGGCGTCCTGTCCCGGGACCGCGGGCCGGACGTCAACTCCGTCGCCGTGGTGACCGGGCAGCCGGTTTCGGTGCAGGCCAAGGGACAACTGCTGTTCCGCAACACCGCCGAGGGCCCCGACTTCGGCCATCTCGCCACCGTCCCGGCCGATCGTCCCGGCGAACCGCGGAAGGTGTCCGGCCTCAGCTGCGACCGGTTCGCCACCTCGGCGGGGACGGCGTTGTGCCTGTCCGCGCAGCCCGGCGTGCTGCCGCCGATGACCGACGTCATCGTGCTGGACAAGGACCTCAAGGAGATCCGCCGGATCGAACTTCCCGGCACCCCCAGCCGCGGCCGCGTCTCGCCGGACGGGAAGCTCGCCTACTGGACGCTGTTCGTCAACGGTGATTCCTACGCGGAGACCGGGTTTTCGACCAGGGCCGGAATCTTCAACCTGAAGACCGGGAAGCTGATGAAGAGCATCGAGGAGATGGGGCTCCTGCTCGACGGCAAGCCGTACTACTCGTCCGACGTGAACTACTGGGGGATCACCTTCGCCCCCGACGGCAAGAAGTTCTACGCGACGGTGGGGACGAAGGGGAAGACGTACCTGGTCGAGGCGGACTACGAAAAGCTCGTCGCGAGGATGATCCGGGAGAACGTCGAATGCCCGTCGCTCTCGCCGGACGCGAAGCGGATCGCGTTCAAGAAGAAGGTCTCCGCCGATCTCGCGGCGCCGTGGCGGCTGGCCGTCCTCGACCTGGCGTCCGGCAAGGAGACCTTGCTGGCCGAGACGCGGAGCGTGGACGACCAGGCGGCCTGGCTCGACGACCGGACCGTGGCGTACGGCGTGGATTCGGCGGTGTGGTCGGTGCCTGCGGACGGGAGCGGGGTGCCCCGGGAACTGGTGACGCAGGCCGCTTCACCTGCCGGTGTGTAGGCCCATCGCTTCCGCCTGCTCCCGGAACACGTCGTAGGCGTCGGTCCCGAAGAGCACGAACCGCACCAGTTCCACCGAGCAAGACCCGGCCGAGAGCGTGTTCGTGACGGTCTCGAGGGCGATTTCCGCCGCGGATTCGAGGGGCCACCGGTAGATCCCGGTCGAGATCGCGGGGAACGCCACGGTGTGCGCGCCGAGGTCGGCGGCGACGTGCAGCGAGTTGCGGTGGCACGCGGCCAGCAGCGCCGAGCGGTCTTCGGAATCGGACCACACCGGCCCGACGGTGTGCACCACCCAGCGCGCCGGAAGGCGGCCCGCCGTGGTGGCGACCGCCTCTCCGGTCTTCAGTCCCTTGCCGTAGTGCCCCGCGCGCAGGGCCCGGCATTCGGTGAGGATCTCCGGCCCGCCGCGGCGGTGGATCGCGCCGTCCACCCCGCCGCCGCCGAGGAGCGACGAGTTCGCGGCGTTGACCACGACGTCGACCTGCTGTTCGGTGATGTCGCCTTCGACCAGTTCGATCATCGTGATCGCTCCGTCAGTCGGTGAAGTACTCGATCAGTACCGGTGCCACGGCCTTCGGCTTGAGCATATGCGTCTGCCCCTCGATCGTGCGGTGCTCGGCACCGGGCACCGCCTTCGCCAGCGCGGCGACACCGTTGCGGATCCAGGCGGGGCTCTTGCCGCCGTCCATGACCAGCGTCGGCACGGAAACGCCCGCCCAGCGGCCTTCGGGCAGCGGGGTGCCGTCGTGCAGGCCGTCGAACAGAGCGGCGTCGTAGCGCAGGGTCGGCGCGACCTTCTTGAGCTTCGGCCACGCGGGCATGAACTGCATCATGAAGACGACCGGAGCCGGGACGCGGACGCCTTCCCGCATGAAGGTCTTGATCGCGGTGCCGGGACGCCCGTCGGCGATGGCCTTCTCCAGCCGCTCGCCGTAGTCGGCCGGGACCGGCGGGCGAGTGTCGTCGACGACCAGCGGGAATTCGTAGACCGCCAGTTTCGTGATCGGCAGCCCGGCTTTCGCGGCTTCGAGGGCGAGCGCGGCGCCGGACGAGATCCCGTAGACGTGGGCCGTCCCGCCGGCTTCCTTGATCAGTGCCGCGATGTCCTCGACTTCGCGGGCGACGGAGAACGGCGCGGTGTCCCCGCTCTCGCCGCGGCCGCGGCGGTCGTAGGTGTAGACGGTGAAGTGCGCGGCCAGTTCGGCGGCCAGCGGCTTGGCCGGGCCGAACTCGCGATGGCACATCGCGCCGTCGACCAGGATGACGGCGGGGCCGGAGCCGGTGCGGGTGCGGGTGTAGGCGATGGTGGTGCCGTCTTGCGAGGTCACGGTGCTCATGGCGGGAATTCTCCTGTAGTCGTTCAGCGGGTGGTGCGGAGGATGACGGCGGTGACCCAGCCCCAGGCCAGCATCACGGCGGCCCAGAAGGCGAGCATCACGACGGCGTTCGCGTTGCCGGAGCTCATCGTGGCGAAGGCGGCGAAGAACGCGATGCCGGTGGCGCGGGAGTAGACGGCCCAGCCGCGGTGGCCCTCACGGGAGAAGCGGCTCGCGAACACGAAGGTCGCGACGATCAGCGAGAGGAAACCGACCGAGCCGGCGGCCATGTGCAGGATGCCCGCGGTGCTGATGGTGGCAGGCCCGGAGCCGGCCGGGAAGCCGTTGCCGGGGTCGGCCTTGAAGACCGCGGCGAAGAGCAGGCTGACGCCGAAGACGCCCAGCAGCCGTGGCCCCCACGTGCTGCCTCTCCCCGGTTCGAGCGTCCGGCTCAGGCCGATCGCTCCCGCGATCATCAGGACACCGGTGACCAGGAAGTTCGTCACCTGGACCCAGCCGGCGTCGCCGTTGCTCAACATGCTCGCCGGGTGCTTCGTCAGGTCGAAGCCGTCGCGTACGGCGGCCTGGGTGAGCGAGGTCAGGAAGTACAGCGGGCCCGAGACGGCGCCGCAGGCGAGCAGGGCACGGGCCGGGAGCGCGACGTGGGCGCGGGTGGCGGTGATGGTCATCGGTTTCTGCCTTTCGGGGCGGGGTGCGTTGGCACAACTCTGGCTCCGAAAGTCTCGATTGTCAAGACAAAAAAATTTGTCGGTGGTGCCGATGGGACACCGCGAGGTGTCGCAACGGGGTGGCTACTTGGCGTTTCGCAAGGTCAGGAGGGTGATCTCGCTCGGCGCGAAGACGCGCAGCGGCGGCCCCCAGAAGCCGGTGCCGCGGCTCGTGTAGAGCTGCGTGCGCTCGCCGTGGCGCGAAAGGCCGGCCAGTACGGGCTGGTCGAGCCGGACCAGGAGGTGGAACGGCCAGATCTGGCCGCCGTGCGTATGCCCGGAGATCTGGAGGTCGATACCGGCCTCCGCGGCCTGCTTGACCTGCTTCGGCTGGTGGGCGAGCAGGACCACCGGCGTGCTCGCGGCGACGCCGTCGAGCGCGGCGGGAAGGTCGGGGCCGTGGCCGGGCAGGCCGGAAGCGGCGCCGGTCGGGTCGTCGATCCCGGCGAAGACCAGCGTGTCTCCGCCTTGGCTGACCGGGAGATGCCGGTTGTGCAACGGCTCCCAGCCGAGGTCGCGCATGTGGTCGAGCCAGGCCTGCGCCTCGCCGAAGTACTCGTGGTTGCCGGTGATGTAGAACTTGCCGAGCTTCGCCCGCACCTTCCCGAGCGGCGCGACCTGCTCCCGTCGCTTGGCGACGGTGCCGTCGGCGAGGTCACCCGCGTGGGCGACGACGTCGGCGTCGAGTTCGTTCACCACTTCGACGACCTTCTCCGACCACTTCGTCCGGTTCAGCGGGCCGAAATGGGTGTCGGTGATGATCGCGAAGCGGAGACCGTCGAGCCCCGCGCCGAGGCGGGGGAGCACGACGTCGAGTTCCTTGAGTCTCGGCACGCGCCGGGCTTCGACCATCCCGTACGCCGCCAGCGCCGCGAAGGCCACCAGGACGACGCCGGATACGATGCCGGCCGCACTGTCCACTCCGGACACGGCAAGCACGAGCCGCAGCACGTTTCCGAGTACGGACAACGAGAACAGCAGCCAGATCAGCCCGAGGGAGAGGTCGCCGATCTTCGCCGCGAGGTCGCGCTGCCACGGCCCGTGACCGAGGACCATGCACGCGGGCACGGCGAGCGCCGCGACGGCGAACACGATCGTTCCGAGGACTTCGAGCGCGGCCGGGAGCTCGGGGGAACCGACGATCGTCCACCACGGCACACCGAACAGGAGGGCGAGGACGGTGATCAGCGCGGCGACGCGGACAAGGATGCGGGGCATGATGTCGGCCAGAGTAACAGCCCATTGGTCTCTACCGCCGTCTTCGCTGAGGGGCGTCTCAGGTACGTAGGCGGACGTACGCGAGATGTCGCCTCACGGCCGACGCTTTCCGCATCGCCGCGAAAGACACTCGACGGCATGATTCGGACGATCGAACGTGTCGCCTACGCGACCGGGGCGCTCCTGTTCCTCAGCGGTCTCGTGCACGCGGTCGTGCTGGTCGCGTCTGGTGGCTCGTGGACGGGGCCGCTGTCGATGCGGAAGGCGGTCACGTTCGGCTTGTCGTTCGGGCTGACGCTGGTCACCGTCGCGTGGGCGACGTCGTACGTCGCGGTGCGGCCACGCGTGCGGAACGCACTGCTCGGCGTCTTCACGGGGGCGAGTGTCGTGGAGACGGCGCTGGTGACCATGCAGGCCTGGCGTGGAGTCCCGTCGCACTTCAACTTCGAGACCGGCTTCGACAACGCCGTGTCGACGACGCTCGCGGCGGGCGGCGGCGTGATCATCCTGACGGCGGTGACGTTCACGGCCGCGGCGATGCGCGGCGAAGGGGAGACGACGGCGAGCATGCGGCTCTCGGTGCGGTTCGGGCTCGTCGCGCTGCTGGTGGCGCTGGGCGCGGGCGCGGCGATGATCGCGAGCGGCGTCGTCGAGGCGCGGGGCGGGAACCCGCAGCTCGCGTACACCACCGCCGGCACGCTGAAGCCGCTGCACGCGGTGGCGATGCACGCGATCCTCATCGTGCCGGGGCTCGCCTGGCTGCTGCGGTTCGCGGACTGGACGGAGCGGCGGCGCGTGCGGCTGGTGTGGGCGGCGATCGGTGCGTACTCGGTGCTGACCGCGGTGGTGGGGGTGGAGTCGGTGACCGGGGTTTCGCCGCTGGCGGCCTCGCCGGTGGAGATGGTGACTTCGGGGCTGGCCTTGGTGGTGCTGGGGCTTATCGGTGCAGTCGCTTTCCGTGAAGCGGTTCGGCGTCGGTCCCGGCTGCAATGAAGGACTCCTTCATCGCAAAATTTGCGATGAAGGAGTCCTTCATTGCACGCGCTAGCGGCCGACGTAGGTGCGAAGGTGCCGCGCAGTGAGCGTGTCGCCCGAAGCGACCAGATCGGCCGGAGTCCCCGTGAACACCACCTGGCCCCCGTCCGAACCCGCGCCCGGCCCGAGATCGACGATCCAGTCCGCGTGCGCCATCACCGCCTGGTGGTGCTCGATGACCACCACCGTGTTCCCGTCGTCGACGAGCCGGTCGAGCAGGCCCAGCAACTGGTCGACGTCGGCGAGGTGCAGGCCGGTGGTGGGCTCGTCGAGGACGTAGGTCGCCGACTTCTCCGCCATCCGGATGGCGAGTTTGATCCGCTGCCGCTCCCCGCCGGACAGCGTCGTGAGCGGCTGCCCGAGCCCGAGGTAGCCGAGGCCGACGTCAGAGAGCCGGTCCAGGATCGTCCGCGCCTGCCCCGACGGCAAGAATTCGCGCGCCTCGGCGACCGGCATGGCGAGCACCTCGCTGATGTCCTTGCCCCGCAGCTTGTAGGTCAGGACCTCGGCGGTGAACCGCTTGCCCTCGCATTCCTCGCAGACCGTCGCCACCCCGGCCATCATCGCCAGGTCGGTGTAGATCAGCCCGATGCCCTTGCACTTCGGGCACGCGCCTTCGGAGTTCGCGCTGAACAGGGCCGCCTTCACGCCGTTGGCCTTGGCGAACGCGGTGCGGATCGGGTCGAGCAGGCCGGTGTAGGTCGCCGGGTTGCTGCGCCGGGAGCCGCGGATGGCCGACTGGTCGAGCACCACCACATCGTCCCTTGTGGACAGTGAGCCGTGGATGAGCGAGCTCTTGCCCGAACCGGCGACCCCGGTGACGACGGTCAGCACGCCCAGCGGGATGTCGACGTCGACACCGCGCAGGTTGTGCCGGGTCGCGTTGCGGATCTCGATCTGCCCGCGTGCCGTGCGGACGTCCGTGCGCAGCCGCGCCCGGTGGTCGAGGTGCCGTCCGGTGAGCGTGCCGGACGCCCGCAGGCCGGCGACGTCGCCGGTGTAGCAGATTTGCCCGCCGTTCGGCCCCGCGCCGGGCCCGAGGTCGACGACGTGGTCGGCGATCTCGATCGTCTCCGGTTTGTGCTCGACGACGAGCACCGTGTTCCCCTTGTCCTTCAACAGGAGCAGGAGACCGTTCATCCGCTGGATGTCGTGCGGGTGCAGCCCGACGGTCGGCTCGTCGAACACGTAGGTGACGTCGGTGAGGCTGGAACCCAGGTGCCGCACCATCTTCACGCGCTGCGCCTCGCCGCCCGAAAGCGTCCCGGACTCACGGTCGAGGCTCAGGTAGCCGAGCCCGATCTCCACGAGCGAGTCGAGGGTCCCGCGCAGGGTCTGCATCAGCGGCCCGACCGACGGATCGTCGATCTTGCGGAGGAAGTCGGCGAGATCGTTGATCTGCATCGACGAGCAGTCGGCGATGTTCAGTCCCTCGATCTTCGAGGACAGCGCCGCCTGGTTGAGCCGCGCGCCGTCGCACGCCGGGCATCGCCGGAAGGTGATCGCCCGGTCCACGAAGGCCCGGATGTGCGGCTGCGTCGCTTCCTTGTCCTTGGACAGGAACAGCCGCTGCACCTTCACCAGCAGACCCTCGTAGGTGGTGTTCATCCCGCCGAGCTTCATCTTGGTGGCGGGTTTGTGCATGAAGTCTTCCCACTGCTGCGGGGTGTAGTCCTTCAGCTTGACCGCCGGATCGACGAACCCGGCCTCCGCCAGCCCCTTCCAGTACCAGCTGCCGGGCGCGAAGTTCGGGACGGTGATCGCCCCTTCGTCGAGCGAAAGCTCTTTGTCGACGAGCTGGTCGATGTCGATGCTGGAGACCTTCCCCAGCCCCTCGCAGTCGGGGCACATCCCCTCGGGAAGGTTGAAGCTGAACGCGCCCGACGTCCCGATATGCGGCGTTCCCAGCCTGCTGAAGACGATCCGCAGCATCGTGTGCGCGTCGGTCGCGGTGCCGACCGTGGAGCGGGAGTTGGCCCCCATCCGCTCCTGGTCGACGACGATCGCGGCGCTCAGGTTCCGCAGCGCGTCCACGTCCGGCCGTCCGACGGGGGCCATGAAGGACTGGATGAACGCGGTGTAGGTCTCGTTGATCAGCCGCTGCGACTCGGCGGCGATGGTGCCGAACACCAAGGACGATTTCCCCGACCCCGAGACACCGGTGAAGACGGTGAGGCGGCGTTTGGGGATGTCGACCGAGACGTCGGCGAGGTTGTTCTCTCTGGCTCCGCGCACCTGGATCATGTCGTGGCTGTCGGCGGCCGAAGGCATGGCTCTCCCCTGGTTGGAACTCTTTAGCCTGTAAAGTGAGGGTAGCAGAGGTTAGTTTATGCTGTAAGGAGTTGGCAAGTGGTCGTCTACGCGGCGCAAGGAGACCCCCGGCGGTCGATGGCCCTGCTGTGGCGGACCGAGCCGCCGGACGCCGAGCGGCCCGGCCCCAAACCGGGGCTTTCGGTGGACCTGATCGTCGACACCGCCATCACCATCGCGGACGCCGAAGGCATGGCGGGCCTCTCGATGCGCGCGGTCGGGGACAGGCTCGGCCGCACGGCCATGGCGCTCTACACCTATGTCCCGAGCAAGAGCGAACTGGTCGACCTCATGTACGACAAGGCGCTCGCCGAGCTTCCGGCCACTTACGACGGAGACGGGTGGCGTGCGGAGGCGGCTCGCTGGGCCGAGGATCTCTGGGATTTCTATCTGCGGCACCCGTGGGTCCTGCAGGTCTCGCAGGCGCGGCCGGTGCTCGGGCCGAACGAGTACGTCGTGCTGGAGGCGCTGGTGAGGATCCTGCGCCGGACCGGATTGCGCCCGGCGGCGCTGCGGCGGCTGGTCAGCGCGCTGTATTCGTGCGTGCGCGAGCCCGCCAGGACGGCTTCGGAGGCCAGGCTGGCCGAAAAGGTGACAGGGCAGTCGGACGACGAGTGGTGGTACGCGAGGTCCGCGCATCTGAAGGAGGTCTCGCCGGACTTCGCCGAGCGCTTCCCGACGCTGACCTGGATGGAGGCCGAGCAGGCGTTCCGGATGGAGGACGAAACGGTGTCCTATCTGGAGCAGGAGGCGAGGGAGGCGTTCGAGTTCTCGCTGTCCGTCTTGCTGGACGGAATCGAAGTCGCGACCAAAGCGGAGTAGCCTTCTCCGCATGCCCTCCGATTTCGCCTTGAAGACCATGAACGCCGTCCACCGCGTCATCCAGAAGGTCAGCGGCGGCCGCGCCGGCTGGCAGGTCGCCGGGATGACCGTGCTGGAACTGACCACCATCGGCCGCAAATCCGGCCAGCCGCGCACCGTGCTGCTGACCTCGCCGCTGCGCGAGGGCGACGCCTACGTCATCGTCGCCTCCCGTGGCGGCGACGACCAGCACCCGGCCTGGTTCCTCAACCTCCGCGACAACCCCGAAGTCCAGGTCACGCTGAAGGGTGAGACCGCGAAGCCGATGGTGGCGAGCGTCGCCGACCCCGATCTGCGTGCCCGCCTGTGGCCCAAGATCACCGCGGACTTCAAGAACTACGCGCAGTACCAGACCAAGACCGAGCGGGAGATCCCCGTCGTCCTGCTCTCGCCCAAGGCGTAGGCGCGTTTTCGGTCCGGTGGGTCGTGAGTGGCGATTCGGGTTAGAACCCGAATCGCCACTCACGACCCACCGGACCGGCATCCCCCGCACGGGCCGGGTCCATCGGCCCTACCGGCGAGTCGGTAAGCCGGGGACCGTGGACCTCGACGCAGAGGAACTACGAGAACGCGGGGATGCCGATGTCCGACTCCTTGGGTCTCGAGACGCTCGACCGCGAGCAGTGCCTGGCGCTGCTCGCGGGTGCCGGGCTCGGCCGGGTGGTGTTCACCTCGCGGGCCATGCCCGCCATCCAGCCGGCGCGGTTCGCGCTGCACCACGGCGCGATCGTGGTGCGCACGCCGTCGCAGAGCGCGTTGTTCGCCGGGGTGCTCGACAGTGTGGTGGCGTTCTCGGTCGACGAGTTCGCCAAGGACCTCGGGGCCGGCTGGTTCGTCACCGTCGTCGGCCGCGCCGCCGAGGTGCGCGATCCCCTGGTGATCGCCGAACTCGAGACCTTGCCGCTGGGCTGCTGGACCGGCCGGACGGACTCCCGGTATCTCAGGATCCCCATCGAGTCGGTAACCGGTCGAAGGATCCTCGGCGCTTGCAGTAACGAAGCCCTGTCCGTGATCGACGCACCTGATGAGCGATCCGGGCGCGTTTGTCATTCCTGACCCCACTGCCCGGGGAGTTACTCCGGGACGGTGACGGCGGTGCGGCGGGTGAGTGCGGCGGGTGACGCCAGGGCGCCGAGGATTCTGGACGCGGTGGCGGGGATCGCCCACGATCTCAGCCTGTCCGACGTCCTGCGGCGGATGGTCGAATCCGCCTGCGAGCTGACCGGTGCGCCGTTCGGTGCGCTCAGCGTGCTCGATTCGGACGAATTCATCCGCTTCGGCGACGCCTGGGAGCGGCCGCCGTCCGACGACGAGGCCCGCGTGGTGCCCATCCGGATGCGCGGCCGCATCTTCGGGATCCTGTACCTGGCCGGCAAACCGGACGGTGAGGAGTTCACCGAATCCGAGGACGACCTGCTCGTCGCGCTCACCGCGGCGGCGGGTGTGGTGATCGAGAACGCCGCGCTGTTCGACCAGGTGCAGCGGCGCGAGCGCTGGCTCGAAGCCTCCTACCATGTCACCGGGGCGCTGCTGGCCGATCAGGATCTGACCGCGACCCTCCGCCTGATCGCCGAACGCGCCCGCGTCGTCGCCGGTGGTACCGCGGGCGCGGTGGCCCGGCCGCGCGGCGACGGGCAGCTGGTCTTCGAGATCGTCGAGCCGCCGGGGCCGGACGCCGACCGCCTCGCCGGGATCGTCGTGCCGACCGAGGGCACCGCGACCGGGATGGCGTTCACCACCGGAAAACCCGTCGTGGTCCGGGATTACGGCGAGAAGGTGGTCGAGTACCAAGGCGGTCGCGGCGCCGTGATGCCCGCGGCGGTCAAGGACCTCGACTCCACGGTCGCCGTCCCGCTGATCGTCGGCGAGGAGAAGCTCGGGGTGCTGCTGGTGGCGAAGTTCCGCGACCGGACCCCGTTCTCCGCCTACGACGTCCAGCTGGCCGAGACCTTCGCCGCGCACGCCGCGCTCGCGGTCGAATTCGCCCGCGCGCAACAGGACAGGCAGCGCCTCGCCGTCTTCGAAGACCGCGACCGGATCGCCCGCGACCTGCACGACCTGGTGATCCAGCGGCTCTTCGCGATCGGGCTCGGGCTGGAGGGGCTCAGCAGGCTCGCGAGCGAACCCGCCGTCGCCGACCGGGTGACCGGCTTCGCGCACGAGATCGACCGCACCATCCGCGAGATCCGCAACAGCATCTTCTCCCTGCAGGAACCGGCGGAGGCACAGGGCAGCCTGCGGTCGGAGCTGCTGCGGGTCGCGCTGGACGCGGGCTGCGCGTCCGAACCCCGGGTCGGGTTCGACGGGCCGCTCGACTCGACCGTGCCGGACACGGTCCGCTCGGACCTCATCGCGACGCTGCGCGAAGCACTGTCCAATGTGGTCAGACACGCCGCGGCGACGACGGTCTCGGTCGACGTCGCGGTCGACCGCGACGGGCGGTGGCTCGAACTCTCGGTGGTGGACGACGGCGTCGGCATGCCCGCCGAACCCGGCCATCGCAGCGGGGTGGCGAACCTCGCCGAACGCGCGGCCCGCTGGAACGGGACGTTCCGCGTCGAAGCGCGCCCCGAAGGCGGCACGAGGCTCGACTGGTCGGTGGAACTGCCGGCCCGACAGGGGAGTGTGGGATGACGATTTCGGTGTTCCTCCTTGACGATCACGAACTCGTGCGCACCGGGCTCAAGACCGTCTTCGAGGCCGAGGACGATTTCACCGTGGTCGGCGAAGCGTCCACGGCCGCCGAGGCGTACGTGCGGATCCCCGCGGTCAAGCCGCAGGTCGCGGTGCTCGACGTCCGGCTGCCGGACGGCGAGGGAGTGAGCGTCTGCCGGGAGATCCGGGCGTCCATCGACCCGCCGCCCGCCTGCCTGATGCTGACGTCCTATTCGGACGACGACGCGTTGTTCGGCGCGATCATGGCGGGCGCGGCGGGCTACATGCTCAAGCAGGTCTCCGGCGGCGCGCTCGTCAAGGCCGTCCGCACGGTCGCCGCGGGTGGATCGCTCCTGGACAGCACGCTGACGGCGTCGGTGATGAACCGGCTGCGCGGCGAGACCGACCTCCCGGACCCGCGGTACGAACAGCTGAGCCCGCAGGAGCGGCGGGTGCTCGACCACATCGCCGACGGGCTGACCAACCGCCAGATCGCGGAAAAGCTGTACCTGGCGGAGAAGACGGTCAAGAACTACGTGTCGTCCCTGCTGCACAAGCTCGGTTTCGAACGCCGCACCGCCGCCGCGGTCTACGCCACCCAGCGTCGCAAGTCCACTTCCTAGAAGAAGGTGAACCCGCCGGCGAAATCGGGGTCCTCGCGCAGCACGCGGCGCAGTTCGTTGAGGGCCCGGTGCTGGGTGACGCGGACCGCGCCCGCGCTCGCCATGCCCAGCGCGACGGCGGTCTCCTCGGCGCTGTAGCCGTGGATCACGCGCAGCACCAGCACGTCGCGCTGCTTCGCCGAAAGGACCTCGAACAACCGGGACAGCCGTCGGCGGCGATCGGCCCTCTCGACCTCTTCGAACGTCGGGTTCCACGGTCCGTCCTGGTCGGGCTCCGGATCGGGAACGGGCGCGGACGGGTCGCGCGCGAGGTTGCGGCGGACGTCGGCGACCTTGTGCGAGGCGATCCCGAAGACGTACGGCAGGAAGCTGTTGTCCTGGTAGCTGTAGCGCGGCAAGGCGACGAGGACGGCCATCAGGACCTCCTGCGCGCAGTCCTCGGCGTTGGAGACGCCGCGTACCGTCCCGCCCAGCCTGCCCGCGCAGTACCGGAACACGATCGGCCGGAGGAGGGCCAGCAGGCTCTCGACGGCGCGCCGGTCACCGCCGATCGCCGCGCGGATCAGTTCGCCGTCCGGTTCTCCCGGGCGGGGCACGTAGGTGGGGCGCACGGCTTCGGACACGGTCATCACGCCGGATCGCCCGTTCTCGGCACGCTCCTGTGCGTTCCCATCATCCCCACCTCCCGAAAGCCCCCAGCCCTCTTTGGCCCTTCCGACGTTACGGAGCGCGGCCGCGCGTCACACCGGTATAGGAGCCCGGAGTAGTCGGGTCTTTGGACCCTGGTGGGCCCGGGGTATGGACTTTCGCCAGATTGGTCTAGACAATTAGCCCAGCGCGGCGGCAGGCCGCCCTTTCACGGAGGAATCGCGATGAGGCGTTCCAGATCCTTGGCATTTCTGGCCGTTTTGGTGCTCACCTTCACCGGCCTGATCACGGGCGGTGGCACCGCGAACGCGGCCAACCTGCTCCTCAATCCCGGTTTCGAGGCGGGCTCGACCTCCGGCTGGTCCTGCGCGGCGGGCGCGGCCGTGAGCACACCGGTCCGTTCGGGCGGTTACGCCGTTTCGGTCACGCCCGGCTCGACGATCGGCAAATGCGCACAGACGGTGTCCGTCCGGCCGAACACGACCTACGCGGTTTCGGCCTGGGTGAACGGGAACCCGGTGTACCTCGGCGTCACGGGCGGGCCGTCGACCTGGACCGCGGCGACCTCGTACACGCAGCTTTCGCTCTCGTTCACGACGTCGGCCACGCAGACGACGGCCGAGGTGTACGTCCACGGCTGGTACGGGTCGGGCACCTTCTACGCGGACGACATCAGCCTCGACGGACCCGGCGGTGGCACCCCCGGCGCGCCGCCGACGCCGGGCAACCCGGCCGTGGGCACGGTGACGAACTCGTCGATCGCGCTCTCGTGGGGCGCTTCGGCGGGGACGGTGACCGGCTATCGCGTGTACGAAGGCGGCACCGTGGTCGCGACGGTGACCGGGACTTCGGTGACGATCTCGGGACTGACGGCCTGCTCGTCGCACAACTACTCGGTGGCCGCGTACAACAGCGCGGGCGAATCGCCGAAGACCACCGAAGCGGGCGCCACGACCTCCGGCTGCGTCGACACCGGCCTGCCGAAGCACGCGCTGATCGGCTACCTGCACGCGAGTTTCGCCAACGGGTCCGGCTACACGCGGATGGCCGACGTCCCCGCGGCGTGGGACATCATCAACCTGGCCTTCGGTGAGCCGACGTCGGTGACCTCGGGCGACATCCGCTTCACGCGGTGCCCGGTCGCGGAATGCCCGACCGTGGAAAGCGACGCGGACTTCATCGCCGCGATCCGCGCGAAGCAGGCGCAGGGCAAGAAGGTGCTGATCTCCATCGGCGGCCAGAACGGCCAGGTCCAGCTGACCACGACCGCGGCGCGCGACGCCTTCGTCAATTCGGTGTCCGCGATCATCGACCGGTACGGGCTGAACGGGCTCGACATCGACTTCGAGGGACACTCGCTGTACCTCAACTCCGGGGACAACGACTTCCGCAACCCGACCACGCCGGTGATCGTCAATCTCATCTCGGCGCTGAAGACGCTGAAAGCCCGCTATGGCGCGGGATTCGTGCTGACGATGGCGCCGGAGACGTTCTTCGTGCAGACCGGATACCAGTACTACGGCGGTCTCGGCGGTGCCGACAACCGGACGGGCTCGTACCTGCCGGTGATCCACGCGATGCGGGACGCGCTGACCGTGCTGCACGTCCAGGACTACAACTCCGGACCGGTGATGGGCCTGGACAACCAGTACCACTTCATGGGCGGCGCGGATTTCCACATCGCGATGACCGACATGATCAAGGCGGGATTCACGGTGTCGTCGACCGGATTCCGGTTCCCGGGGCTGCGTGAGGACCAGATCGCGTTCGGCCTGCCCGCCGCGGTGAGCGCGGGCAACGGGCACACCGCGCCGGCGGCGGTGCATTCGGCGCTGAACTGCCTGGTGAAGAACTCCGGGTGCGGGTCGTATTCCCTGCGGGGCGGGGCTTCGCCCGCGTTGCGCGGGCTGATGACGTGGTCGATCAACTGGGACCGGTACTACGGGTGGGAGTTCCAGAACGCCCATGAGCCGTTCCTGAACGCTCTGCCCTGATCGCATTCAGAGGACTAAATGCGGCGGTTGTAAGTACGGCTGCGGGCGTTGGGCTTTCCGTGAAGGCCTCCTTGAGGGACCCAGAGTCTCTCAAGGAGGCCTTCACGGACCGATTCGAGGACTGCAGTGACCAATGAGGTTGCTGAGGTTTTCGTTAGTACGTGAAGGCCCCCTTCACTGCGCTAGACGCAGTGAAGGGGGCCTTCACGTACTTGCGGGCTTGCGTGTGTCGACCACGGGGCCGAGAAGCGTTGCGAAAGCCACTTTCGGGACATCAGACGTCGCGAAAGTGGCTTTCGCGACACTCGCCCGGCCGCAAGACCCAGCGAAAGCCCGCATTCAGTCCTCTGAATGCGATCGATGCACACGCAAGGACCGCATTCAGAGGACGAAACGCGGGCGAAAAGGAGCGGGCCCGCACCGTGCAGCATCGGTGCGGGCCCGCAGTTCGGGGAATCCCCGGGCGAGGGGACGTCAGAAGGCCGCGGTGATCCGCGTGAAGTCCCAGTCGTTCTGTGCGATACCACTGCAGTTCTCGGCGACCCCGCCGTTCGGGCAGCCGCGGTCGCGGTTGGTCGACCAGAACGCGAGCCTGGCGATCTTGTTGGTCTTGGACCAGTCGGTGATCCGCGTCCAGGTGTCGAGACTCGTCAGTTCCCGCTGGTCCGAAAGACCGTTCATGCCGCTGATGCCGAGGTGGCTGTACGCCGTGGCGTCGTTCCACCCGAAGGTCGACTTCAGCTTGTCCCGCAGGCCGTTCGCCGCCCGGATGGTGTTGCCGTACATGTCCGCGCCGCCATTGAAGTCGAACGGCATGATCGTGTAGACGTCGATTCCGGCGTTCAGCGCCTTCGACTGGTCGATGAGCCGGTTGCCCCAGGAGTTCGGGCCGCTGGTCGTCGTGCCGAAGGTGAGGATGGTCTGGATACCGGGGTTGTTCGCCTTCACGATCTTCAGCGCGTTCAGCACGCGGTCCTGCACGACAGCGTTCTCGAACTCGTCGGTGTTCTCGATGTCGATGTCGATCGCCTTGAGACCGTAGGCGTCGATCACCTTCTGGTAGGCGCCGGCGAGCGCTTCCGGCGTCGAGCAGTTCGGGCCGAGCTTGTTTCCGCTCCACCCGCCGAAGGACGGCACGATCTGCCCGCCCGCGGCCTTGATCTGCGCGATCGCGTTCGCGTCGACACCGCCCTGCAGCGGACGGCTGCCGTCCCAAGCCGGGTTGCAGCCACCGGACGACAGGATGAACGCCATCGTGAACCACTTGATCCCGGTCGCGTTCATGACCGTCTGCGGATTCGGCGGGCTGCCCCAGCCCATGTACAGATACGGCGCGCCACGGCCGCCGGGCAGCGGCGGGTTGCTCGTGGTCGTCGTCGGGGAGGACGTGGTCGTCGTGCTGGTGGGGGTGGTCGGCGTCGTGGTCGTGCCGCCGCCCGGATCGCACGAACCACCGTTGATCTTGCAGTTCGCCGGGGCGACGTAGCCCCCGGAGTACTTGACGTTGAACCCGAAACTGGTGCTGCCACCGTTGGAAAGGTTGCCGTTCCAGGTGTTCTTCACCGTCACGTGCTGCCCGGAGACCGAATAGCTGCCGTCCCACAGCGAAGCGATCGAGTGCCCCGCGGGGAGGTCGAATTCGACCGTCCAGGAGGGAAGGCTCGAACCCGAGTTGTTGCTGATCGTGTACTTGCCCTCCCAGCCCGAGCCCCAATCGGAGCCCTTGCTGAAGGCGGCGCCGACGCCGCCGGCCGCGGAGGCCGGCGCGATCACGAGGACCGCGCCGGCCGTTGCGGCAGCGGCGGACAGGCCGATGGCCTGGATCCAAGTCCGCTTAGCCACTGTCAACCTCTCAGTTCAGGCCGTTGCGCATGGCCGTGACGAGCTCACCGTTGGAGGTGTCACCACTGAGTTCCCAGAAGAACGCGCCGCCGAGACCCTGGTTCTTGGTCCAGCCCATCTTTCCGTTGATGGTCGCGGGAGTGTCGTAGCTCCACCAGTTGTTGCCGCACTTCGCGTACGCGGTGCCCGCGATCGTGCCGGTCGACGGGCAGCTGTTCTTGAGGATCTTGTAGTCCTCGATGCCCGCCTCGTACGTGCCCGGTGCCGCACCGGTCGCGGTGCCGCCCGGGGCGTCCTGGGTGACGCCGGTCCAGCCTCGGCCGTAGAAACCGATACCCAGCAACAGCTTGCTCGCCGGGACACCCTTGGCCTTGAGCTTCTGGATGGCGTCGTCGGAGGTGAAGCCCTGCTGCGGGATGCCGGGATAGGACGTCAGCGGCGAGTGCGGGGCCGTCGGGCCCTGCGCCGCCCAAGCACCGAAGAAGTCGTACGTCATGACGTTGTACCAGTCGAAGTACGCCGACGCGGGGCCGTAGTCGGCGGCGTCGATCTTGCCGCCGCTGCTGGCGTCCGCGGTGATCGCGGCGGTGACCAGGAACGAGGAGCCGAACTTGGTGCGCAGCGCCTGTGCCACGTTCTTGATCGCGGCGGGACCGCTGGTGTCACAGGTGAGACCGCAGGCGTTCGGGTACTCCCAGTCGATGTCGATGCCGTCGAAGACGTCGGCCCAGCGCGGGTCCTTGATCAGCTTGTAGCAGGATTCCGCGAAGGCGGCCGGGTTCTTCGACGCCTGGCCGAAGCCGCCGGACCAGGTCCAGCCACCGAACGACCACAGCACCTTCAGGCCCGGGTACATCTTCTTCAGCTTGCGCAGCTGGTTGAAGTTACCGCGCAGCGAACCGGCGTCCCACGAGTCCGCGACACCGTCCACACTGGACGCGGCGTCGTAGAACTTGTCGTAGTCGGCGTAGGTGTCGTCGTTCGCGGTGCAGGAACCGTTGGTGACGTTGCCGAACGCGTAGTTGATATGCGTCAGCTTGGCCGCGGAACCGGAAGTGTGAATGTTCTTCACGTGGTAGTTACGGCCGTAGACGCCCCACTGCACGAAGTAGCCGAGGTTCTTCTTCGCGCCCGGGTTCGGGTTCGAAGTCGTGGTGGTCGGCGGGTTGCTCGTGCTGGTCGACGTCGGGGGATTGGACGTCGTGGTGGTCGGGGTGGTCGGCGTCGTGGTCGGGTTGCCGCCGCCCGGGTCGCAGGAGCCGCCGTTGATCTTGCAGTTGGCGGGCGCGGTGTAGGCGCCGGAGTACTTGACGTTGAATCCGAAACTGGTGCTGCCACCGTTGGAAAGGTTGCCGTTCCAGGTGTTCTTGACGGTCACGTGCTGGCCGGAGACGGTGTAGCTGCCGTCCCACAGCGAAGCGATCGAGTGGCCCGCCGCGAGGTCGAACTCGAGGGTCCAGGAGGTCAGGCTCGATCCCGAGTTGTTGGTGATCGTGTACTTGCCTTCCCAGCCGGACCCCCAGTCCGAACCCTTGGTCAGGGTGGCTCCGACGCCGCCCGCCGCGTTCGCGGGCACGGTCACCAGACCGACGGCCAGCGCCGCGACGGCCGTGAACAGGCCGACCAGATGCCATCTTTTTCTCGACATTTCACTCCTTACAACCCGGTGCCGGGAAATGATCTTGGAGATGATTTCGTCAAAGGGAAATCGGCGACATCGCGTTGCCTCGGCCGAAACCGGGCAGGCGGGGATGAGTCTTCATCGACCACCTCCATGCGGAACGCTTTGTTGCGGGAGACGGTACGTGGTCTGGACCAATATGGGAAGCATCACTACGTAGAGTGGTGATTTTCCTGCGAACGGCCTAATACGTTCGACAGCGTTAATCGTTCACTGGTCCGCCGCCGTTCAGCGGCGGAATTCGTCCATTTCGCCGAGCCGGGCGATATTCGCGGATTCGTCGGGGTCGGGCGCGACACCGGAAAGGAACACGTCGGTGATTTCGACGGCCACGTCGGGAGCGAGGCGCTTGAGGCTCAGTGCCAGCACGTTCGCGTCGTTCCACTTGCGCGCGCCCGCGGCGATCCAGGTGTCCCAGGCCAGCGCCGCGCGGACCCCGGGCACCTTGTTGGCGGCGATGGCCGTGCCGGTCCCGGTCCAGCACATCACCACGCCGAAATCGGCCTCGCCGTCCGCGACCGCCCGGCCCACCGCCGCACCGAGTTCGGGCCAGACGTCCGACACCGCCGGGCGCAGCACCTCGTGGCCCGCCTCGGCGAGGTAGGCCTGGACGGCGTCCGTGGTGGCGTTCCGGTCGTCGGCGGCGAAGGCGATCCTCATGTCCGGATCGTAACGCCGCGTCGACAGGTGACGAACCCGAAGTCATGGGAGGATCGCGGCGTGGACTCGTCTGCGGAGGAGCACCAGGTCCAGCGTGACCAGGAGATCGCACGGACACGGATTCTCGAAACCGCCGCCCGCCTGATCGGCGAGGCAGGCTTCGCCCGGCTCAAGATCGGCATGATCTGCGCCCGGACCGGCTATCCCAGCGGCGTCGTCTACCAGTTGTTCGGCTCGAAGGAGACGCTGGTGCAGCGGCTCGTCGAGTTCGCCGCGGAGAAGTTCGCCGACGCTTTCAGCGCCGCCGTCGCCACGCGGACCGGCGGGCTCACGCCCAGCCCGATGGACATGCTGCGTGCCCTGCTGGACATCTTCTTCGAGCTGCTCACCGACATGCCGCCGCTGAACCGGGCGTTCGTGGTTCTCTGGACGGACGCGACCGTCGGCGATCCGGCGGTGCGGTCGGCGATGACCGAGGCCGATCGGCGCTACCGGTTCGCCATCGCGCAGACCGTCGCCGCCGGGCTCGCGGACGGGTCCATCAGCGGCGTCCGGGACCCGGACGCGTACGCGGCGGCGCTGGTCGGGCAGCTGCGGGGGATCGCCGTGGCCTCGATCATCGACCCCGGTGGCATCGATCTACGCGCTGTTCGCGCGGAGATGGAATACGCCGTGGACCGGCTCGCCTAAACGGTTTTGGCCAGCTCGGCCGCGCCGAAGGACACGTTGAACCGGTCGCACCAGATCGTCACGCTCGAATAGCGCGCCAGATCGGTGCCCGCCGGCAGCGTGTAGTTCTGGCTTCCCTTGTTGCCCTTGAGTTTCCCGGCGCTCACGTACGCACCGTCGTCGAACACGGACCAGCCTGCCTTGCCGGGGATCACCGGCGCGTCGGTGAGCCAGACCCGCAGATCCGGGCCGTTGCTCGTGTCGAGGTTCTCGAGGCGCAGCACCAGGGATCCGTCGGCCGCGCGCAGGATCCGGACGTCGCCGGTGGTCGCGTGCTCGTGGCTGATCAACGCGCCGGTCGCCACGACCGTGGGCTCTTTCGGGGCGGGCGTGGCACTTCCGGCGGTTTGGGTGGTGGGCTGGGCCGTCGTTTCGGCGACGGGTAAGGCCTCTTGGACCGTTTCGTTCACCCAGAGCTTCCACGGCTGGAACCAGTAGAGGCCGGCGGCCACCGCCACCACCAGTCCGGCCGCCACGACGGCGAGCACCCGCTTGCGTTTCATGCGTTCATTGAACCCCGTGCGGGGCCCGAAGCGCGGTTACCGAACTCTTACGGGTCACGTCTGGGTTGCGGTGGCTTGACCGGGTTCACGCCGCTTGACACGATTGCCGATCTGAAAAGGGCATATCGGACGGAGGCCCGCGATGGGTTCGGCGATGTTTTCCATCCTCCTGCCGGTAGCGCTGGCGCTCGTCATGTTCGGGCTGGGGCTGACCCTGACCGTCGGCGACTTCACGCGCGTGCTGAAGTACCCGAAGGCCGCGGTCATCGCGCTGGTGTGCCAGATGATCGTGCTGCCCGTGATCTGCGTCGGCCTCATCGTCCTCTTCGGTCTCGAAGGCGTGCTCGCGGTCGGCATGATGCTGCTCGTCGCCTCGCCCGGCGGAACGTCGGCGAACCTGTTCAGTCACCTCGCCGGCGGCGACGTCGCCCTCAACGTCACACTGACGGCGATCAACTCGGTGCTGGCCGTGTTCACCCTGCCACTGGTGGTGAGCCTGGCGATGGCCGAATTCCTCGACGGCGGCGCCTCGGTCGGGCTCCAGCCCGCGAAGTTCGTGCAGGTCTTCGCGATCGTGCTGATCCCGGTCGTGCTCGGCATGATCGTGCGGAGCCGGTTCACCGGCTGGGCCGAGCGGATGCGCAAACCGGTCAAGATCGGCTCCGCCGTGGTGCTCGTGCTGGTGATCGCGGCCGCGATCGCGCAGGAGTTCCGGACGCTGGTGGACAACATCGGCACGCTCGGGCCGGTGGCGCTGGCGCTTTCCGTGCTCAGCCTCGCGATCGGGTACTACGTGCCGCGACTGTTCCGGGTGGACCGCGGCCAGGCGATCGCCTCCGCCATGGAGATCGGTGTCCACAACGCCACCCTCGCGATCGCCGTGGCGTATTCCGTGCTCGGCGACAAAGCAATGGCCGTACCCGCCGGGGTCTACGGCGTGCTCATGTTCTTCCCCGCCGGGATCGCGGCCTTCCTGTTGTCCCGCAGCAGGGAGCACGCGCAGGTCTGAGCTAGTTTGGGGGCGTGGCTCGTTCCCCCATCGGCGACATCCTCGACGTGAACGGTGCCGCCGTCCATGTGCGTCAGGACGGCGCCGGGCCGCCGGTGCTGTTGCTGCACGGGTATTGCGGGTCGGTGCACTGGTTCGACCGGCTCACCCTCGGCCTGTCCGCGGCGCATCACGTGATCCGGGTGGATCTGCTGGGGCACGGATGCACCGGTGGTTCGTCCGGGCTCGACGCGGCGTCGCAGGCGCGCATGGTGGCCGGTGTCCTCGATGCGCTGGGCGTCGAGGATGTCTTGGTCGCCGGTCACTCCTTCGGGGCGGATGTCGCCTTGGCACTGGCCGAGATCTCGCCGAGGGTGGGTTCTTTGGTGGTGATCGGGCAGGCGCCGGACTACAGCTACGCGTCCTTTCCGCCGGGAAGCCCGGTTCTGCTGCCGATGGTCAGCGCGCTCGTGCGGCGCATCGCGCATCGGCGGTGGATCCGGTCCGTCTCGCGGTTCCGCCGGTCGGGCTGGTTCGGCGACCCCTTGCAGGACCTGGCCGATCACGCGGTCACCGCGCCCGCGATGGCGCGCGTGGTACTCGTGGACCGCGCGCGACTGCTTGCATTTCGTCCTCTGGATGCGCAAGTGGCGGCCCTGGGGTTGCCGTGCCTGGTGATTCTCGGGCGCCGGGACCGTTTTTACGACTGTGACAAGACTTTCGCGCGGTATTCGGCGGTCGGGGCCCGGGTGGAGGTCGTGGAGGGTGCCGGGCACTCGCCGTTCTTGGAGCGGCCGGGTGAGGTCGTTCGGTTGCTTCGGGAGTTCAGGGGGTCGTGAGTGGCGTTTCGGGTTAGAACCCGAAACGCCACTCACGAGGCTTGCCTCACGACCAGCGCGCGCTTGCGTCCCCGATCGCCTTGTCCAGCACCTCAAGTCCCTCCGCCAGCTCGTCTTCGGTGGCCGTCAACGGGGGAGCGATCCGGAAGACCCCGCCCATCCCCGGCAACTGCACGATGTTCATGTGCAGCCCCAGTTCGAGGCAGCGTCGCGTGACCAGCGCGCCCAGTTCGTCGGAACTCCGTTTCGTGACACGGTCCGCGACGAGTTCGACGCCGACCAGCAGCCCACGCCCGCGGATGTCGCCGACGACGGGGTGACGGGCGGCGATGTCGTCGAGGCCGCGGCGGAGGAAGGCGCCCAGTTCGGTGGCGCGTTCGTCGAGGCGGTCGCGGGTCAGGACGTCGAGCACGGTGTTCCCGACGGCCGCCACCAGCGGGTCGGCGACGTGCGTGGTGAAGAACAGATAGCCGCGGTCGTGCGCTTCCTGCTCGATTTCCGCGCTCGTGATCACCGCCGCCAGCGGGAGACCGGCGCCCAGCGTCTTGGACAGCGTGAGGATGTCGGGGACGACGCCGTCGCGTTCGAAGGCGTACCAGTTTCCCGTGCGGCACAAGCCGGTCTGCGCCTCGTCGAGGATCAGCAGCATCCCGCGTTCACGGCATTTCTCCTGCAGGGCGGCGAAATAGCCCACCGGAGGCTCGATGATCCCGCCCGAGCTGAGGATCGGTTCGACGATGCACGCCGCGAGGCTGCCGACGGACTGGGCGTCGATCATCTCGAATCCGAAGTCCAGCTGGCGTTTCCAGTCCAGTTCCCCGTCCGGGCCGACGAAATCCGGCCGATACGAGTTCGGCGAGGGAATGGCGAAGTTGCCGGGCGCGGTCGGGCCGTAACCCTTGCGGCCCGCGCTGTAGGTCGCGTTCGCCGCCGCTTGCGTCATCCCGTGCCACGACCGGGCGAACGACACGATCTCGTGCTTCCCGGTCACCAGTTTCGCCATCCGGATCGCGGCCTCGTTCGACTCCGCGCCGGTGGTCAGCAGCAGCGCCTTCTCCAGCGGCGAGGGCAGGGTCTCCGCCAGCCGTCGCGCGAGGTCGACGACGGGGCGGCTCAGCATCCCGCTGAACAGATGGTCCAGCGAGCCGATCTGCCGCCGCACGGTCTCGACGATCTCCGGATGCGAATGCCCGAGGATCGCGCTCATCTGCCCGGACGTGAAGTCGAGGATCCGCCGCCCAGACTCGGTGAACAGGTAGCTCCCGGCGGCGTGGTCGATGATCTCGCGGGTGAAATCGCCGGCCCCGGCGTAGCGCACGAGGTGCCGGTCGGCGTCGGCCCAGAAACGGTCGGTGGTGGACAGGTCGGTGAGGGGAGCAGCCATGTTCCGACGGTAAGCCGGTGCCGAGCGACACGTCCAGCTCACAATTCCGGCTATCCTGTTCGGCTGATCCGTACAACAATGGGTGCCATGCTCAACCCGTGGAGGCTCAGCCTGCTGAGCAGGCTCGACACGCTCGGCACCGTCCGCGCGGTCGCGAAGGCGGCCAACCTGAGCGCGTCGAGCGTGTCCCAGCAGCTCGCGGTCCTGGAGGCCGAGACCCGCACGCAACTGCTGGAACGCACCGGCCGCCGCGTCCGGCTGACCCCGGCAGGGCGCATGCTGGCCCGCCGCGCGCGAGCGATCCTCGACCACATGGACACCGTCGAGGCCGAGTTGCGCGGTCTCGGCGAGGGGCCCGCGGGGCACGTCCGCCTCGGCGCCTTCCAGAGCGCGATCCACACCATCGCCGTCCCCGCGGTGAACCGGCTGGCCCGGTCGCATCCGAGCCTCCAGATCGAACTGCTCGAACTCGAACCGCACGTCAGCATGCCCGCGCTCCGGGTCGGCGACGCCGACGTCATCATCACGACCACGGACTTCGTCGAGCAGCCGCTCGGGCCGGACATCGACCTGGTGCCGCTCGCGACCGATCCGATCGTGCTCGTCGTCCCGCCCGGTCATCCGGCCGCGGGCCGGGGGCCCGCCGACCTCGCCGCCTACGCGAGCGAGCCCTGGGCGTTCGACATCCCGCAGTCCTACATGGCGAACCTCGCCACCCGGCTCTGCCGCGAAGCCGGTTTCGAGCCGCGCGTGATCGCCCGGTTCAGCAACTACATGATGACCTTGCAGCACGTCGAGGCCGGGCTTTCGATCGCGCTCCTGCCCGGCCTCGCCGTCGACAAGCGTTACCGCGTCGCCACCCGCGAGCTCGCGACGCCGGTCGATCGCTCCATCGCCGCGGCGATCAGGCGCGGGTCCGCGCCTCGCGCCGCGGTCGACCTGGTTCTCGAGGCGATCCGGAGCCATCCGGAACTGCCGCTGTGAACCCGTGCCTTCGCGCCACCAGCACCACGGCCAACGTCGGCACGAGCAGCACCAGGACACTCCAGGGGAACGACTCGGCACCGAAACCGTCGAGGAGGACGCCACCGGCGATCCCGCCGCCCGCCATCGCCGCGTTCCACAGGGTGACCAGCATGGCCTGCGCGATGTCCGCCGCGCCGCCCCTGTCGCCCGCCCGCGCGGCGGCGGTCTGCAGCAGTGTCGGGATGCCACCCCAGCCGAGCCCCCACAGCGTCACCGCGAGGTAGACCAGAGCCGGATTTTCGCCCAGTAGAGCCAAAATGGTCGCCCCGAGCGCCACGAGCACGGTGCCCGCGACGGTCAGTGCCCGCAGCCGCCGGTCGATGTGGACGCCGACAAGCCAGATGCTGACCATCGAAGCCAGCCCGAACACCAGCAGGATCCGATCGACCGAGCCGCCCATCGACACGTGTTCGAGGAAGGTGGCGATGTAGGTGTAGAGGATGTTGTGCGCCAGCACGAAGGTCAGCGTCACGAACAGCACCGCGGCGACGCCGGGCACGGCGAGGGTCTTGCGCACCGGGAGCCTGCCGCTCTTGTCCTGCCCGGGGAAATCGGGGACGCCCACCGCGATCCAGCCCAGCAGGCCGAGCGCGAGCACCGACATCAGGGAGAACGTCATCTGCCAACCGAAGACACCGCCCAGGAACGTGCCGGCGGGGATGCCAAGCGAGAGCGCGAGCGGGATACCGGTCATCACGATGGCGATCGCCTTGCCCTGCACCGGCTCCGGCGCCAGCCGCCGGGCGTAACCGGCCAGCAGCGCCCACACCACGCCCGCCGCGATCCCGGCGACGAACCGCGCGCCGAGGGTCAGGGGATAGTTCGTGGACAGCGCCGTGACCGTGTTGGCGACGGCGAACCCGGCCACTCCGGCCAGGAGCAAGCGTTTGCGCCGCCAGCCCGCGGTCGCGGCGGAAAGCGGGATCGCGGTCAGTGCGGTGCCGATCGCGTACACCGTCACCAACTGCCCGGTCGCCGCTTCGCCGACGCCGAGCCCGGCGCTCATCGCGGGCAGCACACCGGCGGGCAATGCCTCGGTCAGGACGGTGACGAACGCCGCCGTGGTCAGCGCGAGCAGCGCGCCGAGCGGGAGTTTCGAAGTCATGGCCGTATGCTCGAACCATCACATAGATGTGAAGGTCAAGTCGGCCGGGGTGAGGTGGCGCACATGCGGATCGGGGAGCTGGCGGAGCGGACGGGGACGTCGCGCCGTCTGCTGCGGTACTACGAAGAGCAGGGTCTCATCGTCTCGGAGCGGCTGGCCAACGGCTACCGCGACTACGCCGAGCCTTCGGTCGACCGGGTCATCCAGGTCCGCGGCCTGCTCGACGCCGGGCTGCCGACCAGGATCATCAAGCAGATCCTGCCGTGCCTGGACAAACCCCGGCAGATCTACTTCCCGGACGCGACCGCGGAGATGCTCGAAACCCTGGAGGCCGAGCGGGACCGGATGACCCGGCGGGCCGAATGCCTGCTCCGCAACCGGGACGCCATCACCGAATATCTCGACGCGGTCCGCGCCTACGATCCCGCTTCCTGAACCGGAAGGGACTTTCCTCGCATCGGTCTTGACAGGCTGAGAAAGCGCTTTCAGGATGTGGGCAGGAAAGCGCTTTCAAAGGAGAACGGATGACCACGCGGAAACTCGGCGTCGTGATGAACGGCGTCACCGGGCGGATGGGCTATCGGCAGCACCTGGTGCGCTCGGTCCTGGCGATCAGGGAGGCCGGCGGGGTCGAGCTGGCCGACGGTTCGCGGGTCCAGCTGGAGCCGGTCCTGGTGGGGCGCAACGCGGACAAGCTCGAAGAGATCGCCACCCGGCACGGGCTGACCCGCTGGACCACCGACCTCGACGCCGCGCTCGGCGACGAAGACCTCCCGCTCTACTTCGACGCGCAGCTGACCGCGGTGCGCGAGAAGTCGATCGTCCGCGCCATCGACGCGGGCAAGCACATCTACACCGAGAAGCCGGTGGCCGAGTCGGTCGAAGGCGCGCTCGCGCTGGCGAAGCACGCCGAGACGGCCGGGGTCAAGAACGGTGTCGTCCACGACAAGCTGTACCTGCCCGGCCTGCTCAAGCTGAAGCGCCTGATCGACAGCGGCTTCTTCGGCGAGATCCTTTCCGTGCGCGGCGAGTTCGGTTACTGGGTGTTCGAGGGCGACTGGCAGGCCGCACAGCGCCCCAGCTGGAACTACCGCGCCGAAGACGGCGGCGGCATCGTCGTCGACATGTTCTGCCACTGGAACTACGTGCTGGAGAACCTCTTCGGCGCCGTCAACGCCGTGACCGCGAAGGCCGTCACCCACATCCCGGAGCGCGTCGACGAGAAGGGCGACCGGTACGCGGCCACGGCCGACGACTCCGCGTACGCGATCTTCGAGCTCGAAGGCGGGGTCATCGCCCAGCTCAACTCGTCCTGGTGCGTGCGGGTGCACCGCGACGAACTGGTGGAGTTCCAGGTCGACGGCACCAAGGGCAGCGCGGTCGCCGGTCTGCACAAATGCGTCATCCAGCCGAGGGAGGCCACGCCGAAGCCGGTGTGGAACCCGGACCTGGCGGAGACGCAGTCCTATCGGTCGCAGTGGCAGGAAGTGCCGGACAACGAGGACTTCGGCAACGGTTTCCGCGCCCAGTGGGAGCAGTTCATCCGCCACGTCGTGGACGACGCCCCGCACCCCTACGACTTCATGGCGGGGGTGCGCGGCATCAGGCTCGCGGAAGCCGGTCTCGAGTCCTCACGCGAGGGCCGCCGGATCTCGCTGGGCTAGTGCCCGAAAACCGCCCTCGGGTCCTCGGCGATCAGCACCGAGATCTCCCGGATCTTGCGGTTCGTGTGCTGTGACGCCTCGGTGAGCCAGCGAAAGGCCTCGTCGGCGTTCAGCTCCAGACGTGCCATCACGATTCCCTTCGCGGTGGCGATGGCGTCCCTGGTCTCCAGCGCGGCGACCAGGGTCTCCGCCTGCCGTTCGGCGGCGGCCCAGCGTGACGCGGTGAGGATGATCGCCGAGATCGCCGAGGTGAACATCGCGACCAGGGCCGCCTCCACCGGATCGAAGGCGTTCTCCTGGAAGCTCCAGATGTTGAGCGCGCCGGACAGCGGCTCGGTCTCACGCCGCTGGAAGTGGGACTCGTCCGGGACGAACAACGGGCAGGACAGCGAGGTCCGCACGCCGAGCTGGTCGGCGGTCGCGGTGAAGTCCGGCCAGCGGGCGGCCGCGTCGGCGTCCAGCAGGGTCCGGACGATCGTGCCGCTTTCGGCGGCCTTCAGGCACGGTCCCTCGTCCGCGCTGTACTGCGCCTTGTCCAGGGGGAGCAGGGATTCGTCGGTGGCGGCGACGGTACTCGGTTCGCCGTCGGAGTACAGCGTGACCGTGGCCGCGTCCGCTCCGGGGAGCAGACCCACCACCTTCTTCGCCACCCGTTCCAGCAACTCGTCGCGGGGCTCGTCGAGCCGCATCGACTCCGTGAGTTCCCGCAACGCCGAAGCGGTGTCGCGAAACTGATCCATCGTGGCCCTTTCCCTCGGACGGCGGATTTCGCCGTCCACCAAGAACGTACTCGTTCCGGCTAGCCGGGCATTGGCCGATTCGGGCTAACCCGGGGCCGGTAACCCGCCGGTTCGGTGGTCATCAGGCCTTCACCGTGGGTGAGCCCGGGCAGGTGCTGCTCGAACCGGGCGACCTCGCCGAGCGGGAGCAGGCCCGTCAGCTCGGCCCGGTCGCCGCGCACCGCCGAGCCGGTGACGGTCCCGCCGCCTTCGACCAGCCGGGAAAGCGTCGCGGTCACGGAGCCGGCGGGCAGTTCCACCTCGATCCGGCTGACCGGTTCGAGTACCTCGGTCCCCGCGTCCCGCAGCGCCTCTGCCAGCACGAACGGGGTGACCTTGCGGAAATCGCCCGCCGCGCTGACCGGGCTGAAGTAACCGGTATGGGTGACGGTCACCACGCAATCGATCACCTCCCTGCCGGTCGGGCCGCGCCGCAGTGTCGCGTCGACCGTCTCCTCGATGGCCTTGTGGAAGGCGAGCGGGAGGGAGCCGAGTTCGACGTCGAGGCCGAAGGTCAGGCCCGACCCCGGGGCACCGGGGCCGACCCGCAGGCCGACCGTGGCGAAGTACGGATTCCGCTTCTCCGTGATGAACCACACCGAATGTCCCGTGCCGATCGGCCGTTCGACGCAGACCGGCCGGGTGAGGCTGAAGCCGACGTCGAGGCCGTGCTCAGCGGCGAGCGTCTCCGCGATGATCTCCTTCTGCACTTCGCCGTAGAGCCGCACCGAGATCCGGCGGGTCTCGTCGTCCTGCCGGACGGTGATCAGCGGATCCTGCTCCGCCAGCTCCTGCAGGGCGGTGAACACCGAGGCCGTCTCGGCGGGTTCGGCCGGGATGACCACGGTTTCCAAGGCGGGCGGCGGAAACTGCGTGGACGCGCGCTCGTCTTCGGGGACGCCGACGAGGTCGCCGATCCGGATCTCCTTGAGCCCGGTGACCTTGGCGATCTGCCCGGCCCGCGCGCGGCCCTCGACGGTCTCGTCGCCGAGTTCGAAGACGCGCACCGCGCTCACCTTCGCCTCCGCCGTGAACGTCCCGCCCGGGCGGTGGAACCGGACGTGGTCCCGTGCGCCGAGCTCGCCGGAGAACACGCGGACATAAGCGATCTTCTCGTGTGCGCGGCCACGTTCGATCTTGAACACCGCGGCACGCAACCGGTCGTCCGGCGCTGCTTTTCCAGCCCCGCCAAGGAATTCGCGGATACCCGAAGTCAGCTCGGCGATCCCTTCGCCGCTGCGCGCGGAGCCGAAGAAGACGGGGGAGACCACGCCGAGCCGGGTCTGGCGGACGATCTCGTCCTGGTAGTCCTCGACCGTCAAAGTGTCTTCGAGATACGCGGTGAGGAAGGCGTCGCTGTGCTCGGCGAGCTGCTCGGCCTGCCCGGACGACGGCGAGAGCGGCCGGACCTTCGCGGTCGCCGTACCGATGCCGTCGACTTCGGACATCGGCACGCAGGCGACACCGAGGCGTTCGGCGAGGTCGGCGAGGAGGCCTTCGTGGCGGGCGCCCGCCCGGTCGATCTTGTTGACGAAGATCAGCACGGGGATCCGCAGCCGCTTGAGCGCGCGCATGAGCACCCGGGTCTGTGCCTGCACGCCCTCGACGGCGGACACGACGAGGACGACCCCGTCGAGCACCCGCAGCGCGCGTTCGACCTCGGCGATGAAGTCCGGGTGGCCGGGGGTGTCGATCAGGTTGACGCGCAGGTCGCCGACGCGGAAGGCCACGACGGCCGAGCGGATGGTGATGCCGCGACGGCGTTCCAGGTCCATCGTGTCGGTGCGGGTGTCCCCGGCGTCGACGCGGCCGAGGGTGCCGATGGCACCGGTGTGATGGAGCAGGCGCTCCGTCAGGCTCGTCTTACCGGCGTCGACATGGGCGAGGATTCCGAGGTTCAGGTACTCCATGGATGAACGGCTCCAGGGCTGTCGAAAGGTCCATACGGCTCGGGGACTCGACAGCTCGGCGCACGCCGTTCTCCTTCTTTCCGGGAAAGCACCTGGTCGGGCCGGACGTTAGCAGCGGGTTTCCGGCCGGTCACGCGATTTAGCGCCGGCCGTTGACTTGCGGCGGCCCATGGGCTGTAATTCTTGAACATTTCAGCGCAAGAACATGACAAGAGTCAGGAAGATTCCGCTCAGTCCCCTCCCGGAACAGAGGAATGTCATGAGAACGAGGCGCCTTCTGACGTACGCCGCCCTATCCCTTCTTCTGGCCCCACCGGCCGTGGCCGCCAGCGAAGCCACGACGGCTTTCGCGACTCCTGCCGCCGCCGAAGCGGCCGATGCGACGTACACCGCCAGCAGCCAGCTGCCCGGCTACGCCGTTTCCAACGTCGGCGACGGGAACCAGGCCACCTACTGGGAAAGCACGAACAACCAGTTCCCGCAATGGATCCAGGCCGACCTCGGCGCGACCACGGATATCGCCCGGCTCGTGCTCAAACTGCCCTCCGGCTGGGAAGCCCGCACCCAGACGTTCTCCGTGCAGGGCAGCGGGAACGGCGCGAGCTTCAGCGATCTCGTCCCGTCGGCGGGCCACCGGTTCGATCCGGCGACGGGTAACACCGTCACCCTCGACGTCACCGGGAACACCCGGTTCGTGCGGCTGAACATCACCGCCAACACCGGCTGGCCCGCCGCCCAGCTCTCGGAGTTCGCGGTGCACGGCCCGGCGGGCGGCGATACGCAACCGCCGTCCGCGCCCGGGAACCTCGCCTACACCGAGCCCGCGAGCGGCAAGATCCGGCTGACGTGGTCGGCTTCGACCGACAACACCGGCGTCGCGGGGTACGACGTCTACGCCAACGGTCAGCCGCGCGGCAGTGTCGCCGGAGACGTCCTGACCTACACCGACGACCAGCCGGAGAGCGCGACGGTCGCGTATTCCGTGCGGGCCCGCGACGCGGCGGGCAACCAGTCGCCGAGCAGCGGCACGGTGACCAGGACGGGGACGCGCGCCGGCACGAATCTCGCGCTGGGCAAGCCGATCACGGCGTCTTCGGTGCAGCATTCCTACGTCGCGGCCAACGCCAATGACGACTCCGTGACCACGTATTGGGAGGGCGCGGCGTATCCGAACCTGCTGACCGTGGCGCTCGGGTCCAACGCCGACCTCGATCGTGTCGTGGTCAAGCTCAACCCCGATCCCGCTTGGGCACAGCGGACGCAGACGATCGCGGTCGAAGGGCGTGACCAGGGCGCGGGCGCGTTCACCACGCTGGTGCCCGCGCAGACGTACACCTTCACCCCGTCGAGCGGCAACACCGTGACGATCCCGGTGAGTGGCCGCGCCGCCGACGTCCGGCTGCGGATCACCGCCAACTCCGGCGCACCCGGCGGCCAGGCCGCGGAGTTCCAGGTCTTCGGTGTGCCCGCCCCGAATCCCGACCTCACGGTTTCGGGTGTTTCGTGGTCGCCGGAAAACCCGGTGGAGACCGACGCGATCACCGTGTCGGCGACCATCCGCAACGCCGGGACCGCGGCGTCGGGCGCGACGAACGTGAACCTCTACCTGGGCACGGCGAAGGTCGGCACGGCACCGGTCGGCGCGCTGGCCGCGGGAGCTTCGGCGACGGTCTCGGCGAACATCGGCGCCCGGGAAGCGGGCAGTCACCAGATCACCGCGAAGGTCGACGAGGCCAACGCCGTCGTCGAACGGGACGAGGCCAACAACTCCTACACCGGTGCGACGGCGCTCGTCGTCAGCCCGGTCCAGAGCTCCGATCTCGTCGCGGCCACCGCCTGGTCGCCGAACAACCCGACGGCGGGCGGCACCGTGACCTTCTCCGCGACGGTGCGCAACCAGGGCACGATCGCCTCGGCGGGTGGGGCCCACGGCGTCACGGTGACGATCACCGACCAGAACGGCGCCGTCGTCAAGACGCTCAGCGGCTCGTACTCCGGCGCGATCGCCGCCGGGGCCACCGCGCCGCCGGTGAACGTCGGCACCTGGACCGCCGGGAACGGGCGGTACACGGTCAAGACCGTCGTCGCGAACGACGCCAACGAGTTGCCCCTGAAGCAGGGCAACAACACGAGCACGCAAGCGCTGTTCGTCGGCAGGGGCGCGAACATGCCCTACGACATGTACGAGGCCGAAGACGGCGTGGTCGCCGGCGGCGCGTCCGTGATCGGCCCGAACCGGAAGATCGGCGATCTCGCGGGGGAGGCGTCGGGCCGCAAGGCGGTGACGCTGAACTCGACCGGGGCGTCGGTCGAATTCACCACCCGCGCGGCTACGAACACCCTGGTGACCCGGTTCTCGATGCCGGACGCCGCGGGTGGCGGCGGGCAGAACTCGACGCTGAACGTCTACGTCGACGGCACGTTCCTGAAAGCCATCGACCTGACTTCGCGTCACGCGTGGCTTTACGGTCCCGAAGCCTCTCCGCAGAACTCTCCGGGAGCCGGTCCCGCTCGGCACATCTACGACGAGGCCAGCCTGCTGCTCGGCACGACCGTGCCCGCCGGGCACAAGATCAAGCTGCAGAAGGACGCCGGCAACGGCTTGAACTACGCGATCGACTTCGTGAACTTCGAGCTGGCCACGGCGGCCGCGAATCCCGATCCGGCGCGCTACGCCGTCCCGGCCGGGTTCACCCAGCAGGATGTGCAGGCCGCGCTGGACAAGGTCCGCCAGGATCCGAACCTCACCGGCGTCTTCCTTCCGCCGGGGCAGTACCCGATGACGAGCAAGGTCACCGTGTACGGCAAGCCGATCACGGTGCTCGGCGCCGGGCCGTGGTTCACGAGGTTCACCGCGCCCGCCTGGCAGGAGAACACCGACATCG
Source organism: Amycolatopsis sp. WAC 04169 (assembly GCF_003947535.1). Lineage (NCBI taxonomy): Bacteria > Bacillati > Actinomycetota > Actinomycetes > Pseudonocardiales > Pseudonocardiaceae > Amycolatopsis > Amycolatopsis sp. WAC 04169. The sequence continues at coordinate 167,387 of NZ_QHJI01000005.1, read as the reverse complement.
GGTTCGACGCGCAGGCGAGCGCCAGTGGTTCGACGTTCCGCGGATTCGCCGTGTTCGGGAACTACACGTCCCGGATCGACGGTCCGGGCAAGGTCTTCAACTTCACGAACGTCACGAACATGACCATCGACGACATCTGGGTGGAGCACCAGATGTGCCTGCTGTGGGCGACCAATGTGGACAACACGACGGTGAAGAACTCGCGGATCCGCGACATGTTCGCCGACGGGGTCAACTTCACCAACGGCAGCACGGGAAACCGCGTCACCGATAACGAAGCCCGCTCGACCGGCGACGACAGTTTCGCGCTGTTCGCCGCCACGGACCTCAACGCGGGCAACCAGTACGACAACGTGTTCGAGAACCTGACCGTGCTGCTTCCTTGGCGCGCGGCCGGTCTGGCGGTGTACGGGGGGTACGGCAACACCTTCCGGAACCTGTATATCGCGGACACGTTGACGTACTCGGGGATCACGATCAGCTCGCTCGACTTCGGCTATCCGTTCCTCGGGTTCGGCCCGCAGCCGACGACCGTCCAGAACGTCTCACTGGTCCGCACCGGTGGTCATTTCTGGGGGCAGCAGACGTTCCCCGCGATCTGGATGTTCTCCGCCTCCAAGGAGTTCCGCGGTATCCGGGTGTCCGATGTGGACATCCAGAGCCCGACCTACAGCGGCATCATGTTCCAGACCAAGTACACCGGGAACCGCCCGGAGAACCCGGTCGAGGACACGGTGCTGACGAACGTGTCGATCACCGGCGCGCACCGCAGCGGTGACGAGTTCGACGCGAAGTCGGGGATCGGGATCTGGGTCAACGAACTACCGGAACCGGGCCAGGGCCCGGCCGTCGGCTCGGCGACGTTCACCGGGCTCACCCTGAGCGACAACGCCGAGGACATCCGGAACACGACGAGCACGTTCACCATCAACCGGAATTGAGCGCGTGAAGGCCCCCTTCCCTCGGCTCAGTCGAGGGAAGGGGGCCTTCACGCGCCACCGCCGGATCGCCCGTTGCTGAAGAGCGGAATCCGTGCTTCACTCCTTGACATGCCGTACCGACGCACCCCGAAGACGCAGGCCAGGCTGGACTCGCAGCGCGGCGAGATCCTGGCCGCGGCCATCGCGCTGCTGGCCGAGACCGGCTACGCGGGCTGCTCCATGGCCGCGGTCGCCACCCGGGCGGGCGTGGGCACCGGCAGCGTGTACCGGCAGTTCCCGTCCAAGGCCGACCTCGTCGTCGAGGTCTTCCGCGAGGTCGTCTCCCGGGAGGTCGACGCCGTCGAGGCCGCCGCTTCCCAAGGCGACGTCCGCGAGCGGGTGGTCGCCGTGATCGAGACCTTCGCCGGGCGGGCGTTGAAGGCGCCGAGGCTGGCGTACGCGTTGCTGGCCGAGCCGGTCGACGCCGTGGTGGAGGCCGAACGGCTGGTCTTCCGCCGCGCGTTCCGCGAGGTCATCGCCAGGAACATCGCCGACGGGGTGAGAAGGGGGCTGCTGCCTTCGCAGGACGCGGAAGCGACCGCCGCGGCGCTGGTCGGCGCGGGCGCGGAAATGCTGGTCGGGCCGCTGGCGGGCGAGAGCGGACCGGACACCATCCCGCATCTGGTCACCTTCACCCTTCGCGCGCTGGGGGGCTCCGATGGTGTTTGAGACGCTCACGTATCGCGCCCAAGACCGGAAGGCCTACCTGACCCTGAACCGCCCGGAGCGGCTCAACGCGATCAACGACGTCATGCCCGGCGAGATCCGGCAGGCCGTGGAGCGGGCGAACGAGGACGACGCGGTCCGCGTGATCGTGGTGCGCGGCGAAGGCCGGTCGTTCTGTGCGGGCTACGACCTCAAACAGTTCGCCGAGGGAGACGCGGAAGGCCGCTGGAACCAGGGCCCGGTCTGGGATCCGATCAAGGATTACCGGGTGATGAAACGCAACACCGACGACTTCTTCACCCTGTGGCGGTCGCTGAAACCCACCATCTGCCAGGTGCAGGGACACGCGATCGCCGGCGGCAGCGACATCGCGCTCTCGTGTGACGTGCTGATCATGGCGACCGACGCGCGCCTCGGCTATCCGCCCGCCCGCGTCTGGGGTTGCCCGACGACCGCGATGTGGGTCTACCGCGCCGGCGCCCAGCGCGCCAAGCGGATGCTGCTCACCGGCGACACCATCGACGGCGCCACCGCCGCGGAATGGGGACTCGCGCTCGAGGCGGTGGAACCCGAAAGGCTCGAAGCCGCGGTCGAGGAACTGGCCGACCGGATGGCGGGCGTGCCGACGAACCAGCTGGTGATGCAGAAGCTGATGATCAACCAGGCCTACGACAACATGGGCCTTTCCGGCACCCAGACACTCGCGACGCTTTTCGACGGCATCACCCGGCACAGCCCGGAAGGCCGCTGGTTCCGCGAGTTCGCCGAACGCGATGGTTTCCACGAGGCGGTGGCCTACCGCGATTCCGGGCAGGTCATCCCGGACGGCGGCGGACCGCTGCCGGAGCACACGGATCCGAGGAGGTCGTCTTGACCGCGAACACCGAAAGCGAACGGGTCGCCGAGCGTCTGCAGCGCTCCTCCGCGCGACACTCCTACGACCCGGACGTCGACGTCGACTGGCAGGCACCGTTGGTCGAAGGCGCGTACGGCAAGGCGCCGGAGCGCTGTTCCTTGTACGGCACCGCTTTATGGGAGCGGCTCGACGACGGGCAGCGCGCCGAACTGAGCCGTCAGGAGGCCGCGGCCGCGGCGGCGTCGGGGATCTGGTTCGAGCTGATCCTCATGCAGGGCCTCGTGCGTCACGTCTACAACAGCGACCCGACGACCCACAACGCGCAGTACGCGCTCACCGAGATCGCCGACGAATGCCGTCACAGCACCATGTTCGCCCGCTCGATCGAGAAGAGCGGCGGCGTCGTCCGGCGGCCGAGCCGCACGGCCCACCGCTCGGGCAAGATCTTCGGCGCGATCTGCGGTCCGGCGTTGCTGTTCGCCGGCGCCATCTACGTCGAAGAACTCGCCGACGGCATGCAGCGCGAGATGATGCGCGACGACAGCCTGCAGCCGATGATCCGGATGATCTCCCGCATCCACGTGATCGAAGAGGCGCGCCACATCAGCTTCGCCAAGGACGAACTGGGCCGGGCCTGGGCCCGTCACGGCCGCGTCGGCCGCGAACTGATCCGATGGGCGATCGCCGGGATGGCCTATGTCGCGACGTCGGAGTTGTTGCACCCCAAGGCATACACCTCCGTCGGCCTCGATCCCCGCGAAGCCCGCCAGGTCGCCACCGCGAATCCGCATTGGCGCCGGACCAAGGCGGCGTGGGCGGCCAAGGCCGTCGACTATTTCACCGAGATCGGCCTCATCAGCGGCCCGAGCCGCCGGCTTTGGCGCCGCGCCGGCGTCCTTGACTGAACAAGAAAGGCACTCCATGTCCAAGCTCCTCGGCCTCGGCATCGCCGCGACCGGTCTCGCCCACTTCGCCGCTCCGGCGGCCTTCGAACCGGTGACGAAGATGGCGTTCGCCGACGACGTCCGTAACTGGACCTACCGCAACGGCGCCACCGAACTCGTCATCGGCCTGGCGATCGCGGCGCGTCCGACCCGGAAGGCCGGGGTCGCCGGCCTGGCCGTCTACGCCGGATGGCTGGGCAAGCGGGTCCTCACCCGGCGCTGATCCCGAAGCGCAACAAGTACGTCCACGTAGGCTCGCGGCCGGATTCCCGGCCGCGAGCCACTTTGCTCCAAGCAGGTGAACTCTTCACAAGGCGGTTGCCCGCCCTCGGAGTCGGTCAATACGGTCAAGATCGCGGGCGGACCTGGGGGTCGGCGTCCCGTGTCCTGCGCTCCGCGGAAACTGTCGCGGCGGGCGCCTTCATTCATTTCCGATTGCTCGAAATGCGGGTATTCCGTCGTAATGCCGCATGCCGCATGCCGCGGATCGATCCGAAGAGTCTGTTGCGGGCGTGAATCCGCCGTGCTAGCTTGACTCGAGACGTACTGGGGAAGCAAGCCGGTCAATTCGCCGGTGAGAAAACAAAGAATTACTGGGGAAGGAAGCACGGGTGTCCGTCGGGCGCCCGTGTGCGGTGCTCGCCGAATACTGGGGAAAGGCGCGCCATAGTGACGAACTGGGGTCCTTTCGTGCCCGAACACGCCTTGTCCGAAGGTGTGCCGGGGTAAACGCTGCTTTTTCTGTTCGACGTATTCGCGTTCGCTCCGCCTTTCTCGTATTCGCACGCCTGGAGCTCTGTTCGGCGTGCGCGAAAAAGCTTGGGGTCCGACCGTCGGTACCTCATGTAAAAAGGAGGAAAGAATGCCCAAGGTGACTATCAGTGCCAAGCTCGGCGACGGAATGCTCCAGCACCTCTACGCGGAGCCGACCGTGGTCGAGGAGGCCTGTGGCATGCCGGGCGACGGTTGCGCCTGGGACTCGCAGTGCTGCCCCGGCCACCTGTGCAACTGGTTCCACTGCCAGCAGATCTGAGCCGGTCGAGCCTGACGTGAGTTGACGGGGGGCGCGGATCTCGGGTCCGCGCCCCCTCTCCCGGACGTATCACGACGGAAAGATGAAGGCAGTGAGAGTAAAAGAAGCAGGACGGCGAGCAGGGGAATTCGTCGAGTCCGTCCGTGATCCGGCGGGCGGATATCGAATCGAGCGGTGGCCCGCTGTCGAGGGGCGCCGCGCCGGACGTTTCGATCTCGCGCGAGCGGTCGCCGGATTGCGTACCTGTCAGCGGGAGAAATTCGGCTTTCTCGACCCCGTCGACGACGCACTGTTCCTCACCGCCGGACTGCGTGCCATGGGGGTGCCCGCGTCGTTCAATCTCGGCCGGGAGATAGTGCCCGCCAAGGCTCCCGCCAGTTTCTTGGCCTGGGTTTCCTGCGAGGAAACCGTGGTGAGCACTTCCGTCCCGGTTCGCGAAGAGTATGTCGTCGTCTTTCGGTCCGAGGGGGTCGAGTAGGCCGTGCTGAGGCAAATAGAGCTCGACGACGGGAAAATCGTCCACCGCGGCGGGGAAATCGACCCGGGTTCCGGTCTCGCCGTGCGTTCCACCGGTTCCGAATTCGAGATCGGCCGTCCGGAACCGACCTCGCGCGAGATCTTCTACCGCATCGGCGCCGGACGCATCGAGTTCAGCGAGGACGTCGAGGCGTTCCGCGCGCGATCCGACGCGGACCTCGACCACGGCCGGCTCCTCGCCCTCGTCGAAGGCCTGCCCGAACCACCGGACGGCAGCCCGATGGCGGGCGTGTACCGCCTCATGGTCGGTTCGTACCTGACCCTCGGCGTCGACGGAGTGTCCGTCAAGCAGCGCGGATCCGACGTCGTGCCCACCCGGAAACCCCTGCACAAGGCCGTCACCGCATTCCTCGCGGGACTCGGCGGGGACTACGGGCTCGCCTTCAGCGGCGGCCTGTCCTCGACGTTCCTCGCGACCTGCGCCCGTGCCGCCGGCCACGCGCCGGTGCTCTTCCACGCCGATCTCCACCGTGACGGCGTTCCCCGGCCGCCGCTCCCGGCGCCCGCCGGGCTGCGCATCGAGCACGTGCCCTGTGCGCTGTCCGAGGTGCTCGACCAGGACACGATCACCGGTGAGGAGCTGGTGCCGCCCACACCGGAGCTGGCGATGCGCCGCCACCTGGTCGATCGCCTCACCGATTTCGCCCAGCGGCCGCTCGTGCTGGGTTCACTGCTCGAAAGCCTGGTCACGACGACGCTGTCCGAGGTCGAGGTCGGTCGCGGTGGACGGCACCTGCTGGCCTGCGAGCCCTTTCACACCACCGGCGTGCTCCCCGACGTCAGCGCCGCGCTCGCCGCGCTCAAGACCAGGGGCGCCAACGCCGCGGCCGCCCGCGCGGCCGAGGCACAGCCGGGGCTCACCGCTCCCGCCACCGGGCACGGCGGGCACGGTCTGCCGGGTCTCACCGAGGAAGGGCGTGAAGCGCTCAAGTCCGCGCAGCTGGCGACGGGCGCACTCTGGCGGGCCCACCTGGACGACCTTCCCGCCCCGGTCGGGCGGGCTCAGGCCCGGCTGTGGGAGAACGGGGCGCTGGCCGTGGCGGGCGACCGGACGATCGTGCCCGGTCTCGACGCCGGGGTGCTGGCGTCGGTCGCGGGCTACGAACCCCGGCGGCTCGGCCATATCCGCGATGGCCTCTTCGTCAACCAGGTCCCGATGCGCGAGGCGCTCGCGAAGGACGCGGGGCCGGTGCGCGAGTCTTCTTCGGCGTTCGCCCTGCGTGCCGCCGCTGCCCAGCACCTGCACCGCGAGCGCAAGAAGGTCGCCATCGAACTCTCGAACGGCAGCGTGCTCGCGGACCTGGGGCTCCTCGACATCCGGCCGGTGCTCCGGATCCTCGACGACGCCGTGCTGACCGCGGACCGCGCGCCCATGCTGTTGCGCCTGACCTGGCTGGAGAGGTGGCTGAGGAAGCGATGACCAAAGACGTCCATGGCTACGAACTCGCCGAGGGAGTCGTGTTCACCCGGCTCCCGTTCGGGGGCGGTGTGCTGGTCGAAGGCGCCACGCTGGCGCTCGCCGAATGCACCGAATCCCAGGCCGCGGTGGTCCAGGACCTGCTGGATTCCCCGGTGAAGAAGCCGGAGCAAGGCTTCGCCCGTGACCTGCTCGAATCGGGCTGGCTGGTCGAACGAAAGGACGTCCGTTGATCGCCGCACTCGGTCAGGCCGTGTTCGGCCTGCTGGCCGCGCCCCTGCTGGTGGCCGGTCTTTCCAAGCTGTTCGTACCCGCCACCGAGCTGTCGTGGCCGTACGATTCCCGTCTCCTCGCCGCTCCGCACGGACCACGGCTGGTCGGTGCGGCGGAGATCGTCGCCGCGGGCCTCGTCATCGCGCTGCCCGGCGGCCTCGCCGCCCTGGTGGCGCTGGTCTCCTACGCCGCGCTCGCCTTGGTGGCCTATCAGTTGCGCGGGCAGAAGTGCGCCTGCTTCGGAGCCGCGCGGCTCGCCGCCGTCGGCAGCGCGCATATCGGCGCGAATCTGGCCGGCGCGCTCGTCTCGGCCGCCGCGCTGCCGTTCCTCGCCGAACCTTCGCCGTGGCCGCGGCTCATGGCCTGTGCCGCCGGGTCGGTGGTGCTCGTCGTCGTGCTGCGTCATTTCGACCGGCGGGCGGCCGAGGGAACCGACGCGCCGCCGTGCCTGGAACCCGTGCTCGGGGTTCGTCTTTACGTATCCAGTTCCTGCCCGGCGTGCCGGTCTTTGCACACCCTGATCGACCGGATGGAGCCCGCGCGCCGGGACTCGATCACCACCGTGGTGCTCAACCCCGGTGACGAACGTCCGGCCGGTTTCGACGGGCTCGGGGTGCCGTCCGCGACCGGCCTCGACGCCGCCGGGGAGCCGGTGTGCTCGCCCGTGGCGGGAATCGGCGACGTCAAGGCGCTCATCGACCGCATCGTGGTGCGTCTGCCCGGAGGGACGCATGCCGGCTAGCCACCCGAACGGCGACGGCTCGCTCTCGGTGCTGACGACGCTGCCCGGGCGGCCGAGCCTGTCGGCCCACCGGGACGACCTCGGCGACTGGTGCGGTCTCGATCTCGACCCTGCTCTGGCCGGGCTCGCGGTCGATCGCGCCGAACCGCTCTCGGTCGCCGTGCGGTTTTCCGACGGGGAAGAGTGGCATCCGCCGGTGTCGCGGATGACCGGGTTCGGTTACGCGTGGCATCCGGATCTCCCGTTGCTCGCCGGTCTGGCGCACGGCCCCGGCGGGCTCCACCCGTGGATCGCGGACTGCGCCGCGCGCACGGTGACGGAACTGGCCGAGATCAGGATCGCCGCCTCCCTCACCACCTTCGGCAACGCCGGTGGCGCGCCTCTGTGCTGGCTCGACCGTGATCGCCTGCTGGTGCTCTGTCCCGAAATCCGCGAAGAGACCGAAGCCGCCGCGGCGACCGAGCCGCTCGTCTACGACGCCGCCGGCCCTGGCTACGTGTCCTTCGAACCCGGTATCGAAGCCTTGCACGCGGCGGCGGGGGCGCGGCTTTTCGAGCTCGACCTGACCAGCGGCACCGGACGCCCGCTGCTGCCCGATTCCTTGCTGGTGCGGCATCTCGAGCGTGGGACCGACGGCTCCGTGCTCGTCGATCACGTCTCCGGACTGCGGCCGAGCACGCGTGCGGGCACCGGCGCACAACGGCTGGCCTGGGCGGTCGGCAGGCTGACCGAAGCGGGCTTGGAGCCTTTGGAGGACAGCGCCGCACTCAGGCAGCCGAGGCCACGTCCGGTCCGTCCTTCGAGGACACCCCGGGCCGGGTCCGTCGAAGAGGTCGTCACGATTCCGACGGGGTTCCACGACGCGGTGCTGACCGTGTCGCCGCCGGGTGCCGTCGACGCGACGGTGCTCTGGCTGCGTGCGACGTCCGGCCCGCTCCGTGCCGAACTGCCCGGACCGAACGGGTTCGTGGGGGCGGATTCCCGTCAAGCCGTCCTCGACCTGCCGCTGCATTGGCCGGGCGACGTCACCCTCGAACAGCTGCACGGGCAGCTGGAGCGTGCCATCGGGGCGAGCGTCGAACACCTCGGTGACCGGGTCGTCGTCGGCGGACACAGCTTCGGGGCCACTCTCGCGCTCTACGCGCTGGCGCATTTTCCCGCTCTCGCGGCGGGTATCGCGCAGAGCGGTTGCTACAACCGGACCCGCGTTTGCGGTGGCTTCCAGTACGAGAAACGGCCCTACTGGGCGGTTCCCGAGATCTACCACGCCTTCAGCGCGCTCTTGTTCGCCGACCGGATCCGGCGGCCGGTCCTGATCGCGCACGGCCTCGACGACGCCAATCCCGCGACGCATCCCGACCAGGCCGTCGAGTTTTATCAAGGGCTCGTCGCCGCCGGGGGAGAAGCGAGGCTCGCCCTGTTCCCCTGTGAGGGCCACACTTTCCGCTACCGCGAGACCCACGACCGGCTCCAGGAGATCCAAACCGCATGGCTCGCGAACGTGCTCGAACGAACGCCGGCGTTGCGGTGACCGCCGCGAAGGGGCTCTCGACCAGGAGCCTCGCCGGAACGACGGTCTTCGCTCTGCGCCTGATCTGGGCGGCCGACCGGAGACGGTTCACCGCGATCCTGGTCCACCAGCTGTTCTCCGCCGCCACCCTCAGCCTCATGATGCTGGTCACGAAGGAAGTGCTCGGCGGCCTCGGCGGAGACGCCCGCGACCTCTGGCCGAAACTGATCCCGCTGCTGATGGCCGTCATGGTGCTGACTTCGATCAACGGCGCCTTCCGCGGCCTCGCCCAGTCGTGGCAGCGCGTTCTCGCGGTCAAGACGGATCGGCACATCCTGTCCCTCGTGCTGCGGTCGACGATCAAGACCGAACTGCTGACCTTCGAGGACCCGGCCTTCTACGACCGTCTCCAGCGCGCCGTTTTCGCGTCTCGCGTGCAACCCATCACGCTGGTCTCCTCCGCCGTCGCGATCATCCAGGCGTCGTTCAGCCTGATCGCGGTCGGAGCCACTTTCGCGGCCATGACCTGGATCCTGCTGCCGCTGTGCCTGCTCGCGCCGATCCCGTTGTTCCGTGCCGCCAAACAGGAACGCGACGCGCGCTACGGGCTCAACGGGAAACTCGCCGAAAACCGCCGTGTCCGCGACTACCTCGAACGGCTGCTGACCGGCCGCGACGAGGCGAAGGAGATCCGCGCGTTCGGTATCGGCCCGGTCCTGTTCGACCGCTGGAACTCCCGCTACGACGAGGAAATCGCGGATACGACGGTGCTGTACCGGCGGCATGCCCGGCGCAAGATCGCCGCCAGGCTGACCGGCGACCTGATCACCGTGGCGATCATCGGCGGCGTCTGGCTCTACGCCGGCTCCGGCGGGATCGACGTCCCCACCGCGATCGCCGCCCTGCTGGGACTCTTCCTGCTCAACACACGCGTTCAGGCGATCACCTTCCTGTTCAACGCGCTGGGCGACGTCCTGCTCTACCTGGCCGATCTCCGGCTCTTCGCGGCTGCGTCCCCGGCGGAGCCGGTCGAACCGGCTCGGCGGGCGCATGGCTCGCTGACCGCCCGCGATCTCGGGTTCCGCTATCCCGGCGCTTCCGAGCCGACCCTGCGTGACGTGGACATCGATCTGCCCGCCGGCGAGATCGTCGCGTTGGTCGGCACCAACGGATCGGGGAAGACGACCCTCGCGAAGGTGCTCGCGGGACTGTATCCGCCGAGCACCGGCTCGCTGTCGATCGACGGGGAACCCGTCCGGGAGCCCGAGGTGCTTCGCGATCGCACGGCGGTGTTGTTCCAGGACTTCGTCAAGTATCGCCTGACGGTGACCGACAACATCGAGTTCGGCAGGCCTGGGGCGGAAGATCCGGCGCGGCGGCTGGCCGAAGCCGCGCGCAGTGCCGCCGTCGACACGATCGCCGAGCGTCTCGACCACGGATACGACACCGTGCTCGGCGCGGAATTCTCGGGCGGAACCGACCTCTCGCTCGGGCAATGGCAACGGCTGGCGCTGGCACGCGCGTTCTACCGCGATTCGCCGTTCGTCATCCTCGACGAGCCGACGGCGTCCCTCGACGCCCAAGCGGAAGCGGAACTGTTCGACAAGCTCCGCGATCTGTTCAAGGGGCGTACGGTCCTCTTCGTCTCGCACCGGATGTCGAACGTGCGCGGGGCGGACCGGATCTACACCCTCGACCGGGGGCGGATCGTCGAATCGGGTGACCACGAAAGCCTGCTCGCCGCTGACGGCATCTACGCGAAGCTGTTCCGGTTGCAGGCGGCCGGATACGAAGACCGTGATACCGGGGTAGGGGTGCGCGACCCGGCGATACCGGGGTAGCGGGGCCGAGACGGGTCCACCGGGCGATGTGCCGCGGCCTCGGAACAGAGATCATTCTCCCATGCTTCGGATCAACGCCCTGCGCGCCAACGCGACGGTGCTCGCCGTCGGCTTCGCGGTCACCGTACTCGTCGCGATCGCGCTGATCTGGTGGCTTTCGGGCACTCCACTCGGGGTCGACTCGGCCGTCTACCGCGCCGGAGGATCCGCGGTGCTCCACGGAGAGCCGCTGTACGACCACCTGACCGCGCTGCCCGGCTGGGCGCCGGAACTGCCGTTCACCTACCCGCCGTTCGCCGCGCTGCTCTTCGTCCCGCTGACCGCGCTCCCGGCGCAATGGTGCTGGGGCCTGCTGGCGATCGCGGCGGCGCCTTCGCTCCATGTCGCGCTCCGGCCGTTCACCGAGCGCGCGTACCTCCCGCTTTTGCTGCTCGGTGCGTTCGCCCTGCAACCGGTGTGGCAGACGATCGGACTCGGCCAGGTCAACCTCCTCCTGATGGCCGTCGTGGTCGCGGATGTGCTGCTGCTGCGCGAATCGCGGTTCCGCGGTATCGGGATCGGGCTCGCGGCGGCGGTCAAACTGATCCCGCTGATCTTCATCGTCCACCTCGTACTCGTCCGGCGGTTCGCCGACGCGGCCCGCGCCCTGGCGGCCTTCCTCGGTGCGACGACGCTCGCGTTCGTGGTGCTGCCGAAGGATTCCGTGCGCTATTGGACGTCCGCGATCTTCAACGGCCACTTCGCGGAGATGAAAGGCTGGGTGGGAAACCAGTCGTGGCAGGGATTCGTCGCCAGGACACTGCCGGAGGGCGGCGTCGCGACAGTGCTGATCGGCTGCTTCGGCGTCCTCTGCGCGGTGGTGATGATGTGGCTCGTCCGGCGTCTTCACCGCGCGGGCGACGACCCCGGCGCTCTGCTGGTGACGGCGGGTTGTGCCTTGCTGGTCAGCCCGATCTCGTGGACACATCACTGGGTGTGGGTGGTGCCCGCCCTCGGCTACCTGTGCGCCAGGCGGCCGGCGATGGGCATGGCCGCCGTCGTGTTCACGGGCTGGACCGTCGCCGTGGTCCCGGGTGGAGGCGGCGCCGAACGAACATGGAACCTCGGGCAAGCCGTCGTCGGCAATGCCTATCTGATCGCGGCGCTCGTGCTGCTCTTCGTGCTCGGCCGCCGCTCAACGGAGAGCTCCGCCGAGGTCGTCCGGTCCGACGCCGAGCCCGGTGCGGGCGATGTCCGGGTCGAGGACCATCGCGGTGGAGTGCAGTTCGCTCCAGTGCGCCGGGTGGAAACCGAGGGTGAATCCTTGGCGGCGTTGACGAATCCCCGCCCAGCGGAGCAGAAGCTCGATGGCGCGGGGAGACAGTTTCCAGATGCGTTCCGGCGGCCGACCGGCCGCGGTGGCGAGGCGGGAGAAGAGGTCGGCCCACGGGAGATTGGCCGTGACGATCGGGTAGTTCCCCTTCGCTCGGCGTTCCAACGCCGCGACAGCCGCTCGCGCGGTCTGGGCGACGGTGACGACCGCGGTGGTACCGGGGTAGGCGAGGATGTCCGCGTCACCGATGGACATGCTGCGCAGCATGGGTTCGAGAGGTGATTGCCGGCCGGGAGTCTTGCCTGCCACGTAAGGGAGTTCGAGAACCGCCACAGAGGTTTCCGCGTCGACGGCGGCGCGGGCGTGCTCGGCCTGTTCGATCCTGCTGGCGATGTACGGGCTGAGCTCGGCCAGCCGGAGTGACGGCTGTTCGCGTTGCAGGGTGGCGTAGAAGCTGCCGAGGACGACGGCGCGGTCGGTCTGCGCCCGGCAGCCGGCGGCGAGCAACCTGGCGACGGGGGTGACGTTGGCGTCGTGGAAGAACGTGGGGATGTCGGTGCCGAGCGGTGCGGCGACGGCGGCGGCCGCGCGTCAGGAGTTCACGCACGACGTGCTGTCCGATGAAGCCGGTTCCGCCTGCTACCAGGACCTTCATGGGCTTTCCTTTCATCCGGTGAACCCGCCGAGGGACAGGACGATCTGGGCCAGCAGAGCCGAGGTGAAGAAGGAGCCCGCGAAGACGAGCAGGGTGACGACGACCGCGCGCCAGCTCAGCGTCCGCAAGATCCTCAGCTGCCGGATGGTCACGCACAGACCTACGCAGCTGAGCACGGCCGTGGCCAGCGTCAGCAGATCGACAGCGGACAGGATCGGCAGCATGGTGGCGGACCACGGAAGTCCCGGAACGGTCAGCACCGCGCCGACGAGCGCCGCCCACAGCACGGTCGGCACGAACCGGCCGGTCCGGTCGCCGAGCATCCGCACCCCGAAAGCGAGGGCCAGCAGCAAGAGCATTCCCGGCGCCGCGTGCCATCCCGAGGTGACGAGAAGGAGCACGGTCACGGCCAAGCCACTCACCAGCCGGGAGGGGACGACGGCCGCCTTCGGCTCGACCGTGTTCCCGGACACCAGCCGATTCCGTACCGCGGTGGGGGAACGGTAGAGCCGCTCCAGCACCGGAAGGACGACGAAAGCGCCCAGCAGCACGGTGGTGACGTAGGTCAGCACGTCGCTGGCCGTCGCCAGTGCGAGGATGTCGTCCTGGGGCAGGTCACGGGAACCGTGCGCGAGTGAACCCGCGCAGGAGATCGTCATGCCGCCGCTGCCGACCCCGCAGGCCATGGCCAGCGCCGTGGAACTGAACAGGGGAATCGTCGACCCGATGCCCGCGAGCACGGAGAAGAACAAGGACCCGAAGAGCGTTCCGCTGATGTAGGTGGCGAGAACGCCGGACCCTTCCGGCCCAGCGATGCCGTACCGCTCGGTCACCAGGGCGATGCTGGGTTCGCGGCCGATGGAGAAGGTGGCGCCGATACTCGCGCGTCCGAAGCCGAGCAGCAGGGCCGCCGGGAAGGCCAGCAGCGCGGTCCCCGCCTTTCCGAGGCTCTGCACGAGGATCGCCGGCCCGGCCTCGACGATCGTGGGAAGCGCCGTCCCCAGCACGACCCCGGCCCGCACCACGAAGACCACCGTCAGCAGTTGCAGAAGCTGCCCGGCGCAGGACCAGATCGGCGCGGCCGCGTCCGGACGCCGCCAGGACAACGAAAGATTGAGGGCCACCGTGATCACGAAGGCGAAGAAAAGCGGAAGCAGGACGAGCGCGAACGAGCCGATCCGTAGTTCCAGCGCGCCCGCGTACTCGGTTCCCACGGTGACCAGCGCGCACAACGCGGTGACCCCGATGACGACCGCCGTGCCGGTCTTGGCGCTCGACCACTCGGACATGACCACCCCCGGAACCCACCATGCCCGATTCCCGGCGGGCGTGGTTGTTTCGTTTTCCGGATGGTCCGGCCCTTGAGCAGCGCGGACACGGGTTCGCCGGGCGTGCTGTGCCTGGCGGCGCGAAGAAGGAGCATGGGTTGTCCCGACTCCCCGGTGGCCCGGACCCCGCCCCGGTGAGCCGGCTCCGGGCGGAGACCCCGCCGCCCGGAGTCACGGCACCGGTACGCAACACCGGAGTTTCACGCGGTGTGGACCCCGCGTACCGGTGCCGGAACCCAGTCTTCGCCGCCCCTCTGATCGACTCAAGGAGTCATCGGCCGTCGCGCCGCAACGTCCGGTACGGCGGGCAACCGTAGGCGGCGCGGTAATGCTGGGCGAACCGGCCGGGATGGAAGAAGCCCCAGCGTGCCGCGATCTGGGTGACGGTGAGGCCGCCGGCCGGATCGGCGGTCAACAGGTCGCGGTGTGCCTGCTGGAGGCGGGCCTGGCGGAGATAGCCCATCGGAGTCGTCCCGCGGTTGCGGCGAAAGGCGTACTGCAGCGCACGGATGGTGACGTGGCTGGCGGCGGCGATGTCGGCGACGGTGATGTCCAGGTGGGCGTGGTCGTCGATGAACGCCATCGCCCGCCGCAGGGTGACCGGATGCGAGTCGCGCCGGTCCTCGATGGTCGGGTCGGTCAGCGCGGTGTTGGGAAAGGCGGCCAACGCCGCGGAAGCCAGCAGCCGCCCCGCTTCACCGGCCACGAGCGGTTCCGCCATGCACTCCGGGCGATCGCGGACGCTGGTGGCGAGGTAGTCCATGGTGGCGATCAGGTGACGGGCGGTGTCCTGGCTCGTCGTGCGCAGGTCGGTGAAGCGGACCGGCTTCGGACGGCGCGTCTCCGCCGTGGCGGCGACCTGGTCGAGCAACGGGAAGGGGAACGTGACGGCCTGAACCGCGCCGTCGTGCCATCGCGCCTGGATGGGCGGATGGTCCTCGGTGGTGTTGGACAGGTGCACTTCGCCAGGGCGGAAACAATGCGCGTCACCGCCGTACCGATAGTGCACGGGCGCGGTGAGCGGACGGGCGAGCATCAACATCGGCACGGTTTCCAGCGTGTAGCCGATCTCGGCGCTGTGCACGGCGGTGATGAAGGAGAAGCTGTCGGTGAACAGCCTGCTGAAATGGACCGGGGAGCCTTTCCGCCCCGCCCCCAGCCGGAAGCTTCCCCCGTAGACGTCGGTCAGGTACTCCCCGGCCTCGTCGTGGTCGGTGGTCTCGAACAGCACGTGCCGGGACGGTGCGGGGGCGGCGGCCATCGTCAGGACTCCTTGGCAGGACGAAACACTGGCGCCGTGGGGTCCAGCCGCCGCCACCAGTACGGCGGAAATCATCCTCTTGTCCGCGCGGAAACAGGAGATCCGTCACGCGGTCGGAGTAAGCCTCGTCAGCCGTCCGCGGCCGGTGCGGGGTAACCTGTCTGCGGTTTTCCGCCCTGGCGCAAAAGTCTCGCCCGGTCGGCGAGGCGGGCGGCAAGCTGTTCCCAAGCCCAAGGGGAGGGGAACGATGATCCGGAAAATGATGCTTGTCGGCGGCGCGGTGATCTCGGCGCTGGTACTGGGGACTTCAGGGGCGGCGGCGGCGACCGGCCACACCATCTGGCAGGGACACGACTACGCGCAGTACGACACCATCCGCGACGCCGCCGCGGTGTGCGACGAGGAACAGGACGGTAACGGCGTCTACGCCGAGTACAACCACAAGAACGGGGCGAAGCTGACCATCAACGACGGCAATGGTTCGAAGATCGGCTGCGGCAACGCGAAGATCCCGGACGTGACGTCGTTCCGGGTCTGCGAGGACGACGCGGGAGCCGACAGTTGCACGCCGTGGCGGCTCGTGCGCTGAGGGCTCAGCCCAGCAACGCGGCACCCATCGGCGTGAGATTGTGCAGCACCACGGCTCCGTGGCGACGGCTGGCGATGAGCCCGGCGTCGCGGAGCACCGTGGTGTGCCGCGAAACCGCGGCCGCCGAAATGCCGAGCCGGTCGGCGAGTTCGCCGCTGGTGGGGCGGCCCGCGACCGCGTACAGGACGGCGGCGCGGGTCCGGCCGAGCAGGATGGCCAGGTGTTTCGGCAGGGGAGCGGGCTCGTTCTCGTGGGACACCGGGAAGACGAGGACCGGTGGAAGGTCGTCGTCGGCCAGGGCGACGGGGGTGTCCCAGCAGAAGTAGGACGGCACGAGCCGGATACCGCGACCGCCGAGGTGGAGGTCGCGGTCGACGGGGTAGCGCACGGTCAGGACCGGCGCCTCCCAGCGAAAGGCGGGCCGGAGCGACTCGAGCAGGCCGAGGGTGCCGTTTTCTCCTGCGAGGCGTGACCGCAAGGCCCGGTCGATGTCGACCTGGGTCCGCACGTTCGTCCATTGTGGAGCGACGAGGGTGTCGTGGGCGAGCTGGAGCGCCCCGGCGACCTGATCGAGCGCCGCGCTCGCCCCCGCCGCCAGGCCGTGTGTCCAACCGGGCAGACGGTGATGCTTCGCCATCAGCCCGACTTCGCGGCCGAGCTGATCCGCCGGCGTCCCACGGAGCGCCGCCAGGCCCGCCTTCAGCCCGCACGCGGACTCGGCGGGGGTGAGGAAATCCGGGAAGTACCGGGCAGGCGGCGCGATCGTCTGCAGGAACCGCACCGCGGTCCGGGCGTCACGCTCACGCAGTCCTTCCCGCACCCGCCGCCGCCAGCGCGCGAAGGCGGGAACGCCGTCGAGCGTGAGCTTCTGTATGGCCAGAACCGTTTCCCACAGCGGATCCGGTGCGGCCGCGACGCGGACACGGGCCAGGTCACGGTCGGTGAAGTGAATACGAAGCATGACGCCTCCCCCATGGAGTCGTCATTCATTTATCACATCGGAGGGGACCATGAAGGGGATTCTGAGCAGGAACCTGCGGCGGGCGGCCACGGCGATCGCCGTGGCGTCGGCGGCGACACTGGCGTTCACGGGCACCGCCTCGGCCGCGACCGGCGCGGCCACCGCGTCCGGGAGCGAGGTCTACGGCTCGGCCAACTGGACCTGGACGTTCAGCGGGATGAGCGGCATCAACATGGCCGTGCGGGACACCAAATGCGACGGCAACCCGGTCTACGTGTTCTTCGAGGCCGACCTCGGCATGGGGACCATCGACCCGACGCCGTACCGCTGGAACGAGAGCGGATGCGGCACCACGAGCTACTGGAGCAACCTGAAGTACAACTCGGGCACCAAACTCGGCAAGGTCCGCGTCGTAACCTGCGTGGACGACGCAGGCTGGGACACCTGTTACCGGAGTGGATGGCAGTACAACCGCTGAGTCGTCACATGTGGACAAAGCCCACCAACGGCATCCGAGATGAACCGTTGGTGGGCTTTGTGCCGGAACCATTGTTTGTGCCATCGCCGCTCATCGGTCGTTTCGGCTGATCGGCTCGAGCGCTTGGGCTTGCTTCACGAGATCGACCAACTCCGCTACGAAGTCGTGGACTTCGTCGTCGCCCGGATACCATTCGGCAACCGCGGGCAGGAGCGATTCCCGGATCACGGTCATGATCTCTTCGGCTTGCTCGCTTGTGTATGTGCTTAGGGAAAAGTAGCCGTACTCGCCTTTGACGAAGTGATGCAGCTCTTCGGAAAGCTCATCGTCCGCGACTTCTCCGGCGATGAATTCGACCACTCGGAGCAGCAGGCCCCGCGAGGGCATCCATGACAGCATCCGCGGTGGCTGAACGCGCCCCCGAGGGGCCACGATGAAATCTCCGGACAAAATCGTTTCACCTCAGGACGAACACGAATGGTTTGGATCTGCCTTGACGCGGACATCATCGTCGATAAAGGTCGCTTCGGGGCCGCTCGTCGGTACCCGGGCCTCTTCGGCAAGGGCGCCGTGGGGTCATCTCGGGCTGTGACGTCGTTGTCGTGAGTCCCGGCAGCGGGTCCCATGATCCACCGCTGCTCGGTGGCGGGTCCGACGCGGATGCTGCCCGGCTGCGGCGGGCTCCCGTCCCTGGCCCGGCCCCACACGAACGAAGCCCACCGACGGCACCCGGAAAACCGGGACAAACCGCTGGTGGGCTTCGCTTGGAACTGTGCGCCATCAGGGACTCGAACCCCGAACCCGCTGGTTAAGAGCCAGCTGCTCTGCCAATTGAGCTAATGGCGCCTGCTTGTTCCGCCGCCTTGGTGTTCCCTCGGCGACGTGGAAAACATTAACACAGGGTTGCTGGGGCCCGTTTCAGGGGGGTCCCCTAACGCCGGGCCGGGACGTATTCGGCCATCCGGCCGCGAGCGTTGCGCCCGGTCAGGCAGACTATAGCCAGACGTAGGGGTTGGTACCACGCGAAACGGGCGGTGTGCATGAGGGTCTGGGGAGCGACGGGGCGGTCGCGGGTGGCTTTGGTGGCTTTGGTGGCCGGGTTCACTCTGGCCGGGTGCACCAGTACACCGTCGGGTGAACAGCCGTCGCCGGGTGGCGCCCCCGGGGGCTCGCAGCAGAGTGGAGCGCCCGCGCCGGAGCCGAAGCCCGCCGTGATGACGCTGACCCCGGCGCAGGGTGCGGCGAACGTGGCACCCGGCGAGCCGGTCACCGTGGCCGTCGCCGACGGCAAGGTGGGCGAGGTCAAACTGACCGGTGCCGACGGCAAGGTCGTCGCGGGCAAGCCGAAGGAGGACGGTTCGGGCTGGGAGTCGGCGGAGCCGCTCGGCTACGGCAAGAGCTACACCGTCACCGCGGCCGCGACCGGGACCGACGGCAAGCCGGTCACCGCGACCTCGACGTTCACCACGGCCAAGCCCGGCCGTCAGATCGGTGTCTCGATCAACCTCGTCGAAGGCGAGACGGTCGGCGTCGGCCTGCCGTTGATCTTCACCTTCACCGGCAACGTGCCCGACAAGACCGCGACCGAGAAGGCGCTGAAGATCGTCACCGAGCCGCCGACCGAAGGCGCGTTCCACTGGTTCGGCGAGAAGACCGTGATGTGGCGGCCCAAGGAGTACTTCAAGGCGGGCACGAAGATCTCGGTCAACGCGGCGATCTACGGCAAGAACCTCGGCAACAACACCTTCGGCCGCGAGGACAAGCCCGCCAAGGTGGTCGTCGGCGACAAGCTGGTCGCGACCGCGGACGGCGGCACGCACCAGATGAAGGTCGTGGTGAACGACCAAGAGGTCAGGCAGATGCCGATCTCGATGGGCAAGCCGTCGAGCAGCACCCCGGCCGGGACCTACACGGTGATGAGCGAGCACAACGGGTACACGATGGACTCCAGCACGTACGGTGTCCCGACGGACAGCAAGGCCGGCTACCGGACGTTCGTGAAGTACGCGGTTCGCATGTCCAACAGCGGCATCTTCTACCACTCGGCGCCCTGGTCGGTCGGTTCGCAGGGCAAGCGGAACGTGAGCCACGGCTGCATCAACCTGTCCACCGAGAACGCGCAGTGGCTGATGGAGACTTCCAAGAAGGGCGACATCATCACGGTCACCAACTCGGGCCCGCAGGTGCTGGAGCCCACCGACGGCTGGTCGGTGTGGCAGATGTCGTGGGACGACTGGAAGACCGGCGGCGACCGGAACTGACCTGTTCTTCATGAGGGTCCTGTCAGGACGGTTTCGTCCTGACAGGACCCTCATGGCGTTTCGGGCGGCAAGGGGCCGTAGAGGTGCTCCCACTGCACCTCGCCGCTGGTCTTGTAGCGGCACTTCTGGGATTGGGCCTTCGCGCAGTCCGGGTACCCCGGTTCGCATCGCCACGGTGACTTCTTGACCGAGGTCGTGGTCAGGCGCCGGCCGCCAGCAAGAGTCCCAAGACCAGCCAGCGTCTCATGGCATCCTCCGCGCGAGTTCCCTCCTGAACTCGCGCGAGCGCCACGCCGCGTTACCGATACCCGGAAAAAGCGAAACCCCAGCCTGCCGGAAGAACCGGCCGAACTGGGGTCGATGGGGTGAGCGACGGGTTTCGAACCCGCGACCTCCTGGACCACAACCAGGTGCTCTACCAGCTGAGCTACGCCCACCATCGCCGGGCTCGGGGAACCCCCCATCACCTCGGCCGCACTATATTAGCGTGCCCGTTTCCGGGGCTCGCAACGGGTTACCGTTCGTGGCGTTCCTGCACTTCAGCGGCCGCGGCCTTGGCCTGTTCGGTGGTCGGGCCGGGCTGCGGCACGAAGGCGACGCGACGGTAGTAGTCGAGCTCGCCGATGGATTCCTTGATGTCGGCGAGGGCGCGGTGCGCGAGGCCCTTCTCGGGCTTGGCGTAGTAGATCCGCGGGTACCAGCGCCGGACGAGTTCCTTCACCGACGAGACGTCGACCATGCGGTAGTGCAGGTGCGCGTCGAGCAGCGGCATGTCGCGGGTGATGAAGCCGCGGTCGGTGGCGATGGAGTTGCCGGCGAGCGGGGCGACGTTGGCCTCGGGCACGTGCGCGCGGATGTACTCGAGCACGCGCTGCTCGGCTTCTTCCATGGTGACCGTGGAGCGCCGGACCTCTTCGGTGAGGCCCGAGCGGGCGTGCATTTCGCGGACGACCTCCGGCATGCCGTCGAGGACTTCGTCGTCGGCGTGGATGACGATGTCGACACCTTCGCCGAGGACGTTGAGCTCGGCGTCGGTCACCAGCGCGGCTATTTCGATCAACGCGTCCTTGCCGAGGTCGAGCCCCGTCATCTCGCAGTCGATCCAGACTAGGCGGTCGTTCACCCCGAAACCCTAACCCGACCCGGGGATTCGTGGCGCGCGACGTGCGGGTTCGGCGCGTTGCTGGCACCGTGTGCATCCTCAGGTGAGTCATGTCACAGATCGGGGAGCGACAGTGGCCGAACAGGGTCCAGCCCAGGAGATCGCGCAGGGGTATGTGAGCGAGGGGGCGGCGGTGGAGCTCGGCGCCGTCGTGATCGACGGCAAGGCCGACGCCGCCGCGGCGGTCCGCCTGCCGCTGGCGACGCTGAACCGGCACGGGCTGGTCGCGGGCGCGACCGGTACCGGCAAGACGAAGACCTTGCAGCTGATCGCCGAGCAACTGTCGGCCGCCGGGGTCCCGGTGGTACTGGCGGACGTGAAGGGCGACCTGTCGGGGCTCGCCGCGCAGGGCGAAAGCAACGACAAGATCGCCAAACGCGCGGAAGAGCTGGGTGACTCCTGGGAGCCCGCCGCCTTCCCCGTGCAGTTCCTGTCGCTGGGCACGGGTGGCAAGGGATCGCCGATCCGGGCGACGATCACGAGTTTCGGCCCGATCCTGCTGTCGAAGGTGCTGGGACTCAACGAAACCCAGGAGTCGACGCTCGGCCTGATCTTCCACTGGGCCGATCAGCGCGGTTTGGCGCTGCTGGACACGAAGGACCTTCGCTCGGTCATCACGCACCTGACGAGTGACGAAGGCAAGGAAGACCTCAAGGGCATCGGCGGCGTCTCGGCCGCGACGGCCGGGGTGATCCTCCGGGCGCTGTCCAATCTGGAGGCTCAGGGCGGCGAGGACTTCTTCGGCGAGCCCGAGCTGGACGTCCACGACCTGATGCGCGAGGCCGACGGCAAGGCGATGGTGACCTTGCTGGAACTGGACAACCTCCAGTCGAAGCCCGCGCTGTTCTCGACGTTCCTCATGTGGCTGCTGGCCGAGCTGTTCGAGGAACTGCCCGAAGAGGGCGACCTCGACAAGCCGAAGCTGGTGTTCTTCTTCGACGAGGCGCACCTGCTGTTCAACGACGCGTCGAAGGCGTTCCTCGAGCGCATCGAGCAGACCGTGAAGCTGATCCGGTCGAAGGGCGTCGGCGTGTTCTTCTGCACGCAGCTGCCGACGGACATCCCGAACAACGTCCTGTCCCAGCTCGGCGCGCGCGTGCAGCACGCGTTGCGCGCGTTCACGCCCGAGGACCAGGCGGCGCTGACGAAGACGGTGAAGACGTACCCGAAGACGAAGCACTACGAGCTGGACTCGGCGCTGACGTCGCTCGGTATCGGCGAAGCGATCGTCACCGTCCTTTCCGAACGGGGCGCGCCGACGCCGGTCGCGTGGACCCGTCTGCGCGCGCCGCGTTCCAAGATGGGCTCCATCGGCGCCGAAGCCATCTCCGCGGCGACGACGTCTTCGGACCTGCACGCGAAGTACGCCGAGACGATCGATCGTGAGTCGGCCTACGAGAAGCTCGCCGCGAAGGTGGCCGCACCGCCTGCCGGTGAGGCTCCTCCGCCGCCCGAAGCGCCCGCTCCGAAGCCGGAGAAGCAGGAGCCGGGGATGGTGGAGCAGGCGATGAAGAACCCGGCGGTGAAGTCGTTCCTCCGCTCGGCGGCGAGCGCGCTCGGCCGGGAGATCACCCGCGGCCTGTTCGGGAACCGGCGGCGGTGAGGAATACCTGACGCGATCTGTCAGGTATGCCCGGCAGACTCGGTGGCATGACCAAGAGCGCGACAGCGTCGTTCACTGTGGACGGCTGGGATCCCCAAGCCACCGAGAAGGCCGAAGGCACCGAGTTCTCGCGGGTGCTGCTGACCAAGACGTTCACCGGTGACGTCGAAGGCACCAGCGCCGTCGAGATGCTCACGGCGGTGAACGAGACGTCGTCGGCGTACGTCGCCTTCGAGCGGCTGGCCGTCTCCGTCGGCGGGCGTAAGGGCGGCTTCGTCCTGCATCACTCGGCGGGGGAGAACGGACATCACCTGATCGTCTTGCCGGGCTCTGGCCACGGTGAGCTGACCGGCATCACCGGAACGGCGGAGATCGTCCAGGACGACGAGGGCAACCACACCTTCACCCTCACGTACGAACTCTGAAGCCCGTGAAGGCCTCCTTTGCGAAAAGGAGGCCTTCACGGGCTGTGCCTGCTGGGCCGCCCCCTGACAGCGGTCCAGACGGCGGGTTCAGCCGACGATCTGCTCGACGATCTTCTTCGCGTCGTTGATCGGGATCGCGAAACCGATACCGATGCTGCCGGTCGAGGCCGGGTTGTACAGCGCGGAGTTGATGCCGATGACGTTCCCCTGCGCGTCCACCAGCGCGCCGCCCGAGTTGCCCTGGTTGATCGGGGCGTCGGTCTGGATCGCGGTGTAGCTCGGCCCGGTTTCGTTCGTGGTCCTGCTGTAGGGCGAACGCCGCTCTTGCCCGCTGCTCAGCTCGTCGAGCTTGCGGTTCAGCGCGCTCACGATCCCGGTGGTCACGGTGTTCTGCAGCCCGCCGGGCGAGCCGATCGCGACGACCTGCTGGCCGACGGCCAGCTTGCTGGAATCGCCCAGCGAAGCCGGGGTCAGGCCGCTCGCGTTCTTCGCCTGGAGCACCGCGATGTCGGCCTTCGTGTCGGCGCCGACCACGCTCGCCTTGTACTGCTTGCCGTCGGACAACGTCACGGTCACGTCGCCCTCGGCGTCCGCGACGACGTGGGCGTTGGTGAGGATGCGCCCGTCCGCCGTCAGGATGACGCCGGAGCCGACGGCCTCACCCTGCGCGGTGGTCACGTTCACCTGCACGACGCTCGGCGTCACCTTCGCGGCGACCCCGCTGACGTCACCCGAAGTGTTGTTCCCGACCAGTTGCCCGTTGGCGACCGCGGACGAACCCGTGCCCGACGCCGACGACGTGGAGCCGAGCCCCATGATCGCGGCGCCGCCGACCCCGCCGACGAGTGCGGCGGCGAGTGCCGTCGCACTGACGAGGACGGCGACCCGGCCGCCCTTCTTGCGCGGTGTCGGGGTGACGAGTGGATTCGGCGCGGCCTGCCAAGGGGTGTAACCGGGGTACTGCTGCTGGTGCGGCGGCTGGTGCCCACCGGTTGAGGCGGGGCCTGGCCGACTCTCGTTCTCGGTCATGGAACAAGATTCGCGCCCGTACTTGTGAACCGCCTGTGGAATCCCCCTGTGCTTTCCTGAGAAGAATTACCTGAGAGAACTCAGTCGAAGAACGCCGGCACGTCCAATGCTCCGCCCGACGCCTCGAACTCTTCGTGCACCGCGGCGCGGAGCTTCGCGTCGGCCAGGTAGTCGACGGCCGTCAGAGCCAGCCCCAGCGCGCCGTCGACGACCGCGCGATCGCCGTCGGGCGAACCGGCGGCGGCCGCGAACTCCTTGGTGTGCAAGGCGGTCGTCGGTCCGGCGATGGCGATCATCGGGTGGATCGCGGGCATCCGGTACGAGAGGTTGCCTAGGTCGGTGGAGCCGGTGAGGAATTCGGGCACGATCCCCGGCGGCAGCGGTTTGCGGCCGGCGTCGACCTGATGCACCGACCAGCGTCCGGCGAGCGTGGTGTTGAACCGGATCGGCAGATACGCGGGCTGGGCGTCCCAGCGGAGTTCGACTCCGCAGCCGGTCATCTCCGCCGCGCCGCGCGCGATCGCCGAAACCCGCTCGGCGAGGTCGCGCAGTGTGTCCGGCTGCGCGGACCGGAGATAGAACAGCAGCGCCGCGCGTTCGGGGACCACGTTCGGCCGCGCGCCGCCGTCGGTGAAGACGCCGTGGACGCGGTCGCTGGAGGGAAGATGCTGCCGAAGCGCCGCGACACCCTGGTATGCCGCGACGGCGGCGTCGAGCGCGTTGCGCCCCATGAACGGCTGAGCCGACGCGTGCGCGCCGACGCCGTGGAACACCATCTCCAGCTGCCGCCTGCCGAGGAACGGGTGCATGGCGATGTCGTGGCTGAACGGATGCAGCATGAGCACGGCGTCGACGTCGTCGAAAACGCCGGCGCGGGCCATGGTCTCCTTGCCGCCACCGCCTTCCTCCGCCGGCGTGCCGATCAGCGAGACCCGGCCGCCCAGCCGTTGCGCGACCGCGGCGGCGCCGAGGAAACCGCCCGCGCCGGCGGTGCAGATGACGTTGTGCCCGCAGCCGTGGCCGAGCCCGGGGAGCGCGTCGTACTCGGAGAGGACCGCGATATGCGGGCCGCTGCCGGGGGTCGTCGCGACCAGGGCGGTGTCGAGCCCGCCCGCGCCGATCGTCACCTCGTGGCCGTGCCGTTCGAGCAGGTCACCGAGCGCCCGGACCGAGCGGTGCTCGGCGAAACCCTCTTCGGGGTGAGCGTGCAGGTCTTGGCTCAACTCCACCAATTCCGCCTGCAGCGCGCGGATCTCGGAGCTGACGGCGTCCCGTGTCGCGGCGTCCGCGCCGTCATGGGGCGAACCGAGGGGTTCGGCCGCGGCGACGGCGTCCGCGGTCGCTTCGACCAGCGAGCGGAGGTAGCTGTCGTCGGGAGGAATCGGCGAAGCGTGCTCAGAGCGGATCATTTCCGGATGTTAACTCCTAGCTCGCCCGTGACGATCTGCGTGACACCGGAGTACCGCTCGCCGATGTGGTCGAAGCCGCGCCGGACCAGTTTCCTCGCGATCTCGCCGCGATCGAACATCCGCTGCCCGCTCAGCCTGCCGAGCACGGTGTCCGCCAGCCGCCTCGGCTGATCGCCGTGCCGGGCGCTGGTCAGCAGCACCAGCGAGCCGCCGGGTTTCAGCACGCGGGCGAACGAATCCAGGGCCGCGTCCGGGTCGGCGAACATGTGCAGCGCGGCGAAGCAGCAGACGGCGTCCACAGTGGAATCGTCGAGCGGCAGATCGACGGCGTCGGCGCGCAGGTACGTCACCGAGGCGGGATTGGTCGCGGCGAGGGCCTTCTCCAGCATGGTGACCGAACCGTCGAGGCCGATGGAGAGCCCGTCCGGGCCGACGGCCTCGCCGAACGCGCGGGTGAACCGGCCGGTGCCGCACGCGACGTCCAGCGCGACCTGCCCGGGGCGCAGGCCGAGCGCTTCGGTCGCGATGCGAACTTCGTCCGCCATGCTCGGGCCGGTCAGTCCTTTCGCGACCCTGCCCAGCGTCGGACGCCAGTACCGCTCGTAGATCATCGGCACGGCGGAGGTGCGCATCAGCCACTGCGCGAGCCCGGTCGGCGGCCCCGCCTGCGAGATTTCTCCCAGCAGATCAAGGAATCCCTTGCCCTCGGCGGTGGACGTGGTGCCCGGCCGCAGCAGGCTCTTCAGACGTTCGCGATGGTCCGGCATGGCTGCTCCCTTCACGATGTTCACCCGAGAATCTGCCATGACCGGCCCATTCGCGACATTCCCGCCGCCGCGACCCGAAACTGTCGGTGGCCCTCTCTAACGTCGGAGGAAGTCGCCGTTCCCCAGCCGAAGGAGCCCGAAATGACCGGCTCGATCCTGCAGCACACCGCCTCGACCACGCTTCGTATCCCGGTGCGCGGCCCGTTCGATCTCGACAAGTCCATCCGCTTCCTGACCGATTTCCCGCCCGCGTGCCGCGCGGACGCCGCCGCCGAGCCCGGCACCCTGCGCTTCGCCTTCCCCGCCGAAGCGGGTTGGGAGCACGTCGGTGCGGCCGTCAGACAGAGATCGCCCGGCACGATCGAGGTGGAGGTCTTCGCCGAAGAAGGGCTCGCCGTCGAGGTCGGCGCCCAGGTCCGGCGGATCCTCTCGGTGGATGTCGACGGTGTCGGCTTCGCCAAGATCGGCACGGCGGATCCGGTGGTGCGCCGCCTGCAGCAGGAGCATCCCGGGTTGCGCCCCGTGCTGTTCCATTCGCCCTACGAAGCGGCCTGCTGGGCGATCCTCAGCCATCGGACGCGGATGTCGCAGGCCGCCACGGTGAAAAGGCGGCTCGCCGAGGAGTTCGGCAGGCCGGTGGACGTCGGCGGGCACGTCCTCAGGTCGTTCCCCGGGCCGGACGTGCTGGCCGGGCCCGAAGCCGGGCGCGGTCTGCCGGAGGTGAAGGCCGAGCGGTTGCGCGCGGTGGCCAACGCCGCCAAGGACGGTCTGCTCGACGCCGCGTACCTGCGCGCGATGCCGGTGCCGGACGCGTTGCGCTGGTTGCAGCTCCTGCCGGGGATCGGCCCGTTCTCGGCGCAGCTGATCCTGATCCGGGGCGCCGGGCATCCCGACGTCTTCCCCGCCGGCGAGCCGCGGCTTGAGGAGGCGATGCGCGCCGCGTACGACCTGCCGGAGGCGCCGCCCGAGGAGTTGGAGGAGCTTTCCGCGGTCTGGCGGCCGTTCCGCAGCTGGGTGGCCTTCGCCCTGCGCAACGACCCGGAGTTTCGCACGCGGGGGATCGGAGGTTCCATGACCGCCTGACACAGGACATATCCGGCCTGTGGTGAGCTGGTGAGGTGAGCTCGTCTCCCGCCGAAACGGTTTCCGACATCGCCCAGTCCACTCCGCCCGGCACGATCACCCTGGTCACCGGTGGTCTCGCACTGCTCGTGGTGCTCTCGGGCAGGCCTTGGCGGATCGCCCGCAACCTGATCACGCTCGTCCACGAGGCAGGCCACGCGCTGGCGGCGGTGCTGGTCGGACGACGGCTGCAGGGCATCAAGCTGCATTCGGACACCTCCGGCGTCACCGTCTCCCGCGGCAAACCGGAGGGGCCGGGGATGGCGTTCACCGCGCTGGCCGGGTATCCGGCGGCCGCGGTGCTCGGGCTGGTGTTCGCGGGGCTGCTCTCGTCGGACCTGATCACCGTCGTGCTGGTCGTGATGGCCCTGATGCTGCTGGGTGTGCTGGTGATGGTGCGCAACACCTACGGCGTGTTCACCGTGGTCGCCACCTCGGTGGTGCTCGGGCTGGTCGCGCTGGTGGCGCCGTCGTGGTTCCAGGCGATCTTCGTCTACCTGCTGACCTGGTTCCTGCTGTTCGGTGGCGTCCGGCCGGTGGTCGAGCTGCAGATCAAGCGGCGCCGGGGAGCGGCGAGGGATTCCGACGCCGACCAGCTCGGCAGGCTCACCGGAATGCCCGCGGTGCTGTGGGTGCTGGTCATGGCCGTGCTGACGGTGAGCTGTCTCTTCGCGGGCGGGCTGTGGCTGCTGGAGCCGACCGTCGCCTGAGCGGGGCGGTACGGCAGACTGATGGCTCGTTCCGCGCGGAAGGAGTCAGCAGATGGACGAGGTCGCCAAGGCCGTCGAGGAATGCGCTCGATCGGCGAAACGGGCCGCGCCGTCGCTGGCCGCGGCCTCCCCGGAAGCGATCGACGCCGCGCTGAACGCCATGGCGGACAAGCTCGTCGAGCACGCCGACGTCGTGCTGGAGGCGAACCAGGCCGACATCGCCAAGGCGCGCGAAGACGGGATGAGCGCGGGCCTGCTCGACCGGCTCACCATCACCCCCGAGCGGCTGACCGGCATGGCCGAACAGCTCCGTCTCCTGGCGGGAGCGCCGCATCAGGAGCGCTCCGTCGACGTGTCCACTTTGGACGGTGGGCTGCGGCTGGTGGAGCGCCGCCGCCCGGTCGGCGTGATCGGCGCGAACTACGAGGCGCGCCCGAACGTCACGGTCGACGTCGCGTCGCAGCTGGTGAAGTCGCGCAACGGCGGCGTGCTCCGCACGGGCTCCGCCGCGCTCGGCTCGGCCAAGCGCCTGCGCGAGACCGTGATCGCGCCCGCGCTCTCCGAGGCGGGCATCGACCCGGACGTCATCCAGCTGGTGCCGCGCGCCGAACGGGAAGCGGCCTCCGCGCTGGTCCGGTTCCCCGCGCTCGTGCCGCTGGTCATCCTGCGCGGCAGCGGTGACAGCACCAGGGCGCTGGCGACCGAAGCGGCCGTCCACGGCGTCCGCACGCTGGCCCACGCCGACGGCGGCGGCGTGCTGTACGTCGACGAAGCGGCCGACACCGACAAGGTGCGCGACCTGGTCTTCAACAGCCTTGACCGGCTCGGCGTCTGCAACCGGCTGAACCTGCTGCTGATCCACGAAGACGCGCACGACCGCGTGTGGCCCGGCATCTCCGGCGCGCTGGCCGAGCGCGGTGTCACGCCGTCGCTCGCCCCGCACGAGCACGCCATCGGCTACGAGTGGGCACTCGACTCGGACCGCGAAGCGACCGTCACCGTCGCGAAGGTCTCCGGCCTGCCCGAGGCGGCGGAGATCGCCAACGAGCGGACCTCGGGCCTGGCCGCCGGCATCGCGACCGAAAGCAGCGAAGCCGCCGACGCGTTCTTCGACGCGTACACCGGCACCGGCGTCTTCTGGAACGCCCCGACCCGGCTGCTCGACGGCTTCAAGCTCCTCGCCGTTCCCGAGACCGGCATCAACCTGGACAAGGTCCCCGGCCCGCGCGGCCCGGTCACCTACACCGACCTCTACGTGCGGCAATACGCCGTGCTGCCCGTCTGACGGGCTTCGCTCCCTTCCCAGATGTCATGAAAGGGTCGTTCAGGACAAAAAATGTCCTGAACGACCCTTTCATGACACTTGGCCACGCCGGCCCGCAAAAGTGGTAGCAAAGGTCCCTTGCTCTCCCCGGCAGGGGATCAGCGCCGCCGCCGCTTCGACCGAGGCCGGGGCGGCAACGAGTCCGCGGTGGCGTCCTCGACCACGTCCGAGGCGGGCTCCGGAGTGGGGTCGGCCAGTCCCAGCATCTCCGCCGCGAGCTGCTGCGAAGACGCGAACATGCCCGCGGGCCGGTCGCGCGCCCGGCGCAGCGACGAAGGCCGCAGCCGGTTGTACCCACGCACCGACACCGGCCGCCGCGTGCGGACCTCGAACTGCGGGAATTCCGAGAGTTCGGTGGCGAGTTCCTTGTCCACCAGGATGGTGCCCGGCCGCGCGGTCGAGGTGAGGCGGGCGGCGAGGTTCACGACCGAGCCGTAGACGTCGCCGAACCGGCTGAGGATCCGGCCCGAAGCCAGACCGGCGCGCACGGAGGGCAGGGCTTCGTCGGCGTCGGCGCGTTCGGACAGGGCGAGGGCGATCTCGGCGCCGTCGACGGCGGAATCGGCGACGAACAGGACCTCGTCGCCGATCATCTTCACGATCCGCCCGTGGTGATCGGCGATCACCTCGGTGGCGACGGATTCGAACCGGTCGAGGATGTCGGTGAGCTCGTCCTCGTCGACCTGCCTGGTCAGCCGGGTGTAGCCGACCATGTCGACGAACCCGACCACCTCGGTCCTGGCCTCGAGGTCTTCGTCGGGCTGTGCCATCGCGCGGCCCGCGTAGGCGGCGAGGTGACGGCGCCAGACGAACTCCTGCACCTTCTCCAGCTCGGGCAGCAGCCGTTCGACGAGCCGCCCGATCTGGCGTTCGCTGCTGCCGATCTCCTTGTTCTCGGTGATCATCGTCCACAGCATGTGGACCTGCCATTCCGCGAGCCGCGAAAGGTGCTGGCCCAGCGCGCGGGTCACGGCGAGCTCGATACTCGGGTCGATCAGCCCCGAGTTCATCAGCTGGTCCGCCGTGCGGATCGCTTCGATGTCGGCGTCGGTGAAGACGACCTCGTCGTCATCGACGGTCGCGAAGCCCAGCGCACGCCAAAGCCGCCGAGAGCGTTCCTCGGGAACGCCTGCCTTCTCGGCGACTTCGAGCCGGGTGTACTTGCGTTTTCCGCCGAGCAGGATCCGTTCGAGGCGCTGTTGAAGCGCGTCGGGCGAGATCTCGCCGGGTTCGGGCATCAGGTGGTGTGGACGATGAGCACGTCCACCCCGGACTTCCGCGCGACTTCGGACGGCACGGAGCCGAGGATGCGGCCCGCGAGCGTGTTCAGCCCGCGGTTGCCGACCACCAGCAGGTCCGCGGAGCGCTCGGCGACGACCTTGCGCAGCGAGTCGACCGGGTCACCGACGACCGCCGCGGTCTCGATGGTCTTCGCGCCGGCCTTCGCCGCCCGGTCGCGGGCGGACAGGAGGGTGTCTTCGGCCGGCGCCGAGCCCACCACCTGGTACGCCTCGTCACCGAGGACGTCCTGCGCCTTCTCCACGTCGCCCTTGTTGGCGGGGTAGTAGGCGCACACGATGACCAGGGTCGCTCCGGAGTCCCCGGCGACGCCCGCCGCGCGGTCGACCGCGGCGAACGAGGAATCCGATCCGTCCGTGCCCACGACCACGGTCCGATATGCAGCCATCCGCAACCTCCACCGATCTGACAGCCCGCACCTGCGTGCGAGCAGCGACGATAACCGCTCGTCGGCGGCCCCGCAGGTCCGTCGTGAGCACGGTCGGGTGAAAAGGTTACTCGCCAGTCGGTTTCTGCGCTGCCGCAGGTCGCGGTGAAGGCTTCGCGCCGGATGTGGCCTTCGGCACATCGGCCGTCCGGAGCTGCACGGTGGCTTCCGCGTCGGGCGACGGCTTCGCCTTCAGGTCCGCCGGGACGTGCGGCTCGTCGCCGAGCACGTGCGTCGCCTCGGCGAGCGCGGTCCGCGCGGTGCGGACCTGCTCGGCCAGGCTGGAGCGCACCTTGCGGAGCGCTTCGACCCGTTCGGTGGCCTGTGTGATCCGCCGGTTGGACTCTTCGGTGGCCTGCCGGACGCGGCGGCGTGCCTCGTCGGCCGCCTCGGCGAGCCGGGCGTTGGCCTCGGTGATCGAGTCCTGCTTGCGCTTGTTGGCGTCGGCGACGGACTCGCGCTGACGGCGTTCGATGTCGGCCTTGGCCGCCGTCTCCTCTTCGAGCACCTTCGCGCGGATGGCGGCGGCGTCCTCGGTGGCCTCGCGGACACGGCGGGCGGCTTCGGCCTTGCTCGCGGCCTCCTGCTCGGCCAGCGCGTGCATGGCTTCGGTGCGCCGCGACGCCATCGCGATCTCGAAGTCCTCCTCGACCTGCGTGCGGCGCTGCTGCGCCTCGGCGTCGAGCTTGTCGCGCTCGGCCTTCGCCTTGTCGGTGATGTCCTTCGCCTCGGCGCGGGCCTTCTCCAGCACGCCGCGGTGCTCGGCCTCCATCTCCTTGCGACGGAGGTCGAGCTCGTTGAGCAGCTGCTCGTAGCGGGCCCGCATGGCGCTCGCGTCGGTCTCCGCCTTGGCGCGGATGTGCCCGGCTTCGGCTTCCGCGCGCGCCTTGGTGTCGGCGGCCTCGTCCTGCGCGAGCCGCAACATCCGCTGCAGGCGCTCGGAAAGGCCTTCGACACTCGTCGGCGGCTGGGCGAGCCGGTCGACCTGCCCGCGCAGGTCCGCGATCTCGCCGCGTGCGATCTCCAGCTGCCGTGCCAGGTCGCCCGCCTGTCCGATGGCGGCATCGCGATCGGCGGTGAGCATCTTCAGATCGGCGTCAAGCCGTTCGAGATGTTCGTCGACCTGCGCACGGCTGTAACCGCGCTTCGCCACGTCGAAGCCGGCTCCCAGCGGCACTAGCTCCCGTTCCTCGCCAAGGCTCATCCTTCTACCGTAGTCGAGCTGGAGTCACGGAAGGGTGAGCACCCACGCAACGCGCGGCGAAAGCGCGTTCTGGCGCGCTAAACGTTCCGGAAGGCGTTGATCCCGTCGATGTGCTTTTCGCGCAGCTCGTGGTTGCGGACACCCAGACCTTCTTCCGGCGCAAGGGCGAGCACGCCGACCTTGCCTTGATGTGCGTTGCGGTGGACGTCCAGCGCGGCCTGTCCGGTGTCCTCGAGCGCGTAGGTCTTCGACAGCGTCGGGTGGATCAGACCTTTCGCGATCAGCCGGTTCGCCTCCCACGACTCGCGGTAGTTCGCGAAGTGGCTGCCGATGATCCGCTTCAGGTTCATCCACAGGTAGCGGTTGTCGTACTGATGCATGTAGCCCGAAGTCGACGCACACGTGACGATCGTGCCGCCCTTGCGCGCGGCGTACACGGAAGCACCGAAGGTTTCGCGGCCCGGGTGCTCGAAGACGATGTCCGGGTCCTCGCCGCCGGTCAGCTCGCGGATCTTCTTGCCGAACCGCTGCCACTCCTTCGGGTCCTGGTTGTGCTCGTCCTTCCAGAACTTGTAGCCCTCACCGGTGGCGCTGCTGCGGTCGATGATCAGCTCCGCGCCCAGCTTCCGGCAGATCTCCGCCTTCTCGGGGCTGGAGACCACGCACACCGGGATGGCGCCGCCGTTGAGCGCGTACTGCGTCGCGTAGGAGCCGAGGCCGCCCGAAGCGCCCCAGATCAGCACGATGTCGCCCTGCTTCATGTCGGCGCCGTTGCGCGACACGAGCTGGCGGTAGGCCGTGGAGTTCACCAGACCGGGGGAGGCGGCCTCTTCCCACGTGAGGTGGTCCGGCTTCGGCATCAGCTGGTTCGACTTCACGAGCGCGATCTCGGCGAGCCCGCCGAAGTTCGTCTCGAAACCCCAGATCCGCTGCTCGGAGTCGAGCATCGTGTCGTTGTGCCCGTCCGGGCCTTCGAGTTCCACGTTGAGGCAGTGCGCGACGACCTCGTCGCCCGGCTTCCAGTTGTGCACGCCGGGCCCGGTGCGCAGCACGACACCGGACAGGTCCGAGCCGACGACGTGATAGGGCAGGTCGTGGCGCTTCGACAGCGGCGAGAGCCGCCCGTAGCGCTCCAGGAACTTGAACGTCGACACCGGTTCGAAAATCGAGGTCCAGACGGTGTTGTAGTTGATCGCGCTCGCCATGACCGCGACCAGTGCCTCGCCCGGGCCGAGCTCCGGCACTGGGACCTCGTCCACGTGCAGCGACTTGCGCGGGTCCTTGTCCCGGCTTTCGAGGCCTTCGAACATGTCGGCCTCGTCCTTGTGCACGGTCACCCCGCGATAGGTCTCCGGCACGTCGAGCGACGCCACGGCGCCGAGGTCATCGTTCAGAATGGCCTGCTGGATCTCGCCGAGCTGCGACATCGAAACCTCCGCGAATGGGGGGACGGCGTTTGGCGGCACTGCGCCGATGTGGGCTCACCGGCAAAGAGTGGTTCGCCCAAATTACTCATGGGTAACCAGGTCCACAACTGTACGAGACGTGGAGCACGTCCACATCCCGAAGTGTTATCGACCGGTCTTGACCGGCCGGCCAACCAAGCGGACCATCGGACGTGGAGATCTCTCCGACCTGCAGGTTCAGCCGATATTCGGAGGTGAGCACGCATGAATGAACCCACGACGCGCCCTTGGAGCCGTCCCCATGACTGGGCGGAGGTGGTCATCGGTGTCGTCGTCGCGCTTTCACCCCTCTGGATGACCACGGACAACACCGCCATGTGGACGCTCGTCGTCCTCGGCGCGCTGATCGCCCTCGACGGTCTCGCGTCGCTTGCGATGCCTGGCATGGTCTACGGCGAAGGCATCCAGATCGTCCTGGGCGCGTTGCTGTTCATTTCGCCCTGGGTGATGGGATACGCCGACTTCATGGGCGCGTCCTGGACCGCTTGGATCGGTGGCGTCCTGACCGTGGTGGCCGGGGCGGCGGCGATGCCGATCGCCCAGGCGACGCATAAGACGGCGGGACAGCACTGACCCGGGAGGGAACGGCGTGAAAGAGGATTCGGCGAAACAGCGCATCCTGCGAGCCGCGGAGGCGCTCTTCGCCGAATCCGGTTTCGACGCCACGCCCACTTCGCGGATCGCGGAGCGGGCGGGCGTGCCGAAAGGCCTCGTGCACTACTACTTCCGGCGCAAGTCGGATCTGCTGGCCGCGCTGGTCGCCGAACTGCCCGACGCCCGGATCGAACCGGCCGTCGTGGTGGTCCCCGGCGACCTCGCGGGCAGCCTGCGTGGCCTCGTCGTGGAACTCGACAGGCGGTTCAACCGGTCGCTGGCGCTCTCACATCTGCT
This sequence comes from Amycolatopsis sp. WAC 04169, assembly GCF_003947535.1. Classification (NCBI taxonomy): domain Bacteria; kingdom Bacillati; phylum Actinomycetota; class Actinomycetes; order Pseudonocardiales; family Pseudonocardiaceae; genus Amycolatopsis; species Amycolatopsis sp. WAC 04169. The sequence continues at coordinate 132,905 of NZ_QHJI01000005.1, read as the reverse complement.
GTGGCGGGAGGCCGATACGCACCGCGCGGTCCGCGACGCGCTGGCCGAACGGTTCCAGCAGCTCGTCCGGCAGGTGAGGGCGGTGATCGTCGCCGCGACCGGAGGCAAGGTCGCGACCGCCGACGTCGATTCGGCGTCGGGACTGCTCGCGCGGGCGGTCAGCCACCGTCACGCGACAGCGCGGCACACCGAGGACGGGGACCCCGCCGAGATCGACCGCGAGGTCCTCTTCATCGCCTCGGCGTTGACGCGTGGTCAGTGACCGTCCTTCGCGGGCTCGACCAGTTCCACCAGCACCCCGCCCGCGTCCTTGGGGTGGACGAAGTTCACCCGGCTGTTGGACGTGCCGCGCTTCGCCTCGGCGTAGAGCAGCCGAAGTCCCTGCGCGCGCAGAGCCTCGGCGGCGGCGTCCACATCGGACACTCGATACGCCAGCTGCTGCAGCCCGGGCCCGCTCTTCGCGAGGAACTTGCCGATCGCGGAATCCTCACGCAGCGGCGCGAGGAGCTGGATCGCGGTCTCGGTCCCGGCGGTGCCCGGCGCGCGCAGCATCGCCTCGCGGACACCCTGCTCCTCGTTGATCTCCTCGTGCGCGACCTCCAGGTCGAAATGCTCGGCGTGGAAGGCGATCGCGGCGTCGAGATCGGGTACCGCGATGCCGACGTGGTCGATGGCCGTCACGAACGGTTTCAGCGCCTGGTTCATGCAGAGCAGGATAGGTCCGCGGGCGGGCGGACCGGCGTGCGCCGCCTCACACTGGCTCCATCAAGAGGCCCGCGACCCGGGTATGGTCGCGAAGACCCCCTTTGCCCTTGCGCCGATGCTTGGAGGACGCCGTGTCCGGTTCCGTGATCCTGGGTGCCGCCCGTACACCGATCGGGCGATTGCTCGGTTCCCTGAAGGATTTCTCGGGCGCGCAACTCGGCGGCTTCGCCATCAAGGCCGCGCTGGAGCAGGCCGGTGTCTCGCCGGACGCGGTCCAGTACACGATCATGGGCCAGGTGCTCACCGCGGGCGCGGGCCAGATCCCCGCCCGGCAGGCCGCGGTCGCCGCCGGTATCCCGATGAGCGTCCCGGCGCTGACCATCAACAAGGTCTGCCTCTCCGGTCTCGACGCCATCGCGCTGGCCGACCAGCTCATCCGCGCGGGTGAGTTCGACCTGATCGTGGCCGGTGGCCAGGAGTCGATGACCCAGTCGCCGCATCTGCTGCCGAAGTCCCGCGCCGGGTTCAAGTACGGCGACACCACGCTCGTCGACCACATGGCCTACGACGGTCTGTTCTGCGCCTTCGACCAGGTGGCGATGGGCTCTTCGACGGAGAAGTACAACGGCCGCTACGGGATCACCCGCGAGCAGCAGGACGAGTTCTCCGCGCGGTCGCACCAGCGTGCCGCCGCGGCCATCGCCGAGGGCCGCTTCGACGCCGAGATCGCGCCGGTGTCGATCCCGCAGCGCAAGGGCGACCCGGTCGTCTTCTCCCAGGACGAGGGCGTCCGCGCCGATACCACCGCCGAGGGCCTCGCGAAGCTGCGCCCCGCCTTCGCCTCCGATGGCACCATCACCGCCGGTTCGGCGTCGCAGATCTCCGACGGCGCGGCCGCGGTCATCGTCGCGAGCAAGGCCAAGGCCGAGGAACTGGGCCTCACCCCGCTCGCCGAGATCGGCGCGCACGGCGTGGTCGCCGGTCCGGACGCCAGCCTGCACGAGCAGCCGTCGAACGCGATCCTGGCCGCGCTGGCCAAGGAGAAGCTGACCGCGGACGCGCTCGACCTCGTCGAGATCAACGAGGCCTTCGCCGCCGTCGGCCTGGTCTCGGCCGACAAGCTCGGGCTCGACCCGGAGAAGGTGAACGTCGACGGTGGCGCCATCGCCCTCGGTCACCCGATCGGCGCGTCCGGCGCGCGGCTCGCCGTGCACCTGGTCCACGAACTCCGCCGTCGTGGCGGCGGCCTCGGCGCGGCCGCCCTCTGCGGTGGTGGCGGCCAGGGCGACGCGCTGCTCATCCGCGTTCCGTAAAGCCCTTGCCGGTACAGCTGGACATCGACGAACTGGTCGGTCGCGCGCGGGACGGCGTCCCCCGCGCGATCGCCCGGTTGCTGTCGCTGGTCGAGGACGCCCATCCGCGGTTGCCCGAAGTCGCGGCGAAATTGACGCCGCACACCGGCAACGCGCGGGTCGTCGGCCTGACCGGACCGCCCGGTGTCGGTAAGTCGACATCGACTTCGGCGCTGCTCACGGCCTTGCGGGCGAAGGGCCTGCGCGTCGGCGTGCTGGCGATCGACCCGTCGTCGCCGTTTTCCGGCGGCGCTCTGCTCGGCGACCGGATCCGGATGACCGAACACGCCACCGATCCCGGCGTGTTCATCCGGTCGATGGCCACGCGCGGCCACCTCGGCGGGCTGTCGTGGGCGACGCCGCAGGCCGTCCGGGTGCTCGACGCGGCCGGGTTCGACGTCGTGCTGATCGAGACCGTCGGCGTCGGTCAGTCCGAAGTGGACGTCGTGAAACTGGCCGACACCACGGTGGTCCTGCTCGCGCCGGGAATGGGCGACGGGATCCAGGCGGCCAAGGCGGGCGTGCTGGAGATCGCGGACGTGTTCGTGGTCAACAAGGCCGACCGCGAGGGCGCGGACGCGACCGTGCACGACCTCAAGCAGATGATCTCCTTGGTACGCCGGGAGATCCGCGGTCCGAGCTGGCGTCAGCCGATCGTGCGAACGGTGGCCTCGCGCGGCGAAGGCGTCGACGACGTCGTCCAGGCGTTGGACGAACACCACGATTGGCTGGTCGGGCGCGAAGAACTGCCCCGCCGTCGTGCGGCGCGGGCCCGGGACGAGGTCGAGGCGATCGCCGTGCAACGGTTGCGCGCGGAACTCGTCGACCTGCGTTCCGGGGACCGGCTCGCCGAACTGGCCGAACGCGTGGTCGCGCGGAAACTCGACCCGTTCGCGGCGGCCGAAGAACTCATCGCGGACCTTCGCGGCTCGTGAGGATCAGAATTCGACGTACATCTTGATGTCGCCGAAGTCGCTGTCGAGATTGTCCAGATGGGCGATCGCGTCCTCTTTCCAGACTTCGAGCTGGTTCGTCTCGCCGTAGGTGAGCTCTTCGCCGTCGGCCACCTTGTGGGCGTAGTTCGTGATCGTGACGGTCTGCCCCCGGCAGAACTCGACCCGCTCCAGGAACCTGTCCGCCATGTCGGGATCGAAGACGCGGCCCATCCGGACGTAGCCGTTGTTGATGTGCTCCTCGCAGTAGAAGTGCGCCGCGGCCGAGGCGATCCACTCGGTCAGCGTCGGTTCGCGGGGCGGCCACTTCTCCCGGACGTGCGACTTGATCTCCCTGGCGAGGCGGATGACGCGGCGCCGTTCGAGGTCGCTCAGCCCGTCCTCCTTGCGGAAGTCGAGGATCATGTCGTCGACGACCTTGGCGAGCCTGAGCATGCGCGGTTTGTCGAGTTCGGCCGGCTTCTCCGGCGGCAGCCCCGCCATGACCCGCTCGTGCACGAGGACGTACTGCGTGTACGCGTACAGGAAGGTCAGGGCGTTCAGCTGCCATTGGTGTCGTTCGGCGATCTCCACGGCTTCGACCCTAACCGCGGACCTACTTCCGGACCTGTGTGAGCGCCGGGGATTCACCCTATGCTCTCTTCTTCGTCCACGGCTGGGAGGCAGGAACCGTGCAGAGGATCGCGAAGGTCTTTGTGGCAGTGCTGGGAGCCGGGCTGATGCTCGCGGCCGGCACCGGAACGGCGTCGGCGGAAAGCGAGCCGCCGAAGGTCACGAAGGGGCCGTGCCAGTACACGCAGACGCCGGACGAGCCGGCCGCACGCCCGGTGCCGCTGCCGCCGGACCCCCGTCGTACGCCGGACCGGGGCAAGGTCCCGGTGCAGCTGAAGACCAACCAGGGCAAGATCGACCTGACCCTCGATCGGGCGAAGGCGCCCTGCACGGTGCAGAGCTTCCTGCACTTGGCGAAGCACCGCTTCTACGACCGCACGACGTGTCACCGGCTGACCGCGTACCCGACGTTGAAGGTGCTGCAGTGCGGTGACCCGAGCGGCACCGGCGAGGGCGGGCCCGGCTACAAGTATAAGGACGAACTGCCCGTCGGCCTGCCGCCCGCGCCGACCGACCCGACCGGTGAGCGCAGGGTGTATTCGCGCGGTGTCCTCGCGATGGCCAACGCGGGCCCGGCGACGAACGGGAGCCAGTTCTTCGTCGTGTACGGCGACTCCGCGCTGCGGCCGAACTACACGATCTTCGGCACCGTCGGTCACGAAGGTCTCGAGACCCTCGACGACGTCGCCGCCGGCGGCATCAAGCCGACTCCGGAGAACCCCGCCCCGGTCGACGGCGCCCCGATGCTGAAGACCGACATCCTCCGCGCCCGCGCCTGGTTCTGCTGACCCCACGCATTTAGTCCTCTGGATGCGGTGGTTGGCAGTGCGAACTACCGCATTCAGAGGACGAAATGCGGGAGTCAGGTGATTTCGAAGATGGCCTCGCGCAAGGCCTGGGTGGCGCCGCCGAAAGCGTGCTTCGCGGCGGCGCCGTACCCGATGATGAGCCCTTCGCGCTGCGGCTCGCCGATCCAGTAGCCGCTGAGGCCTTCGAGCCCGATCGCGCGACGGCGGCAGGCGGCCAGCACCTCCATCTCCCGGGGAAGGTCGCCGGGGAATTGGAGCACCAAGTGCAGCCCGGCGGAGATCCCTTGCGGCAGCACGGAATCCGGTAGGGCCGCGAGCAGTTTGTCCCGCCGGGAGCGGTACTCGATCCGGCAGCGGCGGATGTGCTGGTCGTACGCGCCGGATTCGATCAGTTCGGCCATCGCCAGCTGATCCAGCAGTGCGGGCCGTGCCCCGCTCTCGGCCAGCGCCGCGCGCACCGGTTCGACCAGGAATCGCGGCAGCACCATCCATCCCAGGCGCAGCGACGGCGCAAGCGTCTTGCTCGTCGTGCCCACGTACACGACCCGTTCCGGCGCCAGCGCCTGCAACGCGCCGACCTGCTGGTGGTCGAACCGGAACTCGCCGTCGTAGTCGTCCTCGATGACGACGGCGCCGGTCTCCTCCGCCCATCGGGTGAGTTCGGCCCGGCGCGCCGGAGCGAGCGTGACACCCAGCGGGTACTGGTGCGCCGGGGTGACCACCACCGCCGGGCTGTCCAAAGAGGACACCGTGATCCCGTGGTCGTCGACGGGGACGCCGACCACGCGGGGACCGTTGGCGGCGGCGATGTTCCGGTAGATGTGCAACGACGGGTTCTCGAACGCGATCTCGTCCGCGCCGCGCGCGTGCAGGACCCGCGCCAGGATCGCGATCGCGTGCGAGAACCCGGAGCACACCAGGATCCTCGCGGGGTCGGCGATCACGCCGCGGCTGCGCGCGAGGTACGCGGCGAGCGTCTCCCGCAGTTCCGCCGCACCCGACTCGGCCGTGTAGTCGAACGCCGTCATCGGTGCCCGGTGCAGCGCCCGCCGGGTCGCCGCGAGCCAGGCGGCGCGGGGGAACGCGGACAGGTTCGGCCTTCCGGGACGCAGGTCCCAGCGCGGCGCCGGGTCGCGGGGGACGGGCCTCGGCGCCGACGCGGGCAGGGCGCCCGCCGTCGCGACGCGGGTCGGCGCGCCCTGCGCAGTCCGCAGGTAGCCCTCGGCGGCGAGATCGGCGTAGACGCGGGTGACCGTTCCCCTGGCGACGCCGAGGTCCTGCGCCAGTGCCCTGGTCGAGGGCACCGCGGCCCCCGCCTGCCAGCGCCCTTCCCGGATGGCCGCGCGGATCGCCGTCGCGAGCCCGGTCCGGCCGCTTTCGGGACGCCAGTCCAGGTGGACGTCTATTCCCGAACTGGACCACGAATCTGTCATGACACTGGACCATACTCGTGGGCCAGTCGCCGCTAGATTCACAGTCATGACCGAGCGAATCCACGTGGGCAAACGAGTGCCCGAGATCTACCAGGCCATGGCGAAGCTCCAGGCCGAAGTCGAAAAGTCCGCCGCCAACGCCGGTGTCGACCAGAAGATCCTCGAACTGGTGAAGATGCGCTCTTCGCAGATCAACCACTGCGCGTTCTGCCTCGACATGCACTCCCACGACGCGTTGCAGATGGGCGAGTCGCCGCGACGGCTGTTCGTGCTGCAGGGCTGGCGGGAGACCGAACTGTTCACCGAGCAGGAGCGTGCCGCGCTCGCGCTCACCGAGGCGATCACGAACGTCGCGACCCTGCACGACGTCCCGGACGACGTCTACGAAGAGGCCACCCGCGTCTTCACCGAGGAGCAGTACCGCGCGATCGTCTGGGAGGCCATCGCGATCAACAGCTGGAACCGGATGTGCGTGACCAGCCACGCGCCGCTGCCCGAGCGCGCCGAATGACCGCGGCGCGGCTGCGGGAGCTGCACGTCGCGGGCGAGCCGCTCCTCCTGCCGAACGCGTGGGACGCAGACAGCGCGCGTCTCGTGGAGGCCGCCGGGTTCCCGGTCGTGGCGACGAGTTCCTTCGCCGTGGCCAAGGTCCTCGGGTACGAGGACGGGGAGGACGCGCCCGCCGAAGAGATGTTCGCGGCGGCCGCGAGGATCGCGCGGGCGGTCTCGGTGCCGGTGACCGTCGACGCGGAAGGCGGATACGGGCTCGGAGCGGGAGAACTCGCGGCGAGGCTGGCCGAGGTGGGCGCCGTCGGCTGCAACTACGAGGACACCGACCACGCCTCGGGCGGGGTGCTCCCGCTCGAAGCGCAGGCGGGACGGGTCGCGGAGTTGCGCGAGGCCGCCGGGGACGCGCTGGTGATCAACGCCCGCGTCGACGTCTTCCTCGGCGCGTCCGACGAGCGGGCCGTGCTGGGCGACGCCATCTTGCGGGCCAAGGCGTATCTGGAGGCCGGCGCGGACTGCGTCTACCCGATCATGGTGAAGTCGCCGGAAGTGCTGGGCGAGTTCGTGAAGGCGGTGGCACCGGGGGCGGTCAACGCCGCTCCGATGCCTTCGGGCCCCGACCTCTCCGCGCTCGCCGCACTGGGGGTGGCGCGGATCTCGCTGGGCACCGGGCTGTGGAAGTCGGCAAGGGCCGATCTCCGCGCGAAGCTGGCCGAACTGACGGCGGGGAAACTGCCGTACTGAGGGAAATGGGAACCGGGACGGTGCGGCCGGGGGCGTTGGATGCCGGCCGCACCGTCCCGGCGATCAGTGGGCGACGGCCTTCTCGGCGCCCGCTCCGGTGAGGGACCGGACCTCCATCTCGGCGTACTTCTTCTGGTTGTGCTCCTTGGACAACACGGTCCCGAGCCAGCCGAGGAAGAACGCCACGGGGATCGAGACGAGACCCGGGTTGTCCAGCGGGAACCAGTGGAAGTCGACACCCTGGATCATCGACGCGCTCTTGCCGGTCTTCGGATCGACAGGCTTCCCCGAGACAGCGGGCGAGAACACGATCAGCACGATGCAGACCGCGAGACCGCCGTAGATGCTCCACAGCGCGCCCTGGGTGTTGAACCGCTTCCAGAACAGCGAGTACAGGATGGTCGGCAGGTTCGCCGACGCCGCCACCGCGAACGCGAGTGCCACCAGGAACGCGATGTTCTGCCCGTTGGCGAGGATGCCACCGAGGATCGCGACCGCGCCGATCACCAGCGCGGTGATCCGGGCGACCTTCACCTCCGAGGCCGGGCTCGCCTTGCCCTTCTTGATCACACTGGCGTAGACGTCGTGCGCGAACGACGCCGACGCGGTGATCGTCAGCCCCGCGACCACGGCGAGGATCGTCGCGAACGCGATCGCCGCGATCAGGCCCAGCAGGATCGGGCCACCGAGTTCCAGCGCCAGCAGCGGGGCCGCCGAGTTCACGCCACCGGGCGCGGCCTTGATCTTGTCCGCACCGACCAGCGCGCCCGCCCCGTAGCCGAGCACCAGGGTGAAGAGGTAGAAGACGCCGATCAAGGCGATCGCCCACACCACGGAACGACGGGCTTCCTTCGCCGTCGGCACGGTGTAGAAGCGCATCAGGACGTGCGGCAGGCCCGCGGTACCGAGCACCAGCGCGATGCCCAGCGACAGGAAGTCGAGCTTCGTCGTGCCGGTCTTGCCGTACTGGTTGCCCGGCCCGAGCAGTGCCTCACCGGCCTTGCCCGCCTTGTCCACGGCGCCCTGCAGCAGCGCGGAAAGGTTGAAGCCGTACATGCCCAGCACCCACAGCGTCATCGCCAGCGCGCCGACGATGAGCAGCGCCGCCTTGATGATCTGGACCCAGGTGGTGCCCTTCATCCCGCCGATGAGCACGTAGGCGATCATGATGATGCCGACGATCACGATGATCGCGGCCTGTCCCGCCTTGCTCTCGATCCCGAGCAGCAACGCGACGAGACCACCGGCACCCGCCATCTGCGCGAGCAGGTAGAAGAACGAGACGGCCAGGGTGGACGTCGCCGCCGCGGCCCGCACCGGGCGCTGCTTCATGCGGAACGCCAGCACGTCGCCCATGGTGAACTTGCCGGTGTTGCGCAGCAGTTCGGCGACCAGCAGCAAGGCGACCAGCCACGCCACCAGGAAGCCGATGGAGTAAAGGAAACCGTCGTAGCCGTAGATGGCGATGGCGCCCGCGATCCCGAGGAACGACGCGGCGGACAGGTAGTCGCCCGCGATGGCGACGCCGTTCTGCGGACCGGTGAACGCGCGGCCGGCGGCGTAGTAGTCCGACGCCGTCTTCGTGTTGCGGCTCGCCCGGAACACGACGAACAGCGTGACCACCACGAACAGGCCGAAGATGGTGATGTTGAGTACGGGGCTGCTGCCCTCGACTCCGGCGGCGAGGTTCATTTGGCTTCACTCTCGATGTCCGTGCGGATCTTCTCCGCGATGGGGTCGAGTTTCTTGTTCGCGTAGCGGACGTAGAGCCCCGTGATCACGAACGTCGAAACGAACTGCAGCAGCCCGAAGACCAGGCCGACGGTGATGTTGCCGACCAGCTTCGTGCTCATGAAGCCGTGCGCGTAGTCGGCGAGCAGCACGTAGAGCAGGTACCAGAGAAGGAACAACGCCGAGACGGGGAAGACGAACCGGCGCAACCGAGCCCGCAGTTCCTTGAACTCCGCGCTGTCATGGGCTTTGTCCCAGTCCGTTTCCGGCGGACTGGGAGCGTTCGTTTCGGTACTCATCGTGCTCTCCTCGCACCGCGAATGTGTTCCGCGACACGTTAAGGAGAGGTCAAGGAGACCGGAACCTTCAGCGGTTCAAACGCCTGCCGAGACGACGAACGGTCGACGAACGGTAGTCCGACCACGACGAGGGGGTTTCGGCTGTGCGATCGTCCAAATGCAGCCGCAGCATGGCTGCCGTTGACCAGGCTGGAGGCCTGCCCCGCCAGGAAACCACGATCATTACTCCGAATGCCAGCGGAACCGACCAGGGAGCGGGCTGCGACACCAGGATCGCGGGCAGACCGCTCAGGCTGGGCACGAAAAGAGCCACCAGGATCGAGCCCGAAGACGCGACGAGCCCGGCGAGCACACCGCTGATCGCGCCTGCGGCGGTGAGCCGGTTCCACCAGATGCCGAGCACCAGCAACGGGCAGAAAGTGGACGCGGCCACGGTGAAACCCCAGGTGACGAGGACGCCCGCGTCCAATCTGGCCGATGGCAGCGCGAGCAGGACCATCACCGCCGCCGCGCCGAGCACTGACCACCGCAGCCTCCGCAGGCCGCCGGGCGCGAGGTCGTGCGCGACCGCGCCGGAGATCACCAGAAGCAGCCCGAGCGACGTCGCCAGGAACGCGGCGAACGCCCCCGCCGTCAGCAACCCGGTGAACAGCGACCCCGCCCAGCCGTCGTCGATCTGCGCCGGCAGCGCGACGACGACCGTGTCCGTCGCACCGGAGACGTACAGTTCGGGCACCAGCACCCGGCCGAAAACGCCGTAAACCCCTGGGAACAGGTAGAAGACGCCGAGCAGGGCGACGGTGATGGCCGCGGTCCGGCGGGCGGCGCGGCCGTCCGGGCTGGTGTGGAAGCGCATCAGAACGTGCGGCAGGCCCATCGTGCCGAGCATGGTGGCGATCAGGATCGCCCACGTGCCGAGCAGCGGGTAGCCCTGGTCGCCGAGGTCGAGCAGCGGCCGTTGCCAGTCCGGCCCGCCCAGCGGGGCGCCGCCCCGGACGGCGGGAACCGGTGTGCCCTCGGCGAATTCCAGCGTCTCGCCGCTCCTGGCGACCAGCTCACCCGGCGGCACGACATGCTTCTCCGGAGTGAGCAAGGTGGTCGGCTCGCGAAGGGTGAGTGTCACGTCGATCTCGAAGGACAGCTGGGTATCGCGGGCGAAGTGGGTGAATTCCACCGGATGCACCGAAGCCGACCGCTGTTCCGGGGAGACCTGGGAGACCAGCCAGATCGCGGGGACGATGAACAGCAGCAGTTTCAGCACGAACTGGAAGGCCTGGACGTAGGTCGCCGCGCGCATCCCGCCGAGCGCCAGTGTCGCGCTGACGGCGGTGCCCGCGATGACGACGCCGACCCAGTACGGCGTCCCGCCGACGGCGGTGAGCACGAGCCCCGCGGTCCGGAATTGCGGTACCAGGTAAAGGGTTCCGATCACGAGGACGACCACGGCGGCGAGGCGGCGCAGAGCGGGGGAGGCGAGCCGCGCTTCGGCGAAGTCCGGGACGGTGAGCGCGCCGGAGCGCCGCATCGGCGCCGCGACGAGCACCAGCATCGCGATGTACCCGGCGGTGAAGCCGACCGGATACCAGAGCGCGCCGATGCCGTCCTTCACCACGAGCCCGGCCACGCCGAGGAACGACGCCGCGGAAAGGTACTCGCCCGAGACCGCGGCGGAGTTGACCAGCGGCGAGATCCGGCGCGAGGCGACGAGGAAATCCGACGTCGTGCGCATGGCGGCCACCCCGCGCAAGCCGATCAGCAGGGTGACCAGCACGACCGGGGCCACCGAAAGCGCCGTGACCACTAGTCGTCCTCGATCTTTTCCGCCCGGCGCAGTTGCCACCACGACAGCAGTGCCATCGCCGGGTACGGGAGGATCGCGATCATCAACCAGGACAGCGGGATACCCAGCAGCCGCACCGAATCCAGCCCGGGGAACAACCCGAACACCAGCGGGAGCCCGAAGACCAGCCCGAACATTCCGGCCAGCGCGGGGAGCCCGCGGCGGCGCTGGGCCCGGTACAGCGCGTCCGCGCGTTCGGCGTCGCCCGCGGCCAGCCGGGGGACGCGCCAGCGGCCGCGTGCCCGGGGCCTCGATCGTGCGAGGCGGGTCTGCGGGCTGGTGACGGCGACCCGTTTGACGCGGCTCACGGGCGGCCGCCGCGGCCGAGTTCGCCGCGTTGCGCGGCGGCGAGCAGCCGGTCCCGCAGGTCGCGCGCGTGGCGGCGGCTCACCGGCACGTCACCCGCCTCCGTATGCGCCAGCAGCCCGCCGGTGGTGTCGCTGCGCAGTTCGAGCACCGCGTCCACGGCGAGCAGGAATCCCCGATGCACGCGGGTGAATCCCGTTCCCTCCCAATACTCTTCGAGCCGGGAGATCGGCATCCGCGTGACATGCACGCCGGATTTCGTGTGCAACCGGACGTAATCGCCGTGCGCCTCGACGAACTGGACATCGTCGCGCCGGACGTAGCGGGTGCGCCCGCCGGATTCCACCGGCAGCGCGGACATCGCGTCCGGCGCGGGTTTCGGCTCGTCGGGCTGGTTGCCCGCCATCCGGACCACTTTGGACAGTGCGGCGGACAGCCGTTCCGCGCGGACCGGTTTGAGCAGGTAGTCGACCGCGCCGATACCGTACGCAGCCACGGCGTGCCCGTCGTGCGCGGTGACGAACACGATCACCGGCGGTTCGCTGAGCCGCGCCAGCAGGGACGCGAGCTCGAGCCCGTCGAGACCGGGCATGGAGATGTCGAGGAAAACGGCGTCGAAATGACTGCCCTGCAACAGTTTGAGCGCGTTGACCGCGTCACCGGCGGCGACCACCTCGGCGACTTCCGGGGCTTCGCGCAGCAGGCTGCACAGCTCGTCGAGGGCGGGCGGGACGTCGTCGACCGCCAGCACCCGCAGCCCGTTCGTCACGGCAGCACCCCCGGTTGGAATCGGGGCACCCGCACCACGACCCTGGTGCCCGCGCCGGTCTCGGTCTCGACCGTCAGGCCGTACCAGGGCCCGTAGACGCTGCGCAGCCGCCTGTCCACATTGGCCAGTCCGACGCCGCCGTCGTCGCCACGCCCGGCCAGGATCGCCGCCGCGCGGGCGGGGTCCATGCCGACACCGTCGTCCTCGACGCTGATCACGCAGTCGTTCCCTTCCGCCATTCCCTGAACCTGGATGAACCCCGCCTCGGCGCGTGGCTCGATCCCGTGCCGGATCGCGTTCTCCACCAACGGTTCCAGCACGAGGTACGGCACCGCGACGGCCAGCACCTCCGGCGCGACGCGCACCTGAACGCGTAGTCGTTCGCCGAGCACGGCACGCTGCAACGCCAAGTACGTCTCGATGGCGCGGAACTCCTCGGCGACCATCGTGTACTCGCCGTGCCGCGCGAGGCTGTAGCGCGTGTACTCGGCGAAATCGAGCATCAGGTCGCGGGCGCGGTCCGGGTCGGAGCGGACCAGTGAGGAGATCACGGTGAGCGCGTTGTAGACGAAATGCGGCGAGATCTCGGCCCGCAGTGCCCGCAGCTCCGCCTCCGCGGCCTGCTCGGCGGAGGCCTCCAGCCTGCCGCGTTCGAGCGCGTGGACGACCAGCTCGGCGGCCTGGCGGGCGACCGCGTTCGTGGTTTCGGTGACCAGGAGGACGCCGGCCAGTTCGTCGTGGACGTGCAGGGGCAGCGCCAGCAGCCCGGGCTCGGACACCGGCGTCTCGGAGTGGAGGACCTCGTCGAGCGCCGCGATCACGACGTCGTCGGCGGCCGGTCTGCCCGACCAGATCAGCGAGCCGGAGAGGTCGGTCAGCCCGAGGCCGGGAACGTCGAACAGCCGCCGGAGGCCGTGCGCCGCGTGGCGGGCGCGGGGCCCGGCGAGGCCGTCCATGAGATCGTCGGAGACGCGCTGGGCGGCGGCGAGCACCGGCACCGGATCCGCGCTCGCGGCGGGGCGCCAGGGCAGACGGGTGGTCATCCGGCCTCCTCCACGACGTCGGGGCCTAGATCCTAACGTCGGTGCGTGGTTTCGCCGGTTACGCTCCGGGCATGGTCCCCGGTGATGCCGTGATGATGCGCTTGGACGTCGTGATGCGGCGGTTCGCGATGGTCGGTTTCGTGGTCTTCGGCGCCGGTGGCGTGGTTGCCGTCGTGCTGGCGTTGTTCTCCGGCTCGGTTTCCGGGGTGGTGTTCAGCCTGCTCAGCGTGGCCTTCGCGGGGCTGATCCTGATCGCTCTGCGGCGCTCGGCGAGTTCGTTGGTGATTTCCGCTGTGGGGTTCTCGGTGCCGGGGGTGTTCGAGGTCCGGTGGACCGAGGTGACGCGGCTGCGGGTGTACCGGGAGAAGCGGCGGGTGGGGCGGTGGATGCACTGGTGGCACTACCGGCTCGACTGGAGCGGGTCGGGGCCCGAAGTGCTGCTTGAGGACGGTGAGTACGTGTACGCGCTGGGGCACCTTGGTGGGGGTGCTCGGCTGTACGCGGCTCTGACGCGCTTCGCGCCTGCTGGGGTGGTCGAGTTCGCCGAGTGAGTGCGCTCCGGATGTCATGAAAGGGCCGTTCAGGACGAAATATGTCCTGAACGGCCCTTTCATGACATCCGGCCTCGCGCGAGGGAAGCTGGGCGAGCCGCGGGAGTGAGCCGCGGTCCCGAACGCTATGAACGGTCCGTTCCTTGCAAAATTTGCAAGGAACGGACCGTTCATAGCAGCACCAAAGCGCGTCAGCAGCTCTGCTTGTAGAAGTACTGCGCGTTCGCGTCCATGTTCGCCTTGGTGATCGAGTGCAGCGAAGCGGTCAGGTTCCGCGTCACCGGCTTGCCCTCCAGCGCCGCGATGGCCTGCTGCACGCCCTGCTGCCCGATGGCGGCCGGGTCCTGCGCGATGAGGCCCTGGTACTCGCCCTTCTTCAGGCCCTCGATCTCCGACGGCGAGGCGTCGAAGCCGATCAGGTTGACCGCGCCGATCTTGCCCGCGTTCCGCAGGCCGGTCGCGGCGCCCTCACCGGTGTTGAGGTTGGTCGCGAAGATGCCGATCAGGTCCGGGGTGGACGCCAGCGCGGCGGTCACCTTGGACGCGGCTTGGTCGGGCTCGTTCTGGGTGAACTGCACCCCCGCCGACTTCAGGTTCGGGTAGTTCTTCAGCTCGTCCTCGAAACCCTTCGCGCGGGTGTTCGTGGTCGAGGTGCCGGCGATGGTGTCGAGCACCAGCACCGAGCCGGTCTTGCCCGCGGCCAGTTCCGCCATGGTCTTCGCGGCGAGCTTGCCGCCCTCGGCGTTGTCCGACGAGATGGACGACTCCGCGACACTGGTGTCCTTCAGCGCGGTGTCGACCTCGATGATCTTCGAGCCGCGGTTCTTGACCTGCTGGATCGGCGCGAGCATCGCCTGGGCGTCGGTCGGCGCGATGAGCAGCGCGGCGGGCGGGTTGGAGCCCAGTGCGTTGACGAGCTGGGTCTGCATGGCCGCGTCGAACTTCTGCGGCGCCTGCGTGGTGAGCTCGTAGCCCGCCTTCTTGGCCTCGGCCTCGGCGCCGCACTGCATCGAGATGTAGAACGGCTCGGCCTGCACGCCCGGGATGAGCGACAGCTTCTTGTTGTTCGTCTTGGCGCCGGAGTCGCCCGACGGCGCCTCGCCGACGGTCCCGCCACCACAGGCGGTCAGCAGGAGAGCCGCGGACAGGGCCGCGCCGGTCAAGAGCAGGGTCTTCTTCATGGGGATAGCACCTCTTTGTGCGTAGGGGATCAGCGAGAGTTGCGGCGACGACGGCGCCGCTGGTCGAACCAGACCGCGGCGATCAGCACCGCGCCGACCGCGATCATCTGCCAGAAGTCCTGGACCTGCGTGATGTTGAAGCCCTTCTTCAGCACGGCCGGGATGAACACGCCGATCACCGTGCCCAGCACCGAACCGACACCGCCGAAGAGACTCGTCCCGCCCATCACCGTGGCGGCGATGGCGTTGAGGTTGTCGGTGGTGTGCGCCGAAATCGTCGTCGACGCGTAGTACGCCAGCGAGAGGAAACCGGCGACACCGGCGAGGAAACCGGTGAGCGTGTACACCTTCAGCAGATGCGCGGTCACCCCGATGCCCGCCCGCCGCGCGCCCTCGGCGTTGGAGCCGACGGCGTAGGTGTAGCGGCCGAATTTGGTGGTGTGCAACAGCCATGCGCCGATCAGCGTGATCACCACGGCGACCAGCACCAGGTTCGGCACGCCGCCGAACGACGTCCCGTAGCCGAGCGTCTTGTTGAGCTCGGTCGGCACGCTGCGCACGTCGGACCCGTTGTTCAGCAAGTACGCGGCACCGAGCGCGGCACCCATCGTGCCGAGCGTGACGATCAGCGGCGGGATGTTCGCCACCGCGATCAGGAAACCGTTGATCAGGCCCCAGATCGTACCCGCGACGACGGCCGCCACGAGCCCGGCGGTGATGACGCCCCAGCCCGCCTTGGTCGCGTCACCGTCCGGGCTCAGCGCCTCCATCGTCTTGCCCGCCACCATGCCCGCGAAGATCAGCACCGAACCGACCGAGAGGTCGATCCCGGAGGTGATGATCACGAACGTCATGCCGACCGAGAGAACCAGCAGCACCGACGTCTCGATGAGCAGCGTCTGGAAGGTGAACAGCGTCGCGAATTCGGCGGGCGCGATCGCGGTGAACACGATGATCAGCGCCAGCAGCACCAGCGCGATCCAGAACGTGTTGGCTCCGATCAGCCGCTGCCCGATCGAGCGCTTGCCGAAGCCACCGTCCACTGTGGTCTGGATCTCGGGGCCGTTCTTCGTCGGAGTGGACACGGTCACGCCGCCTCCTCTTGTACGAGGGCGCCCGTCATCGCGGCGACCAGGTCTTCCAGTTTCGTGTCCGCGCCGGTGAACCGGGCGACGCGCTTGCCGAGCCGCAGCACCTCGATGCGGTCGGACACCGACAGCACCTCCGGCATGTTGTGGCTGATCAGCACGACGGCGATGCCCTTGTCGCGCACCTTCTTGATCACGTCGAGCACGCGTTCGCGCTGCACGACACCGAGCGCGGCCGTCGGCTCGTCCATGAAGACGACCTTCGACGCCCAGACGACCGACCGCGCGACGGCGACACTTTGCCGCTGCCCGCCCGAAAGCGAGCCGATGGGGACGTCGGTGCTCTGCAGGGTCACGCCGAGCCGCTGGAACTCCTCCACGGCCTGGCGTTTCATCTCCTTCTTGTCCAGCATGCCGAGCTTGCCGAGGATCCCCTTGCGGTGGATCTCCCTGCCGAGGAACAGGTTCGCGGCCGGGTCGAGTTCCGGTGCGACCGCGAGGTCCTGGTACACCGTCTCGATCCCCAACCGCCGTGCCGTGGTGGGGGAGTCGAGCACCACCTCGGAGCCGTCGAGCAGGATCTTTCCCGACGTCGGCTGCTCGGCGCCGGACAGGCATTTGACCAAAGTGGACTTCCCGGCGCCGTTGTCGCCGATCAGCGCGGTGACCTCACCGGCGCGCGCCTGGAAGGAAGCGCCGCGCAGCGCCTCCACCGAGCCGTAGCGCTTGACGATGTTCTGTGCGTCGAGCAGGAGTTCGCTCACGATCGCCCCCTCTTCTCGGGTGCGGGCGGCCGGCAGCGGATGACCGTGAGCTCACCCTCCACAGTGGATTGACCGGCGTCGTGCGGGACCACGTAGGTCTCGCCCTTGCGCAGCGCGTACTCGCCGCCGTGCTCGGTGCGGAGTGTGCCCGCGCCGTCCATGACGACCAGTACCGCGAACGACGGGTCGAGTGACAACGTTGTCGACCTACCGGAAACGGCGGGACGGAGCTGGTCGGCGCGGAAGAACGCGTCACTGCCGTCGGCGAGCAGGTCCACAGTGGACGCTTCGTCGCCGGCGGTGCGCTTGACGATCGAGCCGAGCCGTTCTTCGTCCCAGCCGGAGGTGTCCAGCGTTTCGATGGCGGTCTCGAAGCCGATCCCGAGGTGCGCCTTCTCCGGGTTCGCCAGGAAGTCGCGCCATTCCAAGGTCAGCGAGAAATCGGTCGGCTGCTGGAGTTCGACGACGAACACGCCTTCGCCGATCGCGTGCGGCAGGCCCGCCGGGATGTAGACCGTGTCGCCGGGGGTGACCGCGACGCTGTTCAGCGCCCCGAGCATGGCGGGCGCGTCCTGGGTGCGGGCCCATTCGTTGACCGTCGCCTTGTCGACGGTCTCCTTGAAGCCGGGGTAGACGCGCGGGTCGTCGCCGTAGGTGCCGACCACGATCCACGCCTCGGTCTTGCCGAAGTGCGAGTCGAAATGCCGCTTCGCGAACGAGTCCGACGGGTGGAAGTGCACGGGCAGGCGCTGGCCCGCGTCGAGCAGCTTCACCAGCAGGCCGGTCGAATCGCCGAGCGCTTCGACGTGCTTGGCGCCGAGCCAGGCGGCCGGGTTCTCGCGGACGGCGTCGCGCAGCCAAACCCCGTCGGGCAGCTTGGTCAGGCCGTTGGTCTCCTGGCCGAACATCGTGGTGGCCGAGCCGACCCAGTCTTCCGGGCCGTACTTGGACTCCGACGAAGCGCCCCGCAACGCGGCGATGGCGTCGCCGCCGCGGTAGAACTGCGGCGGCTGGTTCGCCGGCAGGCGGATCGGTTCGAGGTGGCCGCTCATGAAGGCGCGACCTCCCCGGAACCGCGGGCTACGAGATGCACGGGCAGAACTACCTTTCTCGGTGCGGATTGATCTCCCTGGACCCGGGCGAACAGCAGTTCCGCGGCCGCCCGGCCCAGCGCGCTCACGTCGTGCGCGATCACGGAGACCGGCGGATCCAGCAGATCCGCCAGTTCGAAGTCGTCGAAGCTGATCATCGCGGGCCGCCGCTCGGCGTGGGCCAGCGCGCGCAGCAGGTGCACGGCGACCCGGTTGTTGCCCGCGACCACGGCGGTGGCCGGGTTCGCCCCGGTGAGCAGCCGTTTCACGGCGTCGCCGACGCTCTCGGCGGTCGGCGTCCGCATCACGACGAGGCCGTCGTCGAAGGGGATCCCGTTGCGCAGGCAGCCTTCCCGGAACCCGCGCAGGCGTTCGCCCGCGGTGAAGATGTCGGGACTGTCGGCGAGGAACGCGATCCGGCGGTGGCCGTGTTTCGCCAGGTGGGCGACCGCTTCGACGGTGCCGCCGATGTTGTCGACCAGCACCGTGTCGGCCATGATGTCGCCGGCGGGCCGGTCGAGGAACACGACGGGCGTGCCCGCGCGCATCTCGGGGACCAGGTAGCCGTGCTGCATTCCGGCGGGGACGACGAGGATGCCGTCCACCCGGCGGGAGCAGAACTCCAGGACGAGTTCGCGCTCGCGGTCGGAATTCTCCTCCGAGGAACCGGTCAGCACCTGGCGGCCGAACGAGGTCGCGATGCGTTCCACGGCCCGGTTGAGCTCGGAGTAGAAGGGGTTTCCGACATCCTCGACGATCAGGCCGATCGTCCCGGTCGTCGAGCCGCGCCGCAGGTTCCGCGCGCCGAGGTTGCGCCGGAACCCGAGCTGCTCGATCGCCGCCATGACGCGCTCCGCCGTGTCCGGATGGACGGCGGGCTCGTCGTTCACTACTCGCGAGACGGTCTTGATGCTCACGCCCGCGAGCCGGGCCACGTCACTCATCGTGGCCCGGCGGCCGGTGGTGCGGTGGCCGTTGTCCGGTCCGCTGGAAGACAACGTTGTCATAGTGGCGGGAATTGAACGCCAGCGACGCCGCCGTGTCAATGCCCGGTTCGTCCTCGGTCCGCTTTCCGAGTTCGAACCGTTACGGCCCTCCGGGTCGCTGTCCTGAATCGGACAGGGTTTGGCGGACCTCTTGACCAGGTGGTCTGTTCTTGTCGAAGGTGAGCAGGCAGCGACAACGTTGTCAGGAGGCGGCCTTTCCCATGCCTGCACGCACCTCGACCCGCGTCGCCGGGTTGCTCACCGCGCTGGTCGTTCCCGCCGGGCTTCTCACGCCCGTCGCGGCGGCGGCGCCCGGCGGCGACCCCGTGGACGCGGTCAACACCTTCATCGGCACCAAGGACGACGGCAACACCTTCCCCGGCGCTTCGGCCCCGTTCGGGATGACGCAGGTCAGCCCGATTTCCTCGCATTACGCCGGCTATCGCTACGACGACACCGCGATCCGCGGCTTCGGGCACTTCTTCCTGTCCGGGGCGGGCTGCTGGGAGCAGGGCGGCCTCGTGTCGACCCTGCCCACCACCGGCGCGGTCGGGCCCGGCGCGGCGTTCGACACGACGAAACCCGGGACGTTCGACCACAAGAAGTACGCCTCGCCGTACACGCACGAGGGCGAGATCGGGAAGCCCGGCTACTACAAGGTGCGGCTCACCGGCTACGGCGGCGTCGACGCGGAGACCACCGCGACCACGAGGACCGGTGTCGAGCGGTACACCTTCGCGAAATCGGGCGACGCGAACGTTTTCGTCAACGTCGGGCAGGCCAACGACAAGGAACCGGTGACGGCGAGCCAGATCCGCGTCGTGGGCGACCGGACGGTCGAAGGAATGGTGGAGTCGCAGGCCTTCTGTGGCGGGAAGCCGTACAAGACCTGGTTCACCACGACGTTCGACAAGCCGTTCAAGTCCTTCGGTACCTGGTCGCCGACGGGCGGCACGCCGGGCTCGAAGGAGTCCGCAGGTGGTGAAGGGCTGCGCGGCGCGTGGCTGACCTTCGGCGGCGGGCAGGTCACCGCGACGACGGCGATCTCCCATGTGGACGCTTCCGGCGCCAAGCTCAACCTGGCCTCGGAGAAGGGGCGTTCGTTCGACGCCGTCCGCGACGGTGCCCAGCGCGCCTGGCGCAAGGAACTGTCCTCAGTGGACATCAAGGGCGGTACGAAGGACGACCGCACGGTGTTCTACACCTCGCTCTACCACGCGCTGCTGCAGCCGCTGACCGGCAACGACGCCGACGGCCGCTACCGCGGGTTCGACGACCGGATCCACCGCGCGCTGGGCTGGACGTACTACGAGTTCTTCTCGTTGTGGGACACCTATCGAACGCAGAACCAGTTGCTCGCCCTCCTGCGTCCATCGCGGGCGAAGGACGTCGCGAAGTCGGTGCTCGCCATCCACGACCAGGGCGGCTGGCTGCCGCGCTGGGCGTACGCGAACCAGGAGACGAACACGATGACCGGCGATCCGGTCACCCCGTTCCTGGTCGACCTGTGGCGTTTCGGCGCGCTGTCCGGGCAGGAGCTCAAGGCGTACCAGGCACTTCTGCAGAACACGCGGGAGATCCCGCCCGCGTCCTCGCCGTTCCAGGGCCGCTCGGGGAACGCGAGCTACCAGAAGGACGGCTTCGTCCAGTACGACAAGGGCTTCCCGAAGAAGGGGCAGGACACCGACCCGAACCACGGCGCTTCGGCCACGTTGGAGTACGCGCTCGCGGACTGCTCGCTGTCGATCATGGCCGCCGCTCTCGGCAAGAAGGACGACGCGAAAGCCCTGTCCGACAAGGGACGCAGCTATCGCACGCTGTGGGATCCTTCGGTGACCGATCGCGGCTTCACCGGGTTCTACCGGCCCAAGGTCGAAGGCGGCGCATGGTTCAGCCCGGCGGACAAGCCGTACACCCCGCAGAGCCCGGACGGGTTCCACGAGGGTACGTCGTGGCAGTACCAGTGGCTGACCCAGCAGGACGTGCCCGGCCTCGTCGAGCGGATGGGCGGCAAGGAGAACGTCGGCAAGCGGCTCGACGATTTCTTCGCCTACGGGGATCTGCTCAAGGATCCGGCGAAGACCGTGCGCGAGGAATGGGTCGTCGGCCCGTACAACTACTACAACCAGTTCCGCTACAACCCGAACAACGAGCCGGATCTGCACTCGCCCTGGATGTACACGCTGACCGGGCAGCCGTGGAAGACCCCCGCCGTCGTCCGCGCCGCGCACACGTTGTTCACCAACGCGCCCAACGGTGTCACCGGCAACGACGACCTCGGGACCATGTCCGCGTGGTACGTCTTCAGCGCGCTGGGGCTGTATCCGGCGGTACCGGGCACCGGGCAGTTCCTGCTGAACGCACCGCGGTTCGAGAAGTCGGTGGTGCACTTGGAGAACGGCCGCGACATCACGATCAAGGCCGACGGCGCCGACGGGTCGAAGCTCCAGTACGTCCAAGGGCTGGGATCGGGCTCGCAGCGGGCGTATGTCGGATTGGAACAGTTGACCCGAGGGACCACTTTGGACTTCAAGCTGACCGGGGATGTGGCCGAGGCCACCTGGGCGACCGGCCCGGAAGGCGCGCCGAAATCGCCCTGCGCGGGGTGATCCGAGTGGTTTAGACCGGTTCGCACCGGGGGTCGTGAGCAGCATCACGACCCCCGGTGTTCCGGTGAGGGCCGTCACGCCTCACACTGGTATTACCACGTCCGACAGCGCTGTTGACGTTCTTGGCGAGTCCGCCTTGGACAGTGCTCGTCGGACGTAGTCATGTGTATACGCATAGTGGTGAGACCCCACAGGAGGAGAAAGTGTCCAGCAAGGCCGCTCTAGTATTCCGCGTGGCCGCGGTAGCCGAAGCCCTCTCGTGGGCCGGGCTGCTGGTCGGGATGTTCCTCAAGTACGCCGTCAAGCTCGGCGAGGGCGGCGTTCCCGTCCTCGGCATGGTGCACGGCGTCGTGTTCGTCCTCTACGTGCTGGTCTCCCTCTCCGTGGCGAAGCCGCTCGGCTGGCGCCCGAAGACCCTGATCCTCGCGCTGCTGTCCAGCATCCCGCCGCTGTTCACCTGGCTGTTCGAGGCCTGGGCGCTGCGCAACGGCAAGCTCGACGGCCCGCAGCGGCTGTCACACGGTGGTGTCGGCCTCTTCGCGGCCAAGTCCGCGGAACCCGCCGCCGTCTGATTCTTTAGCGCGTGAAGGCCCCCTTCCCTCGGCTCAGCCGAGGGAAGGGGGCCTTCACGCGCTTCGGGGGTTATTCGGTGAAGTCGCCGGTGGCCTTGCGGACCTTCGTGAGCAGGTCGGTCAGCTGCTCGGTCTGCTTGCCGGTGAGCCCGGTCAGCCCGAAGTCGATTTCGGTGACCGCCTTCGTGGCCTCTTCGCGGCGTGTGCGCCCTTCGTCGGTGATCTCGACCAGCGTGGTCCGGCGGTCGGTCGGATGCGGCACGCGTTTGACCAAGCCGTCCTTCTCCAGCCGGTCGACGATGTTGGTGACGCTCGTGGGATGCAGTTGCAGGCGCTCGCCCATCACACGCATCGGCAGATGGGACGCGCGGGCGAAGGTCAGCAGGACCAGTGCCTCGTACCGGGCGAAGGTCAGCCCGTGCGGTTTGAGCGCGCCGTCCACCGCGGACTGGATGATCTGTTGCACGCGCATGATCCCGGTCACCGCGGCCATGGTTTCGGACGGCCCGATCCGGGCCTCCCACAGCTGCGCCGCGCGGGCGATCGGGTCGAACGGCAACGGACGGCTCATGGCGCTCGAAGTTACCAGCGGGTACCCGTGCCATGCCGCACCACCGGGTGTTATGCGTGGGAAAAGCGTCTGAACGAGGAGCAGAAGATGATCGTGGCATTCAGTGTCAGCCCGTCCGCGGCCGAGGAGGACGGCGGGGTCAGCGAGGCCGTCGCCCGCGCGGTGAAAGTGGTCCGCGAGTCCGGCTTGCCCAACTCCACCAACGCGATGTTCACGAACATCGAGGGCTCGTGGGATGAGGTCATGGACGTCGTGAAGCGGGCCGTCGAGGCGGCGGGCGAGGGCTCGTCACGGGTCGGGCTGGTGCTCAAGGCCGACATCCGGCCGGGGTACGAAGGCCAGTTGACCGCGAAGGTGGAGCGCGTCGAGAAGCACCTGAGCGACTGAGTCAGGGGAGTGGCGGGGTGAACGAGACCAGCCACAGCTTGTCCTTGACCGCGATGGCGAGCGGATAGCCGAAGGAGCGGCCGTCGGCGAGCTTCCCGCTGACGGTGGCCGACGTCGGCGCGAGATCGTCCGGCGCGAACTTCACTGTGACGTCGTGGGCGCCGCGGCCCGCCAGCGTGTCGATATAGGACTTCGCGAAGTCGCCCGCCGAAGCGGGCGGGTAGTCGATGAGTTCGGAGAGGGCCTCGACGTCGTGCTCGTTGAGTGCGGCGGTGAGGTCTTCCCGGAGCTGCCCGGGACTGGCGACACCGGGGTCGGGCTGGTGGGCGATGAGGACCGTGATGACGCTCACCCAGACGATGGCGATGCTGATCGCGACGGCCACGGTGGCCGTCCTGCGGGTCGGAATGTCGATCACCCCCTCGTGGCGAGCCTGCCGGAACACCGACGTCCTGCCAAGCGGGCAGCCGGGGGCATGCGGTGAAACGCTCGGGGATGCGTGCCAGGATGGAACCCGTGACACACCCACGCGGATCAGCATCGAAGACGGCGGCCCTCTCCGCCGCGCTTTCCGGCGCGGTCGACCTTTCCGCGCTCAAGGCGCGTGCCGAGGCGCCCCAGAAACAGCCTCCTGCCCCACCTCGTCCGGCGGACGGTGCCGCCCCCGCCGCGGGTGGTGCCGTGATCGACGTCACCGAGGCGACCTTCCAGACGGAGGTCGTCGAACGCTCCTTGCAGCAGCTGGTGGTCGTCGACCTGTGGGCCGAATGGTGCGGCCCGTGCAAACAGCTCAGCCCGGTGCTGGAACGCCTCGCCGCCGAGTCCGGTGGCGCCTGGGTGCTCGCGAAGGTGGACGTCGACGCCAACCCGCGCATCGCGCAGCTCTTCGGCGCGCAGTCGATCCCGACGGTCATCGCCATCGGCGGCGGCCAGCCGGTCGACGCGTTCTCGGGCGCCCTGCCCGAACCCGAGATCCGCAAGTGGCTCGGTTCGCTGCTCGACGCCCTGCGCGACCGGCTTCCCGGCATCAAGGCGGCCGAGCAGAACGGCGGCGGTGTCGAGGTGCCGGAGGACCCGCGGTTCACCGAGGCCGAGGAGGCCTTCGAACGCGGTGACTTCGCCGCGGCGCAGGCGGCCTACGAGCGCATCCTCGACGTCGAACCGGCGAACGAGGAGGCCAAGACCGCGCTCGCGCAGGTCAAGTTCACCGCGCGCGCCGAGGCCGCCGGCCCGGACGCGATCGCGAAGGCCGACGCCGACCCGGCCGACCTCGACCCGCAGCTCGCCGCCGCCGACCTCGAAGTCGCGGGGCAGCAGCCCGAAGCGGGCTTCGCGCGGCTGATCGCCGTCGTGCGGCGGACGGCGGGCGACGACCGCAACAAGGTGCGGGAGCACCTGGTGGCGCTGTTCGAACTGTTCGACTCGGCGGACGAGCGCGTCATGAAGGCGCGGCGGGATCTGGCGAGCGCTCTTTACTAAGCTTTCGGGCGCGTCGCGGACCCTCTCGCTATGTCATGAAAGGGCCGTTCAGGACGGAATATGTCCTGAACGGCCCTTTCATGACACTCGGGCCGGGCCGTGGCGCTCCGGTCCCGTCGGTGGAGACGGTCCGCAACCCCGAACGCCATGAACGGTCCGTTCCTTGCAAATTTTGCAAGGAACGGACCGTTCATAGCACTTCAGGGAGCGATGACCGGACCGATCAGCCGTACTGGGTCGAGCACACCGACGAGCTCTCCAGGTAGCCCTTCCGCAGCGCCTCGAGCCGCTCGAAACCGTTGTCCACGCGCTTGCCGTTGACGTCGGCCGAGACCAGGCTCTCCGGGCTCAGCAGATCCGAGATGGCCTCGTCGAGGTCACCGGAAGAGAGCCGCAACGTCGCGCCGGGCACGGTGCTGGCCTTCGCCCACGCGCCGACCAGGCAGGCGGTGCGCAGTCCGGCGTTCGCGTTGTCGATCGACGCGCCGACACCCTTCTGGATGCCCATCGCGTACCGGGACGCGATTTCCGAGAACGCGGCGAAGTCGCCCTTGCCCTCGCTGTGCCCGCTTTCCCATTCCGCCTGCTGATCGACCGGCTGGGCGAGTTCGCGCAGCTTGGCCATGTCGATGCTGACGGTGTTGTTCGACGGGCAGTACGACGCGGGCGGGGTGCTGGGGCCGCCGGGGCAGCTGCCGTTGCCGTCCTCGGTGATCTCCGGGCCGGGGACACCCGCGCCCTTGAAGGCCTCGTCGAGGCTCTTCTTCAGGATCCCGATGATCTCGGCGTCGAGCTTCTCGTCGCCCTTGCCCTTGTCACCCTTGTCGAACGGGCGCTCGGTGATCCGCGCCTTGATGTTCTCCTCGTTCATCGCGGCGCATTCCTTCGGGCCCTTCTCGAACCCGACCTGGAACGCGTACGTGCGGTCGAACGCCGTGCCGTGCGCGCCCTGCTTGGTCGCGCTGGTGCCCGCCTGGTCGCGGATCAGGAAGAGCGACGCCATGACCTGGTTGAGGCCTTCGGACGTCGAGACCCGGTAGTACTTGCTCTTGTCCTCGGCGACCCAGCGGAAGTAGCCGCCGGCGAAGCAGTCGGCCTGCTGCTCCTTGACGATCGACGGGGTGTTCTTCTTGATGCTGGCCTTCTCGCCGAGCCGGTACTGCACGGCGTGCCCGAGTTCGTGCGCGAGCACGACGGCGCCCGCCATCTTCCCGAACCGCTCGCGCAGCATCGGCAGCAGCACGCCCCGGTCCCACGCCACCAGGTCACCCGGCGGGCAGTAGAACGCGTTGACGAGCTTCTTGACGCTCCCGCATTCGGTCTCTTCGTCGTCGGTCTTCGCGCTGTAGGACAGGAGCGCCTTCAGCGGCTCGTACGGCTGCCCGAAATCGCGCGGCATGACCTCGGTCCAGTAGGCCTGTGCGTCGGCGATCGCGGCGATGGCGAGCTGGTCGTCTTCGGAGCCGTCCTCGTTGCGGACCTGCAGGTCCGGCTTCGGCGCGTTCGGCTTGAGCCCGCTCTCGAAATGCGTGACCGGCAGGCCCGCGATGTCGCCGGCGCCCGGCTGGCTGCCCTGCTGGCCGGTCGAGCTTCCCTTGTCGCTGCAAGCGCTCAGCCCGAGGGCCAGCACCGTCACGACCGCGATCAGAGCCGGGCGTTTGAAGCCCCGCGCTCCCCCTTGGATCATGTTCACTCGCTTGTCGTCAGGGCCCCGACCGGGCCGCGTACTCCGGCAAGCAGGGACCCTACCCAGCGCTTATGGCCCGCGTGCAGGTAATCCCCGAAGTGGGTCTTGAGCGGGGCGGGGGCGGTGCCGATATGGTCGCTCTCCATGAGAGCAGTCCGCCGGTTCACCGTCCGCGCGAGCCTGCCGGAGTCGCTCTCCGGCCTCGGTGAGCTCGCCACGAATCTGCGCTGGACCTGGCATCCGCCCACCCGCGACCTGTTCGCGTCGATGGACGCGGAGCTGTTCAACCGCGTCCGCGACCCGCTGCGGATGCTCACCGCCCTGCCGCCGGCCCGGCTCGACGAGCTCGCCGTCGACGACGCGTTCCTCGCCCACGCGCGCGAGGCGGTCGCCGACCTGGAGCGCTATCTCGCCGAGCCGCGCTGGTACCAGAAGCAGGACGACCCCGACCTCCCGCCGGCCGTCGCGTACTTCTCGATGGAGTTCGGCGTCACCGAGGCACTGCCGAACTACTCCGGCGGCCTCGGCGTGCTCGCCGGTGACCACCTCAAGGCGGCGTCGGACCTCGGCGTGCCGATGGTCGGCGTCGGGCTGCTCTACCGCGCCGGGTACTTCCGGCAGGCGTTGTCGCTCGACGGCTGGCAGGTCGAGCACTACCCGGTGATCGACCCGAACGCCTTCCCGCTGGAGCTGCTGACCGACGGCGGCAAGCCGGTGCTGGTCGACGTCGCGATGCCCGCCGGGCGCACGCTGCACGCGCAGATCTGGAAGGCCCGCGTCGGCCGGATCCCGCTGCTGCTGCTCGACACCGACACCGACGCCAACGACGAGGACCTGCGCGCGGTCACCGACCGGCTGTACGGCGGCGACGCCGACCACCGCATCCGGCAGGAGATCCTGTCCGGGATCGGCGGTTTCCGCGCGGTGCGGCGCTACTGCGAGCTGACCGGGCATCCGCAGCCGAAGGTGTTCCACACCAACGAAGGCCACGCCGGATTCCTCGGGCTGGAGCGCGCCCGCGAGATCATCCAGGCCGACGGGCTGGCGTTCGACGAGGCGCTGCCCGCCGTCCGCGCCGGCACCGTGTTCACCACGCATACGCCGGTCAGCGCCGGGATCGACCGGTTCCCCGTCGATCTGGTCCAGCGGTACTTCACCGACGGCAGGCTGGTCCCGGACGTCGATCCGCGCCGCGTACTCGCCCTCGGCGCGGAGGACAACCCCGGCCTGTTCAACATGGCGCATATGGGCTTGCGGCTGGCCCAGCGCGCGAACGGCGTCTCGGCCCTGCACGGCCGCGTCTCGCGGCGGATGTTCTCCCGGCTGTGGCCCGGATTCGACTTCGACGAGGTGCCCGTCTCCTCGGTCACCAACGGCGTCCACGGGCCGACCTGGGTGGCGCGTGAGCTGAGCGCGCTGCTCGGGCGCAACCACGAGGAGCTCGGTCTCGACGGTGCTCAGGGCAAGCCGCTGCGGGACGGCGTCACCGACGAGCAGCTGTGGGCGCTGCGAAGGGAGCTGCGCGAGAAGCTCGTCGCGGAGGTGCGGCGCCGGGTGCGGGCCGCCTGGATGCAGCGTGGCGCGTCCGCGCTCGAACTCGGGTGGACCGACACGGTCTTCGACCCGGACGTGCTGACCGTCGGCTTCGCGCGCCGCGTGCCGACGTACAAACGGCTCACGCTGATGCTGCGCGACCCGGATCGCCTGCGCGCGCTGCTGCTGGACGAGCGGCGCCCGATCCAGCTCGTCGTCGCTGGCAAATCGCATCCGGCCGACGAGGGCGGCAAGCAGCTGATCCAGCAGATCGTCCGGTTCGTCGACGATCCCGAGGTCCGGCGCCGGATTGTGTTCCTGCCGGACTACGACATGTCCATGGCGCGCTACCTCTACCGCGGCTGCGACGTCTGGCTGAACACGCCGGTGCGGCAGCTGGAGGCGTGCGGCACCTCCGGGATGAAGTCCGCGCTCAACGGCGGCCTCAACCTGTCCATCCGCGACGGGTGGTGGGACGAGTGCTACGACGGCAGCAACGGCTGGGCGATCCCGACCGCGGACGGCGTCACCGACCCGCTGCGCCGCGACGAACTGGAGGCCGCGGCGCTCTACGACCTGCTGGGCCACCAGATCGCGCCGTTGTTCTACGACCGCGGCGCCGACGGCGTGCCCGGTGGCTGGCTGTCGATGGTGTGGCACACGCTGGAAACCCTCGGGCCGCGAGTGCAGGCTTCGCGCATGGTGCGGGAATACGTCGAATCGGGTTACCTGCCCGCCTCGCGCATGGTCGCGGAGGCCACCGGCGACGGCTATCGCGGCGCGTTGTCGCTGGCCGACTACCGGACCAAACTGGACGTCTCCTGGCCGCGCGTGCGGATCTTCGACACCGAACTGCTCGTCGAGGACTCCGCGCCGATGGTCACCGGCACCGAGGTGACCATCCGGGCGCGGATCGACCTCGCCGGCCTCGAACCGTCCGAAGTGGACGTCCAGGCCGTCGTCGGGAAGGTGGGTGACGGGGACGAATTGAGCGACCCGGTCACCGTCGGCATGTCGGGCGACGGGATCGGCGCGTTCGCGGCACGGCTGAAACTGCCGCATCCGGGCTCGATCGGCTACACCGTCCGCGTGCTGCCGAAGCACCGTCTGCTGGCCACGCCCGCGGAACTGGCCCGCGTCGTCCACGCCTGAATCACCTCAAGAACGGCGCACCGGTCCCGTGCGGGTGCCGGTGCGCCGAGACGTATCCGGCGTACCGCGCGTATTCCCAAGCCTGGGCGAACTGGACGAGTTCCGCCTGGCGACGCTGATGCCAGCGTGCCGAAACAAGCCAGCCCGCTCCCGCGCCGAGCAGCATCGCCAGCCCGGCGATCACGACGAGTTCCATTCCGTACTCCTGGTTTCCCGGCCGCTCGATCGGCGGCTGTCGCATCGACGCTAAGCGGAATGATCGTCTTCGCGCAGCACCTGCCGGACCTTGGTCAGGAAGTGGTCAGGAGACGTACGTACGGTTTTCGTATGCCACGGATTGGTCAACCCGCCCGTTGTCAAGTCGGTGGCAAACAAAAGGCGAAACCGGGCCCGGATGGTGTCCAATAAATGGCAAAAGTGCAGGTGGGAGTCGCTTTATCGGACGATCGGGGGTGATTCGTGCGGCGCATTGTGATCGCCTAGGCTCTTCGTCCTTGAGGTCGCATAGGGGAGGAATGGTGACTTCGACGAGGAAAAGAAAAAAGCCCGAGGACAGCGTGCTCGGCATCCACAAGCGCAACGGCATCTGGCAGGACGGGCTCGCCACGGTGATGGGGCCGGAGTTGCTCGAGCGCTGGGGGATCGCGGAAGACGCCGAGGCGTCACGCGTGCGGGAGATCGTGCTCGTGCGCTTGAACCGGGTACTGGACCAATTCCGGAAACCCGAACTGCCCGTGATCGTCTGGACCGCGTACAACCTCGGTGCGGCTTCGCCGGGCGAGGAAAGCGGCGTCGTCCGGCGGCTCGAAAGACTGGTCGGCCAGGGCGGCGTCGAATGCAGTGTCCGAACCTGCACCCGCCGATTCAACGACGTTTTCCTGCCGGCCGTCGTGAAGAGCTTGAGCGCCGGGCAGAGCGCGATCACCGGCGATGACCTCGCCCGGGCTTCGCGCTGGCTGGCCGCGAACATCCGGCCCGGCGCGCCGGAACCCGCGGTGGACGCGGGCGGCCTGTCCACCGCCATCCGAAGGCTCCGTGCGCCGATGGAGCCGGTGCTGAAGATGTTCCTCGACGGTCCTGTCCACGGCCCCGCGGACGGTGAGGGGGGACCGCTCGCGGCCAGGCTCGGCCCCCGGGGCGAGTGGCTGTGCGTCTTCACCGGAGAACGGCTCCTGACCGCCTATCGCGAATCCACCGGTGCGGGCTGGACGCGGATCGGCCGATGGACGGGCCGGGACGTCGTGCGGACGGCCGCGGGCCGGATCTTCCCGACCGGGATCCTGATCGATCCGAGTCCGGTGATGGGCGCGGGGGCCGACGCCACCCTGCCCCTCCCGCCGGAGGAGATCGCCCGGCTCGCCCGTGAATGCTGATCCGAGACGAGGACATCGGACATGATCGATTTCGAGGCCGTTCCCGACGAACTGAGCCGGGCGGGCGACCGGCTCCACGACATCACCGAGCTGATCACCAGGCAACCGGCGCTGAAATTCAAGGCAACGGCGAGCGAAGCGGGAGATCCCGTGCTCGTGGCGGCGCTGGAGAGCTTCCAAGAGGCTTCCGCGCACAGCGTCACCGTGCTCGCCGAGGACGTGCGGCGCCTCGGTGATCGGCTGGACAAGGCCGCGCGCGACTACCGGAACGGCGAAGAAGCGGCGGTCGAGAAGGTCAACATGATCGAAGCCGCCGAAGATCGCGCCCCGCGGGCCGCGGCGTTCGACGCCGGGAGTGTCAACACCATCCAGGCCGTTCTCGGCTGAAGCGAAGAGGACGGACGATGAAGCCGGAAGAACCGGACGGGCCGAGTGCGCCCTGGACGGCTGGGACGGTGAGCGTGCTCCGAAGCGAGGCGGAACGCTTGCGAGCGGTTTCCCGGTCTTTGGAGGACCAAGCCGTCGAGGTGCGCCAGATCGATCCTCGGGGCTGGGCCGGTCCTGGGCACGACGCGTATCTGGGTCGCCGGACCGAACTGGCCGCCCGGTGCCGGACGGTCGCGGAGGAGCACGGCCGCGCCGCGCGGGCGCTGGACGATTTCGTGGCCGTCCTGGAGCAGCTGACCAGGAACGCGCGGGACACCGCGGATCCGTCGCTCATCCGGAGACTGAACGCGCAGCGGACCGAGGCGGCGGCACGGGCCGCGGCCACGCTCACCGAAGTGGGCAAGGACCTGGCCGCGTTGAAAACGGTGCTCGGCGAGGTCGACCGGCGCGTCGTCCCGGAATCCCGGCCCGCGCGTGACGCGAAGCCGATTTCACCGACGCCCGACACGGTCACCGGTCAGACTGGGCTCGCGCCCGCGTTGCTCCTGGCCGACCCGGCCGAATTCGACCGGCGGACACAGGGGCTGAGTGACGCCATGTGGCGATTCTGGTCGATGCCGCCGCTTGTCAAGCCGGTGGCGAACAAAGGAAACCCCTGATCTTCGATTTCCGCCGAACAATGCGGAAAGGCCGGGTGAAATAGACTTTGCCGGGCCGATCGCGAATCGCGGAGGAATGGTGGCTTCGGCGAAAGAGACGAAAACATCGCGCAGGGCTAAGGACCGGTTGCACCATGTCCACGCCCGCGCCGGGATCCGGCAGGACGGCCTGCGCAATGCGCTGGGGCCGGAACTGCGGGAAATCTGGGGAATCGCCGAAGACGCCGAGCCGGGCCGGGTGCGCGAGATCGTCCTTCTGCGGCTGAACCGCGTTCTCGAACGGTTCGCCGACCCGCTCATGCCCGAGATCGTCTGGACCGCGTACAACCTCGGCGTCGATCCGGTGCACGGCGGGGCGGGCATGGTCGGCCGGATCAGGACGATGGTCGGCCGCGGCCGGGTCGCCGTCTCCGAGCGCACCTGCACCAGGCGGTTCTACGACTTCCTGGGGAGTGTCAAGAACAGCCTGGACGGTTTCCAGGAAGACCTCACCGGCGAGGACTTCAGGCTCGCTTCGCGGTGGATCGCCGAGAATGTCCGTCCCGAACGGGAGCAGAATCCGCGCGACCCCGTGCCCTCGGTCATGCGGATGTTCCTCGACGGCACGGTGTGCGGTCCGGCGGACGAGGCGGGTGCGCCGATCCCGGCCCGCCTCGGCGCGCACGGCGACTGGCTCTGCGTCTTCACCGACGAGCGGCTCCTGGCCGAGTACCGCGCGGTCACCGGCGCGGGCTGGGCGCGGATCCGGCACCGGACCGGCCGCGAGGTCGTGCTCGCCGCCGCCCGGCGCGACGCGGCGACCGGGGTGCTGGTCAACCCTAGGCCGACGCGCGGCGCCGGGATCCACGCCGCGCTGCCGCTCTCCCCGGATTCGATCGCCCGGCTCGCGGTCCGCCGCTAGGGGACGGCGGGAGAGCCGCCTTCCCGGATCGGGAGGCCGGCGGAACGCCAGGCGCGGAACCCGCCTTCGAGGTCGGTGGCGCCCGGCAGGCCGAGCCGTTGCAGGTCGGCCGCGGCGAGGCTCGACGAGTAGCCCTCGTTGCAGACGACGATCACCGTCGAGTCCGGTTTCACCTGCGGCAGCCGCCACTCGCTGTCCGGCGCGAGCCGCCATTCGAGATGGATCCGCTCGACGACCACCGAGTCCGGGATCTCGCCCTCTTCGAGCCGGTTGACGTGCGGGCGGATGTCGACGATCAGGGCGCCGTCGCGCTGAAGCCGCAGCGCCTGCTCCGGCGCCGCCCGGTCCAGTCCGGCCCGGGCGGTGGCCAGCAGGTTCTCGATCGCGCTCATCGGCCCAGTATCGGGGCCAGCGAGGGGATCTCGGCGGGAACGTCGGCGAGCGTGGCGTATTCGCGGGTCGCGACCAGCGGCGGCGAGTAGGCGTGGACGCTCGCGGCGGGCTCGGTGCCGATGCCGGTCACCTGGTGCGCGCGGCCCGCGCCGAAGCCGATGCCCTCGCCCGCGACGTGCGTGCGGCGCCGGACCGGGCCGCCGGGGTAGCGGTACTCCTCGCCGAGTTCGCCCTGCAGCACGGTGAACGAGCCGGACGCGCCGCCGTGGTCGTGCGGTTTGGTCTGCTGGCCGGGCAGCCACGACAGCAGCCACAGTTCGACGCCGTCGGTCAGCGCGAGCCGCGCCCACCAGCGCTGGTCGGCGTCGAAGCGCAGCAGGCCGCGCAGGCCGGAGGTGAGTTCGGTGGCGACGGTGGAGGTCAGGTCGGCCAGTTCCCGGGGCGTCCAGAGCAGACGGTCGGGGTGCAGCAGTTCCGGCAGCAGCGGGTCGGCCAGCCGCGGATGGATCTCGAAGTCCTGGCGCGGGGTGATGGACGTGGTCACGGTGAGGCTCCTCGTGAAGGTTCGCGGGCGCGGAAGGCAAGGCGCGGCGCGACACGGGAGTGCCGTCGGAAAGGGAACTCAGCCGTGTCGCGCGGTGGTACACCCGCACGAGGCGACGAGGAGCAGGTCGATGGCCCGGCGGCGCCAGAAAGAGCCCCCGATGACGGGGAAGGCGGCGGACACGGACCTGATCACGCGCTCGATGCTGCCACAACGGCCGCGTCCGGGTCGTCTCGTCCCACTCCCTGGACCAGCCGCTTTCCGCCGACCGGCGGCCCGGTGCACACACGCGCGCGAGTGCGGACACAATGGGCGCGTGAGCGAGCCGATCCAGCCCAGCGAACTTGACGACCTCGTGGTGAGGATGACCGGTGTCGGGGTCCGCCGAACAGGCAACGACCTCCTCGCCGACCTCGATTGGACCGTGGAACTGGACGAGCGCTGGGTGGTGCTCGGCCCGAACGGCGCGGGCAAGACCACCCTGCTCCGGCTGGCCGCGGCCGAACTCCACCCGACCTCGGGAACGGTCGACCTGCTCGGCGACCGGATCGGCAAGGTCAACATCTTCGAGCTGCGCCCGCGGATCGGGTTCACCTCGGCCGCGATCGCCCAGCGTGTGCCGGGTGAGGAGCGCGTCGTCGACGTCGTGGTGAGCGCCGGGTACGCCGTCGTCGGCCGCTGGCGTGAGGAATACGACAGTCTCGACACCGACCGCGCCATGGAGCTGCTCGGCGCCCTCGGCATCGCGCACCTGGCCGAGCGCACTTTCGGCACGCTGTCGGAGGGCGAGCGCAAGCGGACCCTGATCGCGCGTTCGCTGATGACCGACCCGGAGATGTTGCTGCTCGACGAGCCCGCCGCCGGGCTCGACCTCGGCGGCCGCGAGGACCTCGTCGCCCGCCTTTCGGAGCTGGCCCTCGACCCGGAGGCGCCCGCCATGGTGCTCGTCACCCATCACGTGGAAGAAATCCCGCCGGGGTTCACCCACGCGCTGCTGCTGCGCGACGGCCGCACGGTCGCGTCCGGGCTCGTGGACGACGTCGTGACCAGCGACAACCTGTCCAAGACGTTCGATCAGGACCTCTTGCTCGAACGGTCCGGTGATCGCTTCTTCGCCCGTCGCCGCTGACGGGTCGTACTGACCGGTAGCCTGCAATCTGTCTTGGACGGTTAAGGAGGACGGCGTGGGAGAGTTCGTAAGTCTCGAGGTCGAAGGCGGGGTCGGCACGATCCGGCTGGACCGCCCGCCGGTCAACGCGCTGAACAACCAGGTGCAGGCCGAGCTGGCCGAGGCGGCCCGTGAGGCCTCCGAGCGCGACGACGTGCGCGCCGTGATCCTCTACGGCGGCGAGAAGACCTTCGCGGGTGGTGCGGACATCAAGGAGATGGCCGAGCGCACGTACCCCGAAATCGCGAAGTTCGGCGCCGCGCTGACGGCGTCGCTGGCCACCATCGCGAACATCCCGAAGCCGGTCGTCGCGGCCATCACCGGCTACGCGCTGGGCGGCGGCCTCGAACTCGCGCTGACCGCCGACCGCCGCGTCGCCGGCGACAACGTCAAGGTCGGGCAGCCCGAGATCCAGCTCGGCGTCATCCCGGGCGCGGGCGGCACGCAGCGCCTCGCGCGGCTCATCGGCCCGAGCAAGACCAAGGACCTCGTGTTCACCGGCCGGTTCGTGAAGGCCGAAGAGGCCCTCGCGCTGGGCATCCTCGACGAGGTCGTGGCGCCGGACGACGTCTACGCCGCCGCGCACAAGTGGGCCTCGCAGTTCGCGAACGGCCCGGCTGTCGCCCTCCGCGCCGCGAAGGCAGCCATCGACGGCGGTCTCGACACCGACCTCGCGAGCGGCCTCAAGCTCGAATCCCACCTCTTCGCCGCGCTCTGGGCGACCGAGGACCAGCGCAACGGCATGAAGTCGTTCATCGAAAACGGCCCCGGCAAGGCCACCTTCGAGGGGAAGTAACCCGATGACCCAGGTGAACGACCCGGCGCCGAATCCGCACGCCACCGCCGAAGAGGTCAAGGCCGCCTTCGACGACCCCAAGCTCGCCAACGTGCTCTACCACGACTGGGAAGCCGGGACCTACGACGAGAAGTGGTCCATCTCCTACGACGAGCGCTGCATCTCCTACGCGACGGACGTGTTCAACGCCGTCGCCGGTGAAGACGGCCAGCCGTACCCGACCGCGATGGAACTGGGCAGCGGCACCGGTTTCTTCCTGCTGAACCTGATGCAGGGCGGGGTGATCAAGAAGGGTTCGGTCACCGACCTCTCGCCGGGCATGGTGCAGGTCGCGCTGCGCAACGCCGAGAACCTCGGCCTCGACGTCGACGGCCGGGTCGCCGACGCGGAGCGGATCCCGTACGAGGACAACAGCTTCGACCTCGTCGTCGGGCACGCCGTGCTGCACCACATCCCGGACGTCCGCGCGGCGTTCGCCGAGGTGCTGCGGGTGCTGAAGCCGGGCGGCCGGTTCGTCTTCGCGGGCGAGCCGACGAAGGTCGGCGACTTCTACGCGCGCAAGCTCGGCCAGATCACGTGGTACCTCACCACCAACCTGACCAAGATCCCGGTGCTGAACGGCTGGCGCCGTCCGCAGGAGGAACTCGACGAGTCCTCCCGCGCGGCCGCGCTGGAGGCCGTGGTCGACATCCACACCTTCGACCCGTCCGAACTCGAGTCGATGGCCCGCGGCGCGGGCGCGCAGGACGTCCGCGCGGTCACCGAGGAGTTCGCCGCGGCGCTGGCGGGCTGGCCGATCCGCACCTTCGAGGCCGCCGTGCCGCAGGAGAAGCTGACCCTGCGCTGGCGTCTGTTCGCGTACCGGCTGTGGCTGCGGCTGTCCGCATTGGACAAGAAGCTGCTCGCCAAGGTGCTGCCGCGCGAGCTGTTCTACAACGTGATGATCACCGGTACCAAGCGTCCGTAGGTGTCGTATCGGTTCACGCTCGACGACGTCGCCTTCCTGCGCTCCGGCGCGGGAAGCGCGGCGCTCGCCGAATGCTCGTCCCTGCCGCTGACCGACAAGACCCGTATCGCCGACGTCGCCGCCGTGCGCCGGATCGCCCCGGACCACGCGGCCGCCGTACTGGAAACGGTGGTGCTGCGGCGGAAGTCGTCGTTCAAACTGGACTCCGCGGGCTCGTGGCTGTTCACCGGCGACGCCCTCCAGCAGGCCAGCGCCACGCTGGTCGCGCGGCACCGGGCCGCGCGGCTCGCCGGCCGCGACGTCCACGACGTGACGTGTTCCGTCGGCGCTGACCTGGTCGAGATCGCCCGCGTCGCCTCGAAGGCGCTCGGTTCGGATCTGGACGAGGTCCGGCTCGCGATGGCGCGGCACAACGCTTCCGAGGCCGGTGTTTCGCCCGCGTTGCTCAGGGCCGACGCGCTGCGGCCGGTCAGCCGGACTTCGGTCGTCGTCGCCGATCCCGCCCGTCGTGACTCTGCCGGACGCCGGGCGTGGAAGCCCGCCGATTTCCTGCCGCCGCTGGACGGCCTGGTCGATGCCTATCCCGGTCGCGAACTCTCGGTGAAATGCGCGCCGGGTCTCGATTTCTCCATCGCGCCCTGGGCGGACGAGGTCGAACTGGTCTCTTTGGACGGTCAGGTCCGCGAGGCGTGCCTGTGGCGCGGCGTGGGCTCGACGGTGTCCCGCCGGGCGACGGTGTTGCGTTCGGACGGTACACAGTGGACGGTCACGGATGCCGACCCCGACGAGATTCCCGTGCGTGAGCCGGGTGAATGGATCGTCGACCCCGACGGTGCCGTGGTCCGGGCCGGACTCGTGCGGCATTACGCGGCACGGCACGGTTTGTGGCAGCTCGACGAACGTATCGCGTACCTGACCGGGGACACCCCGCCGCCGGGAATCCGGGCGTTCCGGGTGTTCGAGCACGGACCGTACAGCGAGAAGAATCTTCGTGTATTGCTGAAAAAACACGATATCGGTCGATTGGAAATCCTCGTCCGCGGTCTCGATATCGACCCGGATGCCTTGCGGCGCAAGCTGAAACCTCGCGGAGGTGAAGAAGCTACTTTGGTACTGACCAGAATCGGTCGTTCTGGAGTAGCGTTCCTTTGCCGCGCACAGCTGACGTGAGGAGCATTTCCATGAGCCGGTTCGCCGGTCTGCTGAAACTGGCCGCCGCCGCGGCCGCCGGGGCCGTCCTCGCGGGTGGCGCCACCGCCGTCGCGAACACCGACGACGCCACCTGGCGGCGCGGTCACGAGCCCGCGAACATCGGCCAGGTCAAGCTCGACGTGAAGGCCTACTACGGCGATGTCGTCGGCACCGACGGCAAGCACGGGTACTCCGAGGGCAGCCGGTTCGTTTCCGACACCAAGCGCCAGGTCGAGGACGCCAAGCGCTATCTCTCGCGGCGGCTGGACCGCGGTGTGAAGAATCCCGCCGTCGTGTTCGACGTCGACGACACCGCCGAGGTCACCTACGGCTGGGAAGCGGACAACGACTTCGGCTTCGACCCGAAGAAGCAGCAGGAAGCCATCGACAAGGGCACGTTCGTCGCGAACAAGCCGGTGCTGGAACTGGCGAACTGGGCCGCTCAGCGTGGCGTGAAGATTTGCTTCCTGACAGGGCGCAACGAGTTCCAGGGCCCTCAGTCGCTCAAGAACCTCGCGAACGAGGGCTACCCGGCGCCGGCGGGGGCGTTCTTCAAACCGAAGATCACCGCGCCGGACTACCTGCCGTGCGGGCTGACCTGCACCACCGTCCAGTACAAGGCGGGTACGCGGAAGCACATCGCCTCGACCGGCGCGACCATCCTGGCCAACTTCGGCGACCAGTTCAGCGACCTCGAAGGCGGCTACGCCGAGTTCCCGGTCAAGCTGCCGAATCCGATGTACTACCTGCCCTGAGGAGGGAATATCCGCGCGTTCGGCGTCGCTGTGCCCGGTATGGCTGACAAAAAGGTGTTGAAGCCCAGCGCGGACCACCCGATCACGGTGGCGCCGAACGAGTCGCGAGTGGTCGTCACGGTCGGCGGCAAGGTCGTGGCGGACAGCGCGAACGCGCTCACCCTGCGGGAGGCGAACTACCCGCCCGCGCAGTACATCCCGCGTGCCGACGTCGACTTCGACCTGCTGGAGCGGACGGACCACTCCACGTACTGCCCGTTCAAGGGCGACGCGTCGTACTACAGCATCCGCACCGGCGACGGCCTCGCCGAGAACGCGGTTTGGACCTACGAGGCACCGCACGACGCGGTCGCCGAGATCAAGGACCACGTGGCGTTCTACCCGACGAAGGTCGACTCGATCGAAGAGCGCTGACCCTCACGGGAGCTGGTTGATCCGGTCCCCGTCGGCCGCGAGCGAGGTGTCGGACTCGATCCGCCAGGCCTCCAGGCCAGGCGCGTCCAGCAGCGCGTCGATCAGGGCCTCGTCGCCCGCGACGAGGGTCGAATCGAAGTCGACCTCGGTGGCGACGCACCATGCGCGGTCGTCCGGCCAGAACAGGTTGGGCGACTGCGCCTCGAACCAGTTCGGCCGGGGCCGCCAGCCGAGTTCTGTCGCGGCCGTCAGCGGCCCGTGGAACAGCAGGTAGTCCCGGCCGGGATGGCGCAGGCGCGGCGCGGCGAGGTGTTCGCGGGACAGCGTCGCGTCGGCCCAGCCGTAGCCCTCCCAAAGGCAGAACCAGGCGTTCGGCGTGCTGGTGTGCCGGCCGAGCACGGCCAGCAGCGCGGTGAGGCTGTGCGACGGCAGCGTGCCCCGGTCCGGCGGGGAACCCCGCCAGAGCGAACCGGTGAGATTCACCGGATCCGGGGAGCCGACGAGCGCGTGCCACTGCATGGCCGCATGTGCCCGGCGTCCCGTCTCAGCCGCGGCTTCGCGCCAGCTCGCCCAGCCGCCGCGATCGCGCTCGGCGGGATGGCAGAGGCGCGCGTACGCGGTGTAGCCACGCGGAACCGTGCGACCTGCCGCGCCGAACGCCCCACCGAGCCTGGAGGAGATCCACTCGGCGGGCGAAGGGTCGAGCACCGGCTGCAGCACGACGGCAAGTCTTCAGCAAGATCAAGTGAAGCGCATCTTGTCGGTGGGCGGGGGCATACTGCCTGGCGTGGGTGTTCCGCTGCGTCGACGGTCAGGTCGTTCGGTGTACCGCGAAAGCAGGCCGGTCGCGGCGGTGGCCGGCGTCGTCGAGAACGTCTGGACGGGTTTGGTGGGCTGCCGTCGTCCGCTGAGGGTGTTCCCGGACGGCTGTGTCGATCTCGTCTGGGACGGGACGGTGCTGGCCGCGGTCACCACGGTGCGCGGGGTGCTGCGGCACGAACTGCCGTCGGCGGTGTGGACCGCCGGGCTCCGCCTGCGGTGCGGTGTCGGCGGTGCGGTGCTGGGCCTGCCGATGACGGAGCTACCGGCGGGTGCCACTCCCTTGCGAGACCTGTGGGTCGCTGAGGCACGCCGCGCGGAGTCCGAGCTGGCCGCGTGCAAAACACCGGGCGAGGCACGGCCGGTGCTGGAAGCGCTGGTCGCCGAGCGACTCCGGGACGTCGAGGTGGACGGGCTGTCGGTCGCGGCCGCTCGTGCCCTGAGCGCGCCCGGCGCCCGCACCGATCGGGTGGCGGCGGAGCTGGGCGTGAGTGAGCGCGGCCTTCGCCGGCATGTCCGGCACGACGTCGGCGTCGGCCCCAAGGAGTTGCAGCGGGTGCTGCGTTTCCACGGGTTCCTCAAGCGGGTCGAGGCCGTGGCGCGCGACCACGCGTCGCTCGCCGACGTCGCCGCCGATATGGGCTACGCGGACCAGTCGCATCTCGGGCGGGAATGCCGCCGGCTGTCGGGCGCGTCGCCCGGCGCGCTCGTGCGGTCCTGGACTGGCCGAAACGTTCCAGACTGAGGGGCCCGCAGGGGCGAAGATCGGGCGGTGCTCGAACCTTTCCGCGTCACCATCGACATCCGTACGGACGATCTCGACCTCAACGGTCACGTCCGCGGCCCGGCCTACCTCGCGTACGCCGATCACGCGCGCTGGGAATGCGTGTGGGCGGCAGGGGTGGACCCGTTGGCTTTGAAGGCCGGGAACCTCGGCCCGGTCAACCTCGAAACGACGATCCGGTTCCGCCGCGAGCTTCGCGCCCGCGCGCGGATCGACGTGCTGACCCGGTTCGCCTGGGAGCCGGGCAAGGTGTCCCGCGTCGTCCAGGAGTTCGTGGCGCCGGACGGTGCCGTCGTGGCCGAGGTGGAGAGCGTCTCCGGGCTGATGGATCTCGAATCGCGGCGCCTGGTCCCGGATCCGGGACGGCATTGGCGGAAATACGCTTCACGGCCGGATGTCCTGGGCTTGTCGTGACTGGGACACCCGCTTTTCGTAGAGGCTGGTGGGCCATTGCGCTTCAGGCGGATCCGCCACGTGCTGGAATCCCGCGCGTTCGTAGTACCCGCGCAAGGCCGGGTTGTCCCTCGTGGTCGCCACGCGGACGAAGGTCTTGTGGTGAGCCGCGGCCTTCGCACCGACCCAGTCAATGATCCTGATCCCGAGCCCGGCCGCTTCCCGCGCCACCGCGAGGCGGCCCAGATAGTAGGCCGGTTCCGTGGTTTCGCCCCAGAGCCCGGGATCCGCCTCGGCCACCGCACAGGTCGCGATCGGCCCGCCGGGCCCGACGATCAGCAGCGCCTCGCCCGCCTGGATCTGGCGCCGCACCGAATCCACGGGAAAGCGTTGCGGCCATTGGTGAATCCCGCGCGCGGCCAGCCAGGCCGCGGCTTCGGCGAGAAGGTCGAGCACGACGTCCTCCTCGCCCGCGCGGGCCGGGCGGATGGTGATGTCCGGGGTGAGCGGCTCGGGACCGGCGAGGATCGGCATGTCCCGATGATGCCCCCGGCGGTGGTTGGATGTCCGTCATGGTCGACGAGAACCTCGTACGGAAGCTGATCGCGGAACAGTTCCCTCGATGGGGCGGGCAAGCGATCGCACGATGGCCCTCCGGCGGCACGGTCAACGCCATGTTCCGGCTGGGCGAGGACATGGTCGTGCGGTTGCCACTGACCAAGAGCGGCGCGAAGGACGTCGCATTGGAACAGAAGTGGCTGCCCCGGATCGCGCCGCGGCTGCCCACGCCGATCCCCGAGGTGCTCGGGGCGGGAGCGCCCGCCGATGGGTACCCGTGGCCGTGGTCGGTGTACCGCTGGCTGCCGGGCGAGAACCCGCTTCCGGAAACGCTCGGCTCGCCCGTGCCATTGGCCCAAGACCTGGCCGAGTTCGTGCTGGCGATGCGTCGCGTCCCGCCGGTACCCGCGCCTGCCCTCGCGCATCGCGGCGGACCGCTCGCGACATTGGACGCGGAAACACGGTCGGCGATCGAAAGCCTGCGCGCGATTCCGGAAGAGAACGTCGACTGTGACGCCGTCCTCGCTCTCTGGGACGAGGCTTTGCGGATCCCGGCTTGGGACGAGGCACCGGTGTGGCTGCACGCCGATCTGATGCCGGGCAACCTGCTGGTGGACGAGGGCCGGCTGTCCGCGGTGATCGACTTCGGTTGCATGGGCGTTGGCGATCCGGCCTGCGACCTGTTCCCGGCGTGGAACCTGTTGCCCGCCGACGCGAGAGCCGTCTTCCGGGAGGCGCTGGACGTGGATGACGCCACCTGGCGCCGCGGCCGTGGCCGGACGCTTTCGCAGGCGCTGATCGCGCTGCCGTACTACCGCATGACCAACGAGGCCATGGCGGGCAACGCCCGGCACGTGATCCGGGCGGTGCTGGACGAGGCGGGGTGATCCACCGGTTTCCGGTTGGCGGGAGAACAGGCGTTGGCTTGGGGATGCCGGGATCCATCGTTGGGCAGGGGCGATCACGGCCGGTTGTGGGTTTGGATCCGGAAGTTTCGCGGGGGCGGCCTATGTTCTGAGGTGCATGGTGTTCCTCCTTGGTGTTCCGGTGGAGTCGAGGTAGGCAGGCGGCGTGAATTCGGGGAGTCCGTCTTGGGCGATCTGGACTTTCCATTCGCTGCGGTGGATGAGCCGGTGGTGCTTGGT
Organism: Amycolatopsis sp. WAC 04169; assembly: GCF_003947535.1. Taxonomy (NCBI): domain Bacteria; kingdom Bacillati; phylum Actinomycetota; class Actinomycetes; order Pseudonocardiales; family Pseudonocardiaceae; genus Amycolatopsis; species Amycolatopsis sp. WAC 04169. Next base: position 90,904 of record NZ_QHJI01000005.1, on the reverse strand, counting down.
GCAGAGCAGGACGAGGTTGTCGATTTTGGTTTCGCCGTGATGCCGCCAGAAAACAATGTGGTGGGCAGTGCAGCGGGGTACGGGCATGTCGCAGCCGGGGAAGGCGCAGCCTCCGTCGCGGAGGGTGAGTGCGTATTTTTGTGCGAGCGAGACGGTGCGTTTGGAGCGGCCGATGTCGAGGGGTTCGCCTGCGGTGCCGAGGACGCCGGGGCGGACGCGGGCGTCGCAGGCGAGGATCCGGGCGTCGGTCGCACTGATCGGCCCGACGAGGTCGAGGTGGGCTTCGCCGATGTCGCGGATCAAATCCTCGTAGGACATGGTGACGAGGATGTGCGTGGCTTCCCCGGCTTGGCCGGGGAGGTTGCGGCTGGTGGTCTTCAATCGCACATAGTCGGTGAAGGCGTCCCCGTAGCGTTCGTCCTGGGTACGGGCATCCCGGACCCCGTCGATGGCCTTGTGGGGTTTGGCCATCGGATCCAGGTCGGACTTCAACCGGGCATAGGTTTCCAGATCCAGGCGAGCCTTGAGGCCCAGGGTGCCGTCGCGGTGCTTCACGAACCGCAGCTCCGGACGGGTCTCTTTTGGGTCCTCATTGCGGGGTTCTTTGCCGTCGGGGTCGAGTTCGTCGAGCAGGCGGCGTCCGGCGCGGGCGATCTGCCTCGGCCCGGCGTGCCGGGCCAGCTCGACGAGGATCTTCTCCCCGGCACGGACCTCTTCGTCGGGGACGGTGGAGGGGATGCGGGCGAGAGTCTTGATGATGGCGTCGATCTGGCCACCGCCAATCGCGCCCTCCGCGGCGGCTTCGGCAGTGAGTGGCGCCAGAGGTGGTTCGGGGTCTCCGCCGATCGAGGGGCCGGGATGCAGAGCGAGGACGCGGTCGGCGCGGGCCTCGGCTTCTTTGTCTGAGACTAGGAAGTCCTCGAAAATCAGCCCCGCCAACGTGGAATGACCCGAGCAGCCACGGATCCCGCGGGAATTGATTTCGGCGAGGATCGCGTTCTGCTCGGCATCCAACTGTCGTTTCAGGACTTCGAGTTCTTGTTTGCGGGTGTGCAGCGTCGCGATGTCGACGCGCCACCACTCGGTGGTCGTCTTCGGGGATGCATCATCGCTGGACACAAGATCAATACTACGCCGAATCGAACACCTGTGCTATGACATATTCAGACTATATCGAACGATGTAGGACGCCTAAAGGTAATGCGGAGGGCGAGGCTGGCTGCAATTAGTCGACTAATTGCGGCCAGCCCCGTCCGGTCCGCAGAGAAGGCGGTTAGGCGGGTGCGCGCCACCCCGGGCTCGTGCTAACGTCGTGCTTGAGCCCCGTATGGGCCTACACATGGAGGTAGCGGCTACTCGGCCACCAGAGATCGGCACACACCGTCTCTCCTTTCGCTCATCCCCGCGTCGTGGGATGACGCCTCCATGTGGTGCGCCCGAAAATCGGGTGTATGTGTGCTCCTTCGGTGACGGTTCCGCGCCTCCTGTCGACGCATCGATGGGAAAGGAACGCATTGACCTTCAACGACCAGGTGATCGAAGAATTCAGGCACGGTAAAGGAGGCATGTCCGAGGGCTGGAAGCTGATCCTGCTCACCACCACCGGCGCCAAGACCGGCAAGCGGCGGACGAATCCGTTGGGGTACCTCGAAATCGACGGCATGACCGTCGTCGTCGCTTCGAACATGGGAGCGCCGGCGCATCCGGGCTGGTACCACAACATCCGGCGTGACCATCGGGTCACGGTCGAGACGAGGGGCGAGACCTACGAGGCGATCGCGGCCGTTCCGCCCGCGGCGGAGCGTGACGCGCTGTTCGCGAAGATCGTCGCCGAGGAGCCGGGATTCGCCGAGTACCAGGCGAAAACGACGCGCGAGCTGCCGGTCGTGATCCTGCACCGGATCGACGAGCGGGTGCGAGGGTTGGGCGACTTCCTGGTGGAGGTCCACGAGTGGTTGCGGGAGGAGCTCAAGTCGCTGCGTGCCGGGGTGGAAGACGTCGTGGCCGGTCGTGCGGACGCGCTCATCATGGAGAAATCCTTGAAGGCGCACTGTGTTTCGTTCTGCGAGGCGCTGACCAAGCATCATACCGGCGAGGACATGGGCGCGTTTCCCATGTTGGCGCAACGGTTTCCCGCGCTCGCACCGGTGTTGGTGAAGCTCGGGGAAGACCACGTCGTCGTCGCGGCGACGCAGAAGCGGATCCGTGACCTCGTGGAGGGTTACGTGCACGGCGAGAGCGATCCTGTGCGCTTGCGCGACGAGTTCGACGCTCTCGCAGGGAAGCTCGAAGCACACTTCGCTTACGAGGAGCGAACCATCGTGACGGCGCTCAATGTGACGGCGCCCGGCTGATCGGGTGGACGCCGCCCTGGGGTTTCGGCCCCGGGGCGTGTACCGTGAGAGGTGGCGACGCCCTCGGCGTGACGCCGCGAGGCGGGCGGAAATCGTCCCCGGCCTCGCCGAAGACCGCAAAACAGCGGTCCCCCTCGAAAGGTTTCACCGTCAAAACTCACAGCACGGACAGTGCGCTGTTCAGTCACCCGCTCGCAGCTCAGGACGAGCCCCACGAGCCGGCCGCTCCTCAGAGTGATCGATACATGGATCTTTTTCGCGAACCTTCTTACCCCGCACCGGACCCCTCGGCCGAAGTCGTTCGTTGAACTGACAGTCCAACGTTTTGGGTGTCGTGTTGTCCCAGCACGCTCGCGCAGAATTCGTCGCGGGCATGCCTTTCGTGCGCCGCGTCGTGCCTCAGGCTCCAGCAGCCGGCACATGCCTCGGCCATCGACAAGAAACGGCGACATGACCTCAGTTCTCAGACCTCCGGACAGTGAGGAGCGGCAGGCGCCGCAACCCCTCCTGGCGGGGGAGCAGTCCCGCACCGAAAACCTTCTCGTCAAGCTGTTCGCGGTGGTGCCCTTGGTGGCGCTGGCCGCCTCCGTCCCCTTCGCGTGGGGCTGGGGCCTCGGCTGGGTGGACCTCGGCCTCGCCGCCGGGTTCTACTTCCTCACCGGCCTCGGCGTGACCATCGGATTCCACCGCTACTTCACCCATGGCGCCTTCAAGGCCAATCGCGGCCTGCGGATCGCCCTCGCGGTCGCGGGCAGCATGGCCATGCAGGGCCCGGTCATCGGCTGGGTGGCCGACCACCGGCGGCATCACGCCTTCGCCGACCGCGAGGGTGACCCGCATTCCCCGTGGCGGTTCGGCACCACACCGGCCGCGCTGGCCCGCGGCTTCTGGCACGCCCATATGGGCTGGCTGTTCGAACGTGAGAAGACCAACGCACGGCGATTCGCCCCGGATCTGCTCACCGACCGCGACATCGCCCGCATCGACCGGCTGTTCCCGCTGCTCACCGTGGTGACGTTGCTCGCGCCCGCCGTCCTCGGCGGCGTGATCACCTTGTCCTGGTGGGGCGCGGTCACCGCGTTCTTCTGGGCGAGCCTCGTCCGGGTGGCGCTGCTGCACCACGTCACCTGGTCGGTGAACTCGCTGTGCCATCTGATCGGCGACCGCCCGTTCGCCGCCCGCGACAAGTCCGCGAACTTCTGGCCGCTCGCCATCGCATCGATGGGCGAGTCCTGGCACAACTCCCACCACGCCGACCCCACCGGCGCCCGGCACGGCGTCCGCCGCGGTCAGCTCGACATCTCCGCACGGCTGATCTGGCTGTTCGAAAAAGCGGGCCGGGCAACGGACGTCCGGTGGCCGAAGGCCGACCGGCTCGGTCGCAAACTCAATCCCGGCCACTCGTTGTCACTGCGCCGTCGTGCGCAGCGGGCCTGAACCGTCAGCGGATCGCGCCCGCGATGGCGTCGATCAGCTCCGGACCATCGGCGAACACCGGGTCGTTGTGATCCGCGCCGGGGACTTCGATCGTCCTGGCACCGGCGGCCCGGGCCACTTCACGGCTCTGCTCGGCGGGGACGATCGAGTCCTCGGCGCCGAACACGACGGTCACGGGCGCCTTCACCTGGGCGACGGTGTCCTTCGTCGGGAACTCGTCCCGCAGTAGCCAGCGGACCGGCAGGAACGGGTAGTGCCGTTGCCCGACCGACGCGAGGTCGACGAATGGCGAGCGCAACACGAGCGCGGACGGCGGACGTTCGGCGGCCAATTCGGTGACGACCGCCGAGCCGAGGCTCTCGCCGAAGTAGATCAGCGGCGCTCCGGCCTCGCGTACCAGGAAATCCTGTGCGGCGCGGACATCCAGCGCGAGCCCGTCCTCGGACGGCTCGCCGGGATTGCCCCCGTAGCCGCGATAGTCCAGGAGCAGCACCGAGAGCCCGCGCGCGGTCAGCGCGCGGGCCAACAGCGCGCGGTACGCCCGGTTCCCGGCGTTGCCCGGCGCGACCAGCACGGCCGCCTTCGCGTCGGCGACCGGGAAGTACCAGCTCGACAGGCTCAGCCCGTCCGAGGTGGTGAGCGTGACGTCCCTCCCGCCGGGCAGGACCGTCGCCGCACCGGGCGGCGGACCCGCCTCGGGGAGGTAGATCAGCTTGCGCTGGAAGGCGAACGCGCCACCGAAGACCACACCGACGAGGGTGACGGCCACCGCCAGCGCGATCAAGACCTTCTTGCGCATGCTCATGGCTTCGCCGGGGGAAGGCCGAACCTCGCGAACAGGTCCGCGTCGAGGAACGAGGTGATGTCGCGGATCCGATCGTCGCGAAGGGACAGCACGGTGATCGACCAGGGGTGATGGACGGCTTCCGCCGCTTCGCCGAGGTAGCAGGCGACGGCGGGTTGCCCGTTGGCGGTGACGACCTCGGTGCGCCAGCTCGGGCACCTGCCGAGCGGGACCTCGACGGCGAAACCGGTGACCGCTTCGATGCCGCTGTACCACTGCGCGAGCGGCGGCATGGACCAGGTGACGTCCTCGGTCAGCAACGCCACGAGCGCGTCGGCGTCGCCGCGCTCCAGAGCTGAGGCGAAGCCCGCGGCGATCTCACGTGTCCGGGCGTCGTCGAGTTTCGGCTGCTCGCCGGGCGGCGCGACCTTTTCCGCCACGATCGCCCGCGCGCGTTGCAGCGCGCTGTTCACCGCCGCGACCGAAGTGTCCATTGTGGACGCGATTTCGGCGGCGGAGAAGCCGAGGACGTCGAAGAGCACGAGCGCGGCCCGCTGATTGCCCGGCAGGTGCTGCAGCGCGGCGACGAACGCCAGCTCGATGGCCTCGCGCCGCTCGTACCGGGTCTCCGGGCCGTCGGGGTACGGGCCGAGCCACGCCACCTCGGTCAGCGGGGCGTGTTCGAGTACGACCCGCTCGCTCGACGGGCCGAGGTCCATCGGCAGCGCCCGTTTCCCGCGCGCCTCCGCGATGTCGAGGCAGGTGCGGGTGGCGATGGTGTAGAGCCAGGTGCGCATCGAGCTCCGGCCCTCGAACCGGTCCATCGCCCGCCACGCCCGCAGAAGCGCGTCCTGCAGGGCGTCGTCGGCGTCGTGGGCCGAGCCGAGCAGCCGATAGCAGTGGGCGTGCAGCTCGCGGCGCAGCGGCTCGACCAGGCGATCGAACTCCGCGTCGTCGGTGCGCACGACGGCTACTTGGCGCGAAGCGCGGTGACGGCGGGGGTGAACATCGTGGTCTTGATCGCGGACAGTGTGCCGCGGTCCTTCCCGGCCAGCGGGCGGACGAGATCGGCCGCGTACTCCAGCAGCGCGGGCTTCTCGGCGACGGCGTCCACCAGCCCGAGATCGCGCGCGTCGGTGCCGCCGAACCGTCGTCCGGTGGTCATCGACGCGATCGCGGCGGCGGGGGTGAGCTTGCCCTGGATCAGCGCCGCCATCCCGGGCGTGAACGGGATGTTGATATCCGCCTCGGGGAAGCAGAAGTACCCGCGGTCGGCACGCATCACCCGGAAGTCGTGCGCCATCGCCAGCATCGCCCCGGCGCCGAAGGCGTGCCCGTTGATCGCGGCGACCGTGTGCACGCCGAGGGTGAGCACGCGGGCCAGCAGTTCGTGGACGTCGGCGACGTACTGCGCGGCCTTGGTGGGGTTGCTGGTGAGCCAGTCGAGGTCGAGGCCGTTGGAGTAGAACTTCCCGGAGCCGACGGTGACCAGCACCGCCGGATCCGGATAGGCGACGACGGTGTCCAGCTGGGCGTGGACGGTTTCCAGCCAGGACGGCGAGAAACGGTTCTCGTCGTCCCCGAGGTCCAGCAGGAACACCGGGGCGTCGTGGCGCAGAGTGGGCATGTCAGTCCTTCCGTGGGGGTGGGAGCAGGAGTATGGCGTGGACCGCGGCGGACAGCCGGGCCCGGGAGTCGTCGGAGATCGGCTCGCCCGCGGTGAACGCGCGGCGGAACAGGGCCGTCGGCAGGTCGACGACGCAGGTTGTCAGCACTTCGACGGCCTGGGCGTCCCGCCTGCTCCAGAGCCGTTCGGCGAGCGTGACGAGGAGCTGAACCAGACGTTTGTCGAGTGCGAGGAGATCACCGGCGAGATCTTCGGGGACCTGCGGGTCGAGCAGATGCTCCTTCTTGACGGTGATGAGCAGGCGGGCCGCTTCCGGACGGCGGTCGGCGAATTCCGCCGGCGCGTCCGCCGCGGCCGCGACCGCCGCGGCCGGGTCTTCCGCCTGATCGGCCAGCTCGGTCTGGAGGTCGAGAAAGGCGCTCGCGGCGCGGAGCCAGACGCGGGCAAGCAGCGCGCCGAGCGAGCCGAAAGCGTGGTAGATCGTCCCGTTGGACACTCCCGCGGCGGCCGCGAGGGACCGCACGGTGACGCCACGGGCGCCGACTTCCACGACGAGGCGCTCGGCCGCGTCGAGCAGCCGATCCAAGTCGTGCACGCGGGGCCGGGGCATGCGGCGAGGATAACAGAGCGCTTGCTCTAAAACGACGGAACCCTGTGACGTGCTTCACCCGGCGGGCTGTCACATCGGGTCGGTGGCCGGGGTCAACCCCGCGAACCACCGAGAAGCCAAGGAGAAACCGAAATGACCACTGCCTATGTCATCGTCACCGTCGTCGGAGCGTTCATGGCCGCGTTCTCGGCCGCCTCGATCTTCTTTCGTGCCAAGTGGGTCGTGCAGCCGCTGGCGGACTACGGCGTTCCGCGCGCCTGGTGGACGCCGCTCGGGGTCGCCAAGGCGGCGGGCGCGCTCGGCCTGATCGCCGGCCTGTGGGTGCCCGCCCTCGGTGTCGCGGCCGGGATCGGCCTGGTGCTCTACTTCACCGGCGCCGTGATCACCGTGCTTCGCGCGCACTGGCCGTCGCACGTCGCTTTTCCGCTGATGTACATGGCGCCTGTCGTCGCTTCGCTCGTGCTGGGCTTCGCGGCCTGATGTCAGGAGTCCGGGGACCACACCGCGAGTTCGGCGCCGCCGGGCTCGCGGAAGTGGAACCGGCGCCCGCCGGGGAACGAGAACGGCTCGGCCGTGACGATTCCGCCCGCGGCCTCGACGGAAGCCCTCGCCCCGGCCAGGTCGTCGGTGCGGATCGTCACCAGCGGCGCGGCCGTCTGCTGCGCGGTGTCCTGCTGGAAACCGAACGAGACCGTGCCGCCGCTCTGGACGTCGGTGTACGCCGGGCCGTACGCCGTCGCCGTCCATCCGAAGGCCTTTTCGAAGAACGCGCTCGAGCCCGCCGCCGAACTCGACGGGAACTCGACGAAGTCGATTTCGTACATGGGGCCGGAAGCTACTCCGGCCCACCGACAAAACCGGATCAGACGCTGCGCAGCACCGAGACCACTACGCCGAGCACGCTCGCGCGGTCCCCGTCGATGACCTCGTAGGCGGGGTTGCGCGGTTCGAGGTACACGTGGCCGTCGCGGCGGCGGTACACCTTGACCGTGGCCTCCTCGTCGATCATCGCGGCGACGATCTGGCCGGAGTGCGCCTCCTGCTGCTGCTTCACCACGACGATGTCGCCGTCGCAGATCGCCGCGTCGATCATCGAGTCTCCGCGCACCCGCAGGCCGAAGACGTTGCCCCGCCCGGTGAGTTCACGCGGAAGGGTCATCACGTCGTCGACGTGCTCGACGGCGGAGATCGGCGTGCCCGCGGCGATGTCACCGACGACGGGGACCGGCACGGAGTCCTCTGTGGACTCCTTCGACGCGGTGCCGTGCAGGAAGGCGCGCACGTCGATGGGGCGCGAGATCGAGCTGCTGCGGCGGAGGAAACCCTTCTCCTCCAAGGCCGCCAGATGCTTCGACACCGACGACGTCGAGCGCAGCCCGACCGCTTCGCCGATCTCGCGCGTGCTCGGCGAGTAGCCGTACTCCACCACCCATTCGCGGATGGTCAGCAGGATCTTCTGCTGCCGCTCCGGCAGGGAAGCGGCTTCCTCGAACAGCTCAAGATCGTGGTAGGCGGTCATCAGCGGAATGGTAGTTCGTGCAGGCCGCCGCGATCGCCGCGGTGTCCCAGTAGAACGGCCGGACCTCGGTGATGCGCCCGTCCGCGACGGTGATCGTCTGCAGGATCGGGAAATCCAGCTCGCGGCCGGTCGCCCTGGCCCGGGCGTGCACGTGGGTCAGGATCACCAGCGGATCGGTCTCGCTCAGGAAGCTCTGGTCCACCATGTCGAAGACGTCCCAGGTCTCGCTCATGGCGACGAAGAACCGCTCCATGCCCTCGTGGCCGCGCCAGATCCCGCCGTAGGGCAGGGCGTCCGCCTGGTGCAGCACCACATCAGGGGAGAAGAACGGGGCGAGCGGCGCGAAGGACGCCTTGCCGGGGCCGCCCGCCGCGAGGTACTCGGCTTCCGCCGCGTACATGCCTTCGAGTACGGACAGAGCGTCTGTTGTCGTCGTCACGACGACCACTGTGGGGCCAGGCATCGCCGATCGCTGGCGGTTATCGGTCGTCGAGATCGGCCGGATGGCGGCGCGGCCGGGCCGAAAGTCCGATCCCGCGAGCGTTTCCGCGAGGTTGACTCGATCGTATGAACACGAAGATCACCGCGGCGGTGCTCGCCGCCGCGACGGCAACGGTCGCCCTGTCCGGCTGCGGGCTCAGGGAAGGACTCACCGAAAAGGCGAACGGACACGTCAAGACGGTCGGCTACGCGACCGGCGCGGAGGGCAAGCGGGACAGGGACGCCCGGTTGCCGGAGTGGGTGCCGGACGCGGCGTCGTCGGTCACGGAGGTCATCCGGACGACGGGTTCTGAGCGGCTCCTGAAATTCACCGGCGGGACGCTGCCCGCCCTCTGCGTGCCGGGGGCGCCCGCGACGCAGGCGGCCACCCTCGCCGCCCAGTGGTGGCCGCAGGGTCAGGAGAGCAGGACCGACAAGGTCTGCGGTGAATGGCACGTGCTGGTCCAAGGCGCCGACGTGTACGCGTTCAAGCCGGAGACGCTGGTGAGCACGAGGTCCTGAGTCACTCTTCGGGGGTGAGCGCGTCGGCGCAGGCGGCGAGGTCGTGCACCAGCCGCTCCCGGCCGGCTTCCGAAAACGGTGCGAGCATGCGGTCCTGGACCTCGCGAACGAGGCCGCTCGCGGCGCGGAGCCGTTCGCGCCCCTCGGGGGTGAGCGTGCTGGGCAAGGCGCGGCCTTGCGGCGCCGTCGCCGGGCGGGTGACCAGTCCGCGATCCTGCAGGCCGCGCAGGACCAGGTTCATCGACTGGCGGGTGACGAACACGGCCCTGGCCAGTTCCGCGTTGGACAGGCCCGGTCGCTGCGAGAGCACTTCGAGACAGGAGTACTGCGGCACCGTCAGGTCGAGGGGGCGCAACGCGGTCTCCATCGCCGTCCGGAGCGCCGTCGCCGCCCGTTTCAGCAGATATCCCGCCGATTGGTCCAGTGGTCCGACCGTCATGTCAGCATCATGACATATACGCGACCTGGCGGAGCAGCGCGAGGGCCTGCTCGTCCGGCGAGCCGGCCGGGGTCGTGCACACGATCAGCGACTGGTCCGGCGAACGCGCGATCGACAACGTCTGCTGGGTCACCCGGACCGAGCCGACCACCGGATGGCGCAGTTCGTAGGACTCGGCGTCACAGGGCCGGACACGATGGTCGCCCCAGAGTGCGACGAACTCGGGGCTCTTCATCGTCAGCTCGCCGATCAGTTCCGCGAGCAGCGGGTCTTCGGGATACCTGCCGACGGCGATCCGCAGACTGCCGACCACCGCGCGGATCTTCCGCTTCCAGTCGGCGTAAAGCTCCCGGCAGTGCGGGTCCAGGAACAGCATCCGGCTCGTGTTCGGCCGTCGTGCCGGGTCTTCCGGGGCGTGGAACTCGAGATGCCCGCCCAGCAGGGCGTGGCCGAGCGCGTTCCACGCCAGGACGTCGGAGCGGCGGCCGAGCACGAGCGCCGGAGCGTCGACGGTGCGCAGGAGATCCCGGGTCTCGTCGTGGAGCTTCTCGGGCCGCGGACGGCGCGCCCGTGGGGTGCGGCGGGCGGCGCCGGCGAGCCGGTCGAGGTGACCGCGTTCGTGGTCGTCGAGCCGGAGGGCGCGGGCGATGGCGTCCAGCACTTCGGCCGAGGCGCCGCGGGACATGCCCTGTTCCAGCCGTGCGTAGTAGGAGACGCTGACCCCGGCGAGCTGGGCCAGTTCCTCACGCCGCAGCCCCGCCACGCGGCGGCGCGACCCGAAGTCGCGCAGGCCGACGTCTTCCGGCCGCAGCCGCGCCCGTCGTGCCTGCAGGAAGTCGCCGAGTGGGCCAGGTCCGTCCATGGGCCCGAGTATCCGGGGCACGATCCGCGTCAGCCACACCCTGCCGGTGGGAGGACAAGCGGGGCGTGGTCCGCGTCCGGCCGGGGCCTCAGGCTCGGGGACATGGACGAGATCACCATCGGAGACGTCACCGTCACCCGGGTCAAGGAGTTCTACGGTTCGCTCGGCATGACACCGGCCGAGTTCATGCCGGACAGCCCCGGTGGCGCGTGGGACGAACACCGCGACTGGCTGGCGCCCGACTTCTGGAACCCCGAGACGAACGAGTGCAACACGGCACTGCAGTCCTGGCTGATCCGCAGCGAAGGACGCACGATCCTCGTCGACACCGGGGTCGGCAACCACAAGGACCGGCCCTACGCGGCGGTGTGGAACCGCCTCGACACCGCCTACCTCGACAACCTCGCGGCCGCCGGCGTGCGGCCCGAGGACGTCGACGTCGTGGTCAACACCCATCTGCACATCGACCACGTCGGCTGGAACACGCGGCTCGACGGCCGCACCTGGGTGCCGACCTTCCCGAACGCCGAGTATCTGATGCCGCGGCCCGACTTCGACTTCTGGAACCCGGCCGAAGCCCACGATTCCGTGCTGGGGCGGGGAAATCAGAATGTCTTCGAGGACAGTGTCGCGCCGGTGCGCGAGGCGGGGCTGACCCGTCTGTGGGACGGCACGCACCGCATCGACCGGAATCTGCGGCTGGATCTCGCGCCCGGCCACACTCCCGGCTCGTCCGTGCTCACCCTGGAATCGGGTGGGGAGCGGGCGTTGTTCGTGGGCGACCTCGTGCACACCGCGGTGCAGATCGTGGAGCCGGACACCAATTCGCCCTATTGCGAAGACCCGGCGGGATCCCGCGCCACCCGGCACAAAGTGCTCGGCCAGGCCGCCGACGACAACGCTCTCGTCTTCCCCGCGCATTTCGGTGCTCAGGGCGCTCTGCGGGTCGAGCGCCGAGGATCGAAGTTCGCGATCGCGCGGTGGGCCGGGTTCTCCGCCCTCTCTTGAGGAGTTTTCGTGTACGTACAGGCAGAAACCCCGTCCGGTGTCGTGCGCGGCCGGCGCGACTCCTTCGGCGAGCTCTACCAGGCCGTCCCGTACGCGGCGGCGCCGATCGGGCCCGGCCGCTTCCTCGCGCCGTCGCCGCATCCGGGCTGGCCCGGCGTCCGCGACGGCACGCGGCCCGGGCCGACGGCTCCGCAGCCGGTACGCGACTTCGGCGGGCTCGACATGACCCCGTATTTCGGACCCGGCTGGGTGCGCGGCGACGAGTACCTCACCGTCGACGTCCGGACGCCCGCGGCGGACGGCGGCCGCCGCCCGGTCATGGTGTTCGTGCACGGCGGCGGCTTCGTCACCGGTTCGGCCCGCGCCGCGCTGTACGACGGAAGAGCGTTCTCGCGCGACGGCGTCGTCCTGGTGAAGGTGAACTATCGCCTCGGCGTCCCCGGATTCCTCGATCTGGAGGGCGCTCCGCCCAACCGCGGGCTGCTCGACGTGCTTGCCGCGCTCGGCTGGGTGCGGGACACGATCGCGGTGTTCGGGGGCGATCCGGGCGACGTCACCGTCTTCGGGCAATCCGCGGGGGCCACGCTCACCGGCGCACTGCTCGCGACGCCGGAGGCCAAGGGCTTGTTCCGCCGGGCGATCGTCCAGAGTGGCAGCGGAACCGGCGCTTTCACACCGGAGCAGGCCGCCCGGGTCGCCGCGGCGGCCGCTTCGGCGCTGGGAGCGGAGCCCACCGCGCGAGCGTTCGGAGAGATCCCGGACGAGCGGTTCGTGGAGATCCTGCCCGCGCTGGCCGGTCTCGACCTGCGAACCGAAACGGCCGAGGATCCGCTGGCCGGGTTGAGCCCGTTCAGCCTCGTGTCGCCGGTCCAGCCCGCCGACGGTCCGCTCGACGGTGGCGTCTCGCTGCTCATCGGCACCAACACCGAGGAAGGAAACCTTTACGGTCGAACAGATCTCGGGCACACACTGTTCGGCGCCGGTACCGAGCGCCTGGCGCGGGCGCACGCGCGGATCTCGGGCGGCCACACCCACCGGTACTCGTTCGGTCATCGCTCGACGGCGTTGAACGGACGGCTCGGCGCCGCGCACACCGTCGAGTTGCCGTTCGTCTTCGACGTCGCGGGCGAGCCATGGCTGCACGGGGAGGCGGGCTTGCTCGGGCCCGGTCCCGCCCCGGAAGGTCTCGCGGCCAGGATGCACGCCGCGTGGGTCGCGTTCGCCAGGAACGGCGATCCCGGCTGGCCGGCGGACAGCGTCGAATTCTTCGGCTGACAGCGCCTGCCAGACCGGTGCCAGTGGCGCGTGCGGCGTCTGCCAGGGACCCCCGAGACCCTCTGGAATGTCATTCCAGAAGCGACCGAGGGGTCACCATGAACACACCTGTCACGATCATCGGCGCCGGTCTCGGCGGGCTCACCCTGGCGAGGGTCCTGCATGTCCACGGCATTCCCGCCGAGGTCTACGAAGCCGAAGCGTCACCGACCTCGCGCCTGCAGGGCGGGATGCTCGACATCCACGACTACAACGGCCAACTCGCGCTCGAAGCCGCGGGGCTGATGGACGAGTTCCGCGGCATCGTCCTGGAGGGCCGTCAGGCGTTGCGGGTGCTCGACTCGGACGGGATCGTCCTGTTCGAGCGGGGCGACGACGGCACGGGCGGCCGCCCCGAGGCGCAGCGCGGGGACCTGCGGCGAATGCTGCTCGACTCGCTCCCCGGAGGCACTGTCCACTGGGGACGCAAGGTCGTCGGCGCCCGGGCGCTCGGCGATGGCCGCCACGAAGTGACCTTCGACGACGGCTCCACTGTCGTCGCGGGTCTCCTGGTCGGTGCCGACGGGGCCTGGTCGCGGATCCGGCCGCTGCTCACCGACGCCGTTCCCGAGTACTCCGGCACGTCGATCGTCGAGACGTACCTGTACGAAGCCGACACCCGGCACGCCGCCGTGGCGAAGACGGTCGGCGGCGGATCGATGTTCGGGAGCGGGCCCGTTCAGGGGGTCAGCGTCAATGCCCACCGTGAAAGCGGCGACACCCTGCACGCCTACGTGGAGCTCGGCAAACCGCTGGAGTGGTTCGACGCCATCGACTTCTCCGACGCCGAAGCGGCCAAGGCGCGGCTTGTGGCGGAGTTCGACGGCTGGTCGCCGGAGCTCACCGCACTCATCACCGAAAGCGACGTCGCGCCGATCCACCGTCCCGCCTTCGCCCTGCCGTTCGGGCTCCGCTGGGAGCGCGTGCCCGGCGTGACCTTGCTCGGCGACGCCGCGCATCTCGCGCTGGCGAACGGGGAAGGCGCCAACCTGGCGATGCTCGACGGCGCCGAACTCGGCAAGGCGCTCGCCGCACGTCCCGACGACGTCGAGGCGGCACTCGCCGAGTACGAACAGGCCATGTTCGTGCGCTGCGAGACGCCCATCGACGAAGACTTCCTGCTCGAAAGCATCTTCGGCGACGACATCCCAGAGCGGTTGCTGAACCTGTTCGAGGAGCGGAACGCCTGAGTCAGGCGGTGCCGCCGGCGAGGGCCTTCAGGCCGCGGACGATCGTTTCCGCGCTGGGGGCCCGGTCCGGGGCGACGAGGTGCTGCATCATCACGCCCGCGATGAGGGCGAACTGGACGGCGCCCGCCGCGTCGGCGTCGGTGGCGGACAGGCGTTCGCCGAGGACCTTCCTGCCTTCGTCCTGGGCGTCGGCGAGCCGTTCGCGCAGTTCCGGGAAGCGGATGGCCTGGGTGGCGGTCTCCAGGACGGCGGTCCACAGGTCGCGCTGCTCGGTGAAGGAGTCGACGAGGCCCTGCCAGGTGGAGGTGAGCGAAGCGTCCTCCGGCTCGCGCAGGCGCTCGACCACTTCGGTGGACAGCTCGATCATGGCCTCGTTCATGAGGGCTTCTTTGGAGCCGAAGTGGTACCCGATGGAGCCGAGATTCGCTCCCGAGGCAGCGGTGATGTCCCGCGCGGTGGTGTGCGCGTAGCCGCGTTCGATCAGGCAGCGCTTGGCCCCGTCGAGGAGGTCCTCTCGTTGTCCCATGCGGCGATCCTAGCGGCAGGCTGTGACAAGCGTCTTATACAAATGTATTATACAAATGTTCAAGACGTCTCGTAGCAAGGGAACGACGATGAATCGCTATGTCCTCGGCAACTTCGCCCCGGTCACCGAAGAGATCACCGCCTTCGATCTGCCCGTCACCGGGAAGATCCCGGACGACCTCGACGGCCGCTACCTGCGGATCGGCCCGAACCCGCTCGGCCTCGAAGACGCGTCGGCGCATATCTGGACCCTCGGGGAGGGCATGGTCCACGGCGTGCGCCTGCGCGACGGCCGCGCCGAGTGGTACCGCAACCGCTGGGTCCGGTCGGCCTCCGTGGCCGACCGGCTCGGGGAACCGCGGCGCGGGCAGGTGGCCGACGAGCGCCTGGACTTCGCGCCGAACGTCCAGATCGCCGGACACGGAGGCCGTCTCTACGCGCTCATCGAAGGAGGCCTCGCTCCGTATGAGCTGACCGATGAACTCGACACCGTCGGGCCCGCCGCCCTCGGTGCGACGGAACAGGGTTTCTCCGCCAACGCGCACAGCAAGTACGACCACGCGACCGGTGAGCTGCACTCGCTGGCCTTCCGGTACGGCGCGGATTTCGTGCAGCACATCGTGATCGGCCCCGACGGGCGCAACCGGAGCGTCACCGACATCAAGACGCCGACGTTGCCGTACATGCACGACTTCGCGCTCACCGAGCATTACGTGGTGTTCTACGAATCCCCGATGGTCTTCATGCCCGAGCGCCTGGCGACGGGCGTGCCGTTCGGCTGGAACCGGGAACTGCCGTCACGGCTGGGACTGCTGCCGAGGGCGGGCGGGTCGGTGCAGTGGTTCGAGACCGCGCCCGTCATGGTCGGTCACACCCTGAACGCCTTCGAGGACGACGGAACCGTGGTGGTGGACGTGGTCGTGCATCCCCGGCCGATCGACTTCGCCGACGTCGGCGCTTCGAAGCCCGTGCTCGAACGCTGGACGGCGGATCTCGCGGTAGGCCGGGCCACGCGCACGCTGCTGCACGACCGCCCGCAGGACTTCCCGCGCCTCAACGGCCGGTTCGGCGGAAAGCCTTACCGCTACGGCTATTCGGCGGCGGCCGAGCTGTACGCCACCCCGAGCGCCACCGAACCGGACCGCCCCGACGAGGGTTTCAGCAGCGCTCTGCTCAAACACGACCTCCTGACCGGCGTCACCGAAGCCCACGAGTTCGGTCGCGACGCGAGCGCGGGGGAGACCGTGTTCGTCCCGTCCGCCCGCGCGGCCGCGGAGGACGACGGCTACAACCTCGTCTACGTCCACGACCGCGACCGGGGTGCGGCGGATCTGGTGATCCTGGCGTCGCAGGACTTCACCGGAGAGCCCCTGGCGAGGGTTCACCTGCCCGCCCGTGTCCCGCTGGGACTGCACGGCAGCTGGATTCCCGCCGCCTGACACCGGCGCGATGGCTAATCTGGGGCAATGCCGACCGGTGCGCGCGACGTCGAGGTGTTCGAGGCGGCCCGTGGCCGGCTGGAGGCGATCGCGTATCGCCTGCTGGGGTCGGCGACCGACGCCGAGGACGCGGTGCAGGACACGTTCCTGCGCTGGCAGTCCGCCGATCGCGAGTACGTCGAGACGCCCGAGGCGTGGCTGACGAAGGTGCTCACCAACCTCTGCCTCAACCGGCTCACCTCGGCGCGGGCCCGGCGGGAAACCTATGTGGGCCAATGGCTCCCCGAGCCGGTCTTCGCGGGGGACCGGATGCTCGGCCCGTCCGACACCGCCGAGCAGCGTGAATCGGTCTCCATCGCGATGCTCACGCTGATGGAACGGCTCTCGGCCAAGGAACGCGTCGTGTACGTGCTGCGCGAGGCGTTCGGGTACTCCCACGCCGAGATCGCCGAGTTCTCGACGTCACCGAGTCGAACTGCCAGCAGATCCACCGGCGCGCCAAGCGGCATCTGGCCGCCGACCGGCGCCGCGTGGAGGTCGACACGGCCGCGGCCCGCAAGATCGTCGAGGAGTTCCTCGCCGCGGCGCTCAGCGGCCGGACCGACGCGCTGGTGCGGATGCTGGCCGACGACGCGATCAGCGTGGGCGACGGCGGCGGCGTGCTCTTCTCGCTGCCGCGGCCGGTCACCGGCGCGGTCCGGGTGGCGAGGTTCCTGCGTGGTCTCTTCAAGCCGAGCGCGGCCAAGTGGTCGTTGATCGGCGGCAAGCCCGAGCTGTTCTCCACCGTCGTCAACGGCGTGCCCGCGCTGGTGCTGACGGTGGAGGACAGGCTCGTCGGCGTCGTCTCCCTGGAGGTCACCGCCGACGGCATCGCCGCGGTCCACGCACAGGTGAACCCCGCGAAACTCGACCGCGCGGCGGGTCAGTGGGGCATCTCCGAGCACGGGGAACCGCTCACCGTCCCCTGGTGACCCGGATCACAGTCCACCGCTGTCAGGTTTCGTGTCGCTGCCCGGTTCAGGAAGCGAACACCGACCGGACAGGAGTGGGACCATGAAGCACCGAATCGTCGTTCTCGGAGCCGGATACGCCGGAGCCAACGCGGCCGGGCGGCTCGCCAAGCGGCTGCACCCCGCCGACACCGAGATCACCCTCGTCAACGCCGACCCCGAGTTCGTCGAGCGGGTCCGCATGCACCAGCTCGCGACCGGCCAGGACCTGAAACCCCGTCTGCTGACCGACGTTTTCGCGGGCACGGGGGTGCGGGTGCGGACGGCGCGGGTCACCGCGGTGGACGCCGAGCGCAAGACCGTCGCCCTCGACGACGGTGAGATCGCCTACGACACGCTCGTCTACGCCCTCGGCAGCGCCGCCGCCGACAGCGGCGTCCCCGGTGTCGCCGAGCACGCCCACCACATCGACGGCAAGGGTTCCGCGCTGCGGCTGCGGGAACGTCTCGCCGGTCTCGCCGCGGGCGGGACCGTGCTCGTCGTCGGCGGTGGGCTCACCGGTATCGAAGCCGTCACGGAAATCGCGGAAGCCAGGCCGGATCTCGACGTCGCGCTCGCGGCCCGCGGCGGTCTCGGCGACTGGATGAGCGAGAAGGCCCGGCGCCACCTTCGCGGGACCTTCGAGCGGCTCGGCATCACCTTGTACGAGGACACCGACATCACGCGTGTCGGTCCGGACGGCGCGACGACCGCCGACGGTCGCGGGATTCCCGCCCAGGTGACCGTCTGGACGGCCGGTTTCGCCGTCCACCCCATCGCCGCCGCGACGACTCTGGACGTCTCCGCGACGGGACAGATCGTCGTCGACGACACGATGCGGTCGGTCTCGCATCCGGACGTCTACGCCGTCGGCGACGCCGCGTTCGCGACGGGCGCGAACGGGACGCCACTGCGGATGTCCTGTGCCTCGGGGGTTCCCACGGCCTACCGCGCGGCCGACGCCATCGTCGCCGGTCTGACCGGCGGCACACTCCCCGAGAACAAGATCGGCTACACCGGCCAGTGCGTCAGCCTCGGCCGCCGCGACGCCGTCGTGCAGTGGGTGACCCCGGACGACCGGCCCAAGGACTCGGCGCTCACCGGCAAGACGGCCGCACGGCTCAAGGAGATCATCTGCAAGGCCGCGGCCTGGAGCGTCTCGCACCCGACGTCGATGCTTCCCGTGCGGCGCCGCCGGATCGTCAAGGCCGTGCGGCCCGTCAACGTGTGACCACCCGCCCCGCCGAACGAAGGAACGATCATGATCCTGCTCACCGGAGCGAACGGCGTCGTGGGACGTCAGGTGAAGAATGTCCTGCTGCGCCGAGGTGTCGACGTCACCGCGGTCACCCGCGGCGACGGGGACCTGTTCAGTCCTGCCTGGATCGAACCGGCGCTGGAAGGTGTCGAAGCGATCCAGATCAGCCCGCGGGCGACCGGCCCCGGCCTCGGAGAACTGCTGAAGCTGGCGGCCGGACGAGGGGTGCGGCGGGTGGTGCTGTTGTCGGCCACCACCGTCGAGTACCCGGCCGGGGAGGCGCGGTTCGCCGCCCAGTTCAAGAAAGCCGAAGAGCTCGTCACGAGTTCCGGTCTGGAGTGGACGGTCCTGCGCCTGGCGGATTTCGCCGCCAACGCGCTGGCCTGGGTGCCCCAGGTCCAGGCGGGTGACGTGGTGCGCGGCGCGTACGGACGCGCCGCCACCTCCCCGATCCACGAAACCGACATCGCCGCGGTGGCCGTGCGAGGCCTTCTCGGCGAGCTCCCGGCGGGGTCGGTGTACACGCTGACCGGTCCGGGATCGGTGGACCAGCACGAGAAGGTGCGGCTCATCGGCGCGGCCATCGGCCGGGCACTGTCCTTTCAGGAGCTTCCGCCCGAGCGGGTGCGGCAGGGGATGCTCGCGCAGGGACTGCCCGAGGAGGTCCCCGCCCGCCTGCTCGGTTCCCTGGCCGACTACAGCGAGCGTCCGGGCCCCACGACCACCACGGTGGAAGAGCTCCTCGGACGGCCCGCGCTCACGTTCGCGGACTGGGCGCGCGACAACGCGCCGTCCTTTCAGGCCCAGCCGATCCGCTCGTAGAACGGCGTGATCCACGCCCGGAACCGATCCCCGTGGGCTTCCTGGGCGGCGGCCACGACGGCGTCCGGATCCTCGGACGGCGTCAGGCCCCGCCCTCGGAGCCACTCGACGAACAGTTCGTGCGAGCCGCTGTGGTCGTCGTCTTCCGCGCGGTAGTAGTAGGCCGAATCGTGGTCGACCATGATCTCGGCGTCGAAACCCAGCAGCCGCAGGAAATCCGTGAAGTCGCGGGCGATGACGTGCTCGCCGCCCTCGTCGCCGAAGACCACGATCGGCTCCGTCGCGTCGTCGGCTCGCCAGATCGCGTAGGTCGAGCCGCTCCCGTTCGCCTGGGCGAACGGGATCAAGCGCGAGAGGAACTCGGGGTCGTCCAGCTCCTGGGGGAAGCGGCTCTTGTCGTCGTAGTCGGACAGCTCGAAACCGTCGGCGAGGTAGTCGCCGGTCGAGTCGTAGAGGTCCTTCAGCTCGTTCAGGACCGGAATCGGGGAGTACACGCGATCACCTTATGTCGCCACGGGCTTCGGCGGCGTCGAGTGCGGGAACGAGGGGGGCGAGCGCGGTGCGGAGCAGGTCGGGCAGCGAGCCGGAAGGGACGACGAGCCCGCCGGTCGTGAGCGGCTGTAGCCATCGCTCGAGTGCGATGCGCACCGCGGCGGTCACGCTCGCCGCGAGCACATGGGCGACGTGTGACGGGATGTCGCCGAGGCGTTCGGTGATCGCGTCGGCGAGGGGGAGTTCGATCGCGCTGGTGGTGTCGGTGAAGGCGGCGCGCAACGCCGGACGGGTGGTGATCAGCAGCAGCGCGTCGCGATGGTGCTCGCCCGGGTCGGTGTAGAGCTCGACGATCGCTTCGATCACGGCGTCGGCGAGGCGGGTTTCAGCCGGCCGGGCCGCCACCGCCGCCGCGATGCGTGCTTCCCGTTCGGCGGTGACGGCGGCGACGATGGCCTGCTCGCGGCTGGAGAAGTAGTTGTTGTAGGTCCGGGGCGAGACTCCGGCGGCCTCGGCGATGTCGTCGACGCGCACGTTTTCGGGGCCACGCTCCAGGGCCAGCCGCAGTGCCGCCTCGCGCAAGGTCTTTCGGGTGGCCTGCTTCTTCTGATCGCGCAATCCGGTCACGGGCCGAGTGTCCCAGCAAACTTGCGCGAACGCAAACTTGCGTGCACGCAAGTTTCTGCCTAGCCTCGGGCACCACATTCCGACACGAAAGGACCGAACCCATGCGTGCCAAAGGCATCGCCTACGACACCGGCTTCGTCAGGGGCGGCGAGAACTCCCGCGAGAACTTCGATCTCGACCTGGTGAAACGGGAGCTGGCCATCATCCGTGACGACCTGCACTGCAACGCCGTGCATCTCGTCGGCGGCGATCCGGAACGGCTGGAACAGGCCGCCCACCTCGCGGCCGAACTCGGGCTGGAGGTCTGGTTTTCGCCCTACCCGCTGGAGCTGACGCCCGAGGAGATGCTGGCGTTGTTCGCCGACTGCGCGCGGCGGGCGGAGCGGGTCCGGCGGACGGGAGCCGAAGTCGTGTTCGTCACCGGCGTCGAGCTGAGCCTCATGGACCACGGATTTCTGCCCGGTGACGACATCGCCGAGCGGCTCGAACGACTCTTCGGCAGGCCGGAGAGCCTGGGTGAGCGAGTCGCCGAGGCGAGCGCGCGGCTCAACGATTTCCTCGAGGAGGCCGTGGCGGCGGTCCGTGAGCGCTTTCTCGGGAAGATCACCTACGCCTGCATCCCGTTCGAGCGGGTCGACTGGACCCTCTTCGACATCATGTCGGTCGAACTCATCCGGTCCGCGGAAGTGGCCGACCGGTTCCAGGAAGGGGTACGCGCCCTTGTGGCGCAAGGAAAGCCGCTCGCGATCACCGGCTTCGGCACGGCCACCTGGCGCGGCGCGGGCGAGCTGGCCCCGCGCAGTATGGAGATCGTCGAGCACGACGAGATCGGCCGCCCGGTCCGGCTGAACGGCGAGTACGACCGCGACGAGGCAGGGCAGGCCGGGTACCTGCGCGAGCTGCTGGAGATCTTCGACGCCGAAGGTGTCGACGCCGCCTTCGTCTACCTTTTCGCGCTCTCCAACTACCCGCACCGTCCCGACGACCCTCGCCGTGACCTGGACCTGGCCAGTCTCGGCATCGTCAAAGTCCTCGAAAACGGCGACGGCGAAACCTATCCGGGCATGCCGTGGGAACCCAAGGCCGCGTTCGCGGCACTCGCCGAGTACTACCGCGGCTGAACGCGGCGGCCCCGCTCCCTGCCGGGAACGGGGCCGCCGGTCACGCGGTCAGTTGACGTACACCGGGTAGCCGACGCCACCCGACTTGGTGCCGTCGGCCGTGTTGCCCCGCACGTGGACCGAGTAGACGCCCCGATCCGGTGGGGTCCACGTCATCGTCCCCGTCCCCGAACCGTCCGCCGGTACGGTGATCTCCCCCGTCACGGCACCCCAGTCGTTCCGGATGGAGTAGGTGTACGAGACCATGCCCGGCATACCCGGCGTGAAGGTGAACGTCCCCGGCACACCGGCACCGCCCGACCACTCGCTTTCCGGGTATTCCTTGGAAGACACGTACGGCGCGCTCAGAATGTTGAAGTAATACGCCTTCTCCTGCGAGGAGACGTTGTCGGCGGTCACCGTGCGCACCCGCAGGTTGTGGTAGGCCGAGCCTTCCGGCGGCAGCGGGGGAGTCCACGCCAGCACGGCGCGCCCGTTCTCGGCGGCCGTCCGCTGGAACGGACCCCAGTCGAACGAGTACTCGAACGCCACCGCGCCCGGCTGGCGGGCGTCGAACGTGAAGGTGCCGGGGAACACCCGCCCGTTCATCTGGAATTCCTTCGAGGTCACCGCCGGATCGTTCGTCGCCATCCAGGTGATGTTGCCCGTCGACGACCACACGCCCGCCGCGTTCTTCGTGCGCACCAGCATCTCGTAGTCGCCGATCCTCGGCAGGGTGTAGTTCACCGTCGCGGTGTTCCCGCTGACCGGCACGGTCCACCTCGTCGCCGGGTCCGCCGCCAGCCAGTACTCGAACTCCACGGCGTTCGGCATCGGGGTGGTGAACGTGAACGCGATGGCCGCACCCTCCGTCCCGATGTCGCCCACGTAGTCGACGGTGGGCCGCCAGGTGTTGAGCCACAACCGTTTCTCCGTCACCGGGGACAGCCCGCCGGACGCGTCGCGGGCCTGGACCCGCAGCAGGGTCTGCTCGGTCGAGGTGACTTCGACCGGCAGCGCGGCGGTTCCGTCGGCGTTCGCCTTGACCGTCCACTTCGTACTCTCGGCACTCGCGAACCAGTAGTCGTACTCGACGATGTGCGGCATCCTCGGTTTCGCCGTGTACGTGACCGAGGTGCCGAGGTCGACGTTTTCGGGCCCGCTCACCACCGGTGACGCGTCGACGAGGAAGCGGTACTCCCGTTCCGGCGACTTCACGCCCGAGGCGTCGGTGCTCCGCACGAACAGCACGTGCTCACCGCCGGTGGCCGGCGTGATCGTCACCTCGGCGACGCCGTCCTGGCCCGCCGTGACCGTGGCGGACGCGCCGTCGATCAGCCGGTAGTCGTACGCCACGACGTTCGGTGCCGCCGGCGCGAACCGGAACACGCCAGGCACACCGATGCCGCCGTCCGGGCCGCCCTGCGGCGGGTAGCGGTCGGACGTGACCGTCGGCCGTGTCTCCTTGACGATGAACGAGTGGTAGGTGCTGAGCGAGAGGTTGCCCGCCCGGTCCCACGCCCGTACGACCACCGAGTCCCAGCCGTTGGTCGTGGGGGTGAAGCTGATGGTGGCCGTGCCGTCGGGACCCGCGGCGATCTCCCGCATGTCCCCGCCGAAGTCGTAGTCGTAACGCACGACGTCGGTGGAACCGTTGGGGGAGAAGGTGAACTCACCCGCCACACCGACCCCGCCGCCCTCGGTGTCCGCCGGGTACGTCGCGGAGGCGACGGCGGGCGCGTTCGGATCCGTGCGGTCGACGGTGAACCGGCACGAGCCGGCCGTGGACGACTTCGCCCCCCAGCTGTCCTGTGCGTACACCTCCCACGCGTAGGTACCGTCGGCGAGGCCCCAGGTGTCCACGTACGCCTCGGAGCCGGCGGCCGTACGCCGTTGTGACGGGTCCGCCACCGGCCACCACGTGAACTGCCCGAACGTGGTGTCGCCGTTCGGGTCGGACAGCCGTGCGCTCAGCTTCGCCTGGTGATTCACCAGCGGTCCGGTGCCGTCCTTGGCGCAGGGTTCGTCGTTGGTGCGCAGGTCGGCCGGCGTCGCGGGCGGAGCGTTGTTCACCACCCGCAGCGTCGCCGGGGACTCGATCCTCCGATAGAACGCGGGGTCCGCCTCGTGGGCTTCGGCGACGCGGATGCCCAGTGTGAGGTGACGGACCTTCTGTGCGATCGCGTCCCGCACCGCGGCGGTGACGTCGAACGTGGCGTGGTTGTCGATGCAGGTGTTGTCGGCGCCCCTGGACGCCACCCGTGTCCGCTCCGCCGGGCGGCTCTGCCAGGTCGACTGCTTGGTGTAGGCGGAGGTCCGCCACACCTCGGTGGCTCGGCTGTCGCAGTCGACGTAGTGCGTCTCGCCCGCCGACAGCAGCACCGTCGTGAACGGCACACCCCGCAACGAGCCCAGGTCGAAATTCACGTAGGAGCGTTGAAGGTGCGGTGTGGTGTCCCAGGTGCCGACCGGCAGGCTGCCGGACGGCTTGAAGTAGGCGGTGGCCGGTGTCGCCGAGTCGACGTAACCCCAGGACGTCGCGGACAGCGTCACTTCCGAACGCTGGTGATCGGTGGCGGCCGCCGTCCCGCCACCGGTGACGGTGAGCGCGGCGGCGAGCGCGACAGCGGGCATTGTCAATGATCTTCGTAAGGTCATGCTGGCCCTCCCCTTGTGGCATGCACGACGTACACGCCTCAAGGGGAGGGTTGGTTGCCCGTCGTCCTAAGCCGTCGGGCGGCCCGCTCCGGCGTAGTCGTCGCCCTGCTTCCGGTAGGTGTGCACCTGCACCGCCTGCCCGGTCTGCGGGGCGTCGATCATCTGCTGGTTCCCGATGTACAGCCCGACGTGGTGGATCTTGGTGTTCGGCTCGCCGTAGAAGATCAGGTCGCCCAGCTGGGGATCGGTCACCTTGTCCACGCTGTGGTACTGCGTGTGGGCGGTGCGCATGAGCTTGACGCCGGCGCTGGCGTACGCGGCCGTCGTCAGGCCGGAGCAGTCGAAGCCGGGGTCGCTGCCGCCGGTGCCGTTGCCGCCCCAGACATACGGCAGCCCGATCTTGTCGATGGCGAAGTTGACCGCGCTCAAGGCCGCCGCGTTCGGCGGCTGCGGGCTCTGGCCGACCGTGCCGTAGACGTTCACCGTCGCGAGCGTGCGGTGCATCAGCAGCGGCGCGGGCTGCAGTGTGCTCACCGCGTTCCACCACGTCTGGCCCTGGCCGAGGTCGCGGCCGCCCGCGCACAGGGCGCGCCCGGCGGTGAGCGTGGCGTCGTCGATGTTCTGCGGATCCGGTTTCCCGCCGCTCGCCGAAGCCTTGAACCGGTCCCACACCGACGGCGTCAGCTGCAGCGGGCCGCTAGCGTTCGCGGACGAGACGACCTTGTTGTAGAAGTCGCGGACCTCGACCGCGCCGAGCGGCTTGGTCAGCACGCCGTCGGCGTTCAGCCCCGATCCGGCGGCGCGGCCGTGATCGGAGGCGATCTTCCCGAGCGCGGCCAGCGTCACCCAGGACAGGCGGCAGCCCGGCGTTTCCTTGCTCAGCGCCACGGTGGTCTTCGCGTACCCGGTCATCGCGCGCAGCGGGATGTCGAGCCAGCCGCTGGTCTTCGACACCCAGGCGTCGAACTCCTGCCCCATCTGCTGCGGGACCTTCGGCTGTTCCTTCGGCATCTCCGCCGGGGCGGACGAGGACGGCGGCGGCGTGGGCGGGGCCGACGACTCGACGGCCGCGGCCTCCGTTTTCGGCTCGTCCTTCGGCGCGAAGGTGATGGCGGCGACCAGCGCGGCCCCCGCGACGACGACCGCGGCGGCGATCACCGGGAGCCTGCGGCGGCGCGAGGTTTCCTGTTCCATCACCGGCCTCCGGTGATGGAGCCGAGGACGAACTCGCGGAAGGCGTCCACGTCGGTGGTCAGCGCGACGTCGATGGTACGGCCGGGCACGGCCTGCGGATCGGTGCTTCGCAGCCTTCGCCGGTCCACCAGCGTCGCGCCGCGGGCGGGGCCGAAGCCGCACTCGACGTCCACGGGGTACGACTCGACGTCGAGGATGCCCGGCCGGATCGCCTCGGCCACCGCGACCGCGTCGTGCATGACCATCCCGGGGAGACCGAGGATCGGGGTGTAGTGCTCGACGTAGGTGGGCGTCAGCGCTTCGAGCGCCGCGCCGAGCGGCCCGGACGCGGCGAGTTTGCCGAGCCAGTCCGTGTCGACCGAGCACTGGTGCGTGATGTCGAGCGGGACCAGCACCGTCGGGATGTCCTCGTCGACCAGCACCCGGCGCGCGGCCTCGGGGTCGCTCCAGATGTTGAACTCGGCCGCGGTGGTGGAGTTCCCCTTGGTCACCCCGCCGCCCATGATGACGATCCTGCCGATCTTCTCGCGGATGTCCGGATGGGCGGCCAGCAGCAGCGCGATGTTCGTGAGCGGGCCGATCGGGGCGATGGTCACCGGCTCGTCGGCGGCTTCCAGCAGATCCACCAGCAGGCGGACGGCGCCGCGTTCGTCGAGCGGGCGTTTCGCCTCCGGCAAGGTCCCGGCGTGACCGGACAGGCCGTCCTCGCCGTGGACGAACCCGGCGGGTTTGGCGTTGTCGTAGACCATCGGCCGCGCGGCACCGGCGGCGACGGGGACGTCGTCACGGCCGAAGAGCTGCAGCAGACGGCGGGCGTTGGCGGTGGTGTGGCTCAGCGGAACGTTGCCGAACACCGTGGTCACGCCGAGCAGGTCGACGTCCTCGGCCTGCGAGGCCAGCGCCAGCGCGAAGGCGTCGTCGACCCCCGGGTCGGTGTCGATGATCAGCTTGGTCCCCATGCGCGTGCTCCCCTTTGCGGTCGACGGCCTGTTCACAGGTTACGGTCACCGGTATGACGTCCATGTGGGGTGCGCCCGCGTTGTCGCGGCTCCGTGCCTGGGGCCAGGCCCGTCGTGATCCGCGTCAGGCGAAGTTCCTGACCAAGGACTCGCTGCGCTGGGTGCTGCGAAACCGCGCGTACACGCCCTGGTACCTGGTGCGGTATTGGCGGCTGCTGAAGTTCCGGATCGCGAACCCGCACATCATCCTGCGGGGGATGGTGTTCCTCGGCAAGGACGTCGAGATCCACTGCCGTCCCGGCTACGGGCGGCTGGAGATCGGCCGCTGGGTGCACATCGGCGACGGCAACGCGATCCGCTGCCACGAGGGTTCGCTGCGCATCGGCGACAAGGCCGTCTTCGGGCGGCAGAACGTCCTCAACGGCTACCTCGACATCGAGCTCGGCGCGGCCACGCTCGTCGCGGACTGGGTGTACATCTGCGACTTCGACCACGTCACCAGCGACATCACCGTCCCGATCAAGGACCAGGGCATCGTGAAGTCGCCGGTGCGGATCGGGCCGGACACCTGGATCGGCACCAAGGTCTCCGTGCTCAAGGGCACCCGGGTCGGCCGCGGTTGCGTCCTCGGCGCGCACGCCGTGGTGCGGGGCGAGATCCCGGACTACTCGATCGCCGTCGGCTCGCCGGCACGCGTCGTCCGGAACCGCCAGGACGACTACGCCGCCGACGCCGCCCGTCGCGAAGCCGTCGCGGACATGGCGCGCAAGGCGAACAAGGCACTCCAGAAAACCCTGGGCGTGGACTCGTAACTCGCGTGATCGAGGACGTGACTCGCGTGATCAGAGATGTGACTCGCGTGATCGGAAGCCGCACACACGAGTTACGCCTCCGATCACGCGAGTCACGCCTTCAAGCACGCGAGTTCGGTTTCTGATCACGCGAGAACTAGCCGCGCAGCTGCTCGCGGACCTCCATGAGCGCGAAGCCCAGGAGGTTCTGCCCGCGCCAGTAGTCGGGGCGGGTGGCGTTCTTGTCCTCGCGGGCGAGGCCGCTGCCCCAGACCAGGTCCATCCTCGACGCCTCGACGATCACCTTGTCGCCCGTGCTCAGCAGGAACTCGCGCTCTTCGGCGTGCTGGCGGAACTTTTCGAGGTTGCCGTCGATGACGATGTCGAAACGGTGCCGCTCCCAGACCTCGGCGTCGAACCCGGCGACCTCGCGCCCGAGGATCTTGGCGGTCTTGGGGTCCGGCGCCTGACGGATGTTCGCCGCCGCGGCGTGATCGCCGAACAGCTCGGCCTTGCTCGCCATCATGAAATGCTCGGCCGTCGGGTACCGCTCGCCGTCCACCACGAACGGCGCCAGCCACCACTGGCTCAGGCAGGCCGCGTTGACCCGGCCGCTCTTGAGCGGGGTGTGGCCGTAGAAGAGCTGGTACTCGGGCTCCGCGCCACTGTGGACCAGCTCGCGCAACGCATCGAGACTCCGGACTCCGTCGACCTTGCTCACCATGGCGACCAGTGGACCACAGGCCACCGACAACCCGGTGAAGCACCCACTGGACCACTCTCCGTCGTGGCCGGGGCCGGTCAGTACATTCAGCATTCGTGCAAGGGATCGAAACGGTGAGCGCCCGAACGGTCGAAGAGGCCGCCAAGCGATTGGCCGGGGTGGTGACCCGCACGCCGCTCGAACCGAACGAGCGGCTTTCGGCGCGGGTGGACGCCCGGGTCTGGCTCAAACGCGAAGACCTGCAGACCGTGCGCTCGTACAAGATCCGCGGCGCCTACAACTTCATCGTCCAGCTCGACGCGGAGCACCGGGAGCGCGGCGTCGTCTGCGCGAGCGCGGGCAACCACGCGCAGGGCGTCGCGTACGCGTGCCGCCGCCTCGGCGCGAACGGCCGCGTCTACGTCCCCGGCACGACTCCCCGGCAGAAGCGCGAGCGGATCGCGACGCTGGGCGGCTCGCATATCGAGGTGATCGTCGTCGGCGAGACCTACGAAGACGCCTTCAGCGCCGCGAAGCACGACGCCGAGAGCACCGGCGCGACCCTGGTCCCAGCGTTCGACGCGCCGGAGACGGTGGCCGGGCAGGGCACGGTCGCGATGGAGGTCGTCGCGCAGCTCGGGTTCGTCCCGGACGTCATGGTGGTGCCCGTCGGCGGTGGCGGTCTGCTCGCGGGGATCGCCGCGTGGGCCGCGGAACGCGCGCCGGAGATGCGGATCGTCGGGGTCGAGCCGGCGGGCGCGACCTGTATGGCCGCCGCGCTGGCGGCGGGGGCGCCGGTGCGGCTCGAAAGCGTCGACACCTTCGTGGACGGTGCGGCGGTCGCGCAGGCCGGGTCGGTGACGTATCCGCTGGTCCGCGACGGTGGCGTCGAGCTCACCGACGTCGCCGAGGGCGCGATCTGCACCGAGATGCTCGCGATGTACCAGTCCGACGGCGTGATCGCCGAACCCGCGGGCGCGCTCGCGACCGCCGCGCTGGGCACGACGGTGAAGATCGACCCCGGGCAGATCGTGGTGTGCGTCGTCTCCGGTGGCAACAACGACGTCAGCCGCTACGGCGAAGTGCTCGAACGGTCGCTGATCCACGAAGGACTGAAGCACTACTTCCTGGTCGGGTTTCCGCAGGAGCCCGGCGCGCTGCGGCGGTTCCTCGACGAGGTCCTCGGGCCGGACGACGACATCACGCGGTTCGAGTACGTGAAGCGCAACAGCCGCGAGACCGGCCCGGCGCTGATCGGCGTCGAACTCGCGCGGCCCGGTGACCTGGAAGGTCTTCTGCACCGGCTGGAGGTCAGCCCGCTCCAGGTGGAACGGGTGGAACCGGGCAGCCCGCTCTTCCACTTCCTGGTGTGACCTCCCGCATTTCGTCCTCTGAATGCGGTCCTTGCGCGTGCAACGACCGCATCCAGAAGACGAAACGCGCCTAGCGGAAGGCGGCCAGATGCGTCCGGGCCCAGGTCGCGAACGGCCGTGGCTCCCGTCCGGTCAGATCCTGGACGGCACCCGTGACCTCGGAGTCGTCGAACTCGCCCTCGGCGAAAAAGCGGAAGAAGGCGTCAACGTACTTCGCCGGCATCTCCGCGCTCATCGTCACACGGGCCTCGGCGTCCGAAAGCGGTTCCAGGCGCAGCTCCCGCCCCAGCAGTTCACTCAGGACGCGGAGCCGGTCGGCCGGCCGGAGCGAACCCGGGCCGGTGATGGCGTACGCCCGGCCTTCGTGTCCCGGCGTGGTCAGCGATTCCGCGGCGACGGCGGCGATGTCGTACGGGTCGATCGTCGCCACCGGCACGTTCGCGAACGGCTCGCGCACGACGTCCCCCGCGCGAAGCTGCGCGGCCCATTGCAGCGAATTCGACATGAACCCGCTCGGCCGCAAGAAGGTCCACGCCAGTTTCGAAGCGCGCACCGCGGCCTCGGCCGCCATGTGCATCCCGGCGACGGCGTTGTCCGCGTGCCCGCCGACGACCGAACGGGACGACAGCAGCGTCACCTGCTCGACACCCGCGTCGCGCATCACCGCGAGCGCGCCGGGCATGTCCTCGTAGCCGCCGAGCAGGAAGACCGCGCGGACACCGTCCAACGCGGGCTTCAGGCTCGTCGCTTCGTTGAGATCTCCCACCACCGCGTCGACGCCGTCCGGTAACGGCCGCGGTGTGCGGACCAGCGCGCGGACGGGATGCCCGCCGCGCGCCAGGATTCCGGTCAGTTCCGAGCCGACGTTGCCGCCTGCCCCGGTCACCAAGATCATTCAGTTCTCCCCAGTGCGGTGGCCGCCGTCACACCGGCGGCCGTCGACGGCAACCCTGCCAGGGAGATCGGGGCGGCTCAAGGCGACTTGGGCACCGCCGGATACGGGACGAAGGTGCTCGTGTTCTCGTCGACGGTGAGCTGCTTGCCGATCGTCGGGAACGCGCGCTGCGAGCAGGCCGGGCGTTCGCAGACTTTGCAACCCATGCCGATCGGCGTGGCGGCGGCGCGGTCGTCGAGGTCGAGCCCGGTCGAATAGATCAGCCGTTTCGCGTGCCGCAGTTCGCAGCCGAGGCCGACGGTGAACGTCTTGCCGGGGCTGCCGTAGCCGCCGATGTTGCGCGACACCGTCCGCGCGACCCAGAAGTAGCTCTTGCCGTCGGGCAGGGTCGCGATCTGGGTGAGGATCTTGCCGGGCTGGGTGAACGCCTCGTAGATGTTCCACAGTGGACACGCGCCGCCGACGCGGGAGAAGTGGAAACCGGCCGCGGACTGGCGTTTCGACATGTTCCCCGCCCGGTCGACGCGCACGAACGAGAACGGCACGCCGCGGTTCTTCGGCCGCTGCAACGTCGAGAGCCGGTGGCAGACCGTCTCGAAGCCGACGCCGAAGTGGTCGCACAGCCGCTCGATGTCGTAGCGGAAGCGCTCCGCGGTGGACAGGAACGGTCCATAGGGGAGGATCAGCGCGCCCGCGAAGTAGTTCGCGAGCCCGACGCGGGCCAGCGAACGCGCGGCAGGCCCGGAGAACGCCCACGAGTCGGCGAGTTCGGTGATCAGGTCGTCGTATTCGAGCAGCGCGATCTGTGAGGCCATCCGGAACGCCTGCTGCCCGACGCGCAGGCTCGGCGCCAGCCGCAGCACCCGCGGCCCCGGTTCGTACCGGTGCTGTTCGCCGTTGGCCTCGTCGATGCCTTCGCTCGTGACGTCGACGCCGTAGCGCTGGATCAGCGTCTCCTTCAGCGCCGCGAGCACCTGGCCACGTTGCAGCGGGATGTCGTGCGCCATGCGTTCGGCGCGTTCGTCCAGCTCGGCGACGTAGTTCTCCCGCTCGTAGAAGAAGTCGCGGACCTCTTCGTGCGGCAGGGCGGTGGCGGCGCTCCCGTGCAGGCCGAGGCCGTTTTCCGTGGTCAGCGCGGCGGTGTTCTCGACGGCGTTGCGGTAGCTGCGGTGCAGTTTGACCAGTGCCTGGGCGATCGTCGGCAGGTTCGTGGCCAGGTCGTTGAGCTCGCTGTTCGTGACGTCGACGCCGAGCATCTCGTCGAGCAGCGCTTCCTTCACATCCGCGACCAGCCGCGCGGTGTCGTTGTTCGCGAAGAACTCGGTGTCCACTCCGAACGCTTGCGTGATGCGAAGGAGCACCGGGACGGTCAGCGGACGCGAGTTGTGCTCGATCTGATTGAGATAACTGGGTGAGATCTCCAGCACACGAGCCAGATCCGCCTGGCTCATCGACCGGCTTTCGCGCAGATGCCGCAGCTTCGCTCCGGCGAAGGTTTTGTCCACTGAGGCCTCTCTGTCCGCAAGGTTTCCGGGCCTGAACGATTCAGTGAACGGTCAAGCACGTGAATTTTCGCTCCGCTTGCGAACCTGCGATTCGCAACCTTTGCAAGATGCTACGGAAGCTTCGCAGAAATTGGCAAATTGGAGGCCTGGATCGGATTTCCCCAGTCATGTCAGGGTCGAATCAGGAAAGGCGATCACTCGCAAACTTCGCAACACCGGGAGAATCCGATGACTCAGCACGCGCAGCAGCTGGAGCAGGCGGCCGCCGAACTGGCCAAGCAGTGGGAGACCGACCCCCGCTGGGCGGGCGTGAAGCGGTCGTACTCCGCGGCTGACGTGGTCAAGCTGCGCGGCAGCGTGGTCGAGGAGCACACGCTCGCTCGCCGCGGCGCCGAGAAGCTGTGGGACCTCCTGCACACCGAGGACTACGTCCACTCGCTGGGCGCCCTGACCGGTAACCAGGCCGTGCAGCAGGTGCGCGCCGGCCTCAAGGCCATCTACCTGTCGGGCTGGCAGGTCGCCGCCGACGCCAACCTCTCCGGCCAGACCTACCCGGACCAGAGCCTCTACCCGGCCAACTCGGTGCCCGCCGTCGTCCGCCGCATCAACAACGCGCTGGGCCGCGCCGACCAGATCAACTGGGCCGAGGGCAACACCGACATCGACTGGTACGCCCCGATCGTCGCCGACGCCGAGGCCGGCTTCGGTGGCCCGCTCAACGCCTTCGAGCTGATGAAGGGCATGATCGCCGCCGGTGCCGCGGGTGTGCACTGGGAGGACCAGCTCGCTTCCGAGAAGAAGTGTGGTCACCTCGGTGGCAAGGTGCTCATCCCGACCAAGCAGCACGAGCGCACGCTGAACGCCGCCCGCCTCGCCGCGGACGTGCTGAACGTGCCGTCGCTGATCGTCGCCCGCACCGACGCGCAGGCCGCCACGCTGATCACCAGCGACGTCGACGAGCGTGACCGCAAGTACGTCACCGGCGAGCGCACCGCCGAGGGCTTCTACAACGTCACCAACGGCATCGACCCCTGCATCGACCGCGGTCTCGCCTACGCCGAGTACGCCGACCTGCTGTGGATGGAGACCTCCAAGCCGGACCTCGAGGTCGCCCGCCAGTTCGCCGAGGCGATCAAGGCCAAGTACCCGGACCAGATGCTGGCCTACAACTGCTCGCCGTCGTTCAACTGGAAGAAGCACCTGGACGACGCGACGATCGCGAAGTTCCAGCGCGAACTCGGCCACATGGGCTACAAGTTCCAGTTCATCACCCTCGCCGGCTTCCACGCCCTGAACTACTCGATGTTCGACCTGGCGCACGGTTACGCCCGCGAGGGCATGACCGCCTACGTCGACCTGCAGGAGCGCGAGTTCGCTTCGGAGGACCGCGGTTACACCGCCACGAAGCACCAGCGCGAGGTCGGCACCGGCTGGTTCGACAACGTCGCGACCGCGCTGAACCCGGAGAGCTCGACCACCGCGCTCGCCGGTTCCACCGAGGCCGAGCAGTTCTGATCCCTCGCAAGTAGATGCCGGGTGGCGGTCTCCCGACTCCCAGGGGAGACCGCCACCCCCCCCATCCCCTTCCCTCTCTCTCGCGAAGCCCAGCGGAGGCACACCATGGTTGAGAAGCTGAACTACCGGATCGACGTCTGCGGACCCGCCGGTGACCGGTTCGCCGAGATCCTCACCCCGGCCGCGCTGGACTTCGTGGCCAAACTGGACAACGCGTTCGCCGGCCGCCGCCGCGAACTGCTCGACGCGCGCCGTCTGCGCCGCGAGAAGCTCCAGTCCGGTGAGGAACCGCTGGGCTTCCTGCCCGAGACGCACGCGATCCGCGACGACAGCAGCTGGTCGGTCGCCCCGTCCGCGCCCGGTCTCGAAGACCGCCGCGTCGAGATCACCGGGCCGACCGACCGCAAGATGACGGTCAACGCGCTCAACTCCGGCGCGAAGGTCTGGCTCGCCGACTTCGAGGACGCGACGTCGCCGACCTGGCACAACGTGATCGACGGACAGCTCAACCTGTTCGACGCGATCCGCCGCAACATCGACTTCACCACCGAGGCGGGCAAGCGCTACACGATCGGCGACGACCCCGCGACGATCGTCGCCCGCCCCCGCGGCTGGCACCTGGTGGAGAAGCACATCCGCATCGACGGCCGCCCGGTTTCGGCGAGCCTGGTCGACTTCGGTCTCTACTTCTTCCACAACGCGCGCCAGCTGCTGGCCCGCGGCAGCGGCCCGTACTTCTACCTGCCGAAGCTCGAGAACCACCTCGAAGCGCGGCTGTGGAACGACGTCTTCCTGCTGGCGCAACGGGAACTCGGCATCCCGCGCGGCACGATCCGGGCCACCGTGCTGATCGAGACGATCACCGCCGCGTTCGAGATGGAGGAGATCCTCTACGAACTGCGCGAGCACGTCGCCGGGCTGAACGCCGGCCGCTGGGACTACATCTTCAGCGTCATCAAGAACTTCTCCTCGCACGGCGCGGACTTCGTGCTCCCGGACCGCGCGCAGGTGACGATGACCGTCCCGTTCATGCGGGCCTACACCGAACTGCTGGTGCGCACCTGCCACAAGCGCGGGGCGCACGCCATCGGCGGGATGGCCGCGTTCATCCCGAGCAAGGACCCGGAGATCAACGCGACCGCGCTGGAGAAGGTCCGCCAGGACAAGGAACGCGAGGCGAACGACGGTTTCGACGGCTCGTGGGTCGCGCACCCCGGCCTCGTCCCGGTCTGCCGCGAGGTGTTCGACAACGTCCTCGGCGGCTGGCCGAACCAGCTCGGCAAGCTCCGTGAAGACGTCACCGTGACGGCCGAGGATCTGCTCGACGTCGCCAGCGCGGGCGGCGAGGTCACCGAAGCCGGTGTCCGCGCCAACATCAACGTCGCGCTGCGCTACATCGACGCTTGGCTGCGCGGCACCGGCGCGGCGGCGATCCACAACCTGATGGAGGACGCCGCCACCGCCGAGATCGCGCGCTGCCAGGTGTGGCAGTGGATCCGCAACGGCACGAAGCTCGAAGACGGCACCGCGCTCACCCGCGAACTCGCCGTGTCCTATTTGGACGAAGAGCTGGCGTCGGTGCGTTCCGAACTGGGCGAGGGCACCCGTCTCGACGACGCCTACGAGATCTTCACCGAGACCGCGCTGGGCGAGAAGCTGCCGAGCTTCCTCACCACCGGTGCGTACGCGCGATACCTGACCACGCACTGATCAAGGCTCCGGCCGCCTCTACCTGACGCGGGGCGGCCGGGTTCCACACCGGTTTGGGACGGTGTGGCCCAACGGGTCCGGTGGCGGAGGCTCCCCGCCACCGGACCCGCTTCACGCGCGCGCCCTTCCGGTAGCGCCTTGTCGGGCGTGCGCTTCGCCGCGGGGACCCCGCTCACCCCCACACCGCAGTGGGCGGGGTCTCCGCGGCTTTCCGCCGGGTCCGGACACAGGACCGGACGAATCGGTCACGGACCGCGATTAGGTAGGGGTACCTAGTGATACCCCCGTTGTTTCGGTGGCGGGTCGCGCGGATGCTCGGCGCCGGGCGGGAAATCCGCCCGTTTCCCCGAGGAGCCACCATGAAGAAGCAGTTGAGAACGCTCTTGGCCGCGACCTTCGCCGTCCTCGCCGTCGCCCTCGCCGCCCCCGCGGTGTCCGCCTCGGCCGGGGTCCCGGTGCAGCCGGACTGTGTCCGGCCGTGCCACTTCTGATCTTCGCCACCTAGAGCAGCCCCGGGGGTCGTGCCCCTCGCGACCCGCGTCGCTCGTGAAGGGGGATCCGGGTCCCCCGACGTCCCGGATTCCCCTTCGCCCCCACAGCGGTAGCGCGTGAAGGCCCCCTTCCCTCGGCTCAGCCGAGGAAACTCGACCTTCACGCCTCGCCTTCATGTACTGCGGGCGGTTTCGCGTGACGGGAGGGACGACGCACGTGACCAGACGGACGACGCACGTGTCTGGATGGACGACACGCGTGTCTGGATGGACGACACGCGTGATTGGACGGACGACACGCGGTGGGCCTCGGCCGCGAGAGTGTCGTCCGTCCAATCACAGGTGCCGTCCCTCTGGTCACAGGTGTCGTCCACCCAGACACGCGTGGCGTCCATCCAGGCACGCGAAAGTGCCGAATTCGGTCACCCGACCCAGGCCTGTCCCAGCGCGTTTAGTCCTCTGAATGCGGTGAGCGATCAGGGCTCGAAGGCGTTGCCGGTCGCGATCTTCGGCCGCCCCAGCTCCACCGGCTCACCGACGCGAGCACGCCGGTAGACGGCCACGGTCGCCTCCGCGATCCGCCCCCAGTCGAAATCCGCGGCCAGCCGCGACTGCGCGGTCAGCGCCCGCCCGGCGGCGGCGACCTCGTCGTCCAGCACCGCCTCGACGGCGTCCCCGAGCGCCTCGACGTCGCCGGGGCTGAACGCCAGGCCGGTCTCGCCGTCGACGACCACCTCGCCGAGCCCGCCTGCGGTCGAAGCCACCAGCGGCGCCTTGGCGGCGGCGGCCTCCAGCGCGACGATCCCGAACGGCTCGTACCGGCTGGGCAGCACGACGGCGTCGGCCGCGGCCAGCACGGCGCGCAGTTCACGGTCGGACAGGTGCCCGACGAAGTCCACCGCGCGCCGGACGCGCAGCTTGCGGGCCTGGTCGACCAGTTCCTCCAGATGCCGTCCCTTGCCGGCGACGACCAGCCGCGTCCCCGGTTTCGCACGGCGGATCCGGGGGAGCGCGGCGAGGAGGTCCTGCACGCCCTTCTCCCATTCCAGCCGCCCGAAGTAGAGCAGCAGCGGCGCGCCGGAGGGGCTGTAGACCTCGCGCGCGTGCGCGACCTCTTCCGCGGGCACCTGCCAGGTGCGCTCCTCGATGCCGTTGTGGATCACGGTGACCGCGTCGGCGTCGACCTCGAACAGATGCGCCACCTCGCGGCGCATGGCCTGCGAACAGGTGATCAGCGCGTCCGAGCGGTTCGCGAGCCACCACTCGACGGAGTGCACCTGCTGGTTCAGCGGATGCGAGAGCCACCCCGAGTGCCGTCCGGCCTCGGTGGCGTGGATCGTGCCGACCAGCGGCACCCGCGCGGCCTCCGCGATCGCGATCGCGGGGTGGGTGACCAGCCAGTCGTGCGCGTGCACGACGTCCGGCTGCCACGTGCGCAGCAGGTCGGTGGCGGCGCGGACCATCGCGTGCCCCATGGCCAGCGTCCAGGCGACGAGGTCCCGTTCGAAGGTCACGTGCATCGGGTCTTCGGCGACCCGGATGATCCGGACGCCCTCGACCACGCGATCGGTCCTCGGATGGGTCTCGGCGTCGGTGCCCGCCGTGTGACGGCACAGGACGACCACGTCGTGCCCCTGCCTGGCGAGATGCCGGGCCAGGGCGTGGACGTGCCGTGCGAGTCCGCCGACGACCACGGGTGGGTACTCCCACGACAACATCAGCACGCGCATGGGTGGAGGTTACTCGTGAGTCGGTCGTCACCGGGACCGGGCGATCACCCCTGCCGGTGAACCCGATCGAGGGCGACAGGAGCGGCGATCTTTGCCACCATCGGGTCGATGACCTCCTCGGTGAACGCGGCCGGACCGGCCTTCAAGACCGTCGAACCGGTGCTCTCGACACCGTGGTCCGCGCAGGTCGGACCGGGCAAGGCGCTGCCGGAGTACCCGCGTCCCCGGCTGGTCCGCGAACGCTGGCTGAACCTCAACGGCGTCTGGGAGTACGCGGGCAGCGGCGCGCCCCGCCGCGACGGGTACGGCGAGCGGATCCTGGTGCCGTTCCCGCCCGAGTCTGCGCTCTCCGGTATCGGACGGCGGGACGAAACCCTCTGGTACCGCAAGGTTTTCCACGTCCCGTCCGCATGGGATGGTCAGCGGGTGCTGCTCCACTTCGGCGCCGTCGACCAGTCCGCGACGGTCTGGGTGAACAACCAGGAGGTGGCCGTCCACGAAGGCGGGTACACGGCCTTCAGCGCGGACATCACCGACGTCCTGCGCCCGTCCGGATCGCAGGAACTCACCGTCCGCGCGACGGATCGGACCGACGCTTCGACGCACCCCGTCGGCAAGCAGCGGAACGACCCGAAAGGGATCTTCTACACCGCCGCGTCGGGGATCTGGCAGACCGTCTGGCTGGAGCCCGTGCCGTCCGCGCATATCCGGGATCTGCCGCTGACCCCGGATCTCGAAGGGGTGACCGTTGTGCCCAAGGTCACAGGCGGCGCCCGAGTGGAGATGATCGTCAGCGAAGCCGGCGGGGCGGAAGTGGCACGCGTCGAAGGAGAGGTCGGGCGGCGGTTGCGCGCAAACCTTCCTGCGCCTCGCCTGTGGACGCCGGAGGACCCGTATCTCTACGACCTCCAGGTCCGCTTGCTCGACGAAAGAGGCAACGTGCTCGACGTCGTCGAGTCCTACACCGGGCTTCGCACGATCGGGACGGTCGCCGACGCCCAGGGCAGGCCGCGGATCGCGCTCAACGGCCGGATCACCTTCCTTCACGGCCCGCTCGACCAGGGGTATTGGCCCGACGGGATCCACACCGCGCCCACCGACGAGGCACTGCGGTTCGACCTGGAGAAGACCAAGGAGCTCGGCTTCAACTTCGTCCGCAAACACGTCAAGGTCGAGCCGGAACGCTGGTACCACTGGGCGGACAGGCTGGGCCTGCTCGTCTGGCAGGACATGCCGTCGCTCACCGTCTCCTTCGACGGTCCGCCCGGGACCGCGCCCGACCCGGTCCCGGAGGCCCAGGAGCGATTCGAAGCCGAGCTGACCGAGATGATCGAGCAACTGCGCGGGGTGACCTCGATCGTCGGCTGGGTGCCGTTCAACGAGGGCTGGGGAGAATTCGACACCGCGCGCATCGCGAAGCTGGTGAAGGACCTCGACCCGGCCAGGCACGTCATCGCGAACAGCGGGGTGAACTGCTGTTTCTCCCGGCCGGACACCGGCGCGGGTGACGTCTACGACGACCACACCTACGTCGGGCCGGGGAGTCCCACAGTGAAGGACCACAGGGTGATCGTCGACGGGGAATACGGCGGGCTCGGCCTCGTCGTCGACGAGCACCGCTGGCCGGGCGAGCCGCAGGCCTATGAGATGACGCTGACCTCGGCACAGCTGACGAAGCGCTATGCCGAGGTCAGCGAGAACCTCGAACGGATCGTCGCCGGAACCGGCCTTTCCGGCGCGATCTACACGCAGACCACCGACGTCGAGAACGAAGTCAACGGCCTGCTCACCTACGACCGGCGGGTGGTGAAGGCGGACGCGGGAATCGTCGCCGCCCGCAATCGCGCGGTCATCGAGACGGGTCAGTCCGGCCGGGCCTCCACCGGACCGCCGGAGTCACGGACCCGGACGGGCACTCCGAGCAGCTGAGAAGGCAACTGCCCGGAGTCGTGACCGGGGGTCATCCACACGTCGATCGTGGGTGCCCCTTCGGCCTCGCCCTGTCCGATTCCGAC
Organism: Amycolatopsis sp. WAC 04169; assembly: GCF_003947535.1. Classification (NCBI taxonomy): domain Bacteria; kingdom Bacillati; phylum Actinomycetota; class Actinomycetes; order Pseudonocardiales; family Pseudonocardiaceae; genus Amycolatopsis; species Amycolatopsis sp. WAC 04169. Next base: position 51,967 of record NZ_QHJI01000005.1, on the reverse strand, counting down.
CACGCCCGGGACGTCGTCGAGCCACCGGGACGCCGCCACGAGAGCGGCATCGACATCCGACACGTCTTCGGCCACTACGGATGCACCCTGATCCCGAGCGCGGCCTCGACCAGCGTGATCCGGTTGATCACGGTGACCACCGGCGAACCCGCGAACAGCAGGCCGACGGCGTTCTCGCTCAGGTCCGCCACGAGGCTGCCCGAGTCGCCACCCGCCGACATGTCGGTGGTGAGGAGCTGCTGCGCGAACCGGGCCACCCGGCCGCCGCCGTAGTTCACGTCGACGGTGGCGTTGATGTTCGTGATCCGCCCGGTGGTCCAGTTCGTGGTCCGGCCGGTCTTCTGCACCACGGTGCCGACCGCGGGGGCCACGTTGGTGCCCTTGAGGTCGCCGACCCAGAAGATCCGCCGGTCGAGATCGTGGAACTGGCCCTCGGCGATGGCGGCGTCGACGAAGTTCAACGGCACCGGCTGGCCCGCGGCGATGAACTTGATCGGCACGAAGCGGCTCAGCCTCGCGATGACGTCGGTGGGGACGACACCGCCGTCGAACGGGCCGGGCTGCAGGATGGGATCGCCGATGGCGGCGGCGTTGGAGTTCGCCAGCACGTGGTTGTTGCTCAGGATGTAGTACTTCGCCGGTTTGCCGGGCAGTGCCGTGGCGTCGTAGACCGCGGTGCCGTAGGTGCCGGCGGTGATCTTGAAGTGGCCGACGCTCAGCCCGCCGAACGCCGGGCGGAACCGCTTGGCGAGGGTGAACGGGCCGACCTGCTCACGGGCGAGTTCGTCGGGACGGCTCAGCGCGGGCGACGGCACGTCGTCGAGTACCGAAGGCGAGCCGTTCGCCTTCGGTGCCGCGATACTGCGACCCGCCTGCAGCACACCGACCTCCTGGACGTCGGTGGGCACCCCGGACAGCGTCGACGGGACGAGGTCGTCCTCACGCAGCATCTCGTGCGGCATCTTCGTGTCGACGAGGACGGTGATCGCCTTCTCGCCGGTGTCCCTCCCGCCGGACCATTTGGTGCCGAGCGCGACACCCACCACGTTCTGCCGGTTCAGCAACGCGTCCTCTTCCGCCGCCTGCACGCTCGCGAGGGAGAGGAAATCGTCCGGGATCATGTTGTTTTCGATCATGTCTGCCACACTTTTCTGGTTGTCGGTGCTGACTCAAGTGCGGGACTCCCGACGAAAGAGTGTTCCCCTGTCCCCGGGGTGGCGCCATAGTGCAATCGGGTATGGCGCTTCACCCGGGAATGTCAGCGTTTCCCTTGTGTGGCAAGGGTTTGTGATCGAGCAACCGGCCATCGTGCGAGCGGTGGGGATATTCGGGGACTTTGGTCACCGAATTCCCGGGAAAAGGAATCAGCCGATCGTGGCGTCGATCGCCTTGGTGATCGTCTCGTCTTCGGGTTCGGTGCGTGGGCGGAATCGGCCCACGACTTCACCGGACGGGGCGACGAGGAACTTCTCGAAGTTCCACTGGACGTCGCCGGCGGCGCCCTCCGCGTCGGCCGCCTTGGTCAGTTCGGCGTAAAGCGGGTGACGGCTTTCCCCGTTCACGTCCAGCTTTTCGAACAGCGGGAACGAAACGCCGTACGTCGTCGAGCAGAAGGTCTGGATCTCCTCCGCGGTGCCCGGCTCCTGGCCCGCGAACTGGTTGCACGGGAACCCGACGACGGAGAAACCCTTGTCCGCGTAGCGTTCCTGGAGCTTCTCCAGTCCGGTGTACTGCGGCGTCAGCCCGCATTTCGACGCCACGTTCACCACCAGCAGCGTCTTGCCTTCGAGCGCGCCGAGCGTGGTGTCCTCGCCCGCGAGCGTCTTCAGCGGAATGTCGTGGATCCCCATGGTGATGCCCCTTTCGTCATTTCCTCAGCAGATCACGCGCGTCGACGTGACCGAACGGCCCGTCGTCGCGCCGGAACGCGGCCGCGGTCTCCCGCGCGCGGTCGAGCGCACCGTCCCGGAGCAGTCCGGCGAGCGTGTCGAACCGTTCCGTGTGCACTTTCGCCCGCCGCCGCGCGTAATCGGCGGCGGAGTCCTTGGTGACCATGAACGCCCAGTCGCTCGAAAGCGCCAGCATCGCTTCGGCCACGGCCTGATCGCGGACGGAGTCACGCGTCGTGGTGTCCATTCCGGCGACGAGATCGAGCATCCGGTCCTGCAGCGCGGTGTTGTCCCGCACCATGTCGGCCACCTGCTCGCCGTCCCAGACCCGCCAGTCCTTGCCCGAGCCCCACGACGACGCCGGGAGATCGACCTTCCCGCCGAGATGACCGGCTTCGAGCGCGCCTTTGAGCGTCGTGACGCGGACGCCTGCTTCGGGCAGCGCGCGCAGGACGCCTTCGAGCCAGGCCGGGCCCTCGTGCCACCAATGTCCGAAGAGTTCGGTGTCGTACGCGGCGACGACGAGCGACTCGCGGCCGTGCTCGGCCTTGAGCGAGCGCAGGCGGGCGACGACGGTGTCGACGAAGTCCTGGACGTGGCCGCCGAGGGTGGCCGTCGCCATCGCCGGGTCGTACGGCGCCTTGTCCGGCGGTTCGACGGTCTTGCCGGTCACCCGCGAGGGTTTGAGGCCGACTTCGTGCGCCCAGGTGTGGAAGTCCCGATAGGCGGCGTGGCCGGGATATCCGGCCTTCGGTGACCAGACGCGGTACGTGACTTCGAGGTCGCGGCCGAAGCAGACGACGTCGGAATCGCCGACGGTCCGGGCCGCCGAGGTGTCGCCGTGCAGCGAGGGCCCGTCGACCATGAACCGCTGGACTCCCGCGGCGGCATATCCGGTCTCCATACCGGGCGCGTAGCCGCATTCGGGTGCCCAAATGCCTTCGGGACGCCGTCCGATCCGCAGCGCGGTGTCGGCCAGGCCGCCGCGCAGCATGAAGTCGCGGACCACCGGGTCGAGCAGCGGCTGGAACGGATGCGCCAGCGGGCCGCCGAGCAGCTCGATCGTCCCACTGTCCACAAAGGACCGCAGGATCGGGGAGAAACCGTGCCGCCAGCGCGTTTCGAGCTCTTCCGAGGCCTTGAGCGCCGTCCGGTACTCACTCGCCGCGAGATCGCGCAGCAGCGGGTCGCCGCGCCACAGCGTGGACGCGTGCCAGGAGCGCAGCTGCCAGTGACCGAGCCAGTCGTGGAAGGCGTCGATGCAGTACGGGTCGTCGAGCTGGGCGGCGAGGATCGGCGTCATGCCGAGGGTGAGGACGTCCTCGCGGCCCTCGTCGGCGAAGCGGCGCAGGAGATCGACCATCGGCAGATAGGAATGCGCCCACGCCTGGTAGAGCCATTCCTCGCCGACCGGCCAGGATCCGTGATGCGGCAGCCAAGGCAGATGGCTGTGCACGACAAGGCAGAACGTGCCTTCGTACTCGCTCATCGGCGCACCGCCACGGCCACGAGGTCGAGGCTGGCGTCGAGGTCTTCGCCGTGGATCGCGAAGTCCGCGGCCTTGATGCCTTCGACGTCGGCGAGCAGTTCCGCCGGCCAGGTCGCCTGTCCGGGCAGCTGTCCCATGACGACGTCGAGCTGGGCGTCGATGATCGAACCGCCGTACTTGGCGTCGAGCTTCGCCACGCCTTCGCCGTGGTGGAGCCCGTGCAGCGTCTCGACCTCGAACCCGGCGTCACGCAGCAGTTCGTCCAATTCGGACGGTGCGAGTTCCCTGGTGTGGAACGGGTTGAGCGGGGTGTCGCTGTCCGGGGTGAAGGTCAGCCGGTTGGGCGTGGTGACGATCAGCCGTCCGCCGGGGGAGAGCACGCGGCGGCATTCGGCGAGGAAGGCACCCTGATCCCAGAGGTGCTCGATCACCTGGAAGTTGGCGACGACGTCGACCGACGCGTCCCGCAGCGGCAGGAACACCAGGTTCGCCCTCGCCACGCCGATGCCGGGGTAGCGCCGGGCGACGTGCTCGGTGGTGGGGACGTCGTAGTCGAGGGCGAGCACCCGCTCGGCCACGGTGGCGATGAGCCCGGCGCCGTAGCCCTCGCCGCAGCCTGCCTCCAGCACCGTCCTGCCCTCGCACAGCGGCAGGAGCTTTTGATACGCGGCCTCGTGGCGCCGGAACCAGTAGTTCTCCTCGGCGATGCCCGGCACGGTGCGTTCACCGGTGAGGTGCAGCGCTTCGGCCCTGGTGGCTGGGGTGGTCACGCCGCGACCCTACCGGCCGGTCACTTCCCGCTCCGCCGCAGTTAGTCCTCTGGATGCGGTCCTTGCACACGCAAGGACCGCATCCAGAGGACTAACTGCGTGTCACGTTTCGCGGCGCCACGCAGTCCAGGAGGTATGCAACGGACATTCACCCGCGTACTGCTCGTCGTCTTCGGCCTCATCGAACTGCCCGTGGGGCTGTGGCCGCTGTTCAGCCCGGAGGGCTTCTACCGGGACTTCCCGGGGTTCCGCACCGGCTGGGTGGCGATGGACGGCCCCTTCAACGAACACCTGATCCAGGACTTCGGCGGCCTCAACCTGGCGCTCGCCGCGATCCTGATCGGCGCCGCCGTGATCGGGACGACCGCGGTGGCCAGGCTCGCCGCGCTCGCCACCTTCTGCTTCGGACTGCCGCACTTCCTCTACCACCTGGGCCACGTCTCGCATTTCGAGCCGGTGGACCAGGTGCTGATCATCGTGACGACGGCGCTGGGCGCGGTGCTCCCGGTGGTGCTGGCGCTGATCCCGTCGAAGCGGGCTACACCGGCGACACCGTGATGCCGATGGCACCCGGCCCGAGGTGGGCGCCGAGGATCATGCTGGCGTCCACCAGGGTGCTGTCGACCATATGCGGCAGCCGCGCCCGCAGCCGCCCGCCGATCTCGAGATCGCGTTCGTCCGGGCCGAACCGGGTGATGGCGACCTCCACCTCCTGATCGCCCGCGCATTCCACCGCGAGGTCGACGAGTTTGTTGAGCGCCCGCCGCTGGCCCGGCACCCGGGTCAGCGGGGCGACCTCACCGTTCTTCAAGGTCAGCAGGGGTTTGATCGAGAACGCGGAGCCGAGGAACGCCTGCGCGGCACCGATCCGTCCGCCACGGCGGAGGAATTCCAGCGTGTCGACGTAGAGGATCTCCCGGCTGCCGCGGAAGCGGCGCTCGGCCGCGTCGATGACGCGGGTGGCCTGCCCGCCGGCGGCGGCGACCTTGGCCGCCGAGGTCGCCGCGAAACCGAGGCTCATCCCGGTGGTCCCGCTGTCGAGGACGTGCACGGGGATGTTCACCTGCTGGGCGGCCTCGCGGGCGGCGTTCACCGTCTCCGACATCCGTCCCGAGATGTGGACGCTGACGATCGCGGACGCGCCCTTGCTCGCGGCGTCCTGGAACGCCCAGAAGAACGCGGCGACCTCGGGCGGTGCCGTCTTCACCGGTGTCCCCGCCCGCAGATGGCCGATGATTTCCTCGCGGTCGTAGCGGTTCTCTTCGTCGAACTGCTCTCCGACCTGCAGTTGGACCTGAACGACGCCGATTCCCCAGCGTTCGGCGACCGGGGCGGGAAGGCAGGCGGTCGAGTCCGTGATCACGGCGACAGGGCCGGGCATGGAACGCATGGTGGGGCAGGTTATCCCTTCACCATCTCCGCGAGTACCCCGGAATACGGCCGTTCGGGTTAGTCGGCCGGTTACACTCACTTCCGGGTGAATTACCTGGACGATGGTCCCACTAAAACGTGCATCCAGGTGAATGAGGTCACCTCGGCGGGCCGCGGCACTGAAATGGCCCTAATCTACCGGCCAGTAGAGCTGTTGCCCCGTGGCCGACGCCGGCCACTAACGGGAGGTCGAAGTAGACCCATGACGAACATCGTTGTCCTGGTCAAGCAGGTACCGGACACCTACTCGGAGCGGAAGCTCTCCGGTGCCGACAACACTCTTGACCGCGAATCCGCCGACGCCGTGCTCGACGAGATCAACGAGAAGGCCGTCGAAGAAGCGCTGAAGATCAAGGAAGCCGGCGAGGGCGAGGTCACCGTCGTCTCGGTGGGTCCCGACCGCGCGACCGACGCGATCCGCAAGGCGCTGTCCATGGGCGCCGACAAGGCCATCCACGTCTCCGACGAGGCCCTGCACGGTTCCGACGCGATCGCCACCGCCAAGGTGCTGGCCGCCGCGATCTCGAAGGTCGAAGGCTTCGACCTGGTCATCACCGGTAACGAGGCCTCCGACGGCCGCGGTGGCGCCGTGCCGGCGATCATCGCCGAGCTGCTCGGCCTGCCGCAGCTGACCCACGTGAACGAGCTGACCGTCGACGGCACCTCGATCAAGGCCGACCGCTACACCGAGGACGGCGTCACGCACCTCGAGGCGAACCTGCCCGCGGTGGTGAGCGTCGGCGAGAAGATCAACGAGCCGCGCTACCCCTCCTTCAAGGGCATCATGGCCGCCAAGAAGAAGCCGGTCGAGACGCTGACCGTCGCCGACCTGGGTGTCGACGCGGGCGAGGTCGGCCTCGGCAACGCGTGGTCGTCCGTGCTCGAAGCCTCCCCGAAGCCGCCGCGCACCGCCGGTGAGCGCGTCGAGGACGAGGGTGACGGCGGCAGCAAGGTGGCCGCCTACCTGGTCGCGCAGAAGCTCATCTGAGACAGGTTTCGAGGAGGAATAGGGAAATGGCTGAAGTACTCGTCCTCGTCGACCACGTCGACGGTGAAGTCAAGAAGGTCACGCTCGAGCTGCTGACCGCCGCTCGTGAACTGGGTGAGCCGTCCGCGGTCGTCGTCGGCCCGACCGGCACCGCCGCCAAGGCGAAGGAAGCCCTCGCCGCGCACGGCGCCGCCAAGGTGTACGTCGCCGAGGGCGACAACGCCACCGGCTTCCTGGTCACCCCGAAGGTGGACGTCCTCGCCGCGCTGGCGGAGCGGACCTCCCCGGCCGCCGTGCTCGTCGCGGCCAGCGCCGAGGGCAAGGAGGTGTCCGCTCGTGTCGCGGTCCGCCTCGGTTCCGGTCTGCTGTACGACGCCGTCGGCGTGAACGGTGACGGCAGCGTCGACCAGTCCATCTTCGGTGGCGCGTTCTCGGTGAAGTCCAAGTCCACCAAGGGTGTCCCGGTCATCTCGGTCCGCCCGGGCGCGGTCGAGGCCGCCCCGGCCGAGGGTGCGGCCGCCGAGGAGACCGTCGAGGTCCCCGCGGGCGACCCGGCGAAGTCCGCCAGGATCACCGGTGTCGAGCCGATCGTCGGCGGCGACCGGCCGGAGCTGACCGAGGCGTCGGTCGTCGTCTCCGGTGGCCGCGGTGTCGGCTCGGCCGACAAGTTCGACGTCGTCGAGGCGCTCGCCGACTCGCTCGGTGCCGCCGTCGGTGCTTCCCGCGCCGCCGTCGACTCGGGCTACTACCCGGCGCAGTTCCAGGTCGGCCAGACCGGTAAGACGGTCTCGCCGCAGCTGTACATCGCGCTGGGCATCTCCGGCGCGATCCAGCACCGCGCCGGTATGCAGACCTCGAAGACCATCATCGCGGTCAACAAGGACGCCGAGGCGCCGATCTTCGAGATCGCCGACTTCGGTGTGGTGGGCGACCTGTTCAACGTCGCGCCGCAGCTGACCGAAGAGGTCCAGAAGCGCAAGGGCTGAGTCCTTCGTTCGAAGAGGGGCCGTCCGGGATTTATTTCCCGGACGGCCCCTTTTCCGTGACCGGGAAGTGACTTCCCAGCCTGAGAGAAGCCTGAGAACCCGCAATTAACTGAACGTGCACTAATCGGCCATCAGGCGCATTGTCGTTGGTACCCCTCCAGGGGTAGACCTGGGTCATGACGACGTCACAGCTCCTCGTCAGTACTGACCAGGCAGGTGTCGAACTCCCGGCCGACGCGCCGCGTTACTCCCTCCTCGTGGCGAACGGAAACGAAGAAGTCGTCGCCGCACAGCGTCTTCGCCATCAGGTGTTCGCCGAGGAAATGGGAGCGACGCTCAATTCGCTCGAACCCGGTCTCGACGTCGACTACTTCGACGAGTTCTGCGATCACCTCGTGGTGCGCGACGACAACACCGGCGAGATCGTGGGCACGTACCGGATGTTGCCGCCCGATCGGGCGGCGCGGGCGGGAAAACTGTATTCCGACAGCGAATTCGATCTCAGCGCGCTCGATTCGCTGCGCCCTTCGCTGGTCGAGACGGGGCGTTCGTGCGTGCACCCCGACCACCGCAGCGGCGCCGTGGTGAGCCTCGTGTGGGCGGGGATCGGACGCTACATGCTGCTGGCCGGGCACCGGTACCTCGCGGGCTGCGCGTCCGTGCCGCTGACCGACGGCGGGACCTACGCGGCGGGCGTCTGGGATGTCCTGCGCGCCAAGCACTACGCGGATGAATCCCTTCGGGTGACGCCGCTGAACCCGTGGCGGTCCGAGGACGTCGAGCGGCCCTCCCGCGCGATCCTCCCGCCGCTCATCAAGGGCTACACCCGCCTCGGGGCGAAGATCTACGGGCCGCCCGCGCTGGACGCGGATTTCGGTGTGGCGGACTTCTTCGTCCTGCTGGATCTGCACAACGTCGACGAGCGGTACCTCAAGTTCTTCCTGGGAGAGCAGGGATGAGCCACGCCTGGATGCCGAAGTCGCCGTGTGGCGACGGCTGTCTGACCGAAGGGGCGCCGACGGTGGCGTTCGGCCGGCGGGTCCTGCGGTTCACCGCCGCGATCGGCGTCATCTTCGGCGCCTTCCTCTCCGCGCCGCTGGTGCTCGTGCTGCGCGGCATGCCCCGGGAACGGTTGGTGCGCCTGCTTTTCGCGGGGATCCTTCGCTCGTTCGGGGTGAAACTGCGCGTACTCGGCGACGAGCGGTTCCGCGCCGTGCCCGGCCGTGGCGCGCTCGTGGTGAACAACCACATCTCGTGGCTGGACATCATCGCGGTCAACGCCGTCCAGCCGATGCGGGCGCTCGCGAAGAAGGAGGTCGGCGCCTGGCCGGTGCTCGGCCTGCTCGTGCGCCGCGGCGGCAGCATCTTCCTCGACCGGGAGAACCTGCGGAGCCTCCCCGCGACGATGGACGAACTCGCCGACGCCATGCGCGGCGGATCACTCGTCAGCGTGACTCCGGAAGGCACCACCTGGTGCGGTCTCGGCTCGGGCCGGTTCCGCCCCGCGACCTTCCAGGCCGCGATCGACGGCGGTGTCCCGGTGCGGCCGCTCGCGCTGCGGTTCCGGCTCGCCGACGGGCGGGAGACGACGCAGCCTGCGTTCATCGGGCCGGAGTCGCTCATCGCTTCGCTGCGGCGGGTCGCGGCTCTGCGCGGACTGGTGCTGGAGGTGCACGTGTGCCCGGAGATCGCGCCGGGCCGCGCTTCGGACCGCCGGGAACTGGCGGCGCTGGCGGAATCCGCGGTGCAGGCCGCTCTCGGGCGGGTGCAGATCCCGGCTCAGCGGCGGCGGCGTGCCGCGGTCGTCGCTCCCGCTCCGGCCGTCGCTCCCGCTCCCAAGGCGGTCTCGCAGTAACTCCCGGATGTGTCATGAAAGGGTCGTTCAGGACGTTTTTCGTCCTGAACGGCCCTTTCATGACATCCGCCGGTTGCTGCTGCTCCGGTCGCGAAAGTCCCTCTCAGCACCTCACGCGCGCTAGGAACGGTCCTTTCCTTGCAAATTTCGCAAGGAAAGGACCGTTCCTGGCATCCGGGGTTGACACAGCCCGGCATCACGCCGGCGTCAGCGTGATCTTCCCGCCCGCGTGCCCCGTCGCGCTTTCCCGGTGCGCCGAGGCGGCATCTGCGAGCGCGTAACTCGATCCCAGCTTCAGCTTCAGCCCCCGCGCGACCAGATCCTCAAGAACCGCTTGGGTTTCCGAGCCACTCGCCGAGAACTTCAGCCCCTGCGCGTAAGCCGCCGGGTCCGCGATGGTGATCAGCCGGTCGGGTGAGCCGAGCAGCTCGACGGAATCACCCAGGACGCCGAAACCGGCGGCGTCGAAGACCGCGTCGACGCCGTCCGGCGCGACCGAGCGGACCCGCGAGACCCAGCCGTCGCCGTACTGGACCGGCACCGCGCCGAGCTCCTTCACCTCGTCGAGCGACGAGGCCCCGGCGAGCCCGACGACCGTGGCGCCCAGCGCGACGGCGGCCTGCGTAGCGATCCGGCCGACCTGGCCGCTCGCGCCGTGGATCACCACGGTCTCGCCGGGCTTGACCTCGAGTTCGCCCAGCACCCGCAACGCGGTTTCGCCGGCGATGGGCAGCGCGGCGGCTTCGGCCCACGAAAGCCCGGCGGGTTTGCGGATGACCGTGCTCGCCAGCGCGTACTCCGCGTACGTGCCGGTCTCTGACCAACCGAAGACCTCGTCCCCCACGGCGAAATCGGCGCCTTCGCCCACCGCGTCCACCACGCCCGCCAGTTCCAGGCCGAGGATGTGCGGGAAGTCGACGGGCCGGACCTCGGCCATCGCGCCGGACCGGATCTTCCAGTCGATCGGGTTGACGCCGGCGGCCTTGACCGCCACCCGCACCTGGCCGGGGCCGGGCTCCGGCAGCGGGGCCTCGTCGAGCCGCAGGACGTCCGGTTCGCCGTACTGGGTGATGGTGATCGCTCGCATGTTCACTCCTGTTCGGGTTTTCTTCGCTGCGATCAGTCAACCGGCGCCCGTACCCCGCCCGAACCAGTCGGACGAGCAGTGTTCACTAGCCGGGAGAGCAGCGTCCCCGAGGCGGTACGCGCCTACTGTGGAGTCATGGATCCGCTGCAAGTGCTGAGCCAGGTCGAGTACATGCTCGCCGCTCCGCGCCCCGAACTTCTGCCGCGTTTCTCGGCGACGGCCGCGGCCGTCCTGCCGCATCGCGCCGCCGCGATGGAGACCGGCGACTGCTCGCGTCTGCCCATCAAGGTCGACGGCGACCCGGAGATCACCGGCGCGGTCACGAGCGCGGAGCTTCAGCGGCTCGCCGCCCTCGGCGTCCCGGGCAAGGCCGTGGTGGCCGAAGAGACCCTCGGCGGGAAGCGCCGGAAGCTCGTCGTCCTGACCTCGGCACCGGTGATCGGCAAGGGCGCGATGATCGCGCTCGTCCCCACCGAGGACGAGCCCGCGGACGGCGCGCTGGAGATCGTCGCCAAGTTGTGGGACATCGTCAGCGTGAACGCCGCCCAGCGCGCCACCGATCCCGAGCCCGCCGTCCTGGAGAGCAACATCGCGGCGGCGACCGCGCGGGCGCGGGCGATCACCGATCTGGGGCAGACCCACGCCACGACCCTGACGTCGCTGCTTTCGGTGCTGCGGTCCCGCAGGCTCGGCGACGCCGCCGCCCGGCAGACCGCGACCGACCTCGCCGCGGCCGCCCTGGTCGAGCTGCGTTCGATCGCCGACCGCGACCAGGAGCTCTCGGCGGAACCGGCCACGGAGGCGTTCGGCATCCTCGTCGCGCAGCTGGATCCCTTGGTGCGCCACAACGACGTGTCCGTCGACCTCGCCGGGCCGGACGACGAACGGCCGCTCCCGCAGGACATCGCGCACACCGCCCGCACGGTTTCGCGCGGTCTGGTGCTCGCCGCGCTGGAGCGGGGCAGCACCCGGGTCCGGGCGTCCTGGCGGATCGACGGGCAGGACCTCCGCGTCACCGTGCGCGACGACGGCCCGGACGTCGCCCGCGCCGTACCCGCCACCGGTCTCACCGAGCGGATCACCCCGCTCGGCGGCCGCTGGGAGGTCGACGCCGTCCCGGACTGGGGCGCCACGATCACCGCCGTCCTGCCGCTGGGCGTGCAGGAGACGCCGGAACTGCGCCCGCTGGACCGGCTGAACCCGCGTGAACTCGAAGTTCTCGCCGGGATCGCGCGCGGGAAGCGCAACCGGCAGATCGCCGACGAGCTGGCGCTGACCGAGCACACGGTGAAGTTCCACGTGCGGAAGATCCTCGGGAAGCTGGAAGTCAGCTCTCGCGGCGAGGCCGCCGTGCTGGCGCGTGAGCTGCGTCTGGAGTCCGTCGGCGCTTGACCTCCACCGCGCTGGAGGTTGCAGGCTCGTCGTATGACGATCACTGGGGGCAAGGCGAAGCCGAAGGGTGTGCTGTGGACACCCGAGCACCGCGTGACCACCATCGGGCTGCTGCTCATGGTCACGCTCATCGCGTTCGAAAGCATGGGCGTCGCCACCGCGATGCCGACGATGGTGGCCGACCTCGACGGCCTCGCGCTGTACGCGTGGCCGTTCACCACCTTCCTGGTCGCCAGCGTGGTCGCGACCGTCCTTTCCGGACGCCTCGGCGACCGCAAGGGCCCGGCGCCCGCGCTGCTCGCCGGCACCGTGCTGTTCGCCGCCGGGCTGCTGGTCGCGGGGCTCGCGCACGACATGCCGCTGCTCCTGCTCGGCAGGGCCTTGCAGGGCTTCGGTTCCGGTCTCCTGCTGGTCTCGGTGTCGCTGCTGATCGCGCTCACCTTCAGCGACCGGGAACGTCCGGTGATCTACGCCGCCAACGCCGCCGCGTGGGTGCTTCCGGCGGTGATCGGCCCGTCGATCGCGGGCGTGGTGACCGTGAGCGTCGGCTGGCGATGGGTGTTCTTGGGGCTGATCCCGCTGACCGGGATCGGGCTGTCCCTGCTGATCGTCGTCACGCGCAAGCTGCCCCGGCACGTGCCCGCCGAGGCCGCGCGGCGCGCCGGGGTCGTGCCCGCGGTGGTCGCCGCCCTCGGCGTCGCCGCGCTCACCTGGGCGGCGCAGCATCCGTCCCTCGCGGCGCTGGCCTACGGCGGCGCCGGCCTGATCGCCCTCGCGTACGCGCTTCGTAAACTCCTGCCCGCCGGGACGCTGTCGTCGAGGCCGGGGTTGCCCACAGTGATCGCTTCGCGCGCGTTGATCGCGGGCGCGTACGCCGGGATGGAGGCGTACCTGCCGCTCACGATGACCGAGGTCCACGGATACAGCCCCGCGCTGGCCGGGCTGCCGCTGACGGTGACCGCGCTGGGCTGGTCGGCGGGGTCGATGCTGCAGGGCCGCATGCTCGACTGGTCGCGCGAAGCGTCCCTGCGGACCGGGTTCGCGCTGGTCGCGGCCGGTCTGGCGATCTTCGTCTTCGTCCCGCTGCCCTCGTTCCCCGGCTGGATGGCGTTCGTGGCGTCGGCGATCGGCGGCTCCGGGATGGGGATCGCGATGCCCGCGATCTCGGTCCTGCTGCTCCGGTACTCGCCGGAGGCGGAACGCGGCTTCAACACCTCGGCGCTGCAGCTCGGCGACTGGGTCGGATCGGCCCTGACCATCGGTTTAGGCGGTGTCCTGCTCGCTTCGCTGGCGTCGGCGAAGGAGCCTTCGGTGGCGATCGTGGTGCTGACGGTGGTGTTGACCGGCATCGCGTTGCTCGGGGTGCGGGTGACCGGCCGGTGGCCGTCGGATATGAGCGCCGCCACCCGCTGACCAGGGTGGGCTTGGTCACGCCCCGGAACGGGCTACCCTGAAGGATGCGATGACCTATCTCGACCACGCGGCGACCACCCCGATGTTGCCCGAAGCCGTAGCGGCGATGTCCGAGGCGCTGTCCACAGTGGGCAACGCCTCCGCGCTGCATTCCTCGGGACGCCGGGCCCGCCGCCGGGTCGAAGAGGCCCGCGAGGTGATCGCGGAGGCGCTGGGCGCCCGGCCGTCCGAGGTGATCTTCACCGCCGGTGGCACCGAGAGCGACAATCTCGCCGTCAAGGGCATCTTCTGGGCCCGCAACGGCGAGGACGCCGAGCGCCGCCGGGTGTTGTGCAGCACCGTCGAGCACCACGCCGTCCTCGAGTCCGTCGAGTGGCTGGAGCAGCACGCGGGCGCCGAGATCGTCTGGGTCGAGGTCGACGAAGCGGGCCGGGTCACCCCGGAGTCGCTGCGCACCGCGATCGGCGAAAGCCCGGAGACGGTCGCGCTGGTCACCGTGATGTGGGCGAACAACGAGGTCGGCACGGTCAACCCGATCGCCGGACTCGCCGCCGTCTGCGCCGAGCACGAGATCCCGCTGCACACCGACGCGGTCCAGCCGGTGGTCGCGGTGCCGGTCGACTTCGCCGAAAGCGGCGCCGCGGCGCTGACCCTCACCGCGCACAAGCTCGGCGGCCCGTACGGTGTCGGCGCGCTGCTGCTGGGGCGCGACACGGCGTGCGTGCCGGTGCTGCACGGCGGTGGCCAGGAGCGCAGCGTGCGTTCGGGCACGCTCGACGTCCCCGCGGTGATCGCGTTCGCGACGGCGGTGAAGGCCGCGGTCGAAGGGCGCGAGGAGTACGCGAAACGTGTCGCCGAACTGCGCGACGACCTGATCGAGGCCGTCCGGCGCGAGGTGCCGGACGTGGTGCTCAACGGTGGCGAGGGCGAGCGCTTGCCCACGCACGCCCACTTCACCTTCCCGGGTTGCGCGGGTGACAGCCTGTTGATGCTCTTGGACGCCAAGGGCATCGAATGTTCCACCGGATCGGCGTGCACGGCGGGTGTCGCGCAGCCGAGCCACGTGCTGCTGGCCATGGGTGCCGAACCCGCGGCCGCGCGCGGGTCGCTGCGGTTCTCGTTCGGGCATACCTCGGCACCGGAAGACGTTGAAGCGGTTTCGAGGGAGATCGCGGGCGTCGTCGACAGGGCGAGGCAGGCGGGACTCGCCGGAATGCGCAAGCAGACGCAGAAGCAAGAGGTGTGAGGAAGATGCGCGTACTGGCCGCGATGAGCGGGGGAGTGGACTCGGCGGTGGCCGCCGCGCGCGCCGTGGACGCCGGGCACGAGGTCGTCGGCGTGCACCTGGCGCTGTCGGCGAAGCCCGGCACGCTGCGCACCGGATCCCGCGGCTGCTGCACGATCGAGGACTCCGGCGACGCTCGGCGCGCGGCGGACATCCTCGGCATCCCCTTCTACATCTGGGACTTCGCCGAGCGCTTCACCGAAGAGGTCATCGAGACCTTCGTCGGCGAGTACGCCGCCGGCCGGACGCCGAACCCGTGCGTCACCTGCAACGAGAAGATCAAGTTCGAAGCGTTGCTGGACAAGGCGATGGCGCTCGGCTTCGACGCCGTCGCCACCGGGCACTACGCCCGTCTGTCCCTTGTGGACGGTGTGCCGGAGCTGCGGCGCAGCGTCGACACGGGCAAGGACCAGTCGTACGTGCTGGCTTCCCTCACCCCGGAGCAGCTGCGGCATTCGCTGTTCCCGCTGGGTGATTCGTGGAAGACCGACGTGCGCGCCGAGGCCGCGAGCCGTGGCCTGTCGGTGGCGAAGAAGCCGGACAGCCACGACATCTGCTTCATCCCGGACGGCGACACCAAGAGCTTCCTGGAGAAGCGGCTCGGGCAGCGTCCCGGTCAGCTCGTCGACGCCGAGACCGGCGCCGTGCTCGGTGAGCACACCGGTGTGCACGGTTTCACCGTCGGTCAGCGCAAGGGTCTCGGCATCGAGGCGCCGGCGCCGGACGGGCGGCCGCGTTACGTGCTTTCGCTGGAGCCGGTTTCGGGCACCGTGAAGGTCGGATCCGCGCGGAACCTCGGCGTGGACGTGATCGAGGCGGACCGCCCGATCTGGCCGAGCGAGCGGCCGCTGGACGGCCCCACCGAATGCGTCGTGCAGGTGCGCGCGCACGGCGGGATCGTCGAGGCCGTCGCGGAGGTCTCCGGTGACTCGGTCACCATCCAGCTGCGTGAGCCGCTGCGCGGGGTCGCGCCGGGCCAGGTCGTCGTGCTGTACCGCACCGATGCCGCCGAAGGTGACCTGGTGCTCGGCAGCGCGAAGATCTCCGGGACCCGCTGACCACCCGAATTTCGTCCTCTGAATGCGGTCCTTGCGCGGGCAACTACTGCATCCAGAGGACTAAACGCGGGGCGGGGACTAGAACTTCAGCTTGAAACCGGTGTGCGTCGCCTCGAAACCGAGGCGTTCGTAGAACCGGTGCGCGTCCTCGCGTTTCACGTCCGACGTCAGCTGCACGAGGGCGCAGCCCCGCCGCCGCGATTCGTCGATGGCCCACCTCATCAGCTCGCCGCCGAGGCCGGAGCCGCGATGGCTCGCCCGCACCCGGACGGCCTCGATCTGCCCGCGCAACGCGCCTTTCCTGGCCAGGCCGGGAATGATCGACAACTGGAGCGTGCCGACGGCCTCCCCGCCGTCGTCGGCGACGATCAGCAACTGCGCCGGATCGGCGTCGATCTGCTCGAAGGCCTTCAGATACGGCGTGAGGTCGTCGGCCGAATCACGGGTGCTGCCGATCTGGTCGTCGGCGAGCATCCCGACGATCGCCGCGACGTCTTCCCGGCGCGCTTGACGGATGATCATGACGCGTAGTGTCGCACCCCGCCGGTTTCGGTCGCGGTGAGTTTCCCTTGGGCCACCAGCAGATCCAGATGCGAACCCGTCTCGAGGACGGCGAGCATCTGGTTGAACGGGTCCATGTCGGGCAGTTCGCGCCGCTTGCGCGTCCAGCCCAGCCGCAGCGCGACCTCGTACGCCGTCGTGACGTCCGCGGTGATCTCGGCGCCCATGACCTCCAGCCGGTCGCGGTGGTGCTCCAGCAATTCGTCCACGCGGGCGTGAACGCTGCCGGTGACCGGGCCGTGCGCCGGGAGCATGCGCCGGTCCGGCATCTCGCGGACCAGGCGCAGGGAGTCGAGGTAGTCGCTCAGCGGCAATTCCGTGGGCACCGGCTGGAACCCGATGGACGGTGTGATGTGCGGCAGCACGTGGTCGCCGGAGAACACGAGCCCCGCCTCGTCGTCGACGAAGACGACATGCCCGTCCGTGTGACCCGGCGTGTGCACGACGTCGAACTCGCGGCCGGGCACGATCGCGCGTTTGCCGGGGACGAGCCATTCGTCGGGCTGTTCCCACAGATGCGCCTCGGTGTGCCGGACGCCGCCGAAGGCCCTGGCGAGTTCCTCGACGACGGGGTCCGCGCCACAGCGCTGGAGCAGGCCGACCTGCGCCTCCATCGGGAACCGGTCCGGATCACCGGAGCGCACCAGCGACGGCTCTTCCCGTTTCCCGAGCCCGAGTTTGCCGCCGAACTCGCGGCGCAGTTCCACGGCCATCGTGTAGTGATCGCGATGCACGTGGGTGATCAGGAACTCGTCGATGTCGCCGAGATCCGCGCCGAGCGCCTTCAGTCCGCGCGAAAGCCGTTCGCGCGCCGACTCCAGCGCCCAGCCCGAATCCACGAGGACCAGACGGGTGCCGTCGGTGACGACGTAGACGTTGACCGCGCGCAGCGCGTCCTGCGGCAGGGGCAGCGGGATCCGGTGGACCCCGGGCGAAACCGTGTAGACGCCTGGCTCGGCCCAGTCCCGTTCGCCGTCTTCCGGCAACGGCTCCATGGTGACCTCCGTCCCGGACGCACACCGGTGTGCCGCCCAGTCCCACCACTTTGTGCCGCCGGAAGCCGAGTGTCCACTTGAGTGGGGTGAGACCCCGGTCACTACCGGATCAGCGATCGTCCTGCTTCAGCGCCGTGTCGATGGTCAGCGCCGAAGCGACCACCATCGAAGCCAGCGGATCCCGCAGCGGCCGGTGGATCTCGACGACGTAGTTGTCGGCGGTGGTGAACGCGGCCTTCACGAAACCGCCCCAGGTCTTGGTGATCCGCGCGATCTCGACGTCGGCGTGGTCCTTGATCACGAAGTTCCACGCCCGCCAGTTCTCCGCGAAGATCCCGCCGACCTTCTGGCCGTTCACCACGAAACCCAGCCGGATCTTGCCGAAGACGTTCTCCTGCACGATCTCCCCGATGGGGGAATCGTCGGCCTTCGTCACCAGGAACCGGGATTTGAACACCTTCGCCGGCCGCGTCACCTTCAGCACGGTGCTGTGGTTCGCGTCGCGGATTTCGAAGCGGTGGGTCAGGAACTGGTCGTAGTTCGTGAGCAGCCGGATGGCCTTCTTCAACGTGCTTTGCCCGACCTGGACGACGCCGCCGAGACGGTTGCCGTTCTGGTCGAACACGCCGAACTCGTTCGACATCTCGATGAGTTTCGCGCGCTGGTTGACCACCAGCACGGGTTCGGAGAACAGCGTGCCGCCGCCGACCACCCCGGTGGCCCGGCCCTGCGTGCCCCTCGCCGCCTGTGCCCGGATCTTGTCCGGGTCGGCGGCGCCTTCGATGTCCAGCTCGATCATCTCGGCGTCGTGCGACGGCCGCGTGTTCGCGGTCCAGGCCTGCCCGTCCCACCACCGGTACACCCGGGGGTTCTGCTGGTCGGGATACCAGCCGGCGGGCTGTGGAGAGCTCGTCATGGCAGGTCAGCGTAGTGCGCTCAGTGCCGTCTCGGGCTCGTCGACGGCAATTGCGTCGAATGTCCGTGTCCTCCCGTGCCCCGCCTCCCCGCGCACTCGGACCAAGGGGAGAATCCGGGTGTGAACGAACGACCCTGGCCGCCGGGAGCGGCGACCGCCATCGGTTCCCTGCCCGGCACCGATCCGGTCGAGGCCGCTTCGATCGTGTTCGGCGAACTGCCCGAATTCCCCTGTATGCCCGAACTTCCCGCCCGCGGTGTCGGTGCCGACATGATCGGCCGGACGGCGGCGTTGCTGGTCGATCTCGCCGTCGAGGTGGTGCCGAGCGGCTACCGCGTCACCGCCCGTCCCGGGCACGATCACCGCCGGGCCCTCGACCTGATGAACTGGGACCTCGACGCCGTCCAGGAGGCCAGGGAGAAGGCGGGGGCGGCGCCGCCCGCCTTCAAGATCCAGGCCGCCGGGCCGTGGACGCTGGCCGCGAACGTCGAACTGCCGCGCGGGCACCGGGTGCTCACCGACAGGGGCGCGCTGCGTGACTTCGCCGCATCGCTGCTCGACGGATTGGCCGGGCACGTCGAGGAGCTGAAATCGCGGATCGGCGCGCCGGTGGTGCTCCAGTTCGACGAGCCGTCGCTGCCCGCGGTCCTCGCCGGAGATCTCCCGACGGCGTCCGGCTACGGCACCGTTCCCGCCGTGCCCGCGCCGGAAGCCCGCGAACTGCTGTCGACGGTGATCTCGGGGGCGGAGCGCATCACCGGTCAGCCGGTCGCGGTGCACTGCTGCGCCGAAGAGCCGCCGATCTCGTTGCTGCGCGCGGCGGGGGCGAAAGCGATCGCGTTCGATTTCGCCTTGCTGAAGGGCGCTCCGCCCGCGCTGCTCGACGAAATCGGCGAGACGCTGGACTCCGGCACGACGCTGATGCTCGGGCTCGTCCCCACCACCGATCCCGGCGTGCCGGTGGAACTGCGCGACGTGGTCACGCCCGTGCTCAAGCTCGTCGACCGGCTCGGCTTCCGCCGCGAAATCCTGGCGGAACAGGTGGTACCGACCTCGGCGTGCGGGCTCGCGGGTGCCACTCCCGAGTGGATGCGGCGCGCGCTCACGCTCAGCCGTGAGGCCGGCAAGGCTTTCACCGAACCGCCTGAAGGCTGGTGAGCGGCGCGGTAGCGTGCCCGTCATGCGTTTGTTCCGCCGTTCCCGCAAATCCGAGGACGTTCCCGACCCCCGCACCGCCTGGCCGGAGCAGCCGGTCCCCGAGGACGCGGCCGCCGCGGCGGCGACGTTCTGGGAGGCGTGGTTCGCGCTTTTGCCGGAGGTCAGCGCCGCCCTCGGCGATCGTGAACCGCATCGGGTGGAACACGACCTGTGCACCATCGTCGAGGCGCTGCACCCCCGGCTGCATTTCTCCCTCGATCGTGGGCACCGGGCGATCTACTCGCTGGTGCTGACCGGTCAGGAGGATCCGGAACTGCGCCCGTACACCGACGCGTGGAAGGCCGCGGCGCCGCCGGAGGACGCGATCTGGGAGTACCACGATTCGGTGCCGCCGGTCCCCGATCCGAGTGAAGTCACCGTCAACCTCGGCGAGACCCGCATCGCGCTCGCCGACGTCCGGGTGACCGCGAAGGTGGACGAAGCGGCAGGCCGGGTGGACGTGACCGTGTTCCATCCGGAGATCGGCGAGCTCGCCCCGGAGACCCGGGCGACCATGACGTTCCTGCCGCTGGACGCCACGCTGGGTGAGCGGGTCGCGGCCGAGCGGCTGGGCAAGGTCGAGCTGGTGACCGAGGCCCAGGACGGGCAGCTGACCCTGCTCGAACTCCGCGAAGTGGTCGGCAGGTTGTCCGGAAATGTCGGTACCCCCGACTAGGGTTACCCCCGTGAGCAGCGAACTTCCCGAAAACATCGAGCCGGCGCAGGACGTCACCGACGTGCCTGCCGACGTCCGTGAACGGCATGCCGAGCTGGCGGAGGAGATCCGCGGGCACCAGTTCCGGTACTACGTGCTGGATTCACCGATCGTGTCCGACGGCCAGTTCGACGAGCTGCTCAACGAACTCCAGGCCATCGAGGACGAGCATCCGGGACTGGTGACGCCGGAGTCGCCGACGCAGAACGTCGGCGGCACGTTCTCCACCGAGTTCGTCGCGCACGACCACCTCGAGCGCATGCTCAGCCTCGACAACGTCTTCGACACCGAGGAGTTCGAGGCCTGGGTGGAGCGGGTCCAGAAGGAGATCGGCGCGACGAAGTACCTCGCCGAACTGAAGATCGACGGGCTCGCGATCAACCTGCTGTACGAGAACGGCCGCCTGACCCGCGCGCTGACCAGGGGCGACGGCCGCACCGGCGAGGACGTCACGCTCAACGTCCGCACGCTGGAGCAGGTGCCGGAGCGGCTGACCGGGACGGACGAGTTCCCGGTGCCCGCACTGGTCGAGATCCGCGGCGAGGTGTACTTCCGCGTCGAGGACTTCCTGGCGCTGAACGCGAAGATGGTGGAGGCGGGCAAGGATCCGTACGCGAACCCGCGCAACACGGCCGCCGGGTCGTTGCGGCAGAAGGATCCCAAGATCACGAAGTCGCGCAACCTGCGGCTGATCTGCCACGGCCTCGGCAAGCGTGAGGGCTTCGAGCCGAAGCGCCAGTCCGAGGCGTACGACGCGCTCGCCGCATGGGGCCTGCCGGTCTCCCCGCACAGCAAGGTGCTGACGTCCGGCAAGGAATTGCTGGAGCACATCCAGTACTGGGGAGAGCACAGGCACGACGCCGAGCACGAGATCGACGGCGTCGTCATCAAGGTCGACGAGGTCGCCCTGCAGCGCCGTCTCGGTACGACGTCGCGCGCGCCGCGCTGGGCGATCGCCTACAAGTACCCGCCGGAAGAGGCGATCACCACCCTCCTGGATATCCAGGTCAACGTCGGCCGCACCGGGCGGGTCACCCCGTTCGCGGTGATGGAGCCGGTGAAGGTGGCCGGATCCACGGTCTCGATGGCGACGCTGCACAACCAGGAAGAGGTCAAACGCAAGGGCGTGCTGATCGGGGACAAGGTCGTCATCCGCAAGGCGGGCGACGTCATCCCCGAGGTGCTCGGCCCGGTCGCCGACGCGCGCACCGGCGAAGAGCGCGAGTTCGTCATGCCGTTGCGCTGCCCCAACTGCGACACCGAACTGGCGTACCAGAAGGAGGGTGACATCGACATCCGTTGCCCCAACGCGCAGTTCTGCCCGGCGCAGCGCCGGGAGCGGTTGTTCCACCTGGCGAGCCGGAACGTCTTCGA
Source organism: Amycolatopsis sp. WAC 04169 (assembly GCF_003947535.1). Lineage (NCBI taxonomy): Bacteria > Bacillati > Actinomycetota > Actinomycetes > Pseudonocardiales > Pseudonocardiaceae > Amycolatopsis > Amycolatopsis sp. WAC 04169. The sequence continues at coordinate 30,566 of NZ_QHJI01000005.1, read as the reverse complement.
CATCGAGGTGGTCGGATACGAGGCCGCGGTGGCGCTGCTGGACGCCGGGGTCGTGCACGACGAGGGCGACATCTTCGACCTGGACGAGGAGAAGCTGCTCCAGGTCGAGCTGTTCCGCACCAAGGCGGGCGAGCTCTCGGCCAACGGGCGCAAACTGCTGGAGAACCTGGAAACCGTCAAAGATCGGCCACTGTGGAGGGTCATCGTCGGGCTGTCGATCCGGCACGTCGGCCCGACGGCCGCGCAGGCCCTCGCCCGGGAATTCGGTTCGCTGGAACAGATCGAGAACGCCTCCGAAGAGGAGCTCGCCGCCGTCGACGGCGTCGGCCCCACCATCGTGCGGGCCGCGAAGGAATGGTTCGAGGTCGATTGGCACCGCGAGATCGTCGAGAAGTGGCGCGCGGCGGGCGTGCGGATGGAGGAGGAGCGCGACGAGTCCGTCCCGCGCAACCTCGAAGGCCTGTCCATCGTCGTCACCGGCTCGCTGAACGACTACTCCCGTGACGAGGCCAAGGAGTTCATCATGGCCCGCGGCGGGAAGGCGGCCGGTTCCGTGTCGAAGAAGACGGCGTTCGTCGTCGTGGGCGACGCGCCGGGCACGAAGTACGACAAGGCCGTCCAGCTGAAGGTGCCGGTGCTCGACGAGAACGGCTTCCGTGTGCTGCTGGAAGACGGGCCCGAGGCCGCGGCCGAGCTCGCCCTGCCGACCGATGAGTGACCTGGAGATCCGGCCCGCGCGGCCGGAGGAGCTGACGGCCGTCGGCGAGCTCACGCTGGCCGCGTACTCCGCGGAGCGGAGCCTCGTCGACGGCGTGGGCTACGCCACCGAACTGCTCGACGCCGCCCGGCGGGCGGAACTGGCGGAACTGCTGGTCGCGGTGGGCGGGGACGGCACGCTCGTCGGCACCGTCACCATCGCCCGGCCGGGGACGCCTTTCGCCGAGCTGTCCCGCGAGGGCGAACTGGAGTTCCGGATGCTCGGGGTGCTGCCGTCGGCGACCGGGCGCGGCATCGGCGAGGCCCTGACCAGGGCGGTCATCGCGCGGGCGCGGGAACTCGCCGCCGTGAGGGTGGTGCTGTGCAGCCTGGAGACGATGACGCGGGCGCATCGGCTCTACGAGCGGCTCGGCTTCGTGCGGCTGCCCGAGCGGGACTGGGAGCCGCATCCCGGGGTGTCCCTGATCGCGTACCGCCTGGAGCTCGCCTAACCCCCGCATTTAGTCCTCTGAATGCGGTACTTGCGCGTGCAACCACCGCATTCAGAGGACGAAATGCCTAAGGTCAGCTGTCCAGTACGACGGCGACGATGCCGGCGAAGTGCGCCAGCCGCGCCACCTCGGCGGCCCGGAAGTTCGGCCCGCCCGGCCGCGCGACCAGCAGCGCCTTACCCGGCTTCCCCAGCGGAGTCGCCGCGAGTTCGGTCCCCAGTTCCTTCCACGTCTCCGGCACCCAGGCCTCCTCGGCGTCGAGGATGGTGGCGCGTTCCAGCGGCAGCCACGGCAGGTCGGTGATCGGCGTCTCGGGCGCGGCGTTGGACGACGCAAGCCGGATCGCGCCCGCTTCGGCGTGTTCGACGACGACGGCCCAGCCCGCCCGGATGATCCGCGGCACCCCCTCGGCGAGGATCTCCAGCCCCGAAGCGGGCTTCGCGGCGATCTCCTCGACCAGTTCGAGCTCACGATGGGTGTCCAGCACCCCGGCGTACGGCCGGACGGCGTCGACCTCGACCCCGTCGACGCTTTCGGCGGCGGTGATCAGCGCGTCCGGCAGCCTGCCGGAGGGGATTTCGACGACGAGGTCGTCGATGGCGACACCGCCGCCCCGTTCGACGACGTCCACGCTCAGGATGTCGGCGCCGACGGTGCCGAGCGCGGTGGCGACCGCGCCGAGGGTCCCCGGGGTGTCCGGTAACTGGACCCGGATCAGGAACGACACACGCGCCCCTCTCGCCTCAGGCGTCCCAGCCTCGCCGTGGAACGCGCTACGCCGGGCGCCGATTGTGACAGACCGGACGAGGTAATGGGGACCGACGTCCGGGGCGCGGGATAACGAACCAGGCACTCCTTACCCGACATGGGAGCGCAGGCCGCGGCATAACCCAGTCGAGTCCGCCGACGCCGCCACCATAGACTTGCAGCTTCCGACAGAACCCGCACAGCACACCCCGGGAGTCACCCGCGTGCCCAACATTTCCCGCGACGAGGTCGCACACCTCGCCAAGCTGGCCAGGCTTGCCGTCACCGAAGAGGAGCTGGACGTCTTCGCAGGCCAGCTCGACCAGATCCTGGACTCGGTGGCCAAGGTGAGCGAGGTCGCAGGCGAGGATGTCCCGCCCACGTCGCACGCCGTGCCGCTGACCAACGTGTTCCGTGAGGACACGGTCCGACCGGGGCTGACCCAGCAGCAGGCGCTGGCCGGTGCGCCGGCCAGCGAAGAGGGTCGTTTCCGGGTGCCGCGGATTCTGGGAGAAGAACAGTGACCGAACTCATCAAGCTCACCGCCGCCGAGCTGGCGGAGAAGATCCAGTCCCGCGAGGTCTCGGCCGTCGAGGTCACGCAGGCCCACCTGGACCGGATCGCCGAGGTCGACGACCACATCCACGCGTTCCTGCACGTCGACACCGAGGGCGCGCTCGAAGCCGCCCGCGCGGTGGACGCCGACGTCGCCGAGGGCAACGCGCCGAAGTCGGCGCTCGCCGGTGTCCCGCTGGCGCTCAAGGACGTGCTGACCACCAAGGGCATCCCGACCACGGTCGGTTCGAAGACCCTGGAGAACTGGCTCCCGCCGTACGACGCCACCGTGACGCGCAAGCTGCGCGAGGCCGGTGTCGTGGTGCTCGGCAAGACCAACATGGACGAGTTCGCGATGGGTTCCTCCACGGAGAACTCCGCGTTCGGCCCGACCCACAACCCGTGGGACCACGCCCGCATCCCGGGTGGTTCCGGCGGCGGCTCCTCGGCGTCCATCGCGGCGTTCGAGGCCGCGATCGCGATCGGCACCGACACCGGCGGCTCGATCCGCCAGCCCGGCGCGGTCACCGGCACCGTCGGCGTGAAGCCGACGTACGGCGGTGTCTCCCGCTACGGTCTCGTCGCCTTCTCCTCATCGCTCGACCAGGCCGGTCCCTGCGCGCGGACGGTGCTCGACGCCGCCCTGCTGCACGAGGTCATCGCCGGGTACGACCCGATGGACTCGACCTCGATCGACGCGCCGGTCCCGCCGGTGGTCGCCGCGGCCCGCCAGGGCCTGACCGGTGACCTCAAGGGCGTCCGTGTCGGCGTGGTGAAGGAATTCGCCGGCGACGGCTACCAGCCGGGTGTGCTGCGGTCGTTCGAGGCCGCCGTCGAGCAGCTGCGCGCGCTCGGCGCCGAGGTCGTCGAGGTCTCGTGCCCGAACTTCATTTACGCGCTGCCCGCGTACTACCTGATCGCGCCGAGCGAGTGCTCGTCGAACCTCGCCCGGTTCGACGCCATGCGCTACGGCCTGCGCGTGTCCGACGACGGCGCGCACAGCGCCGAAGAGGTCATGTCGCTGACCCGCGAGAAGGGCTTCGGTCCCGAGGTCAAGCGCCGCATCATGCTCGGCACGTACGCGCTTTCGTCGGGCTACTACGACGCGTACTACGGCTCGGCGCAGAAGGTCCGCACGCTCATCACCCGCGACTTCGAAGCCGCGTACGAAAAGGTGGACGTGCTGGTCTCGCCGACCACGCCGACCACGGCGTTCAAGATCGGCGAGCGCGTCGACGACCCGATGGCGATGTACCTGGCGGACCTCTGCACCATCCCGTCGAACCTCGCCGGCAACGCCGCGATGAGTGTCCCGAGTGGACTGTCGCATGAGGACGGCCTGCCGGTCGGCCTGCAGATCATGGCCCCGGCGATGGCCGACGACCGGCTGTACCGCGTCGGCGCCGCCTACGAGGTCGCGCGCGACGCCGCCAACGGTGGCTCGCTGGTGCACGAGGTTCCGGAGCTGGGAGGAAAGAAGTGACCGCCGTGGTGGAACTCATGGACTACGCCGACGTCATCGAGCGGTTCGACCCGGTGCTGGGCCTCGAGGTGCACGTCGAGCTGAACACGAACACCAAGATGTTCTGCGGCTGCGCCAACGAGTTCGGCGGCGAGCCCAACACCAAGGTGTGCCCGACCTGCCTCGGCCTGCCCGGTTCGCTGCCGGTCGTGAACGGCAAGGCGGTCGAAGGCGCGATCCGCATCGGCCTCGCGCTCAACTGCGAGATCGCCGAGTGGTGCCGGTTCGCCCGGAAGAACTACTTCTACCCGGACATGCCGAAGAACTTCCAGACCTCGCAGTACGACGAGCCGATCGCCTTCAACGGCTACCTCGACGTGACGCTGGACGACGGCGAGGTCGTGCGGGTGGAGATCGAGCGCGCGCACATGGAGGAGGACACCGGCAAGTCGCTGCACGTCGGTGGCGCCACCGGGCGGATCCACGGCGCCGAGCACTCGCTGCTCGACTACAACCGCGCCGGCGTGCCGCTGATCGAGATCGTCACCAAGCCGATCGAGCACACCGGCGGCCGCGCCCCCGAGGTCGCCCGCGCGTACGTGAGCGCCCTGCGGGATCTGCTGCGCGCGCTGGACGTTTCCGACGTCCGCATGGACCAGGGTTCCCTGCGCTGCGACGCGAACGTTTCGCTGATGGCCAAGGACGCGACCGAATTCGGCACGCGCACCGAGACCAAGAACGTCAACTCGCTGCGCAGCGTCGAGCGCGCCGTGCGCTACGAGATGACCCGCCAGGCGGCGATCCTCGCCGAGGGCGGTTCCATCAAGCAGGAGACGCGGCACTTCCAGGAGGCCGACGGCACCACGTCTTCGGGCCGCACCAAGGAGACCGCCGAGGACTACCGGTACTTCCCGGAGCCCGACCTGGTCCCGATCGCGCCGTCGCGCGAATGGGTCGAGGAGCTGCGCAAGACGCTGCCGGAGATGCCGTCGGAGCGCCGCAAGCGCATCCAGCAGGAGTGGAACCTGACCGACGAGGCGCTGCGCGACCTGCTCAACGTCGGCGCGGTCGACCTGGTCGCCGCGACCGTCGAGGCGGGCGCGACGCCGGACGAGGCCCGCAGCTGGTGGGTCAACACGCTGGCGCAGGAGGCCAACTCCCGCGAGATCGAGCTGGCCGAGCTGGCGATCACCCCGGCTCAGCTGGCCGAGGTCATCGCGCTGGTCAACGCCGGTGAGCTGACCAACAAGCTGGCCAAGGAGGTCGTGCAGGGCGTTCTCGCCGGCGAGGGTTCGCCGTCCGAGGTCGTAGAGAAGCGCGGCCTGAAGGTCGTCTCCGACGACTCCGCGCTCATCGCGGCGGTCGACGAGGCGCTGGCCGCGCAGCCCGACGTCGCCGAGAAGATCCGCGGCGGCAAGGTGGCCGCGGCCGGGGCGATCGTCGGCGCGGTCATGAAGGCCACCAAGGGCCAGGCCGACGCCAAACGCGTGCGCGAACTGATCGTCGAGCGAGTCGGTGCCTGATCTCGCTTTGAAGAAGGTCACCTGGCGTGAGTGGCTCGGCCTCGCGGCCGGGCTGCTCGCGCTGGTGGCCTTGTTCCTTCCGTGGACGACGCTGACCGCCTCGCGCCCGGAAATCGAAGACGTGCTGAAGACGTTGCCCGCCACCGACGTCACGCGTGACGCGTGGCGTTCGGGCTTCCTCGCCTGGGCACCGCTCTTCCTCCTGTTCCTTCCCGGCCTCGCGGTCGTGCTGTTCGGCCGCGTCGACGCCGTCCGCAGGGCGGGCCTGCCGCATCTGTGGCTGATGGCGGCCATCGGCGCGTTGCTGCTGATGGTGCTCGGCTGGACCACCCTCGACTGGCAGTTCGACGCCGACCAGCGCGGGATCCTCTCCGCCGCCGGCATCGAGATCGGGACCGGTCTCGGTCGTTATCTCGGCCTGGTGGCCGCCGTGGTCTCCGTCGTCGTGGCGTTCTTCGACGTCCGGCGCCTGCGTTCCGAGACCCGCACCCGTCGCCCCTGAATTCCCCCCCCTCCCGCATTTAGTCCTCTGAATGCGGGTTGAGAAAGCGCTTTCACCGAGGAGATCATCGTGTTCCCGCTTCCTGGCGGTATCGGGCTTTCCCATCTGTGCGCCTACGAATGGGAAGCCGCGGACGGGGTGTGCGGCGGCAGCCCGCATCTGCATCTCGCCTGTACCGAGGCCTACGTCGTCACCGGCGGACGCGGCGCGGTACAGACACTCGACGTCGGCGGCTACCGGGAGACCGAACTCGAACCCGGTGTCGTCGCGTGGTTCGCGCCCGGCACGGTCCATCGGATGGTGCAACGCGACGACCTGCGGATCACCGTGCTCATGCAGAACAGCGGGCTGCCCGAAGCGGGCGACGCGGTCTTCACCTTCCCGCCGCCGGTCCTCGCCGACGCGGACGCGTACGCGGAGGCCGCCGCGATGCCCGCGGACGACGACGCGGCCCGCCGTCGCCGTGATCTCGCGATCGAGGGCTATCTGCCGATCCGCGACGCGCTCGCCGCGGGGGATCCCGGGCCGCTGCGGGACTTTCATCGCGCGGCCGCCGCGCTGGTCGCGCCGAAGGTCGAGGCCTGGCTCCCGCGCTGGCGGACCGGGGCGCTGGCCGCCGCCGAGCTGACCGGCGAGCACTTGAGGGCACTCGCGAGCGGCGACGCGAGCCACTTGGAGCACTCCGGCGTCCGGGTCGCCGGTCCGTCCGGAGAAGACAGCTACGGGATGTGCGGGAGGCGGACGGAGTACCGCATTGACATGTGACCATTTGGTCACCTATTTTGTTCTGCATGACCACTTCACGCAGGACACTCGTCACCGTGCTCGTCGCGGTCCTTCTCGGCACGCTGTTCACCGCCGCGCCGGCGGCCGCCGAAGGGCGCGCGCGTATTTACGAAGGCACCATCGACGGAGCCGACTACCTGGTCAAAGTGCCGAAACGCTGGAACGGCACGCTGGTGCTCTACAGCCACGGGCTCTATGTGGACCCATGGGCGCCGAAGCAGATCATGTTGTCCACCAGACCCGAGACCGAGGCTTGGTTGCTCGATCAGGGTTACGCGCTGGCCGCGTCGAACTACAAGGGCACCTTCGGGCACGCCATCGAAGAAGCCTTGACCGATCAGATCGCGCTACTGGACTGGTTCGAGGCCAACGTGGGTGAACCGCGGCGGACCGTCACCAGCGGAATGTCCATGGGCGCCGTGATCTCCTTGAAGCTGGCCGAGAACAACCCGGGCCGGTTCGACGGTGTCCTGGCGCAGTGCGGCGAGTACGACGCGCACGGCACGTGGAACAGCGCGCTGGACATGCTCTTCGCGCTCAAGACGCTGCTGGCGCCGGACGCGGACATCGACCTGGTCCGGCCTCGTGATCCGGCGGCATCGAAGGCGGCACTCGAAGCCGCCGTCGCCGAAGCGCAGAAGACCGACGCGGGCCGGGCGCGGATCGCGCTGGCAGGCGCGCTGGGCACCATCCCCGGCTGGGCACTCGCGCACGAACCGGAGCCGACGGCCCTCGCCGACCGCCTCGCCCACCAGGCGATGTGGGTCGCCGGTGCCTACCTGTACGGCTATGGGCCCGATGCGCGTCCCGAAATCGAGCGCCGGGCCGGTGGAAACCCGTCGTCCAACGTCGGGATCGACTATCGGCGTCAGCTCGCCCGGTCCACCGGTCTCGACCTGGTCCGGCAGGCCTACCGGACGGGCGGCGTGGATCTGGAAGCCGACCTCGACCGGCTCGCCGAGGCCCCGCGGATTTCGGCGGATCCGAAGGCCGAGGCCTACATGCGGCACTACACCGTGGCGCGCGGCACGACGCCGTCGCCCGTGCTGACCACGCACACCACCGGTGACGGCGGCGCCGTCGCGGGGCAGGCCCGGTGGTACGGCGACCAGGTCCGGCGCAACGGCGATCCCGCGCTGCTGCGGCAGACCTACGTGAACCGGGGCGGTCACTGTTCGTTCAACGCGGCCGAGGAGATCGTCCTGCTGCGCACCCTGCTGTCCCGTGTGGACACCGGCCGCTGGCCGTCCACCGAACCGCACCGGCTCACCGCCGCCGCGAACGCGCTGGGCGACGGCTACCGCCTCGTGCCGGAGCTTTTCGACCCGGACGGCAAGGAAAAGCCGATGCCGCCGTCGTTCACGCGGTTCGCACCGGCGCCCCACCCGCGGCCGTCGAGGTAAGGACCGCTCAGTCCTTGCCGCCTCCGCCGGAGCTGGCCGACGGCGTGATGATGACGACGCGGTCGTCGCTCGAAACCGGCGAACCGCCGTCCTTGTTGATCGTCCCGGCGACCGCGATCTGCGGGTTGATCATGCTCATCGCGGACATCCTGCCGAAGGTCTTCGGCGGCTTGCCGACCTTGCCGTCCATGGCGACGCTGGGCTTGCCGGTCACCGCTCCGTCCGGGGTGACCGGCAGGTTCTGCAGGTTGCCCGCGATGGACGTGGTGATGGAGAGGTATCCGGTGGTACCGACGAAATCGGCGCAGCCCGCCACACCGGGTTTGTCGGTCCAGCTCCAGGCCGGGGTGGTCAGCGGCTGGCCGCCGCGAAGCCGGTACAGGACGTCCTTGTCGGCCAGCCGGTCGGTGAGCCACACACGGGAACCGGCCTGGTCGCGGCAGATCCCGCCGGGGGAGTGCACGCCGGTCGCGAAGACCGCCGAGCCCGCCGTGGGATTGCCCGGCGCCGGTTTGCCGGAGGTGTCGATGCGCAGCACCTTCCCGGCCAGCGACGCCGGATCGGCCGCGAGCCCGGGGTTGCCCGCGTCGCCGGTGGCGACCAGGAGGGCACCCTTGGCGTCCGTGCCGATCGCGCCGCGGTTGCCGGTGGCCCCCTTGGGAATCCCGGTCAGCACCGGTTTCGGCGCCTGGCCCTTCGCCAGGCGGACGACCCGGTTGTCGGTCGGCGTGGTGATGTAGGCGAAGACGAGCTGGTCTTCGGCGAAGCCGGGGGAGAGGGCGAGCGAGGTGAGGCCGCCGTCGCCGGAGCCGTCCACGGGAACGGTCGCCCAGGCGGCCGGGTCCTTCTCCGCGGCGGCGAGCAGGATCCGGCCGCTCTTGCGTTCCCCGGCGAGCGCGCTGGGGGCGCTGCCGTCACCGGGGATCGCGGCCACGGCGGCGACGGTGTCCAGGCAGGTCGCGATGACGGCCTTGTCGAAGTCCTTGCAGCCCTGCGGCGGCGGGACCGGCGTCGGCGCCTGGTTCGGCCCGTTTCCCCGGCCGGGGCCTGCTTCACCCGCTTCACCGCCCGGCCCGACCTGCGGCGGGACCTCGGGGGACGGCGGGTTGACCGGGGTGAACTTCTGCCCGGCGGCCGTGTTGTCGAATTCGGCGCAACCGGAGAGCATCAGCGCGCCGCAGGCCAGCATGGCCAGCGGCGCGGTCCATTTCCGCCGGTACCGGGTACGCACGGGCCCAGCCTAGGTGGGCGTACGTGAGCCACGGGTAAGCGGTGCTCGATACCGTGGCGATCATGACTGTGACCGTTCTCGTGCCCGACGAAGAGGGAGTGGCCGCGCTTTCGGAGATCGAGGGCGTGCGTGCGGTGGTGTACCGCCGCGGGGAGCCGGTGCCCGCCGAAGCCGCCGAGGCCGAGGTCCTCGTTACCGGTGAGGGGCCCAGCGAGGAACTCTGGCGCGAACTGCCGAACGTCAAACTCGTGCAGCTGCTGGCGGCGGGCGCCGAGGAGTGGGTGGGCAAGGTGCCGGACGGCGTGCTGCTCTCGACCTGTCGTGGCGCGCACGGCGGAAGCTCGGCCGAGTGGGTCGTCGCGGTCCTCTTGACCATCTACCGGGATCTCGATGGTTTCGCCGACGGCCACCGGCGGAAGCACTGGGAACGCCGGATCACCGACACCCTGCAGGGCAAACGGGCACTCATCGTCGGCGCGGGTGACCTCGGCAGGCATCTGCGCCGTCGGCTGGAGACGTTCGACGTGCGCTGCACGATGGTGGGCGCGACGGCCCGTGAGGGCGTGCACGGCAACGACGAACTCCCCGGCCTGCTGCCCGAACACGACATCACCGTCCTGATGGTGCCGCTCACGCCGCATACGCGGGGCATGGTCGACGCGGAGTTCCTGGCCGCGATGCCGGACGACGCGATCCTCGTCAACGTGTCGCGGGGTCCGGTGGTGGACACCGCCGCGCTCGTCGCGGAACTCGCGTCGGGACGGCTGCGCGCCGCCCTCGACGTCACCGACCCGGAGCCGCTGCCCGAGGGGCATCCGCTGTGGGACGTGCCGGGACTGCTGCTGACACCGCACGTCGCGGGCGCGGTGAGCGGGCGGCGGCAGCGTGCCTACGCGGTGGTGGTGCGGGAGTTGAGCCACTATCTGGGCGGGGAGCTGCCGAAGAACCTGGTCCACGGCGAATACTGAGCATCGTGGCGAATCTTCATGTCGGCTGCGCGATGTGGACGCACAAGGCGTGGGCGGGCCGGTTCCTGCCGCGGTCGCTGCCCGCGGGGGAGCGCCTGCGGGCGTACGCCGGCTGGTGCAACGCGGTCGAGGGCAACACGACCTTCTACGCGACCCCCGCCAGGGAAACCGTCGAGACGTGGGCGCGGCAGACCGGACCCGGCTTCCGGTTCGTGGTCAAGCTGCCCAAGGTCGTCACGCACGAGAAACGGCTCGCCGGGGTCGAGACCGAGATGCGGGCGTTCCTGGACGCGATCGAACCCCTCGGCGAGCGGGCGGTCCTGTGGACCCAGCTGCCCGCCTCGTTCGGCCCGCCGGACGTCGACGCCCTCGGCCGCTTCCTGCGCCGTCTCCCCGCCGGTCTCCGACGCGCCGTGGAGGTGCGTCATCCCGCGTTTTACAGCGACACCCGCGCGACGGCGCTGCTGGAGTCGGCACTGACCGACGCGGGTGCCGAGTGGGTGCCGTTCGACACCGAGGTCTTCTTCGCGAGCCCGCCGATCAGCGAAGCCGAACAGGATGCCTGGGCGAAGAAACCGCGGCTGCCGCGGCGGACGCGGGCGCTGACCGACCGGCCGATCGTCCGCTATCTGGGCCGTGACGCGACCGAGGTGACCGTCGAGGGATGGCGGCCGTGGACCGAGGTGGTCGCCGGATGGCTGCGGGAGGGCCGTTCGCCGACGGTCTTCGTGCACACCCCCGACAACGACGACGCACCGGCGCTCGCCCGCCGCTTCCACGACGACGTGCGCGCCCTGGTGCCCGGTCTCGACCCGCTGCCGGAGCCCGAACCGGTCGAGCCCGCGACCTTGTTCTGAGCCGTCACGGAGGACACGCGTGACTGGACGGACGACACGCGTGTCCAGATGGACGGCTCGCGTGACTGGATGGACGACACACCTCGAGGTCGGTTTTGTTGCCGTGTCGTCCGTCCGATCACGCGTGTCGTCCGTTCAATCACGCGAGATGTCCGTTTCGACACGGCGAGGTCCGGCGGTTCGGTCGCCTGACGGGCCGGTTTCCCCTACCCTTCGCGCGTGAGCGATGACTATCAGACCAGCATGATCTCGGACGTGGCCGACGCCGACCGTGGCCCCGGCCCGGCGGAGACCAGGGGCGGGATCGATCTCGGTCTGCTCGTCCTGCGGGTGGTGCTCGGCGTGACGATGGGCGCGCACGGGCTCCAGCACCTCTTCGGCGCCTTCGGCGGCCCGGGGGTCGGCGGCTTCGCCAGGGCACTCGGCGAGCTCGGCTACACCAGCCAGACCACGCTGCTCTCGTGGATCACCGGGATCAGCGAGGTGGTCGGCGGCGCGCTCGTGCTGGTGGGCCTGTTCACCCCGATCGGCGCCGCCGCGCTGCTCGGCGTCTGCGCGAACATCGTCTACGTGAAGTTCGGCGGCGGGTTCTTCCAGAAGCAGGGGCAGGGCTTCGAGTTCGAGCTCCTGCTGGCCGCGGCTTCGCTGACCGTCCTGCTCGCGGGCTCCGGGCGGATCGCGCTGGACGTCAACACCCCGTGGCGGAAGCGGCCGCTCTCGTTCGGGCTGATCGGGTTGCTGCTGGCCGCGGCCGCCTCGGTCGTGGTGATCGTCCTCTGCCGCTGACCACCCGCAGTCAGAGGACTAAATGCGCTCGTTGCGCATTTAGTCCTCTGAATGCGTGCTACTTGTTCGGGTCGCGGACGGCGCCGGTGTCGGCCGAAGTCGCCATCCGCGCGTAGGCCCGCAGCGCGGCGGTGATCTTCCGGTCCCGCGAGACCGGCTGCCACGGCCGCTCGCTCGCCTCCATCTTCGCGCGCCGCTCGGCGAGCACGTCCTCGTCGACGAGCAGTTCCAGCCGCCGCTCGTGGACGTCGAGCAGGATCCGGTCGCCGTTCTGGACCAGGCCGATCGCCCCGCCCGCGGCGGCCTCGGGCGAGATGTGCCCGACCGAGATGCCCGACGAGCCGCCGGAGAACCGGCCGTCGGTGATCAGCGCGCACTTCTTGCCCAGCCCCGAGCCCTTGAGGAACGCCGTCGGGTGCAGCATCTCCTGCATCCCCGGGCCGCCCGCCGGGCCTTCGTAGCGGATCACCAGCACCTCACCGGGCTGGATCTCCTTCTTGAGGATGGCCGAAACCGCCTCCTCCTGGCTTTCCAGCACCCGCGCCGGGCCCTCGAAATGCCACAGCTCCTCGTCGATGCCCGCCGACTTGATGACGGCGCCGTTCTCGGCGAGGTTGCCGCGCAGGATCGCGAGCCCGCCGTCCTTGGTGTAGGCGTGCTCGACGTCGTGGATGCAGCCGCCGACGGCGTCGGTGTCCAAAGAGGACCAACGGTTCTCGGTGGAGAACGCCTCGGTGGTGCGGACTCCGCCCGGAGCGGCGTGGAAAAGCTCGATCGCCCGCTCCGACGGCTCCTTCGCCCGGATGTCCCAAGTGGACAGCCACGACTCCAGATCCGGTGAGTGCACGGAGTGGACGTCGGTGTTCAGCAGCCCGCCTCGGTACAGCTCGCCGAGGATCGCCGGGATTCCGCCGGCGCGGTGGACGTCCTCCATGTGGTAGTCCGAGTTCGGCGCGACCTTCGACAGGCACGGCACGCGGCGGCCGATGGCGTCGATGTCGTCGATGGTGAAGTCGACCTCGCCCTCCTGCGCGGCGGCGAGGATGTGCAGCACCGTGTTGGTCGAACCGCCCATCGCCATGTCGAGGGCCATCGCGTTCTCGAAAGCCTTCTTCGACGCGATCGAGCGCGGGAGCACGGACTCGTCGTCCTGCTCGTACCAGCGCTTGCACAGCTCGACGACCGTGCGCCCGGCGTCCTCGAAGAGCGCCCTGCGGGCGGCGTGCGTGGCGAGGGTGGAGCCGTTGCCCGGCAGAGAGAGCCCGAGCGCCTCGGTGAGGCAGTTCATCGAGTTCGCGGTGAACATGCCCGAGCACGAACCACAGGTCGGGCAGGCCGAGCGCTCCACAATGGACAGTCCGTCCTCGTCGACCTCGCTGCTGGCCGAAGCCGCGATCGCGGTGATGAGGTCGGTCGGCGCCTGCGCGACCCCGCCGACGACCACGGCCTTCCCGGCCTCCATCGGCCCACCCGAGACGAACACCACCGGGATGTTCAGCCGCATGGCGGCGTTCAGCATGCCCGGGGTGATCTTGTCGCAGTTGGAGATGCAGACCAGCGCGTCGGCCTGGTGCGCGTTCACCATGTATTCGACGGAGTCCGCGATGATCTCGCGCGAGGGCAGCGAGTAGAGCATTCCGCTGTGCCCCATGGCGATCCCGTCGTCGACGGCGATCGTGTGGAACTCGCGGGCGACCCCGCCCGCCTCCTTCACCGCGTCCGCCACGATCTCGCCGAGATTTTTGAGGTGCACGTGCCCCGGCACGAACTGGGTGTAGGAGTTCGCGATGGCGACGATCGGCTTGCCGAAGTCGCTGTCGGTCATTCCGGTGGCGCGCCAGAGCGAGCGCGCGCCCGCCGCGTTGCGGCCGTGGGTGGTGGTCCGGGAACGGAGTTGAGGCACGGCTGACTCCAAGGTTCGGGATGGGGACCAGGGCGAACGAGCGCCAAACTGGTCCTACCAATCCTACTCCCCGGAATCGTCGCGCTTTTCCGGAGCCTCGGTCACGTCGTCGGTCAGCCCGGACGGATCGGCCATCCGGCCCGCGCTGACCAGCGAGATCACCGGAAGATGGCGGGTGCGCACGGCGGGGAGGGCGACCTTGGTCTCGTCCTTCAGCACCGCCTGCACCTTCGCCTTGTCAGTGATGGCGAGGCCTTTGAGCGAGGTCCACGGCAGGTCTTTCCGCCCGAACATCGTCCGTACTTCCAGCCCCTTGGCCGTCGCCGTCGTGCGGGTCCGGATGACGAACACCGCCAGCGCGATCGGGAAGAGGTAGAGCCACTGGAGATACGGCACGTCGCCGAACGCGACAGGCGTCACACAAACGACGAGGAAAGCGATCGCCAGCAATGCCGTGTTCGGGATTTTGAAGACGGCCTTGCGGTCCTCGTTCGCCTGTTCCCGCTGCTTTTCTTCTGCCACGTCAAAGATGGTGCACCGCCGCCTTCGGGGCCCCGAACGCGGGTCGCACCACGCGCCGGAGGTGTCCAGCATGCGGAATCGCCGTCCCGCAGAGTTGACACTCTTGACGGCGACCGGCTAGCTTCACTCTCGTGACAACGCAGACCGGCCTCGTACTTCCCAAGCGCGTCGACGCTTAGGGAAGTCTCCGCTGCGTCGACGCGCGACCCTCGTGCGACCACTCCGGTCGGCGGGGGTTTTTTGTTGCCTGGAACAATTTCACTGCCGAACCAGCCAATGAATACCCGAACGAGTGACTAGACAAGACGAGGCAAACAGCGATGACTAGTGCCACCTCGCGAGCTGAAGCGAACTCCGGTACCTCCGGTGCCCGACCCAAGCCGGCGCCGCCCGCCGGGACCCCGGTGCGGGTCACGGGCGCGCAGTCGCTCGTCCGCTCGCTCGAGGCGGTGGGCGCGGAGGTCGTGTTCGGTATTCCCGGCGGCACCATTCTCCCGGCGTACGACCCGCTGCTCGACTCGACGAAGGTCCGCCACGTCCTGGTCCGTCACGAACAGGGCGCCGGCCACGCCGCCACCGGGTACGCGCAGGCGACCGGCAAGGTCGGGGTGTGCATGGCCACCTCCGGTCCCGGCGCGACCAACCTGGTCACCCCGCTGGCCGACGCGAACATGGACTCGGTGCCGGTCGTCGCCATCACCGGTCAGCAGTCCCGCGCGCTGATCGGCACGGACGCCTTCCAGGAAGCCGACATCTGCGGCATCACGATGCCGATCACCAAGCACAACTTCCTGGTCACCGACCCGGCGGACATCCCGCGCACCATCGCGGAGGCCTTCCACCTCGCCTCGACCGGCCGCCCCGGCCCGGTCCTGGTGGACATCCCCAAGGACGTCCTGCAGGAGATGACCTCCTTCTCCTGGCCGACGGAGCTGCGGCTGCCGGGGTACCGGCCCACGCTGCGCCCGCACGGCAAGCAGGTCCGCGAGGCCGCCCGGCTGATCAGCAAGTCCCGCCGCCCGGTCCTCTACGTCGGCGGTGGCGTGGTCAAGGCCGACGCCTCGCGGCAGCTGATGGAACTGGCCGAGCTGACCGGCATCCCCGTCGTCACCACGCTGATGGCGCGCGGCGCGTTCCCCGATTCCCACCCGCAGCACCTCGGCATGCCGGGGATGCACGGTTCGGTCGCCGCCGTCGCCGCGATGCAGCGGGCGGATCTGCTGATCGCCCTCGGCGCCCGCTTCGACGACCGCGTCACCGGGCAGCTGTCCTCGTTCGCGCCCGACGCCGCCGTCGTCCACGCCGACATCGACCCGGCCGAGATCTCCAAGAACCGCAAGGCGGACGTGCCGATCGTCGGCGACTGCGCGGAGATCATCACCGAGCTGATCGAGGCCGTCCGCGCGGAGACCGACAAATCCGCGAAACCGGATCTGAAGGACTGGTGGACGCAGGCGAGCGCCTGGCGCGACGACTACCCGGCCGGTTACGAATGGCCCGAGGACGGGACACTCTCGCCGCAGTACGTCATCGAGCGCATCGGTTCGCTCGTCGGCCCGGACGCGGTCTACACCGCGGGCGTCGGCCAGCACCAGATGTGGGCCGCGCAGTTCGTGAAGTACGAGAACCCGCGCACCTGGATCAACTCCGGCGGCCTCGGCACGATGGGCTTCGCCGTCCCCGCCGCGATGGGCGCCAAGTTCGGCGTGCCGGACAAGCAGGTCTGGGCCATCGACGGCGACGGCTGTTTCCAGATGACCAACCAGGAACTGGCCACCTGCGCCATCGAAGGCGCGCCGATCAAGGTCGCCGTCATCAACAACGGCAACCTGGGCATGGTCCGCCAGTGGCAGAACCTCTTCTACTCCGAGCGGTACTCCAACACCGATCTCGGTACCCACAAGCACCGCATCCCCGACTTCACCCTCCTCGCGGAGGCGCTCGGCTGCGCCGGGCTCCGCTGCGAGACCAAGGAGGACGTCGACGCCACCATCCGGCGTGCCATGGAGATCAACGACCGCCCCGTCGTGATCGATTTCGTGGTGGGGAAGGATGCCCAGGTGTGGCCCATGGTGGCCGCGGGCACCGGTAACGACGAAATCATGGCCGTGCGCGGGATCCGCCCGCTCTTCGACGACGACGAAGTCGCCGCCGAGGCGGAGCTGAACGCCGCGACAGAAGGAGACGCCCGATGAGCGTGCACACCCTGAGCGTTCTGGTCGAGAACAAGCCCGGTGTCCTCGCGCGGGTTTCCGGACTGTTCTCCCGGCGTGGTTTCAACATCGAATCCCTCGCCGTCGGACCCACGGAGAATCCCGAGGTGTCCCGGATGACGATCGTGGTCGCCGTTGAGGAGCTACCGCTCGAACAGGTGACCAAACAGCTCAACAAGCTGGTCAACGTCATCAAGATCGTGGAATTGGAAAAGTCCACAGCCGTGCAGCGTGAACTGCTGCTCGTGAAGGTCCGGGCCGACAACACCGTGCGCAGCCAGGTCCTCGAAACAGTGCAGTTGTTCCGCGCGAAGGTGGTGGACGTGTCTCCCGAGGCGCTCACCGTCGAAGCCACCGGGACCTCGGACAAGATCGGTGCCCTGCTCCGGATGCTGGAGCCCTATGGCATCCGTGAACTGGTCCAGTCCGGAATGGTCGCGGTCGGCCGGGGCTCCCGCTCGATCACCGCCACCTCCGCCCGCTAGTCATTCTTTGTTTGTAAGTCAGGAAAGGAAGTAGTACCCCTCATGGCAGTGGAAATCTTTTACGACGACGACGCGGACCTTTCGATCATCCAGGGTCGCAAGGTCGCCGTGATCGGCTACGGCAGCCAGGGCCACGCGCACTCGCTGAGCCTGCGCGACTCCGGCGTCGACGTCCGCGTCGGCCTGCCCGAGGGCTCGAAGTCGCGGGCCAAGGCCGAGGAGCAGGGTCTCCGCGTGCTCACCCCGGCCGAGGCCAGCGCCGAAGCCGACCTGATCATGATCCTCGCGCCGGACACGAAGCAGCGCTTCATCTACGAGCAGGACATCGCGCCGAACCTCAAGGACGGCGACGCGCTCTTCTTCGGTCACGGCTTCAACATCCGCTACGACCTCATCAAGCCGCCGTCGAACGTGGACGTCGCCATGGTCGCCCCGAAGGGCCCGGGCCACCTGGTCCGCCGCCAGTTCGTCGACGGCAAGGGCGTCCCGGCGCTCATCGCGGTCGAGCAGGACGCCTCCGGCAACGCGCAGGCGCTCGCGCTCTCCTACGCGGCCGCCATCGGTGGCGCCCGCGCCGGTGTCATCAAGACGACCTTCACCGAGGAGACCGAGACCGACCTCTTCGGCGAGCAGGCCGTGCTCTGCGGTGGCGCCTCCGCGCTGGTGCAGACCGGTTTCGAGGTGCTCACCGAGGCCGGCTACGCCCCGGAGATCGCCTACTTCGAGGTGCTGCACGAGCTGAAGCTGATCGTCGACCTCATGTACGAGGGCGGCATCGCGCGTCAGCGCTACTCGATCTCCGACACCGCCGAGTACGGCGACCTGACCCGCGGCCCGCGTGTCATCTCGCCGGCGGTCAAGGAAGAGATGAAGAAGATCCTCGGTGAGATCCAGGACGGCACCTTCGCCCGCGAATGGGTCGCCGAGGACGAGGCCGGACGGCCGAACTTCACCAAGCTCGAGGAGCAGGGCAACCAGCACCCGATCGAGGAGACCGGCAAGAAGCTGCGCGACCTGATGTCGTGGGTGGACCGGCCGATCACCGAAACCGCCTGATCGTGGGCCGAAGGGGCCCTTCACCGCATGCGATGCGGTGAAGGGCCCCTTCGTTTTGCGCACCGGAAAGCGATAGCGTGGGCACCATGAGTGAGCAGCCGGTGGACGACAAGGCCCATATCCGGCCGGACCTGGACTTGAGCGACGCGGTGTGGATCCGGGCTGAACCGGAGGGCGCGAACCTCGAAGACCGGGCCGAGTACGCGCTGGTGCCGCACACCGATGGCGTCACCTACACCGCGATGCGGCAAGCCTCGGACCCGGACGGCCACATCCTCGTGTTCACGCCGACGGAATGGGACGCCTTCGTGAAAGGCGTGCGGGACGGCGAATTCGACCTGCCCGCCTAGGCCGGTCAGTCCGGATAGTCCACGCTCATTCTCCGCAGGTTCGTGGTGTCCGCGGGACAGTTCACCTTCGATTCCTCGTTCCTGTTCGCCCACGGGCCGAAGTACCACTGGTAGGTGGGCCGGGTGTAGGTACGGCATTCCGCCGCGGCTCGATGCGCGCGTTGGGTGCATTTCGACGAAACCGCCCAGGAACCCGTGCTCCGCCACACCCGGCAGTCGGGTGGGATCGCTTGGGTCGACGCGGATACGGCCGGTGCCGACGCCATCAGCAAGCCGGCTGCGATGGCCATCACGGCCGCGGCAGGCTTGCCCGCGCGTACTTTCGATCGGATTCTCATCGAGTCCTCCCTCGAGGTGGCGAGCTCGGTGGATCCGAACTCGCCACCGGTTCACGCGCTCGCCGCCGGGGTCGTTGCCGCCCGGCGGCATGGTCACCCGGATGGAGCCGCTCGGCCCGACGGTCACTCCACGACGGACAGCACGACCTTCCCCGTGGTCTTCCCCGCGGCCACGAGTTCCTGCGCTTTCGCGGCGTCTTCCAGCGGGAACACCGTGTCGATGGTCGGTTTGAGCCGTCCGCCGTCGACGAGTTCTGCCAGCGCGAGCAGCCCGGTGCGGTCCGGCTCGGCGAGGGTGAACCCGGCGGTGACCCCCGCGGCCTCGGCCAGCTCCGGCATCCGCTCGTCGTTCGTGCGGGTGAGCTGGACGAGCCTGCCGCCGCGGCGCAGCGTCTTGAGCGACCGGGGCCCGTACTCCAGGCCGATCGTGTCGAGGACGACGTCGACGTCGCGGACCTCCTCGGCGAAATCCGTCGTGCGGTAGTCGATGAGCTCGTCCGCGCCGAGCCCGCGGAGGAACCCGTGTTTGGCCGCGCTGGCCGTCCCGATCACGTACGCGCCGCGTGCCTTGGCGATCTGGACCGCGAGATGCCCGACCCCGCCCGCCGCCGCGTGGATCAGGACCCGTTGCCCGGGCTGGATGTTCGCCGTGTCGACGAGACTTTGCCAGACGGTCAGCCCCGCGAGCGGGACCGCGGCCGCGTGCACGTGGTCCAAAGTGGACGGCTTGCGCGCGAAGTGACGGCTCGGCGCGGCGACGTATTCGGAGTACGCGCCCGCCTGGAACGGGAACGACGGCATGCCGAAGACCTCGTCGCCGGGGGAGAACAGGGACGCGCCCGCGCCGACCTCCTCGACCACGCCGGACACGTCCCAGCCGAGGATGAACGACGGAGCGCCCATCGGGCCGATGCCGCCGGTCTCGCGGGTTTTCCAGTCGACCGGGTTGACGCCGGCGGCGTGCACGCGGACCAGGATCTGGGTCGGGCCCGGGGTGGGCCTTTCGACGTCGACTAGTTCGAGGACTTCGGGGCCGCCGAGGCGGTTCTGGCTGATCGCTCGCATGGGTCCATTGTTCGGCGTTCGTCGTACTTTCGGCGAGGGGGCGGCGGGCCAGGGTGCGTCAGGATCGGGACACGGCCGCGCGGATGTCATGAAAGGGCCGTTCCTGACGTTTTTCGTCCTGAACGGCCCTTTCATGACATTTGGGGGACCGGTGGCCGTGCCATGAAAGGTCCTTTCCTTGCAAAATTTGCAAGGAAAGGACCTTTCATGGCGTGAGGGGGCGGGGGTGCGGCCGGTCGGGCGCCTCCCGAGACCACCCCCGCCGGTCGTGGGCGTTGCGAAAGCCACTTTCGCAACCTTCAACGTTGCGAAAGTGGCTTTCGCAACGTCGGTGGCAGGACAGGCACAGGGGGTCAGGCGCCTCGCAGCACCGCCAAGATCTCCGTCTGCTCGAAGTGCTCGGCCCACCCCAAAGCCGACGACCGGTACAGCGAATCCTCCAGCGAAGGATCCGCCCCCGCCTCGAGCAACGCCCGCACGGCGTCCACATGCCCGCCCTGCACGGCCAGATGCAGCGCCGTGACGCCTTCGCCGTGCGAGAGCCCGCCGAACGTCCCCCGGTGGTCGACCGAAGCACCCAGCTCCGCCAAAGTCCTGATCGCCGAAGCCTTTCCCTGGGCAGCGGCCCACGTCAGCGCCGTGCCCCGGTAGACGTCGGCGTCCACGTGGGCACCCCGCTCCACCAAGGTGCGCACGGCGGAGGACCGGTCGTTCCGCGCCGCCCACGAAAGCGCCTCGTCGACGATCTCGGCCGGGTCGTCGCTCGGCCGCCATTCCGGGAAACCGCTGTGCGGCCGGTGGAATTCGCGATGCGCGCCCGCCTCGGGGGCGAGTGTGCCGTCCGGGGCGAGCAACTCGTCGAGCAGATCGGCCCGGCCGAGTCCCGCCGCCACCCGGAGGTTGCCGGGGGAGAGGCTGTGCGAAGCCAGCAGCTCCGCCGCCTCCCGATGGCCCCAGAACAACGCGACCACCAGCGGCGTGCCGCCGTCGCCCCGGGCCGGGACGTCGACCGGGGCTCCCGCTTCGAGCAGCATCGTGACCAGCAGCGGCAGCCCGGCGTACCCGGCCTGGTGCAGCGCCGTCCACCCGTGCACGTTGGCGGAGGCCGGATCGGCGCCGTGGTCGAGCAGGATCCGGCACAGCCGCTCGTCGCAGGTCGCGGCGGCCATGCCGAGCAGGTCGTTCCCGTTCTTCCCGTGCGCGTGGACGAGGGTGGGCAGGTCACCGATCAGGCGCGCGAGCCCGGCCGGGTCTCGCGCGTCGATCAGTTCCCGTGCGTTCTCGAAGGCGAGTTCAGCCGGTGACGTCACGCTCCCGCACGCTACCCCCGACCCCCGACAGAACCCGCCATTCGGCCAGCGGGATCCGCTCGTCCCCGGTCAGGACCTGGAGGCAGACGTGGTCGGCCCCGGCGTCCAAATGTGCCCGCACCCGAGCGTTGATCTCGTCTTCGCCGACCGCGACCAGCGCGTCCACCAGCTTGTCGGAGCCGTAGTCCTTCTCGGTGAACCCGAACCGCCGCAGATTCGCCTGATGGTGGGCGGCCAGGTCCAGGTACATCGACACGTGCCGCCGCGCGATCTCCCGGTCCGATCCCAGGACGACGGCCTGCTCGACGGCGAGGTGGGCCGAAGGCCCGATGGTCTCCCGCGCCAGCGCGGTGTGCTCGACGGGGACGAAGTACGTATGCGCCCCATCGGTGCGTTCCGCGGCCAGGGAGAGCATCTTCGGTCCCAGTGCCGCCAGCACGCGACGACGTGGCGAGTCCGGTGTGGACAGTTCGGTCCGGTCCATCTCGTCGAGATAGCCGCGCATCCCCTCCAGCGGTTTCGCGCCGGGAAGGTGCCCGCCGAGTCCGAGGACGAATCGGCCGGGGTAGGCCTCGGCGAGGGTTCGCTCGGCGGCGGCCGCCGCGACGGGGGCCCGGTGCGAGAACCGCGCGATCCCGGTGGCGACGGTCAGCCGGGACGTCGCCGCGAGCAGCAGACCCGCCTGCGTGAACGCCTCCCGGCCCAGGTACTCCCCGAACCACAGCGTGTCGAATCCGAGCTCCTCGACTTCCGCGGCCGCCTCGCGGACTTCGCCGATTTCCTTGCCGTCGAACGCGAACGTCCAGATTCCGACGCTCATCGGGTCACCGCCGTCAATGCCGGGGCGAGCCGCTCCAGCTGGTCCACGATGGACGTCAGATCGTCCCCGACGGGATTGACGAGCACGGTGTCCGCGCCGGCGTCGACGAGTTCCTTGAGCCGCCCGGCGATCCGCTCTTCGTCGCCCCACGCGGTCAGCCCGTCCACGAGCCGGTCGCTGACGTCGTCGATATCCGCGTCGGTGTAGCCGAGCCGCTTCCAGCCCTTGAAATAGTGCGGGATGCCGTACTGCTTCATCAGCCCGATGTCCCTCGCCACGCTCTTCCGCGCCTGTTCGCGGTCGCCGAGCAGAACGGAATGAGTGGGGATGAGCAGCTTGTCCGGGCCGAGGATTTCGCGCGAGTACGGCGTGTGCTCGAAGGGCTGGGCGAACGGATGCGCCCCGTCCGTGAGATCCCGCGCGAGTTCGAGCATCTTCGGCCCGACGGCGGCCAGGACACGCGCGAACGGGACCGGCGAAGGGAATTCTTCCGCCGCCGCGGCCATGGCCGTGAGGTAGTCACGGGTCTGGTCGAGCGGCCGGTAGTCCGAGCCCGCCTTCGCCGCCTGATGGGAGTGGCCGATCCCGACGCCGAGCACGAACCGGCCGGGGAACGCCTGCGCGAGGGTCCGCCCGCCGCTGTGGGCGGTGTACGCGGGCCGCGACCAGATGTTCGCGATCCCGGTGCCGACCACCACCCGTTCGGTGGCCGCGAGCGTGATGGCGCTGTAGGCGAACAGCTCCCGGTTGCCGGGCCCCTCGCCACCCCAAACGGTGCGGTAACCCAGCTCCTCCAGGCGTCGGATCGCCCGCCGTTCTTCGTCGGGTGTCGGCGTGAACATGCCGACCGGCAGCCAGACACCCACCGCTCCCAACCGGTCCCGGGTTTCTTCGATCAAGGTCATTTCCGTCTCCCCAGCTAACATGAGGCTGCCTCCGCTTACGTGGCCGACTATACGGAGGCTGCCTCCGATTTGTCGAGACTAGGCTCGGGAGCGCGATGGACACCCAGAAGAAGCCGCTGCGGGCGGACGCCCGGCGCAACTACGAGCGCCTCCTCGAAGAGGCGAGGCGCGCCTTCGCCGCGAACGGGGTCGAGGCGTCGCTGGAAGAGATCGCGCGCCGCGCCGGAGTCGGCATCGGAACGCTCTACCGGCACTTCCCGACGCGAGAAGCGCTGGTCGAGACGGTGCTGCGTGAGGGCTTCGACGCGCAGGCCGAGGCGGCTCGCGAGCTGCTGGGCTCGCCGGAGCCGGTGGAGGCGTTGAAGGCCTGGTTCGCCGGGATGGGTGAACAGTCGGCGCGCTACCGGGGGCTGCCCGAGCTGATGGTCGACGTCCTCAACGACGAGACCTCGCCGCTGTATGCGTCCTGTCACGCGATGCGGGACCAGGTGTCCCAACTGGTGGAAAGGGCGAAGGCCTCGGGCGAGCTCCGGGCCGACGTCACAGTGCACGAATTACTGGTGCTGCTGCACGCGCTTTCCTGGGCCAGCGAACACCTTTCGGGTGACAAGGGCCTCGAACGGCTCCTCGAGCTCGTTTTCGCGGGATTACGGGCGAGTTAACAATCCCCTGTCACCAGGTCTAAACTGCGGCGCAACCGGGCACAACGGCGTGACCGTCAACAGTGAGTCGCAGGCACAGACCAGATAGTGGGAGCCGTATCGTGACCAAGCCGAACAAGCCCGTCGTCCTCATCGCCGAGAAGCTCGCGCCTTCCGTGCTGAGTGTCTTCTCCGACGAGGTCGAGGTCCAGCATGTGGACGGCACGGACCGCCCCGCGCTGCTCGAAGCCGTGAAGACGGCGGACGCGCTGCTCGTGCGGTCCGCGACCAAGGTCGACGCCGAGGTCCTCGGCGCCACCACCTCGCTCAAGGTCGTCGCCCGCGCCGGCGTCGGGCTGGACAACGTCGAGGTCCCCGCCGCCACCGAACGCGGTGTGCTGGTGGTCAACGCGCCGACGTCGAACATCGTCTCCGCCGCCGAGCACGCCGTCGCGCTGCTGCTCGCCGTCGCCGACCGGGTCCCGGCCGCGGACCAGAGCCTCCAGGGCGGCGCGTGGAAGCGCAGCGCCTACTCCGGCGTCGAGATCCAGGGCAAGACCATCGGTGTGGTCGGCCTCGGCAAGATCGGCCAGCTGTTCGCGCAGCGGCTCGCCGCGTTCGACACCAAGCTCATCGCCTACGACCCCTACGTCTCGGCCGCCCGTGCCGCGCAGCTCGGCATCGAGCTGGTCACGCTGGACGAGCTGCTGGAGCGTGCCGACGCGATCTCCATCCACCTGCCGAAGACGCCGGAGACCAAGGGCCTCATCGGCGCCGACGCGCTCAAGAAGACCAAGCAGGGCGTCATCATCGTCAACGCCGCGCGCGGTGGCCTGATCGACGAGCAGGCGCTGGCGGACGCGGTCAGCTCCGGCCACGTCGGCGGTGCCGGTATCGACGTGTTCGTCACCGAGCCCACCACCGAGAGCCCGCTGTTCGGCCTGCCGAACGTCGTCGTCACCCCGCACCTGGGCGCTTCGACCGCCGAGGCGCAGGACCGCGCGGGCACCGACGTCGCGAAGTCCGTGCTCCTCGCGCTGCGCGGCGACTTCGTGCCGGACGCGGTGAACGTCGCGGGCGGCGGCACGGTCGGCGAGCACGTCCGGCCGTACCTCTCGCTCACCCAGAAGCTCGGCACCGTGCTGACCGCGCTGAACCCGAAGGCCCCGGCCTCGGTCACCGTCGTGGTCAAGGGCGAGCTGGCCGCCGAGGACGTCAGCGTGCTGCCGCTCGCGGCCGAGCGCGGCGTGTTCTCCGGCGTCGTCGAGGACCAGGTCACCTTCGTGAACGCGCCGCGTGTGGCCGAAGAGCTGGGCGTCCAGGTCGATCTCGTCACCGAGACCGAAAGCCCCAAGTTCCGCAGCCTGGTCACCGTCCGCGCCGTGCACGCCGACGGCACCACGCTTTCGGTGTCCGGTTCGGTCACCGGCAAGGACGAGGTCGAGAAGCTGGTCGAGGTCAACGGCCGCCACTTCGACCTGCGCGCCGAAGGCAACGTGCTGCTGCTCGAATACCCGGACCGCCCGGGCATCATGGGCCGCGTCGGCACGCTGCTCGGCGAGGCGGGCCTCAACATCGAGGCCGCGCAGATCAGCCAGACCACCGACGGCGCGGACGCGGTGATGCTGCTGCGCGTGGACCGTTCCGTCGACTCGCACCTGCTGGAGCCGATCGGCGCCACCGTGGGCGCGCACACGATCCGCGCGGTCAACTTCGGCTGACCTCCAAGTACATGAAGGCCCCCTTCCTTGCGCCTAGGTACAGGAAGGGGGCCTTCATGTACTTCTCCGCAATTAGCCGACTGAATGCGTTCGTTGTATGTGCAAGGTTCGCGAGATCGCAGAGCAAGATTCAATAACGGTGAAAAATGCCTACTGAAGTCGGGCTGGTCCCCCGATAGGTTCTTCCGGCGAGGCCGAACCATCGCGCCGTCAAGGGCACGGCGCGGCGCCGGGGCTCACCGTCGGGGGTGTGTTCGAGCGGCAGGCAGGTTCCGAGTCAAGGCCTCGAGTGAGGGCACGTACTCATGAACAGATCCCGCGTACCCCGGTGGGCCATCCGCTCATCGGCCGCGGTCTTCGCCGCGTTGCTCGTGACGTCCGTGACCGGGGCGTCCGCGGCCGCGCAGGATGTCCCCCTCGCGGACGGCGTCACGCCGGCGAAGATCGACCGTAACGGATTCCAGGGGAAGGTCGAGCCGAAGCTCAAGGCCGCCCAAGGCAAGATCACCGCCTTCGTCGAGCTGGCCAAGCAGCCCGCCGTCGACGCCTTCAACGCCGAGCAGAACAAGGGCGCCGGCAAGGAGAAGGCGAAGAAGGCCGCGAAGGACGCCAAGGCCGACGCCGCCGCGACGGTGAACTCCGTCGTCGGGCAGCTCAAGGCCGCCGACGCCGGCACCCAGCTGGTCACGCAGACCGCCAACGCGGTCGCCGGCGCGGTCGTCACGGCCGACGCGGCGAAGATCCGCGAGCTGGCGAAGCGGCCGGACGTCGTCTCGGTCAAGAAGGTGGTCCCCAAGACCCGCACCAACTCCAGCGCGGTCCAGCTGACCAACACGCTCGCGTCGTGGCAGCAGACCGGCCGCTATGGCGACGGCATCCGCGTCGGCGTGATCGACGACGGCATCGACTACACCCACGCCACCTTCGGCGGTCCGGGTACGGCCGAGGCCTACAACGCGATCAACCGCGACCAGGCCACCCCCGCCTTCCCGACCGACAAGGTCGTCGGCGGTATCGACCTGGTCGGCGACGCCTACGACTCGGGTAGCGACGACCCGGCCCTCAACACCCCGAAGCCCGACCCCAACCCGATCTCGTGCGGCCACCACGGCACGCACGTCGCGGGCACGGTCGCCGGCTTCGGTGTCGACGAAGCGGGCAAGACCTTCACGGGCGACTACAAGAAGCTCAACAAGAAGAAGATCGAAGCGATGCAGATCGGCCCGGGCACCGCGCCCAAGGCCCTGCTGTACGCGATCAAGGTCTTCGGCTGCGACGGTTCGACCAACGTCACCTCGCAGGCGCTCGACTGGTCGCTCGACCCGGACGGCGACGGCGACTTCACCGACCACCTCGACGTGGTCAACCTGTCGCTGGGCGGCGACTTCGCCACCCCGGACGACCCGGACTCGCTGTTCGTGCGCAAGATCGCCGCGAACAACGTCGTCCCGGTGTTCTCCGCGGGCAACGGCGGTGACCTCAACGACGTCGGCGGCGCGCCGGGCAACACGCCCGAGGCGCTGACCGTCGCCAGCAGCCGTGACGCGTCCGTCCTGCGCGACGCCGTCGAAGCCGTCGCTCCCGACGGTGTCAAGGGCGCGAAGACCGGCCAGTTCAGCCAGAACTACGCGACCTACGACACGCTCGACGTCACCGCGCCGGTGGTCACGCTGTCGGCCGACAACGCCGCGGGCTGCAAGCCGTACTCCGAGGCCGACAAGGCCAAGGCCGCGGGCAAGATCGTGTTCCTCGAATGGGACGACAACGACGCGACCCGCGCTTGTGGTTCGGGCGCCCGTTCGAACAACGCGCAGGCGGCCGGTGCCAAGGGTGCGCTGTTCTCCTCGACGCTGGAGCACTTCTCGGCCGGCATCGCGGGCAACGCCGCCCTGCCGACCTTCCAGCTGACCGGCAGCGCGACCGCCTCGGTCCGTCCGGCGGTGGCCGCGGGCACGCTGCAGGTCCGCATGACCGGCAAGGGCCGGGTGTCCGTGCCGACCACCGACCAGTCCATTGTGGACACCCCGAGCTCGTTCACCTCGCGTGGCGGGCGCGGCCCGGCCGTCAAGCCGGACGTCGCGGCGCCCGGTGACTCGATCTCGTCCGCGCTGAGCGGCAGCGGCTCCGGTCGCCTGGTCATCTCGGGTACGTCGATGGCGGCTCCGCACACCTCGGGTATCACCGCCCTGATCCGTCAGGCGCACCCGGACTGGTCGGTCGAGGAGGTCAAGGCCTCGGTGATCAACACCGCCGGCCACGACATCCGTGACGCGTCGGGCCGGGTCTACGGTCCGCAGCGCGTCGGCAGCGGCCGGATCGACGCGAAGGCCGCGCTGGACAACCAGGTCCTGGCCTACGTCGTCGACAACCCCGGCTTCGTCTCGGTCAACTTCGGCGTCGTCGAAGCGGGCGGCCCGGTCACCCTGACCAAGACGGTCAAGGTGGTCAACAAGGGCATCAAGCCGGTCGAGTACTCGGTGGGCTACGAAGCCGTGAACTCGCTCCCCGGTGTCGAGTACACAGTGGACAAGCCGACGGTGAAGCTGAGCCCGCGCGGTATCGCGCTGGTGAAGGTGACCCTGAAGATCGCCGACCCCAAGGCGCTCCGCAAGGTCATGGACCCGACCATGGCGGCCACGCAGGTCGGCCTCGCCCGTCAGTTCGTGGCGGACGCCTCCGGCCGGATCGCGTTCACCCCGAAGAGCGGCACGACCGTTCCGCTGCGGCTTTCGGTGTACTCCGCGCCGAAGCCCGTCTCGTCCATCAACACCCCGGGCAACGTCAACTTCGGCGCCGGCCAGAACCAGGCCGTGCTGAACCTGACCGGCAAGGGCGTGGACCAGGGTTCCGGTGCGCAGCGGTACCGCTCGCTGATCAGCGTGCTCGAACTGCAGGCGGAATCCCCGCAGCTGCCGGAATGCGACGGCGACGTCACGACCGACTGCACGCTGAACCAGACCGCCAAGGGTGCCGACCTGCGCTACATCGGCGCGGCGTCGACCGCTCCGCTGGCCAAGGCGCAGGGTGAGCCGGAGAACGCGTTGCTGGCCTTCGGTCTCACCACCTGGAGCGACCTGGCCAACCTGGGCAGCAACACCTCGCCGTTCGTGGACATCGACACCACGGGCGACGGGCAGCCGGACTTCGAGACCTATGTGACCAAGGTGACGTCGACCGACGTCCTCGTGGCGGTCACCGTGGCGCTGAAGCCGGGCTTCCCGCAGGTGGACATCCAGCCGATCAACGGCCAGCTCGGCGACGTCGACACGAACGTGTACGACACCAACGTCGTCGTGCTGCCGGTGAGCATCGCCGCGCTGGGCATCGACCCGAACGCCGCGTCGCACAAGATCAGCTACACCGTCGGGACCTCCGGGTTCTACGCGGCGCCGGGTGCGGACTCGTCGACGATCGACTACGTCGGCACGCCGCTTTCGTTCGACGCCTTGGCTCCCGCGTACTCGGTCCAGGGCGGCGGCGACTCCGCGCTGGGCTACGTCGCGAAGCCGGGCACGGCGCTGGTGGTCAACCGCAACGCGGCCGCGCAGGACACCGTGCTGGGCCTGCTGGCGATCGAGCACCACAACGCCTCGGGCAACCGGGCGAACGTGGTGAAGATCCAGACGAACAACGGTGGTGGCGACACGGGTGTCGACCGGCCGGGCAACGGCGGGCGGCACACCGGACGTCAGCCGATCGGTGTGGGCTGACGCGATAGAGCGATAACCCGCGTTCGATGAGGTGAGGGACGCCCTGGCGGCATGCTTTGCGCCAGGGCGTCCCTTCTTGTTTTCACTCTTTCGGCTGTCTCGCTCTGTGGGAGGTTCCGGCATAAGGGTGGTGCGGCTACGGCTACCGGGCTACGGCCGGTAACCTTCCGCTGCTGGCGTTTTCTTGCGGATGGGCCATCCGGACTGCCGGTGGCCTGGTCTACGGAGGTGTGTGGATGCGGCTCGCGGTGATCCCAGGAGACGGGATCGGGCCCGAAGTGGTCTCCGAGGCGCTCAAGGTGCTCGGTGAGGTCGTACCGACGGCGGAGATCACGAACTACGACCTCGGCGCCGCCCGGTGGCACTCCACCGGCGAGCTGCTCCCGGAGTCGGTACTCGGTGAACTCCGTCAGCACGACGCGATCCTGCTGGGCGCGGTGGGCGACCCGACGGTGCCGAGCGGCATCCTGGAGCGTGGCCTGTTGCTGCGGCTCCGGTTCGAGCTCGACCACCACGTGAACCTGCGCCCCGCCCGGCTGTACCCGGGTGTGCGCGGACCGCTCGCCGAGGCGGGCGAGATCGACATGGTCGTCGTGCGTGAAGGCACCGAAGGCCCGTACGCGGGCAACGGTGGCCTGCTGCGCAAGGACACCGAGAACGAGATCGCGACGGAGGTCAGCGTCAACACGGCGTTCGGCGTCCGGCGCGTGGTGACCGACGCGTTCAACCGCGCCGAGGCGCGGCCTCGCAAGCACCTGACGCTCCTGCACAAGACGAACGTGCTGGAGTACGCGGGCTCGCTGTGGTCGCGGATCGTCGAAGAGGTCTCGCTGGAGCACCCGGAGGTGACCGTCGCCTACTCCCATGTGGACGCCGCGACCATCCACCTGGTGACCGACCCGTCCCGCTTCGACGTCGTGGTGACGGACAACCTGTTCGGCGACATCATCACCGACCTGGCGGCCGCCGTGACCGGTGGCATCGGGCTGGCGGCGAGCGGGAACCTCGACATCACCCGGCGGAACCCGAGCATGTTCGAGCCGGTGCACGGCAGCGCGCCGGACATCGCGGGCCAGGGTCTCGCCGACCCGACCGCCGCGGTGCTCTCGGTCTCGCTGCTGCTGGACCACTTGGGACAGAAGGAGGCGGCGCGGCGGATCGAGGCCTCGGTGGCCTTCGACCTCGCGACCCGCGACCAGGCTTCGCCCGGTGCGACGCACGCGATCGGTGACCGGCTGGCGGCACTGGTGTCGTCGAACGTGCGCCCGGTCACTCAGTAGTAGCTCTGGGACGAAGGGGCCCTTCACCGCATCTCACGCGGTGAAGGGCCCCTTCGCTGCGTTCGGTCTCGGTTCGAAGTCCGTGAAGGCCTCTCGGAGTCATGGGGTGCTTGCAACACCGTCTGCGGGAAGGGGCGGGGTTGTGCGGGTGTTTCGGTGGTTGCCGCGGTCGGTGCGGGTGGGGTTTTGGGATCAGGTTCGTGCTGGGGTGGCGGCGAA
>NZ_QHJI01000049.1:0-747 GCF_003947535.1 Amycolatopsis sp. WAC 04169 | reverse complement strand
GGTCGTCGGTGAAGGACTTGTCCAGCTGGACGTCCTCAACCGGGATGCCGGCGATCTCGTTCACGATGTCCGCGAGACCGGCGACGATCTCTTCCTGAGTGGCGGCCATGATGGCGCTCCTTCTTTGTTGTCCAGAGGGTGTGGCGGCCCGCCGCGTCGCGACGGGTGTTGCTGCTCTCCCTGCCGGACCGTGTGATCCGGCACGGAGTGCCTAGGGGAGGGTAACGACCGTCGCGGCGTAGACGAGACCCGCCCCGAAGCCGATGACGAGCGCGGTGTCACCGCTCTTCGCGTCGCCCGTCGCCAGGAGCCGCTCCATCGCGAGCGGGATCGAGGCGGCCGAGGTGTTGCCGGTGGTGCGGATGTCACGGGCGACCGTGACGTGCTCCGGCAGCTTCAGCGTCTTCACCATCGAGTCGATGATCCGCACGTTGGCCTGGTGCGGGATGAAGACGTCCAGGTCGTCCGGGCTGATCCCGGCCGCGTCCAGCGCCTGCTGCGCGACCTTCGCCATCTCGAACACGGCCCAGCGGAACACCGCCTGGCCCTCCTGCGTGATCGCGGGGAACTTGACGTTGCCCTCGCTGTCGAGCGGGAGCCCGGAGACGTCGCCGCTGCGGAAACGGTCCCAGGGGATCGTCTGCTTGATCGTTTCGGCCTTGTCGCCCTCCGAGCCCCAGATCGTCGGGCCGATCGCCGGCTCGGGCGAGGGGCCGACCACGACCCCGCCCGCGCCGCCGCCGAAGA
>NZ_QHJI01000048.1:0-757 GCF_003947535.1 Amycolatopsis sp. WAC 04169 | reverse complement strand
AGCCGTGGCTGCTCACGCGCCGGGGCGACGGCGGCGGGGAGTCGTAGGCCGCCGGAAGGCGGCGGTTCAGCCGGTGAGCAGGCCGACGCACAGGCCGATGACCGGTACGCACAGGCCCGGGTCGGCGGGCTCCGGCGCCGGCGGCGTGCTGGGGGGCGGTGGCGTCGGTGTGGTCGGCGCGGGGTGGGGCGCGGGCCGGTCGGAGTGCTGCGGCCGGGCGGTGTCCGGGGCGGGGGCGCGAGGCCGGTCCCCTTCCTTCCCCGCTCGTGATCCTCTTCGCGCTCGTGCCGTTCTCCGGGCTTCCCGTTCTCGGGGGTGTCCGGGCCCTCCGGGGTGCCGGCGGCCGGGGTGCCGCTCGCGGACGGGTCCGGCACGAGGCCGGGTATGCCGGGTATGAGGCCCGGCCCCGGGGAGCCGCTGAGGCCGCCCATGACGGACGTCGCGGAAGGGACCGGCCCGGGAACCCCGCCTCCCGCGTCCGCGGCGCCGGACGGCGTCGCCCGGACATCGGCGGCCGTGTCCCCGCCTCCGCCCTCCACGCGCGGCGCCGCCCCGGCGCGGACGCCGTCGCCCGCGTCACCGGGCGGCTCGGGCAGCAGCCGTACGAGACTCAGGGCGCCGGCCGCCAGCGCGAGGCCGCCGACGACCAGCAGCACCTTG
Organism: Amycolatopsis sp. WAC 04169; assembly: GCF_003947535.1. NCBI lineage: Bacteria > Bacillati > Actinomycetota > Actinomycetes > Pseudonocardiales > Pseudonocardiaceae > Amycolatopsis > Amycolatopsis sp. WAC 04169. Next base: position 97 of record NZ_QHJI01000048.1, on the reverse strand, counting down.
CGGGGGCGGGGCCTGCGGTGCCGGCCGCGGCGGCACCACGCGTACCGCGGCCCCGGCCGCACGTCGGTGGTCGTGCCCGCGGCCGGACCGCGGGTCG
>NZ_QHJI01000047.1:0-757 GCF_003947535.1 Amycolatopsis sp. WAC 04169 | reverse complement strand
TGTTTTGTTCACGCCATCAACGCCGGGGGTATGGGCCCCCTTTGATGAAAGCGTGATCCGCGCCGCTTCAGCCAGCCATTCTGGTTGTGTTATCAGACGCAGCAGCCGTTGAATCCGTAGGGACGGATCGGTGGCTGCCCATGTGGCAAGCTTGCGTTGCATTTCGCTGATTATCAACGGTCTTCACCTCGTTAGGTCAGTTAATTCACGTCGCAAACACATTCAAACTGCTTCCCTTCGCCATGTAATGGGCTTTCCCCATCGCGGACTACTACGGAAGCTCCGCCAGCCAGCGCGTCATCGGAGCCATGCCCCCTTAACATCCGTCGCTGACCTTCCCCGGTTTACCTGCCTGGACTCAGGCATACTGAGGAGGCTGCCCGTCGCACTCTTTATCCTTGCTTGCCGCAAGTTGGCAGAAGTCAGCAACGCAAGCGTGATAGACGCTGCTGCCCCGGTGTTTCGCATACATGTCAAAACACCTTCGACCGGCAGTGCTTACGTATCACTGCCAGTTCCTCCTGCACGGCCTGTCAGATCACGTAGGCCGTGGTGACGTTTTCAACCCACAGAGGCGGATTAACGGGTTCATGTTCTTCAACCTTTCAGTACTTAACCTTGAGGATCATCTCGGCTTAGTGATCTCGCCTCAATCCCCGTTGTCAGCGGGTTACATCACCCTGCGGGCATGCCGCAGGTCACTGCCGCTCAGGTTCTCCACCGTCACACCCGGTGGGATTGTTGGGTTTCTCATCGT
>NZ_QHJI01000046.1:0-766 GCF_003947535.1 Amycolatopsis sp. WAC 04169 | reverse complement strand
GAACGACATTGAGTTCCCCATCAGGATTCGACTGGCCTTCCCAGGAGCTTTTGAGGGCTTTTCAGGTCGGCGAAGTGGGTGCAGTGACGCGTGGAGGCTTCCATCGTAGACGCGCTTTCGCGAACACTGCGCGAGGGTCTTCGCCATTGTCAGCAGATGGCGCACCGCCTCGCTCGTGGAGACGGGCCAACGGTGGGATCCGTTCCCCCGAACAGGCGCGCATATGCCACAGGGCGGTCGCTTTCGCGCGACCGCCCCGGCTCTCTCCGGTCCATTCGGCTGACGTGGTGTCAGAAAAAAGGCCTCTCCGGCGTGTCCCGAAGGCGGATCAGACCCGGCCCGGGAAGAAGATCTTCAGCTCGCGCTCGGCGGACTCCTCGGAGTCCGAGGCGTGGATCAGGTTCTCGCGGACGATCACGCCGAAGTCGCCCCGGATGGAGCCGGGCGCGGCGGCGATCGGGTCGGTCGGACCGGCCAGCGCGCGCACGCCCTCGATGACCCGCTCGCCCTCGACGACCATCGCGACGACCGGACCGGACGCCATGAACTCGACCAGGGGCTCGTAGAAGGGCTTGCCCTTGTGCTCGCCGTAGTGCTGCTCCAGCGTCTCGGCGTCCAGGGTCCGCAGTTCCAGCGCGGTGATCTGCCAGCCGGCCTTGCGCGCGATACGGCTGATGATCTCGCCGGTCAGGCCACGACGGACGGCGTCGGGCTTGAGGAGGACGAGGCTGCGCTGGGTCACGAGGGGCTCCCTTGGAGAGGTGCG
>NZ_QHJI01000045.1:0-793 GCF_003947535.1 Amycolatopsis sp. WAC 04169 | reverse complement strand
CTCGGCCCGGAGCCGATCCTGCGCATCGGCGACGGGGTCGTCCTCGGCCGCGGCAGCCACGTCATCGCGGACACCACCGTCACCATCGGCAGCGACTGCTACTTCGGCCCGTACGTCTACGTCACCTCCACCAACCACTCCTACGACGACCCGCACCAGCCCATCGGCAAGCAGTGGCCGCGGATGCACCCGGTGGAGATCGGCCCCGGCTGCTGGGTCGGCACCGGCGCGGTGATCCTGCCGGGCGCGCGGATCGGGCGGAACGTGGTCGTGGCCGCCGGCGCCGTGGTCCGGGGCACGGTGCCCGACCACGCCGTGGTGGCGGGCGCCCCCGCCCGCGTCGTACGGCGCTGGACCCCCGCCGAGGGCTGGCAGCCCCCGCTCAGGACCCCGCCTCCGGTGCCGATCCCCGACGGGGTCACGCCGGGGCAACTGCGGGAGCTGTCCCGGCTGGACGACGAGGCGGTGGCCCGGCTGGCCGAGACCGGCGACCCGCAGGACGCGGCGGGCAGGCTCGCCGAACCGGCCGCGGAGAGCTGAGCGGGCGCCTCGCAGTACAGTTCGGTGGACCTTCGGGTGCGGCGGACCACGGTTCACTCCTGCGCACCCTGTCCTGCACAGCGATGCACAAGTCCCTGGACGGAACGTGGCGGACCTCGACCTGCTGACCCAGTCCCTCGCGCGCAACGTCAAGCGCCGGCGCACCGAGCGCGGCTTCACGCTGGAGGCGCTGGCGGTGCGGGCCGGAGTCAGCCGCGGCATGCTCATCCAGATCGCACAGGCCCGCACCAAC
>NZ_QHJI01000044.1:0-796 GCF_003947535.1 Amycolatopsis sp. WAC 04169 | reverse complement strand
TGTTCGGAGGAGGTGTCGCACTTGAGCAACGGGGGTGTGCACATTCCGCCGGATGTGCGGAAGTTCCTGGAGTTCACTCTGGGCTTGTCGTGGCCGGAGAGTGACGATCAAGGTCTGGTCGCGTTGTGGAAGGCGTGGGAGGCGTTCGAGGACGCCGCCGGTGTGTTCGAGGCCGCCACCCGGGCCGCCGGGGTGGCGGTCCCGCAGGTCTTGGAGGGTGAGACCGGGGAGTTCTTCGCCCATTTCCTGAGTGCGACGATCCCCGACGGTGTCGCCGGGCTCGGTGAGGCCGCCGGTGAACTCGCGAAAATGGCGCAGAACGCCGCAGCCGACGTCTACAAAACCAAAGTCATGTTCGTCGTCTTCGCCGCCTTCACCCTCGCCTCCATCATCCACCTGATGGCCACCCTCATCGGCGCCCTGTTCACCGGAGTGGTGATCGCCGCCGCCAGGGTCGCGCTGACCGCGATCTGGCGCGCCCTCATTACCCGCATGGGACAGCTCTCCCTCAGCGGTGGCCTCTCCCAAGCCACCAAAACCGCGTTGCTCAAGTTCGCGAAAGACCTCGCCATCAAAACCGGCGGCTTCGCCGCCTTCGGCGCCGCACTCATGGGCGGCACCGACTTCGGCGTCCAAGCCCGCCAAATCGCCGACGGCGACCGCCAAGGCTGGGACACCAAATCCCTCACCTCCTCCCTCGTCGGAGGCGCACTCGGCGGCGCCTTCGCCGGAATCTTCCACTCCGCCGCCGGAAGCATCCGCAAAACCGCCTTCGACCTCCGCGACCGCCTCACCA
>NZ_QHJI01000043.1:0-803 GCF_003947535.1 Amycolatopsis sp. WAC 04169 | reverse complement strand
GCCCTGCTGCCAGGCGGTGAGGAACCGCTGGGCCGTCGAGGTGACCTCGGCCGCCGTCAACGGACCGGACTTCACCTTCTCCGCGGCCGCCGCGGACCTGGTGCGCGCGCCGTCGTCGTCGCCCGCCCCGCCGCCGTACATCGCGTAGGCACCGAAGCCGGCTCCGGCCACGACCACCGCGGCGACGCTGCCGATCACGGCGGGTTTCGTCCTGCGCCGCTCGGCGGCGCCCCTTCTGCTGCCCACGGTGTCCGTTCCTCGGTGCCTTCGATGCGGTGCCCACGTGTCTACGGGGACGCGCGGGGCTTCGGTGCCGGTTCCGGCAACGGCGACCACAGTACGGCCATCCATGGCCACCGGTCTGCGTCAGCCGCCGACTCGTAGCACGTCCGCGACGATCGGTCCGGCCGCGTCGCCGCCGTGGCCGCCCTCCTCGGTCATCGCCGCCGCCGCGACGTCGTTGCGGAAGCCGGTGAACCAGCTGTTGGAGACCGCCTGCCCGTCGACCTCGGCCGACCCGGTCTTGGCGCCGATGTCGCCGCCCAGCCCGGACATGGCCTCGACGGCGGTGCCCTGGGTGGCGGTGAGCCGCATCATCTGCTTGAGCTGGGCGACGGTGCTCTGCGGCAGTCCCTTGGCGGTGGCCGGCTTGCGGTCGTCGAGGTCGAACGGGACCAGGTGGGGCTGGCGGAACGCGCCGGTGACGGCGGTCGCGGTGACCGAGGCCATGTTCAGCGGGTTCATCTGGACCTGGCCCTGCCCGATGGCGTTGGCGGCGCGGTCGGGGCCGCTCACGGCGGGGA
>NZ_QHJI01000042.1:0-808 GCF_003947535.1 Amycolatopsis sp. WAC 04169 | reverse complement strand
CTCGGGTAGCCCGGCGGGGGAGAGCAGCGACGCGAACGGGGGCGCGCCGACGGACGCCGTCGGGCAGACGACGAGATCCACCTCGGTGAACAGTGCGCCGACCGCCCGCTGCGCGACCTGTCGCACGCGCTGGGCCTGGACGTAGTCGGCGCCGGTGACCAGCGCGCCGGTGGCCAGGAGCCCGCGGGTACCCCGGCCGAAGTCGAGCCATCGGTGGCAGAGGTCCGCGCGGTGGTGGGCGAGCGCTTCGCTGGCGACGGTCACCAGGACGGCGGTCACCAGTTCCGTCTGGTACGGCAGCGTGATCGAGCTCAGCCGCGCGCCGAGCCCGGCGAGGACCGCGAGCGCCTCGGCGAAGACACCGTCCAGCGCGGGATCGCGGCCGGGAGGGAAGTGGCGGTCGCGGACGACCCCGACTCGCAGGCCGGTGAGGTCGCCGCGGAATTCTGGACGGGGCATCGGCCTCGCCGCGGAATCGGGGTCGGCCGGATCCGGTCCGGCGAGGACCTCCAGCACCGCCGCGGAGTCCCGGGCGGACCGGGCCAGCGGGCCGATCCGGTCGAGGCTGTAGCCCAGCGGAACGCAGCCGGTTCTCGGCACCCGGCCGTAGCCGGGCATGAGACCGGTGACGCCGCAGAACGCCGCGGGCACCCGGATGCTGCCCGCGGTGTCCGACCCGATGCCGGCGAGGAACATGCCGGTCGCGACGCCGATCCCGGCGCCGGTGCCGGTCGCAACCGTCCTCAAGACGCCGACGTTGGCTAGCAGTCTTCGTGAATGTGTTCCGAGCCTGTCTCCAGATAGGTCC
>NZ_QHJI01000041.1:0-818 GCF_003947535.1 Amycolatopsis sp. WAC 04169 | reverse complement strand
AGGAGGTGGCGCGGGCCTGCCGCCTCTCCATGGCGATGGGGATGCTGGCCATGCTGCTGCCCCTGTGACGCCGGGAGCCGGTTCCGGCACCGGGCGTCCGGCCCCCCGGGGGGCCCGGGTTGCCCGCAGGGCGCCGTGCGCAATCGTTGTCTGCGTCACTTTGCGCCTCGGGCCGTACTGCCGACGGCGCCGCCCTCATAGGCTGCCCCCATGATTCTCCCCGCGGCACTGCTGCTGCTCGGCGCGCTGACCGCCGTGCTCGCCCCCAGGCTGCTCGCCCGGGCCGACTGGCCGGATCGCGAACCGGTGGTCGCGCTGTGGGTGTGGCAGTGCGTGGTGGCGGCGGTGATCGTGTGCTGCGCGCTGTCGATGACGTTCAGCGCGGCGGCGGCCTGGCACGCGGTGGGCGGGCCGGTCTTCTCGACGGCGCCCGGTCCGGTGGTCGAGGCCTACGCGCTGGGCACGTCCGGGCTCTGGGCGGACACGACGGCGGTCACGCTGGCCTGCGGTGGGCTGTGGAGCGTCGCGATGCTGGCCCGGGAGGTCGTGCGGGCGCGCTCCCGGCGCCAGCTGCGCCGGGCCGAACTGAGGCACCGCGCTCCGCTGCTCCCCGGCGAGGAGCCCGGCCCGGACCGGCTCGTCGTCCTGGAGGGCGAGCGGCCGGACGCCTGGTGGCTGCCCGGCACTCCCCCGCAACTGGTGGTCACCACCGCCGCGCTGCGCCGCCTCGAGGGCCGCCAGCTCGACGCGGTGCTCGCCCACGAGAAGGGGCACGCCCGGGCGCGGCACGACTGGCTGCTGAACTGCGCCACCGCGCT
>NZ_QHJI01000040.1:0-824 GCF_003947535.1 Amycolatopsis sp. WAC 04169 | reverse complement strand
CGAGGCGGAGATGAAGCAGGCCCTGGAGAAGCTGGCGGAGCTGCGGGTGCGGGCCCGCCGGGCCGGGGTGGAGGGGCACCGGCAGTTCAACCCGGGCTGGCACCTCGCCCTGGACCTGCGCAACATGCTGCTGGTCAGCGAGTGCGTGGCACGGGCCGCGCTGTAGCGCACCGAGTCGCGCGGCGGGCACACCCGCGAGGACCACCCGTCGATGGACCGGCGCTGGCGCCCGGTCAACCTGGTCTGTTCCCTGGCCGGCCCGGCGGACGACCCCGCCGCGGCGGACCCCGAGCGCGGCCGGATCGCCCTGGAGCGGCAGACCACCGAGCCGATCCGGCCCGACCTGCTCGCCCGCTTCGAGAAGGAGGAGCTGGTGAAGTACCTCGCCGACGAGGAGCTGGAGGGCCTGTCCGAATGAGCGGCGACGAGGGCCGGTTCAAGGTGTGGCGCGGTGACGTGGCTGGCGGCGGCCTGCACGACTTCACGGTCGAGGTGCACGACGGCGAGGTGGTCCTCGACATCGTCCACCGCCTCCAGGCCACCCAGGCCCCCGACCTCGCGGTGCGCTGGAACTGCAAGGCCGGCAAGTGCGGTTCGTGCTCGGCGGAGGTCAACGGGCGGCCGCGGCTGCTGTGCATGACCCGCATGTCGGTGTTCTCCCGGGAGGAGACGATCACGGTCACGCCGCTGCGGGCCTTCCCGGTGATCCGGGACCTGGTGACGGACGTCGGGTTCAACTACACCAAGGCCCGCGAGGTCGCGGCCTTCGTGCCGCCCGCCGATCTCGGGCCGGGCGAGTACCGGATGATGCAGGAGGACGTGGA